>CAYYGH010000008.1:0-44922 GCA_964471405.1 uncultured Sphingomonadales bacterium | reverse complement strand
GAAGGGTCATGCAGAAATATTGACTATATCGGCCGGCGTTTCCACAACGCCCGCCTGCTCGGGCGATGCCGGGCCGCCGTCCTTTTCCGCGCGCCCTTCCCGGGCGAGCAGGCGGCCGTGGATGGTGGCACCGGCCTCGATGGCGATGTTGTCCTGATAGATGTCGCCTTCCACATGGGCCGTTTCGGCAATGCGGATGGAGCGGGCGATCAGCTGGCCGGAAAACCGGCCCTTGATCACCGCAATTTCCGCTTCCGCCTCGCCACCAAGCGAGCCGCTTTCGCCGATCGTCAGCTGATGGCAGCGCACCCGCCCCTCGAAATGACCGTCAAGCTGCAGCTCACCCGCACTTACGAGCTCGCCGGTCAGCCGCACCCCCTTGCTGATGATCGAGGGCGCCGATGCGCCTTCAGCCCCTGCCTGCGGTTCCCTTGCCATCTGCTGCCGTTTCCGCGAAGAGTTTCTGGAGTTTCCGAACATCACCTGTCGCCTTCAGAAAGGGCAAGGGGTCAACCGGCCGCCCGTTCTGCCAGACCTCCCAGTGCAAATGCGTGCCGGTCGAGCGCCCCGTGCTGCCGATCAACCCGATCCGCATGCCAGGGGTAACCGGCTGCCCCTTTCTTACCAGAACCCGCATCATGTGGCCATAGCGGGTGTGATAGCCATTGCCGTGATCGATCTCCACCATCAGCCCGTAGGCCGGCGCCCGGCCGGCATGCACGACCCGGCCGGCCGCCACGGCCCGCACCGGCTCGCCCCGCCAGCCCGCAAGGTCCAGGCCATAGTGCATGCTGCGCGTCTTGCGGAACGGATCCCGCCGGACCCCGAAACGGGAGGAAATGTAGTAGTTGTCCGCCGGTTCGGTGCTTGGCAGGCTGAGCAGAAGGCTGTGGACACGATGCGCCTCGGCCAACTTGGCCAGCAGACGACGGGCGGCCGGCAGAAGAAAGCCATCATCTCCTTCCGGGAAGGTGCTCTCGGAGAATGGCAGGACATGCAGCTCGCCGCCGCCCTCCCGCCGCAGCAGCTGCGGAGGCGCATAGGGCCCGCCCACGGCCCGCCCTTCTTCCGGCTCCTCCTCGACGGCGGCCAGCGGCTGCGCAAGTTCGAGTGCCGCAAAGAGGGTGCGCGCCCGGGCAAGCCGTTTCTCTTCCCGTTGCTCCAGAATGGCGGCCAGACGCGTGCTGCGTTTCTGCAGGATCTCCAGACGCGTGATGAGCTGATCCGTGCGACGGGCAAGCAGACTGACCTTCTCGGCTCCTGCTCCGTTTCCGGTTTCTTCAGCAGACGACGGGCTCGCCGGTCGCGCCGGTTCTCCGGAAGATGCAGAGGCGGAATTCCCATCACCCTCGGCCGCCTCCGCAGCCGGCCGGCCGGTCTGTTTGCCGATGGCGGCCTCCAGCACCCGCTGCGAGGCTTCCAGGCGCTCAAGCCGGGTCATCCCCTCCTCTTGCAGGCGCTCGACCTCCCTTGTCAGCAGATCCAGCTCCCGGGCCAGATAGCGGGCCTTCCTGGCTTCGGCCCGCTCGGCCGGATTGCCGATGACGGCCACCACGCTGGCATAGGCAAGCCAGCCCAGCAGCAGCACGAGCAGCGCCGCAATGGTCGCCTGCAGGCCGGGTTTCAGGCGCAGGAAACGCACCCGTCCACTTGCGCGCAGAAAAATCTGGCGCTCGGGGAAGAGACGCCGATAGCGCGCGCGACAGGCATCGCTGACCTGACGGATCCACGGCCTCACGGCGGTACGCTCCTCCCATCTGCCCGCTCGCGCCTTTCGGCAGGCGGCGGCCATCCACTCTTGGTTGACGGCACATAAAGCTGAAATGCACCGCAAAAATCAAGGTGCAAGACACGCCGGACGCCCCGATTTCGGGCGAATTTGCCGCCAAATTGCAGGCAAAGGGCCTCATCCGATGACCGCCACCCGGCCTGCACCCGCAGCCGGGAATGACGCTCACGCCTCCAGATAGAAGGCCTCCGGCAGGCCGGCAGCGGCACGCGCCGCGGCATTGAACGGCGGCTTGAGACGGCCATGAAAGCGGGTGGCCAGCAGCCTGCGATAGGTCGCAACGGGATCGCATTGCCGTTCCGCGCACAGATGCATGAACCATCGCCGGCCGGCGGCGACATGGCCCACCTCGTCTTCAAGGATGCGTGCGAGGACGGCGGCGCTTTCCTCATCGCCGGCGGCCGCCAGGCGGTCCCGCATGCCCGGCGTGACGTCCAGCCCGCGGGCCTCCAGCGTCAGCGGCACCACCACGAGTCGTGCCAGCAGGTCATCCGCCGTCTCGCGGGCCGCCTGCCAGAGCCCGTCATGCGCCGGCAGGTCGCCATAGTCGGCACCCAGCGCCTGCAGGCGTCTGCGGACCAGCAGAAAATGCTCGGCTTCCTCGCCGGCAATGCTGGCCCAGTCGTCGATGAAGGCCCGGGGCATGTCCCGGCCGAAGCGGGCGATGATGTCGGCCGCCAGATCGATGGCGTTGAATTCGATGTGGGCAACGGCATGGAGCAGCGCGATGCGGGTCTTCCGGCTTCCGGCTCGCCGCCGCTTCGGCATTCGGGCCGGCGGCAGAAGCAGGGGACGGTCAGGCCGCGCCGGTTCTTCCGGCACCTCGGCCGCGAATGCCCATGTCAGTGCGCCGCTCTGCCAGCCCGCGGCCAGCTGACGGGCGCAGGCGACCTTCCGCTCGCATGTCCCGGCCGTGAGCACCGCAACCGCTGCGGTCCCGACATCGGGTGCGGCCGCGGCAATAGGCCCGTACCCGCTCACGGCAATGCGCGTGCCGCCTCGAGCACCGCGGCGGCATGGCCCTTCACGCGCACTCGCCGCCAGATCCGGGCGATGCGCCCCTCACGATCGATCAGAAACGTGCTGCGTTCGATTCCCCAATAGGTGCGCCCGTAATTCTTCTTCTCCTTCCAGACACCGTAGGCATTGCAGACCGAGCCGTCCTCATCGGAAAGCAATGGGACCGTCAGCCCCAGCTTCTCGCGAAACCTGGCGTGACGGGCCACGGGATCCCGGGAGATCCCGAAAACCACCGTATCCGTCGCCTCGAACTCTCCAAGGAGGGCCGAAAAGTCCTGAGCCTCCTGACTGCAGCCGGGCGTGAGGTCCTTCGGATAGAAATAGAGCACGACCTTGCGGCCACGCAGGTCGGACAGCCGCACCGTCTCTCCCGTATCGCTGGGAAGCGAGAAATCGGGAGCCACGTCGCCTTCCTTGAGAACATGCTCGCTCATG
Organism: uncultured Sphingomonadales bacterium; assembly: GCA_964471405.1. Taxonomy (GTDB): domain Bacteria; phylum Pseudomonadota; class Alphaproteobacteria; order Sphingomonadales; family Rhodothalassiaceae; genus J084. Next base: position 41,678 of record CAYYGH010000008.1, on the reverse strand, counting down.
GTCTTCTCCTCGTCCTGGCCGGCACCGATCGATACCCGTCTTCAGCCGGCCGTGGATAGCCGCCGCGGGGGGATGGGGGCAAGAGCAAGATGCCTTGCTTCCGGCCGCCCGGCAGCCGGCAGGCGGGCCTGTCACGGCCCCGTCTCAACCCGTGAGCTTGGCGGCCGGTGCGGCGATGATGCGGGTATACAGCTCCTCGACAGCCGCCCGCTTTTCCTCCAGGGCGGCCATGACGGCCGCAAAATCGGGAAAATCGAGCCGTCGTGCCATCCAGGACGCCGTCTCGGGCGCCAGCGTCTCGGGATCCGGGATTTCCGGCCCGGCGGTCAACCGCAGCCACATTTGAACGGCCAGGAAGAAGCGATGGGCATCTGCCAGAATGGCCGCTTCCTCGGCCGTAAGGCTGCCGATCCGGGCCAGACCCGCAATGGCATCGGCGAGATGGTGACCGAAGGCCTGGCGGCCATGGACCGGGATTTCCTTGAGCAGCAGATACTGAACGATGAATTCCACATCGACGATCCCGCCGCGGGCATACTTGATGTCGAGTGCGCTCCTGCCGGGAAATTCGGCCCGGATCCGCTCGCGCATGTCGGCAACCGCCCGAAGCACCGTCTCCGCGGGCCGCGGCCGGGCGAGAATGGCGGAGACGACGTCCGCCACCTCCCGGCGTCCTTGCGGTGAGCCGACCACGACCCGCGCCCGCGTGAGCGCCATGTGCTCGAACGTCCAGGCGGCATGTTCATGATAGTCTCGAAAGGTTGCCAGCGAGACCACGAGCGGGCCCGCGCGTCCCGATGGTCGCAGTCGCGTATCCACCTCGAACAGGGGGCCTTCGGCCGTCGGCACGGAAAGGGCGGTAAGAAGATTCTGGCCGAGACCGCTGAAATAGCGGCTGGCGCCCACCCGGCGGGGGCCGGTGGATTCGGCGTGCCTGTCCGCGCTGCGATAAAGCAGCACGATATCGAGATCGGAGCCGAATCCCAGTTCCTCGCCGCCGTATTTGCCAAGCGCCAGCACGAGAAGCTCGCCTGCCGGAAAGCGGCCATAGCGACGGGCATATTCCCGTTCGACCGCAGGAAACAGGCTGGTGATCAGCGTATCGGCAAGGCGGGTAAGCGCGGCGGCCGCCTGCGCGGGGCTGATCAGGCCCTCAAGCAGCTGCACCCCTATGCGAAAACGCGTCTCGGCAGCCAGAATGCGGGCCAGATCAAGAGCTTCCTCATACTCCCGGGCCTCGGCAAGGCGGTCCCTGATCTGATGCTGCCAGTCCTCTCCCTCGCTGACGGGCACGAAAAAATCGGGATCAAGCAGCGCGTCGATCCGGCTGGGGTGCCGTGCCAGCAGATCGGCCAGCAAGGGGGAAATCGTGAGGATTCTGGCTATGAGATCAAGGAAGGGACGATTGCTCTCAAGCAGGGACAGGAAGCTTACCCCTGCGGGAAGAGCCTTCAGGAAGGCATCGAAGCGGGCCAGGGCGTGCATGATGTCACCAAAGCCGGCAAAGGCCCGCATCAGCTCGGGCAGCAGACGGGCGAGAATGCGCCGCGCCCGATCGCTGCGCAAGGCGCGGTAGCGGCCGCGTCGCCAGTTCTCCAGAATGCGGCGAAAGGATTCGGATTCCTCTTCCGTCCCGCCCAGGCTGCGGAAAAGGGCAAGGAGCGCCTGTTCGTCGATCTGGGCGGATCGGCCAAGGGGCGGCAGGAAATGATCGTAGTGATGGGTCACCCGGGCCGTGTGACGGCCGAGCGTTGCCGCAAGTGCCGCCACAGGGTCGGGCTCGTGACCGAACCCCGCAAAAAAGGCAATATGGCGCAAGCCTTCTTCACTTTCCGGCAGGCGATGGGTCTGGCGATCCTCGACCATCTGCAGCCGGTGTTCGAGCAGGCGCAGGAAGCGGTAGGCCGCCTCCATCTCGGCTGCGACTGTCGCGTCCGTGCGGCCCGTCTCCACCAGGCGCTGAAGGGCGGCGAGCGTCGCCCGCTCGCGCAGCCGCGGATCGCGCCCCCCATGAATGAGCTGCTGGATCTGGACGAAGAACTCGATCTCCCGGATCCCTCCTTCGCCGAGCTTGACATCGAATCCGGCCAGACGGCGCCCCTGCTGCTCATAGTGGCGCACGATCTGGTTGCGGATGGCGTGAATGTCCTCGATGGCGGCGAAGTCCAGGCTGCGGCGCCACACGAAGGGCTTGAGAAGATTGAGATAGGAATCGGCGGCCTCCCGGTCGCCGGCAATGGGACGGGCCTTGATCATCGCTGCCCGCTCCCAGTTGAGCGCAAGAGACTGATAATATGTCTCGGCCGCTCCGACGGACAGGGCAATCGGGGTGGCTCCGGGATCCGGACGCAGGCGCAGATCGACACGCCAGACATAGCCGTCGGCCGTATGCTGTTCGAGAATGCGCACGAGCCTGCGTGTCGTGGCCACCGCCCATTCCTGCGGTGAATGCCGGCCGCGATAGGCGATCCGCTCCTCATCATAGAGCGCGACGATATCGATATCGCTGGAATAGTTCAGTTCACCGCCCCCGAGCTTGCCGAGGCCGAGGATGAAGATTCCGGCTCCCCTGCCCGGATCGTCCCGGGGATCCGGCAAATCCAGCTCGCCACGCTCCGCGGCCTGCCGAAGCAGAAAGTTCAGCGCATGCCGGACGGACAGATCGGCAAAATGCGTCAGGCATGCGGTCACGGCTTCCAGATCCCAGGCTCCGCCGACATCGGCTGCCGCCGTCAGCAGCGCGACCTTCGCCTTGGCCTCGCGCAGAGCCCGCATGAGCTCCGATTCCGAGGTGATCGCCGGCCACTGCGCCTCGCAGGCGGCGAAAAGCCTGTCCCGAACGACATCCGGCCCTTCTGCCACGATCTCGCCGAAGTATGCGGGCATGCGGCGCAGCAGTCTGGCCAGATGGGGACTGTTGCCGGCGAGCGCGGCAATGAGGGCTCTTGCGCTTTCGCCCTCTGCAGGCAAGGAAGAAGAAGCGGCAGCCCATTCCTCCACGGCGCGATCGGCGGCGGCTTTGTCAAAAGGCAGGGCGATCGGGCGCGGCGTCCAGGATGCAGGCATGATCATGTGCGACTTGCGGTGGATGACGGTCACGGCCCTAGCAAGAGGCGGCAACCCGCCCATGTCAAGCATCATCGCATGGCCGGGCGGAGCGTCAGGAAAAGCGCGACGGGAGCAGCGGCCGGGATGAAGCATGCACGACGCCCCCTGCGCCCCCTTCTGCGGCGCTGGACCGGATTTGCGATCCGTCGCGTGCTGCTGCCTGTTGCGGGGCTGACGGCGCTTGCTCTGTTTGTGGCGCTGGTGCGGCTCAGTCTGGCCCCCTGGCAGATTCCCGACTGGTTGCGGGCGCAAATCCTGGCCGAACTGGCGGAAAGTGCTCCCGACTGGCAGGTGGCGTTCGATGCCGCCAGCATCGCGATCGAACCGGCGCGGGGCACCGTGGCCCTCGTGCTTTCGGACATTGCCGTGCGCGAGCGGCGCGATCGTCTGTCCTTGGCCGTTCCCCGCTGTCACCTGACCGTCGCCCTCTGGCCCCTGCTTGCCGGCAAACTCGTTCCCAGGGCGGTGGAGGCCGGCAAGGTGGCCGTAGTCTGGCGCTGGTCGGCGGAGCGGGTCGGCAGGAAGCTGCGCGGTCTGCTCCTGATCGAACCGGGGCGGACCCGCGCCGCCGGCCGCATGCTGCGCGAGGCGATGCGCATCTTCGCGCGCGTGGCGACCAGATGGAATGCGCCGTCCTCGCTCGGCACGGTCGAACGTCTGACCCTGCCTCATGTGGATCTCAGTCTGGTCGAGGACAGGCTGGGTCTCAGCTGGCGGTTGCCCGATTCCGAGATCATCTATGCGCGCAGCGGCCGCTCCCAGACGCTGACCATAGCCGGTGCGGCACGGGACGCCGATGGTCCCCTCGGACGGCTCAAGCTGGACAGCGTGCTGGACCGCGACGGGCGGCGGAGGATGCATCTGGAACTGGCTGGCATCTCCTTCTCAAGACTGGCCCGCGCCCTCCCCTCCGGGGCCGGGCTGAACGGTATTGCCATGCCGCTCGATCTGACCGCCAGCATGACGGCGGCGGCCGACGGCCGGATCGAAACGGCGGAGCTTGCGGCGCGTTTCGGGGCGGGCCGGCTGCGACTGCCCCCCTTCTATCCGCAGCCTGTGGCGGTTGATGAGCTGGCATTCGCCCTCGCCCTTGACGAAGAGGCCGGGCGGGTCCGTCTGGAATCCTTTAGAGCGCGCTTTGGCGGCACCGATTTCGTCATGACGGGTGCTCTCGTTCTGCCGACGGCCGGCCGACCACCGAGCCTGAAGCTTTCCGGCGGTTTCGATCGCATCACGGTTGCATCTCTCCAGCACTACTGGCCGGCAGCCGTGGGACGGGGCGCCCGGCGATGGATTACCGGCCATATTGCCGAGGGAGAGCTGACAGACGGCCGCCTGGCATTCGTGCTCTCGCCGACAGCCTTTGAAAGCGGCGTGCTGCCCGAGAACGCCTTCACGCTGGACTTCGCCTTCAACGGGCTGAAGGTCCACTATCTTGGAGAATTGCCGCCGCTTGTGGCGGCAGAAGGAAGCGGGCATCTCACGCACAGGCGGCTGCGGCTTGCGCTCACCCGGGGCCGCATCGGGGATCAGCAGGTGGGCGGCACCGTCATCACCCTTCACGACATTGACAGGAAACATCAGGCCCGCGCCGAGATTGCGCTGCGCACGGCCGGCCCGCTCCGCGATCTGCTGGCGGCGCTCGACCGCAAGCCTCTCGGATTTCCCGGCCGCTTCGGGCTGGATCCGGCCCGTGTGAACGGCCGGGCCACAGCCCGCGCCCGTCTCCTCATCCCCTTGCGCAGGAACGTCACCCTCGCTGATGTCGGTTTTGCGGTGGATGGCAGGGTGACGGATTTCCGCCTGGCCGGTTTCGGGGTGCTCGGAATCCCGGCACTGCGCGCCGACAGTCTTTCGATCGCGGTTGACGAGACGGGGATGACCGTGACCGGCCGGCTGATGGCCCCCGGCCTGGCGGCGGATCTGAAGTGGCGGGAGCAGTTCCATCCCGCATCCGGCGCCCCGGGCAGCCATTTCCAGCTCGCCGACGGGCGCATTGATTTCGCCCGCGCCGGCTGGCTGAAGACGGGGCCGCTGAAACTGGCCGGCCATGCCCGCTGGAACGGCCGGATCACGGGCCGCGGATTTGCCTTGAGCAAGGCCCGGTTTTCCTTCGATCTGGAGGAGACGGAGGTGGCGGCAGACTGGGTCGGCTACCGGAAGCCGAAGGAGCGCAAGGCCGAGCTCTCGTTCCGGCTGGTGGCCGCTGCACAGGACGGCGCCGCGGCCTGGCGCATCGTGGATCTGCGCTATGCCAGCGGCGCTGATCTGATAAAGGGCATGCTCTCTTGGCACCGGCGGGCGGACGGTGCCGTTGCCATCGACCGGCTCGCCCTTTCCCCTCTGCGATTGGGGGAAAACGATCTGGCCGTCTCGTTCCTGCATCAGGAAAAGACGCCGACCCTTTCCATCACCGGCAGGCGTCTTGATGCCAGGCCGATGCTGGAGCGTATCACCCGCGGCACCCTGCCAGAGGGAGGAAAGATCGGCCCGCTCCGCCTGCAGGCGCAGGTCGCCCGGATCATCGCTCTCAACAAGGTGCAATTTGCGGGACTGGAAGCAACCGGAAACTGGGATCGGCACGGGCTGGCCGCCCTGAGACTGGGTGTTCAGGATGAACACGCCCATCCGCTTACCGTTTCCCTGACTCACGCGGCCGCCTGCAACTGCCGCCAGCTTTCCCTGCGGGCGCGTGATGCCGGTCGCTTCGCCTTGGGGTTCGGCCTTTTCGAAAATGCGCAAGGCGGGGAACTGACCCTGACGGCCGCGCTCTCACCGGTCGCCCGGCAGCAGCTGGAGATGACGGGAAAGGCCGTTGTTGCCGATGTGACGATCGTCCGGCGCTCGGCGCTCGTGTCCGTGGTGGAAAAGGGACGGGAAAGCGGTCTTGATGCCTTCGTGGGCGAGAACGGTGTGCATTTCGATCGTGTCGAGATTCCCTTTCACCTCAAGGGCCCCCGGATCGAGATCGACGATGGCCGCGCGCGGGGAACGCGACTGGGCCTCACCTTTGCCGGCGAAGTTGATCGCACCAGCGGACAGGTGGCGATCAACGGCATCATGGTGCCGGCCTATGCATTGAACGCGCTGCTGGGCAGGATTCCGCTCATCGGCGGCCTGTTTTCCGGAGGAAAGGGAGGCGGCCTGCTGGCGGTGCGCTACACGATGCGCGGCGACATCCGCAGCCCCAAAATCACGGTCAACCCCATGACGCTGTTCATGCCGGGCATTCTGCGAAAGCCGTTCGAAGGCGGCAAGGGCAGGCTTCCCGATGCGGTGGACGAGCCTGCACGTCGCCGGGACGGCAAGTCGCCGCCTCCTGAAGACGGATCGAAGAGACCGCCGGACGCCCCCGGCTGATGCCGTCGGTCGTCTCCGGCCGGTCCGGGGCGGCGCGATCGCCTTGCAGGTCCGAAAAGACGGGATCTTGAAGAGTGCTGCGGTTGCAATCGGCCGCCGCATCCGCCACATGGCGGATGGCCGCCGGTCTGAGGCGGTTGCGGTGCAGCCTTGTGCGGGATGATGCTCCACGGCCGGAAGGGCAGATGTTCAACGTCGTCACCTACAATATCCACAGCGCGGTCGGTATTGACCGGCGGTTCGATCCCGAACGCATTGTGCGTGTCCTCAGGCGCTGCGAGGCCGCCGTGATCGCGTTGCAGGAGGTGGGCTGGCATCACCGTGGCGAGCGTCATTTCAACCAGTTCGCCTTCTATGCCCGGGAGCTGGGGATGACCTGCATCGAAGGTCCCACCAAGCACCATGCCCATGCCCATTTCGGCAATGCCGTCCTGACCACGCTGGCCGTGCGCCGCTCCGCGGTGGTGGATCTGACCGTTCCGCTGGAACTGCCGCGTGGCGCCATCATTGCCGAGCTGGATGGTCCTGCCGGCCCCTTCACCCTGATCAACATGCATCTGGGATTGACGGCGATCCATCGCCGCGCGCAGCTCAGGCGGCTGCTGCCTCACCTGGCCGGCTGGCGCCCTCCCTATGTGATCTGTGGTGATTACAACAGCTGGAAGCTGACGGCCCGCACCCAGCGCCTGCTGGCCCGTCTTGCGCCCGATGCGACGCGCCTGCCCAGCTTTCGCGCACCCTATGCCCGCATCCCGATCGACCGCGTGCAGGTGAGCCCGGAATTCCGCCTGATCACGGCCTGGCGACCGGAGGATCGGGATACCCTCCTTGCGAGCGACCATCTGCCTGTCGTCGCCCGCATCGCCGCCCGCTAGCCGCCCGCTTCCGGGGCCAACGCCCGCCAGGGGGCATGCAGTGCCCCTGCACGCGGGAGCAGATCCGGACGATCAGGACGGTTCGGCGCCCCGCCGGGCCAGTGCCTTGCCAATTGCCCGGTTCAGGTCGGCAACCGCCCTGGCAGGGCCCTCCGGATGCCGCCACACCCAGGAGGAGACGGCCAGAAAGTCCGCACCCGCCTCCACCAGCGGCGCGCAGTTCTCCGCCGTGATCCCGCCGATCGCGACCGAAGGAATCTCCGTAGTCTCGTGCCAGATCCGCAGAAGCTCCGGATCCGCCCGATGCCCGGAGTCCTTTGTCGGAGAGGGGAAGAAGGCCCCGAAGGCGACATAGTCCGCTCCCTGCTCACCCGCCACATAGGCGAGATGCCGGGAGGCATGGCAGGTGACCCCGATGTCGCGTTCATGGCCCACGATCCGGCGCGCGCTTCTGACATCCATGTCCGACTGGCCGATATGCACGCCGTCCGCCCCCAGCTGGACGGCAAGATCCGGCCGGTCGTTGACGATGAAGGCCACATCATGGGCATGGCAGATGGGCATCAGCAGCCGGCCGGCTTCCAGCACCTCCTCGTCACTGGCCGGTTTCAGCCGCAGCTGAAAGGCCGCCACATCGCCGCCGGCAAGCGCGCGCTCGAGCTTGCGGACGAATTCCCGCGGCTCGAAGGCGGGCGGACTGATGAGATACAGCCGGCAGGCGGGGGGGCTGTCCCCCTCCCCCCGGCCTGCCGGTGAGTCCGCAGCGGCGCTCATTCCTGCCCGCGATAGATGCGGATGATGCGCCCCAGCATTGCGAGCGCTTCATCCTTGGGACGCTGGAAGCTGTTGCGGCCGATGATCGAGCCGTTGCCGCCGCCGTCGCGGATCGCGCGGGCATCCTCGAACACCTGATCCGCCCCCTTCTTGGCTCCGCCGGAGAAGACGACGATGCGCCGGCCCTGGAAGGCCGCCTGCATCACATGGCGCACGCGGGCCACGGGCGTGGAGATGTCGATGCCAGCCGATTCGATGACCTTCTTCGCCTCGGGCTGTTCGAGATGCGCGCTCGGCAGTTTCACCTTGATGATGTGCGCCCCGGCCAGAGCCGCCATATGTGCTGCATAGGCCACGACATCAAGCGCGGTCTCACCTTCCTTCGAAAGCTTGCCGCCGCGCGGATAGGACCAGGCGACCACCGCCAGTCCCACCGCCTTCGCCTCCGCCGCAAGCTCGCGGAACTCCTCGAGCATTTCATTGAAATGGGGCGAGCCCGGATAGAGCGTAAATCCGATCGCCGCACAGCCGAGGCGCAGCGCATCCTCCACCGATCCATAGACCGCCTGGTCCTTCTCGGTCGCCCAGGAATTGCAGGAATTGACCTTGAGAATGAGCGGCACCTGACCGGCGAAACTGTCGGCTCCCGCCTCCAGCAGCCCGAGCGGCGCGGCAAAGGCGTTCAGTCCCGCGTCCACGGCCAGCTGGAAGTGATACCGCGGATCATAGGCCGGCGGATTCGGCAGGAACGAGCGGTCGGGGCCATGCTCGAAGCCCTGGTCCACGGGCAGAATCACCATCCGGCCGGTGCCCCCGAGCCGACCGTGCATGAGCATGCGGGCCAGATTGGCCTTGGTGCCGGGATTGTCCGATTCATACCAGGAGAGAATCTCGCGGACCTTGCGTGTCAGTTTCATGGCGTCGTTTCCTCCGGTGTGATTGACAGGTGTCTTCGCGTCCGGGCGCAGGCGGCGCGGCGCTGAAGCGCGCTATAGCGCGCCGGATGCGTCCGCTCAATCCCGGCTCGCCGTGGGTCTGTCGTCATTCTCGGGATCCACGGGACGGGGGCGGCCGTTCTTGTCCACGGCCACGAAGACGAAGACGCCTTCCGTCACCATGATTTCCTCCGGCTCCTCGCGGCGCGAGACGCAGACCTCGATATGCACATGGATCGAGGTGCGGCCGACCTTGACGATATCGGTGTAGCAGCTGACCAGATCGCCCGGATGGACCGGACGGTGAAACTTCATCGCATGGATCGCGACGGTGGCCACCGGTCCGTTCGCGCGCCGCGCGGCAGTGATGCCGCCGGCAATGTCCATCTGGCTCAGGATCCAGCCGCCGAAGATATGGCCGTTCAGGTTGAGGTCGGCAAGCTGCGGACTCGTCCGGATGACGGGCTCGCGCCCGGAGATTGCCGGCGTCATTCCCCTGCCCCTTTCACCTCCGCCTGCCCTGTGGCGCCCCCTTCATCCCGTGCCGGCAGCGGGAAGGGTTCGGCCCCGGCCGGCCAGCTTTCAAGATACAGCGACCGGCTGGGGAAGGCGAAGCCGGTGCCCGCCTCCTCGACGATGCGCTTGATCTCGAGGGCAAGGCGTTCCTTGATGGCCAGCCACTCGCCCCAGTTCGTGGTGCGGGTAAAGCAGTAGAGCATCAGGTCGATCGAGGAATCGCCGAACCGGTCGACATGCACGAACAGCGGTGCCTCCGGCGGCTGGACGATGGCGGGATCGCCTTTGAGCAGCGCCTCGATCCGGTCGCGCACTTCGCGCAGCTGGGCGATGCTGCTGCCGTATTCGAGCCCCAGCATCCAGTAGATACGCCGGAAGGTCATGCGCGAGAAGTTGGTGACCGCGCGGTCCGCGAGCTGGCTGTTCGGAACATAGACGGGCGCCTTGTCGAAGCGGCGCACGGTGGTGGTGCGAAAGCCGATCGATTCCACCGTCCCTTCCACGACACCATCGACCAGAATCCAGTCTCCCGGCTCGAAGCGCCGTTCGCCCAGCACGAACAGCCCCGCGATCAGATTCTTGAACAGATCCTGCGCTCCCAGCGCTATCGCCACGCCGAACAGGCCCAGACCGGCGATGATGGGGCCGACGGCGATGCCCCAGATCTCCAGAATCGCAGCCGCACCCAGCCCGACAAAGGCCACGCGCGCGATCTTGACGATCCAGTCGATCATCGGGCGGGTGAGCACGCCTTCCAGATTGTCCAGAATTCGGCCGAAGGGAGCCGTCGCCCGGACAAGCGCCCAGAAGATGACGAAGGCCACCAGCGAGCGGTTGAGCTTGGCGGCAAAGTCGCCCGCGACACCTTCCAGCGGCAGGATCGTGCTCACGAGAAACAGGCCGATCACGATCGGCACGAAGCGCACGGGTTCGGAAACGGCATCGACGATCTCGTCATCGATGCCGGTCCTGGTGCGGGCGACGGCCCTGCGCAGGGCGCTGAGCACGAAGCGCGTGAACAGGCCGCGCAGCGCATAGAAGAACAGGAAGACGGCAAGGGCGATCACCAGCGTGCCGACATCGACGCCGGCCACCCCCTTCTCCCAAACGTCCAGAACGAGCGCCCAAAACTGTCGGAAGCGTTCGCCGTCCATGCCTTCTGCCCTGTCTGACAAGCTGGATCCGCTCGCCGCCTCTCCGGCTCAGCTCTGCGCTCATAGCCGATCCCGGAGATTGCGCCAAGTCAGGGTCGTGGACGGCAGAACAGCGCCTGACCGCCGGCAAAGACCGGGACGGGAAGAACGGATGCAGGCCGAACGGGTCGCCGGAGCGGAAAAGCGGCGCTGCCTATCCCTCGGCCTGCGCCTGCGCAGCGGCGGCAAGAGCCCGCAGGAAGGCCCGGATGCGCTTGGCATTGGCGCCAAGATCGCTGATCCCGATGCGCGAGACGGAGCGCACGTCCACCCGCACCTTTCCCGGATCATCCGCCAGCGGCGTGATGCGCACGGCCACATCGTCCTTGAACCGGAACCAGGGTGTCGTCGCCGTCGCCTCCAGGCGACCCGTGGCGGGATCGGCAAGGGCCACCTGCCAGCCCATCCGTCTGGCCACCTGCTCGGCCAGCCGCGTCACATCCGCCACGCTGCCCTGGACGATCAGCGGCTTGAGATCGCCATAGGCCTCCTTGTGGTAGACCCGCCAGCGATCGAGTGCGGACAGGGATTTCAGATCGGCCCGCCCGCCGGCCGGGACGACCGGTTCCTGCTCGCCGGCACGCGGAGCAAGCACCGAGAATGTCGGCGGATTGTCAAGATCGGTGGTCACGTCGTGGATCGGCGGCACGCTGCGTGCCGAGCGATAGAGACCGAAAAGCGCCACCACGGTGGCCAGCGCCACCACGAAGGCGGCCAGCAGCATCCCCATGGACATCTCCCATCCAAGCAGCCGTCTTGCCGCAAGCAGCAGGACCGCCAGGACCCCTGCGGCCGCCGCGCCGTAGAAGGCCCAGCGCAGCACCAGGAAGGCCTGCCGCAGCGCCAGCAGCTGCTCGGCATAAAGCGGACCGGCCACCAGCGCGGCCAGCGCGGCCAGATCGGCCAGCACGAAGGTGAGAATCGCCAGCAGCCCGACGGAGGCACGGCCGCGCGCAGCAGTATTCATGATAAGACCCTCCCGTAAAAGATGCAGCCCTCGTCTTGTCCCTTGCCAGCGTGGTCCGCGCGGATCATACTGGTTCAAACGGACCGGTCGCAAGTGCACTATCGTGTGGGCCGGGCGCATCGTCATGTGATGGCGCATGGCGGGGTGGAACGGCCCGGACAATCTCGGGAGGACCAGGTCATGCAGGTCTCACGCATTCTCCAGGACAAAGGCGGCGAAGTGGTCTCGGTGGAGCCGGAAGCGCTCGTGCGCGAGGCGGCCCGCGTGCTGGCGGAGCGGCGGATCGGGGCGGTGCTGGTCAAAAGCGGCGAGTCGATCCTCGGAATCCTGTCCGAACGCGATATCGTGCGCGGGCTCGGCACGACAGGTGCCCAGGTGCTGGATGCCCCCGTCACCCGCCTGATGACGGCGAATGTGGTCACGGCACGGCCGGATGATCGTCTTGTGGACATCATGCGGCTGATGACCGAACGGCGCTTTCGTCATCTGCCCGTCCTGGATGAGGAAGGGCGGCTGCTCGGCATCATCTCGATCGGTGATGTCGTCAAGTATCGCCTTGCCGAGGTCGAGCATACGGCCGAGGCCCTGAGCGACTACATCCGGACGGGCTGACGGCCCTCCGCGGCGCGCATGGCCCGGAACAAGGAGATGGAAGGTCTGCAGGATGAAGGGTGATCCCAAGGTCATAGCCCATCTCAACAAGATCCTGAAAAACGAGCTGACGGCCATCAATCAGTATTTCCTGCACAGCCGGATGTTCAGGAACGACGGCTATGCGGCGCTTGCCAAGCGGGAATACGCCGAATCGATCGACGAGATGAAGCATGCCGATCGTCTGATCGAGCGGATCCTCTTTCTGGAAGGCTTGCCCAATCTCCAGCAGCTTGACCGCCTGCGGATCGGCGAGACCGTGCCCGAGCGCCTGCAAGGCGATCTCGATCTTGAACATGATGCCCGCGCCGATCTCAAGGAGGCCATCGCCTACTGCGAACAGGTGCGCGACTATGTCTCGCGCGAACTTCTGGAGGACATCCTGGAGTCGGAGGAAGACCATATCGACTGGCTGGAAACCCAGCTTCAGCTGATCGAGGAGGTGGGATTGCAGAACTACCTCCAAAAGCAGATGGAAGCAGCGGACTGACGCCTCCCTCCACCCTGCCCTCCGCTGCCCGTGCCCGTGACGTCCCCGCCGAGGGGAACGTGCCTGTGGACGGGGCGGCCATGCCCTGGCAGCAGGTTGGGGAACTCAGGTCATGGGCGGGAATGGGTGCGCCGCAACAGGATGGTCGAGGGAGCGGGAGGCGGCAGCGGGAACGCCCGGAAGCAGGCTTCCTCGCCGGAAAAGACCGCAGCGTGATTCGGGAAACGGCGCCATGAATGCCGGGGGTGCACTGGCGCTTCAATCGAAAAGCGCGTCGATGTCGTCCTGGCTGATGCTGTCCGAATCGAAAAGTGCGTCGATGTCGTCCTGACTGGTGGTTTCGGCATTCTCCCGGCCCGGAGCCGCCTCCTCCACCACCTGAGGCTCGGCCGGTGCTTCCTCTCCTTCCGCCGTCTCGCCGCAATGAATGATGGCATTGATCGCCGAGACATGATCCTTGATCTCGGCGAGCGCCGGGGTGATGACGGCAGCCAGCCGGGCCGGGTCGGGATCCGCCTCGGCGCACAAGGGGCGGAGAGTGGCGAGTGTCTTCAGGATCGCCCCGCTCAGCTGTTCCACCCGCTCATCGAAGGCCGCGCGGATCGCCGTCGGCGCAAGCTCATAGGCTGCGATTGCCAGATCCTTGTCCCGGAATCCGCTGCGGCGGAAATGCTCGGCATAGGAAATGGGCTGCCAGTCCCACGCCTCTTCCATGATGTCGGGCATCTCGGCGGCCATTTCGAGCAGCATGATCACTTCGTTGAAGTGATTGAGATAATCCGTTGCAAGAAAACTGTTTTCGTCGATATTCGTGCCGGCGAGCTGACGGCGCAGCACGGCACGTTCCTCTTCACGATCGTCTCTTGGCGCCGGGGCGAGGGCAGACTGCTGGACCATCTTCGCTGCTCATGCATCCCATGTGAACAGGGGGCGGTCGGGGCCCCGAGTCGTGTCCTGATCCGATGCACCCACCTTAGTGGGCGGCGCCTTGCCCAAAAGTTAATCCCGGGCGAAAAGTCTTACGCTGGGCCCGCTTGCGGCCGGCGGTCGGACAGCTGGAAGGCGGCGACTCCTTTTTGCTGGGGAAGAATGGTAAACTCCTTGTTCATCGTCATGTGGCCTGACGGCCAGGGATGGGAGAAGCGCGCATGAAAAATCTCTGGCGGCGATGGCGGCGCCCGGCCGGTGCGCGCCCACTGACCACTCCTTCGGGCGACCATGAGGGGCCCGGGTCCGCCCATGGTCTCAAGCTGCGGCCGGGGCTCATCCTGCGCGAGGCCGAACGCGGACGCATCTTCCGCCTGGACCGGCGTCTGCGGGGCGCGGACGGCCGTGGCTACTGGATCCTGGCCGAGATTGACGAAAGCGGCATCCCCGCCCCGGCACGCCGGCTGGTCAGCGAAGACCGGCTCGGCCAGTGGCAGGCCGATCGCTGACCGCAGGCGGCCGCCGCGCGCCCCGCCTGCCGCTCATCGATGGTCTCCTTCATCATGGTGTCTTTCATTGATGGCGCAGCAGCCTGCGCGCCAGCCCGTCTGCCACCCGTGCCGGCAGGCAGGCCAGCAGACGGGTTGCGGCATAAAGCGGCCAGGGGAACCCGATGACCGGTTTGTCGCGGGCAAGCCCGCGCAGAATCCGGTCGGCGGCCTCCTCGGCATCCATGAGAAAGGGCATGGGAAAGCGGTTGTCCGCCGTCATCGGCGTGCGCACGAAGCCCGGGCAGGCGACGGATATGCGCAGGCCCCGGTCCCTGTAGCGCCCGCGCAATCCCTGGGCATAGGCGATCACCGCCGCCTTGCTGGCCGAATAGGCGGGCGCCGGCGCAAGACCGTAGAGGCCGGCGATCGAAGCGATCAGACAGATCTGGCCGCGCCCGCGCGCCAGCATCCGGGGCAGAACGGGATGAATGGTATGAAAGACCCCCGCGACATTGACCGCGAAGATCTCTTCGGCAATGCGGTCCAGCTCCTCGGGGCGTCCTCCGACAACCCCCACGCCCGCATTCGCGATGACCAGCGACAGCGGCACCGTCTCATCAGCTGCCCGCACGGCTTCGGCCACCGCCTGCCTGTCCCGCACGTCACAGCTTGTCACCGTGGTCCGGGCGCCCCCGTCCTCGCAGGCCCGTGCCGTTGCGGCAAGCCGGTCCCGATTGCGGCCGAGCAGGAAGAGGTGCCGCCCCGGTTCTGCCAGCGCCCTGGCAAGGGCGGCCCCGATGCCGCTCGATGCGCCCGTGATCAGGATGCCTTCCCGTCCGCTTTCCTGTGACACCGCTTCCTCCCAAAGATCTTTTCAGCGCCCGTCCATCCCATTAGAGACTGTCGGCAGCGATCCGCGCAAGCCGAAAGCAGGAACGGGAGGATGATGGTGAGCACCCCAGCGGAACAGCCGGTCCGCTCCATGACGGCTTTTGCGCGCGCCCGGACGCAGGTGTCCGGATTCACCCTCCTGCTCACCATCAGGAGCGTCAACGGTCGTGGGCTGGAAATCAAGCTGGCGCTGCCGGGACCGCTGGACCACCTCACCATTCCCTTGCGCAGGCTGCTGCACCAACGGCTTGCCCGCGGCCATGTGCAGCTGAGGCTGCTGCTGCAGGCGGAAGAGACCGCGATGGTCGGCATGATGGAGCGCAGACTGGCGCCCCTGCTGGCCCTGGCCGCACGGCTTTGGGCCGACGCGCCATCCGGTGCCGCCCCGGCCCGACTGGATGGGCTGCTGGCCCTCGCCCAGACGACGGGCGAGCGCATGTCCCCGCTTGATGAGGAAACGGAAGAAACGCTCACCCGGGCTGCGACCGCCCTGGCCGAGACCGTTCTGGACGACCTCGTGGCCATGCGCGAGGCGGAAGGAGAGCGTCTGCGGGAAACCCTGCGCAACCAGCTCGGGCACATGCGCGGGCAGCTGGCCGCCGCCCGTACGGCGGCCGAGCGGGCGCTGCCGGCCCTGCGCGACCGGTTTCGGGCGCGGGTGGAAACGCTGCTTGCCGATGGAGCGGCGCTTGATGAAGGGCGCCTCGAACAGGAGGTGGCCATCCTCGCCGCACGGCAGGACATTACCGAGGAGCTGGACCGGCTCGCCATCCATCTCGATGCAGCCGAGCGTCTGCTGGCCACAGGTGGCGTCATCGGGCGCAAGCTGGACTTCCTCGCACAGGAGCTGGGGCGGGAGGCCAATACGCTCACGGCCAAGGCCCAGGATCCGGAGCTGAACGCCGCCGGCCTCGCCCTCAAGGCCATCATCGAACAGTTCAGGGAGCAGGTGCAGAATGTCGAATGAGCGCAAGCGATCGCAGAGCGACGGGCGGACCGGGGCGACCGGAACGCATCGCCCCGGCCTGCTGCTGATCATCTCCTCGCCCAGCGGAGCCGGCAAGTCCACGCTCGCAAACCGGCTCCTGCGCGAGGAAGGAGACCGGCTGTGGATGTCGGTGTCCGTGACGACCCGCCCCCGGCGCAAAAGCGAGATTGCAGGCCAGGACTATCATTTCGTCACGGCGGAGGAATTCGCACGGATGGCGCGCGCGGGCGCATTTCTGGAACATGCGGAAGTCTTCGGCCATCATTACGGCACACCGCGGGCACCCGTGGAAGAAAAGCTGAAAGCCGGAATCGACGTGCTCTTCGATATCGACTGGCAGGGCGCGGCCCAGATCCGGCGCAATCTCGCCCGCAGCGCCTACCACGTCGTCTCGGTCTTCATTCTGCCGCCGACAATGGCCGAGCTGGAAGCGCGGCTGCGGCGCAGGGCCCAGGATCCCGAGGAAGTCATCGCGCGGCGCATGGCCGGAGCGCGTGACGAGATCACCCACTGGCAGGAATACGACTATGTGCTGGTCAACGACGATCTCGACCGCTGCTTCCACGATCTCAAGACCGTGCTTGACGCCGAACGTCTGCGCCTCGACAAGAATTATCGCTACCGGGCGCTGGCCGAAAGCCTGCTGGCGGAACGGGTGCCCGCCCGCTCCTGAGCGGCCGGCTGCGGAAGCGGGCCGGACAAGCCGCTTGCGGCACGCCCGCCCGCGCCGCACTCCCGCCTAGAGCTTGCGCAGAAGTTCCTTCTTTTCGCGCTCGAACTCATCCCTGTCGAGCGCTCCGGCCTGATAGAGGGCGTGCAGCTTTTCGATGGCGGCCAGCACATCCTGGGCTGCGCCCGCTTCGCTGTCCGTCTTTCTCGGCGGATGGCCGCGTTCGTCGCCCTCATGCCGCGAAGGGGTGCCGGCTCCTTCATCCCACGGCCTTCTGCCGGCATCCAGGCGCTTGCCCGTCGCCGCAGCGAGAGCCTGAGAGCCGACCTTCATCGTCGTGCCCAGCCCCTCCATGCCTGCCGCTTCCGCCAGCTCGCCGAGCTCGGCTGCCAGGCGAAGCGCATCTTCCGCCTTCAGGGAAGATGAAGAAGACGGAGGGGAAGAAGATGAAGAAGACGAAGCCTCCACCGGATTGCGCGGGCCGATGCCTTCCGCCTTCACGGGCCGTGCGGGCGGTGCCAGCTTGCGCAGCATTCCGGGGATCATGAAGGCATCAACGATCCAGAACAGGAACATGAGCGTTGCGGCCCATAATGCGATCTCATGGTCCGGCAAGGCAAGCTGGATGGTGAAGAGAGCGACATAGATGAGGGCCGTCCCGGGGCGCTTCAGATAGAAGCGATGGGCGCCGAGGATCCCCAGAACAAGCCAGAGCACATAGGCAAGCAGCAGGCTCCTGCGAACCGGCTCTGCTTTCTTTGCCGTTTTTGCCGGCGTCTCTTGGCGGCTTTGTGCGATCGGCCTTCCGCTGTCGAAGTCGCTGCCCCATTTGCTTTCGAACGAGATGACAGGCCTGCGTCCCGACGTCACTTCGGATCTCCCCTCCTGCTCCTTCCCCGTTTCTCGGGCCGGGGTGAGTCCATGCCCACCGCAACCGGCCGCCCGCCTGGCGGCCCCGCAGCCCCGCATGCCGCAGGCGGCTGCCCGAGACACCTTCCTGTCGATCGCATGGCTTGCGATAGCACGCCGGCCTTTCTATCTATCATCCTCGTATCCCTGTGGCGAAGCAAGGGGGAGAGAACGAGGCCATATGGTCCTCCCAGGCGATGTGAGGATGACGGATTCATGACCGGTGACGGCCAGCGGAAGGTGGTGAGCGCTCCAGCGAAGACCGCCGGTGTCAGGAGCAGGCCTTCAGCCCTGCGTGGCGCCCTGTTCCTCTTCCTGACGCTGCTCTGCGCGCTGGCCGTGCCGCCATCGGCGTCCGCGGTGGCGGAGAGCGCCCGCATCACCGCCGTGCCCGAGGCGGAAGCGCTCGCCCGGATCGATCAGCCGCACACCACCGTCCTGGTATTCGCGGAGAAGAGTGAACGCCCCGGCGAGGCCACGCTTGCCCTCCTCTTCCGCCCGCAGCCCGGCTGGCATGTCTACTGGCGCAATCCCGGCGACTCCGGCCTGCCCCCGAAAGTGTCTCGCGGCGATTCCGCACCGCTGCAGCCGGGGGAGCTGCGCTTCCCGATCCCCGAGCGCATCCCCGTCGGCCCGCTGATGAATTACGGCTATGAGGGGGAGGCGGCCTTTCTGCTGCCGGTGACGGTTTCGCCGGCGGCGAAGGGCGATGCGACCCTCCGGCTCGACTGGCTGGTCTGTGCGGACGTCTGCGTGCCGGAATCGGGAACGGTGAGCCTGCCGCCTGCAGCCTTGCGTAAGAATGCTTCGCCGGCGGTCGCCAGGGCCTTCCGGACGTGGCGGAGCCGGCTGCCGCATCCCTTTCCGGCCGGGCGCGCCGAAGCCGCCTTCACCGCCGACCGGTTTCTGCTGGCCGTCGAGATGCCGGGGCTTGCGGCCGGTGACATTACCGATGCCTATTTCTATCCCTCAAAGGAGGGTGTGCTGGCTTATGCGGCACCGCAGCGCTGGCGGCTGCGGGGCGGGCGGCTGATGATGGGGAGCGCGCGCGATCTCGCCAATCCGTCGCCCGCAGGAAGTGTTTCCGGAGTCCTCGTTCTCACGCGTCCCGATGGCGAGCGTGAAGGCTTCGAGCTGGATGCCCCGCTCGCGCTCGATCCGGCGCCGGTGCTGGCGGCCCTGGCGACGGGTGGGGGCCGGGAGGGCCCGGCGTCTGCGGGTTTTCTGCCGGCCCTGGCTCTGGCGGTGCTGGGGGGCCTGCTGCTCAATCTGATGCCCTGCGTCTTTCCCGTCCTGTCGATGAAGGCGATGGCGCTGTTAAGGAGCGCGGGAGCCGGTGAGGCCGCCGCGCGCCGGGACGGAATCTTCTACACGCTCGGGGTTCTGGCCGGCTTTTTGAGCCTGGCTGCGATCCTGCTGCTGCTCAAGGCCGGGGGCGAGGCGGTGGGCTGGGGCTTTCAGCTGCAGGAGCCCTGGGTGGTTGCCGGCCTTGCCATCCTCATGTTCCTCGTGGGCCTGCACTTCATGGGCTGGTGGCGGTTGCCGGCAGGCTGGTCGATCACGCCTGCGGCGACGGAAGGCGAAGGCGCCGCCCACAGCCTGTTGACCGGCCTGCTGGCCGCGGTGGTCGCCACACCCTGCACGGCCCCCTTCATGGCCACCGCGCTGGGAGCGGCGGTGGTCATGCCGGCTCCTCAGGCGCTTGCCGTCTTCGCCGGCCTCGGGCTGGGACTTGCCCTGCCCTATCTGCTCGTCAGCCTTCTGCCGGCCGTCCGCCGAATGCTGCCGCGCCCTGGAGCGTGGATGGAGCGCCTCCAGCAGGCGCTCGCCTTTCCCATGTGGCTGACGGCCGTCTGGCTGGTCTGGGTGCTGGCGAGACTGGCGGGCGAAACGGCCGCCGCCTGGCTGCTGGCTGCCCTCGTCATGATCGGGTTTGCCGTCTGGGCCGGACGACATCTCGTGCAACGCCGCCTGTGGGCGGGTCTGGGGCTTGCCGCAGCGGCGGGCTTTCTGTGGCTTGCCGTGGCCCCCGCGCCGGCCTCCGCCATCCGCGCAGCCGATGACCGCGCGCCTGCAGTCGCCTCCCCCGCCCGGACGGACGGAACGGTCCTTGACGAGCGGCCATGGTCTTCCGAAGCCGTGGCCGAGGCGATTGCGGCCGGCCGGCCCGTCTTCGTCTATTTCACCGCCGACTGGTGCATCACCTGCAAGGTGAACGAGACCGTCACCCTGGATGACGCCGCGCTGCGTCAGGCGCTGGCCGCGCATCACGTCGCCGTCTTCAAGGCCGACTGGACGCATCGCGACCCTGAGATCGCGGCCGAACTCGCCCGCCACGGACGGGACGGTGTGCCGCTCTACCTCTTCTATCGTCCCGGACGGGCGCAACCGGAAATCCTGCCCCAGATTCTCACGCCATCCGATCTGCTCGCCCGGCTGGCAGAGCTGTCTGCACCCGCCGCCGGCCGGGCGGCTGAATGAGCGATCGTTGGGCTTGCCGGACGTACCGTCCTCGGCCCATGATCTTCTCCCTCGAAGGGAGGATGCGCACAGCGGGAGAGGCATCATGTGTCCATCTGAGAGGAAAGATCGGGCCCGGCTGCCGACAGGCCTGGTGATCGCATGGGCCCTGGTCGTGATTGCGATCACCGGTGCGCGGGCCCATCCCATTCCCGGCGCACCCGCCCCCGCCTTCACGGCAACCGATATCGACGGCCACCGGCTGCGGCTGGCCGACTTCAGGGGCCGGATCGTGGTCCTCGAATGGACGAACCATCAATGCCCCTATACGCGCAAGCATTATGAAAGCGGCAACATGCAGCGCCTCCAGCGGGAAGCGACGGAAAAATACGCAGCCGTGTGGATCCAGATCATCTCCTCGGCCCCCGGCAAGCAGGGCCATGTGACGGCCGAGGAGGCCCGCCGGCTGAATGCGGAGCGCGGCGCCTATGTCACGCATGTGATCCTGGACCCGCAAGGCCGGCTGGGCCGCCTCTACCATGCGCGCACGACACCGCACATGTTCGTGATCGCCCCGGACGGCACGCTCGCCTACATGGGCGCGATCGATGATCGGCCGACCGCCGACCCGGCCGACATCGCCGGAGCGCACAATTACGTCCGGGATGCCCTGGCGGCGGTAGCGGCCGGCAGGCCCGTCCCCAATCCCTCAACGCGCCCGTATGGCTGCACCGTCAAATACGCGGATTGAGCATTCTCGGCCTCTGACCGGCTCTTCCCTCCTCCGCCTCCTTTTGGCCGGATTTGTCCGGCATGCCCCCTGAGGGGGGAGAGCGCAAGGCCCGCCCGGGCGACAGCCGGCCAAGGAAGGGCTTGCCAGGATGCGGCGAGGGTATCGGTTCCCACTGGTAACGGGTGTCATCTGCGTGCTGGTGCTGGTGAGGGGCGCAATGGCCCACCCCGGGCCGGTGCGGCTGCAGGATGGACCGCCCGTTCCGCCGACTCCGGAGCGGCCTGCGGACTCCGCCGTCCTGCCGCCGGCACTCGCCCCTTTCTGGCGCCCGCTTGCCGTGGCTGTGCCGCGCGATCTGCTGGGCCGGCGCCTGCGGCTTGCGATTCATGAATCCTCCCTGCCCGAACTTGTCTGTCATGAGGAAGCCCTCCCCCTGCCGCCCGGAGAGATGGGCGGGGATCCGGCCGCCGCCCCGCCCGAGCGGCTGCTGTGCTCCCTTTCCACGACCCTGCTTGCCGGCAGGCCGGGTCGGGAGGCGCCAGGAGAGGAGGACCGCGGCTTGATCGTCACCGCCGCCCTGGCCCATGCGGCGGTGCATGCGCTGGAGGCCGTCGAGACCCGTCTGGCCGTGATCAGCCGCAAGGCCAAGAACAGACGCCGGCTTGTGGGGCTGTTCAGCTGGGTGGCGCTTATCGCCGGCGGCGCGGGAGAGGCCGTCACTCTTGGAGAGGCGGCCGCACCCTGGCTGCTCTTCTACGGCCGGGATCCGCATCACCGCAGTCCACCCGATCACGCGGCCGGCAGCGTTCCGGCCAGTCTTCACCGCTACGGCCTTGAGCCTGATCCCTATCTCGCCCACCGCATCACGCGGCGGCGGGAAGCCGTGGCCCGTCTCGTTGCGATCGAGCGGATCGTCGATACGAAGGCCGCCATTCTTCTCAAAAGAGCGGGCGTGCCGGTTGCCGCGCAGCTGCGTCTGTACGAACTGCTCGCCCGCTACCGCATCACCAATCTGCATCGCTGGCCGGGATTTGACCGGGCGGCACCCAATGCCCTCCTGGAAGCCGCCTACTTGCGTGCTGAGGCGCCATCCCGGGAAAGCCCCTGATCCCACGCCCTGCCGTCAAGGCTTGTCTTGACCGGACCATCCGCGAAACACTGTCTGCTGCGTCCCCGATGCGTGGACGGGAGGCGACAGCTCCACCCGGGCCAGGTCCGGGCCGGACAGGGAAAGGACAGGCACATGCGATTTCGCCGATTCACTTTTGCCGGCACCGCCGGTGAGCTGGTCGGCCGGCTTGATCTGCCGGTGGGCCACCCCAAGGCTTATGCGCTTTTCGCGCACTGCTTCACCTGCACCAAGGACATCCATGCCGCCCGCCGCATCAGTGAACGGCTGACCCGGCATGGATTCGCGGTCCTGCGTTTCGACTTTTCGGGCCTCGGTGAATCGGAAGGCGACTTTGCCAATGCGGGATTCCGGGCCAATGTCGCGGATCTCAAGGCCGCAGCGCGGGCGCTGGCGGCAGAGGGAATGGCCCCGCGGCTGCTCGTCGGTCATTCCCTGGGCGGGGCGGCTGCGCTGCATGCCGCACCCGAGATCGAATCGGTGACGGCGGTCGCCACCATCGGTGCGCCCTTTTCCCCCGATCATGTCCTGCGCCATTTCAAGGGGGCACTGCGCGAGGTGGCCGAAGAAGGCGAAGCCGAGATTGCCATCGGAGGCCGCCCCTTCCGGATCACGAGGCGGTTTCTGGAACAGACTCTCGGTGTCGAGCAGGAAGAGCGCATCCGCCATCTGAACCGGGCCCTGCTCATCCTTCATGCTCCCCGGGATGAGATCGTGGGTATCGAGAATGCCGAGGCCATCTACCGCACGGCCCGTCATCCCAAGAGCTTCGTCTCGCTGGATGATGCCGATCATCTGCTGCGCCGGCGCGCCGATGCCTGGTATGCCGGCGACGTGATTGCGGCCTGGTGCCGGCGCTACGTGCCGGAGCTGGTCGAACCCGAGTTGAAGGCGCCATTCGTGGAGGACGGGGCGCATGTGATCGTCGCCGAGGCGCATACCGGCCGGTATCAGGAGGTGATTTCAGCAAAAGGCCATCGCATGCTGGCTGACGAGCCAGAGGAGGTCGGAGGGCTCAATCACGGGCCGGACCCTTATGGATATCTGCTCTCGGCCCTGGGTGCGTGCACGGCGATGACGCTGCGCATGTATGCCGAGCGCAAGGGCTGGCCGCTCGCCCATGTGGCCGTGCGCCTGGCACACAGGAAGGTCCACGCCGCCGATTGTGCGGATTGCGAGACGAAAGACGGCATGGTCGACGAAATCACCCGCGAGATCGCGATCACCGGGGCACTCGACGAGGCGCAGCTGACACGCCTGATGGAGATCGCCAACAGATGCCCCGTGCATCGCACGCTCACGGGCGAGGTGAAGATCCGCAGCACGCGGGTGGAAAGCTGAGGGTGGTCGAAGAAAGAGGAGGCGGTCCTGATGGATTTCGAGATGCGCAGCAGTGAAGGCCCCCTGCTCGGGCTCGGCACGCAATGCTGGGACGCCCAGCGGCTGGAATCGGCCATCGCGCATGCGGCCGGCCTGTTCGCCGAGGCCGGAATTGGTCGTGAGGACCGTGTCGCCCTGCTGTTGCGCAATGATTTCACCTTCATCGTGGCCGCGAGTGCGGCCGGCCGCCTTGGCGCCTATGCGGTTCCCATCAACTGGCATTTCGCGCCTCCGGAAGTGCGCTATGTGATCGAGGACTGCGGTGCCAGGCTGCTCGTGGCGCATGCCGACCTCTACCGGCCGGCGGCGGCCGCCCTGCCCGAGGGCCTCCTGACCTTTCTCGCCGAACCGCCCCAGGCCGTGCGCTCGGCCTATGGCATCGGCGAGCAGGAGGCGGAGATCCCTGCCGGCATGCGCGACTTCTGGACGGAATCGGCCCGCTCGGAGCCGGTTCCCGAGCGCGACATTCCCCCGCCCGGCTCGATCATCTACACATCCGGCACCACCGGTCGCCCCAAGGGCGTACGCCGTTTTCCCCCGGCAACCATGGAGGACTATCTGCGTGCCACGATGACCCTCATCCACGCCTGGGGACTGGATCAGCAGCCGATTCGCGCGGTGATGACGGGCCCCATGTATCATTCGGCGCCCTTCGCCTATGCGATGACGATCCTGCGGCTCGCCGGCCATCTTCACCTCATGCCCCGCTTCGATCCGATCATGCTGCTTGAGCTCATCGCACGCGAGCGCATCACCCATCTGCACATGGTGCCCACCATGTTCGTGCGGCTGCTGAAACTGCCCGAGGAGGTGCGCCGGCGCTATGACGTCTCCTCGCTGCGCTTCGTGGTCCACGGAGCGGCGCCCTGCCCGCCGCATGTGAAGGAAGCCATGCTCGACTGGTGGGGGGACGTCATCTATGAATACTACGGCTCCACGGAAGTCGGGATCCTCACCCGCATGGAACCGGGTGACTGGCGGGCCCGGCCGCTTTCCGTCGGCAGGCCGCTGCCCGGTGTGGAGCTGCGAATCTATGACGAGGCGGGGCGCATCCTCCCGCCGGGGCGGGAGAATCTGGGAGAGATCTACGCCCGCAACACTCTCATTGCCGACTTCACCTATCACGGGGACGAGGCCAAACGCCGCGGCATCGAACGCGACGGTTTCGTGACGAATGGTGACATGGGCTGGATCGACGAGGAGGGCTTCCTGTTCCTCGAAGGCCGGAGCCACGACATGGTAATCTCCGGCGGAGTCAACATCTACCCGGCCGAAATCGAGGCGGCCCTCCATGACATTCCCGGCGTGCTGGACTGCGGGGTCTTCGGCGTGCCCGACCCCGAATTCGGCGAACGGCTGGTCGCGGCCATCCAGTGCGAGCCCGGCGCAGCCCTGACCGCCGAAGACATCCGGGCCGGCCTCAAAGGTCGGATTGCGGATTACAAGATCCCGCGCGAGATTCTCTTCCTGCCCGAGCTGCCGCGCGAAGACAGCGGCAAGATTTTCAAGCGCCGCCTCAAGGACGACTATCTGGCCGGCCGCCTGTCCGGCACGGAAGGTTGAGCAATGATCAGCGGCCGGTGAGCCACGAGAGGTGGTTCACCTCCTTAAACGGCGATCAATACATGAAGGCGGGCATGAAATGCGGGCCTTGCCGGTCCCGAAGCCCCAGGAAGAATCGGGACAAGGGCCGGACGGCGGCGCGCCGGGCCAGCTAGACCGTCACGCTGAGGCGCCGCCCCACCGGCGAGAACCGCTCGCCGGCAGCGGGCTCGGCCGATCGATCCGCGCGGCCCGGGCTGCCGCCTGCAGGAGGCTCGTTCTCGGCCGCTTCCTCCGCGCCCGCAGCGGGACCGGCGACCACCTCGCCTGCTTCCTCGCTGCCGCCGGCGGCCGCAGCCGGTATGAGGGCATCGGTGGGCGCAGGCCCGCCACCGCCTGCTGCAGCCCGGCCGAGCGCATCATTGGCGCCGGGCGTGATATCGGACTCGCGCACGGCCTGAGGGCCGCTCTCGACGATGGCGCGAGCTGTCGGCGACAGGTCGACAACGACGGCATCCCCGCCACTGCGTGCGCCCGTCTCGCCCGCCGCGCGCCCTGTGCCCGACACCCGGCCCGCATCCGGCCGATTCGGCTGCAACTCGCCGTCCGGCCGGTTGACAAGAGCACCACCCAGACCACCTGCATCGATGACCGCCATGATCCCTCTCCTGAGGTTCGGCTTTCCGGGATCCCGGATCATGAGATCCCACCACAATCGGGCCATATTGATCGCACAGCAGTTAACAAATCGTTACCGCCAGGCCGATCATTAACCGCAGGATCGCAAGACCCTCCCGGGTCGAAGCGGCGGTGATGGTTGAAAGAGACGGCTTCCTGAATAGGGAGAAGATGCAAAGGCGCGGCACGGATCGATGCCGCCAAAAGCGTGCTGGTGCCGGCTGAGGGATTCGAACCCCCGACCTTCGGTTTACAAGACCGCTGCTCTACCAGCTGAGCTAAGCCGGCCCTTCTTCCGGCCATTTCTCCGGACGTCGTCTCCCGACCGGAATGCGCGCCCCTTCTGGCAGATTCGCCCCATCCAAGGCAAGATCCGCCCTCATGCCGGAAAGGCGCAGGACCATGCTGCTTCCGCAACGAGGTAATGGCGACCCCGGCAGGACTCGAACCTGCAACCGGTGGATTAGAAGTCCACTGCTCTATCCAGTTGAGCTACGGGGCCCCGTCCTGTGCGGGGTTTTCGATTCCCGTCTTCGGCTCTTTCCGTCCGCGGCCTTTCGCGGGAAGAGCCGCCGCCGGCCCGGCCTGTGCGCCCTGCCGTTCTGGAAGCGTCCTTCACCTGAAATTGTCGGCGTAGGACTTGATGATGCGTCTGGGCTCATGGGCCGGCAGAACATGGTAGCTGAGCCCATGACGCTCCGCATAGGCCTTTGCTTCCGCGAGGCTTGCGAATCTGAGCCGGATCTGGCCGCGCGTGCCGACCACGCCCGTCCATCCCATCAAGGGCTCGCGGAAATGGGGCCCGGGATTTTCCACTTCCAGGATCCACTGCCTCGTCGTCCGCCGGCCCGACTGGGTGGCAGGTTTGGAAGGCCTGTAGATGCGCGCATCCGTCATGCCTTACCGGCCCTTTCCATCGTGATCATGCGTTCCCGCGGTCATCTCGTGGTTCGCGCTTACCATCGCCGCCCCGGAGGAGGCAAGCGTCTCGCGCATGGCACGGAAACCTGCCCTGGCACCGGCCTGGCCATCGCGATCCAGCAGGGATCCGACTGCCAGTCCCAGAAAGGCCGCCAGCATCGCAAAGGGCGCAGGATAGGCGATTTCAAACAGCGGCGCCTCGTGCCCCAGGGCGGAAACCCACACCGCCGGCCCACCGACAACCAGCACGAGGGCCGTCACCAGGCCGGCGCTCATGCCCAGCACGGCCCCCATGCCCGTCAATCGCGGCCAGTAGAGGACGGCCAGCAGCAGCGGGAAGTTCGCACCCGCGGCGATCGCGAAGGCAAGCGCGATCATGTAGGCGATGTTCTGGCCCTCGAACAGCAGACTCACCGCCACCGCCACAAGCCCGACCATGACGGCCGCCAGACGGGGAGCCCGGGTCGAGCCGCCGCCTTCTCCCCGACGCCAGACATGGGTGAGCAGATCATGGGCGATGGCCCCGGCGGAAGCGAGCGTCAATCCCGCCACTACGGCCAGAATCGTGGCAAAGGCCACCGCCGCGATCACCCCGTAGAAGACCGGTCCGCCAAGAGCGAAGGCCAGATGCACCGCGGCCATGTTCGCTCCGCCCCGCAGACCGCCATCGGCCTCATGGAAACGGGCGTCGGGAAGCACATGGACGATGGTCGCATATCCAATCACGAAGAAGATGAAGAAGAACACGATGCCGATGAACAGCCCGGCCCACAGCACCGACTGCCGCGCGGCCCGGGCGTCCGGCACGGTGAAAAAGCGGATCATCAGATGCGGCAGCCCGGCCAGGCCGAAGACCAGCCCGGCCGCCAGCGACAGGCCGGCAAAGGGGCTGGTGAGCAGATTGCCGGGCGCCAGGATTCGCAGGCCGGCAGGATGCAGGGCGCCGGCCTTGCGGTAGAGGGCATCAAGAGAAAATCCATGCGCATGAAGGGCCAGCAGCCCCAAGGCGGTCACGGCCAGAATCAGCAGCACGGCCTTGACGATCTGCACCCAGGTGGTCGCCAGCATCCCGCCGGCCGCCACATAGAAGACCATCAGCACCCCCACCGTCACGACGGCCAGGGGATAGTCGATGTCAAAGAGGATCTCGATCAGACTCCCGGCTCCCACCATCTGGGCCAGAAGATAGAAAAAACTGACCGCAAGCGTGGACAGGGCAAGCAGGGCCCGGATGCTGCGGCCGCCGAGCCTGACCGCGACCACATCCGCCAGGGTATAGCGCCCCAACTTGCGCAGGGGCTCGGCAAAGGCCACCAGAATCAGGGCCAGACCCGCAAGCGGGGCGAGGATGTAGATGATGGCATCGAAGCCGCGGGTCGTCACAAGCCCGACAATGCCGAGAAAGGTCGCAGCCGAAAGAAAGTCGCCCGCAATCGCCAGGCCATTCTGCCAGCCGGCAATCCGGCGGCCGGCGGCATAGAATTCTCCCAGACCTTTCACCCGCCGGGCGGCCCAGATCGTGATCGCGATGGTCAGGGCCACGGTGGCCAGAAAGAACAGCCGCTCCATCATCGCCGCCCTTCCCCCTGCTCACCGGAGATGCGGGGCACCAGAACGAGCGCAAGCAGAAACCACGCCCAGGCCGCAACCCCGCTGGCCATCGCCCAGGTCCAGGACGAGCCGCCGATCCTGGCGGCAAACACCTCCGGCCATGTCAGCCAGATCCCGGTCAGCAGCAGAAACAGACCGGTCGTCAGCACGAGAAGCAGTGCACGCGCGTGGTGATGTGCCCTTTTTGCGCTCATGCCCGTCCTTTCCATGGAAGATTGTGCAGATGCCTGTTCCAGAATCACGGCTGCGGGTCATCCCCGGAACCATGTGGAACGGATCGATAGGCTCCCCAGAGCCATTCGGGAACGAAGGTCAGCGGCACGAGAGCCGCCGCCCCCCAGACCGCATAGATGAGCCCTCGCGGCCCCCAATCGATGACCCCGGCCCCGACAAGCAGGATCAGGCCGGACGCGATCAGAAAGAGGGGGCCGGTAAGAAAGCAGTGGCGGCGCCCGCAGCGCCGGGCATTCGCAAGACAGGCCACCCCCATCCAGGCATAGCCTCCGGCCAGGCAGGCGACAGCCAGCCAGAGCGGCATGGAAACGAGGCTAGGCAGCGCCAGCAATCCGATCGGCAGTCCCCAGCCCAGCAACAGGCTGCGGCGATTGCGGGCCAGATCCCGCTCGCATGCGCTCCCGGCAGGGCGTTCCTCCTCCTGCGCCCGCTTCGGCCTCATGACCTCTCTCCTTCCTTGTGCGGCTCCCGCCTTGCGTGGGGCCCGCTCCTGTCCGCTCCCATGAGGAGATGCTTGCATCCGTCCATGTTGCGGGTCACGAAGGCCCGGATCAAGAGCAGAAAAAGCGGAGCGGCCTCCTGTTTTCGGCCATCGGTTGGCCTTGCGGGAGGCTTCATCCATCGGCCATGCTGGTCCTGCTTCGCCGTAGGATCCGACCGGCTTGCAGGAGTGGAAAGGGGCCATGGGCATTGCCAGCTGTCACAATGTTGCGGACTTTCGCCGCATCGCGCGCCGACGTCTGCCGCTGCCGATCTGGCATTATCTGGAAGGAGGGGCGGATGACGAATGGACGCTGCGCTGGAATACGGCGGCCTTTCAACGCTACCAGCTCGTCCCGCGCGTGCTTGTGGATGTGACGGAAATCGACACCGGCACAAGGGTGCTGGGTGTCGATGTCGCCGCGCCCATCCTGCTTTCGCCCACGGGCATGTCGCGGCTGTTCCATCATGAGCGCGAGCTGGCGGTGGCGCGGGCGGCCGCCCGTCACGGGCTGCTTTACGGGCTGTCCACGGTCTCGACCGCCAGCATCGAAGAGGTCGCCGCTGTCGGAAAGGGACCGCGCCTTTTCCAGGTCTATGTCGCCAAGGACCGGGGACTTGTGCGCGAGCTCGTCGAACGCGCGCGCGCGGCGGGCTATGATGCCCTGTGCGTGACGGTGGATACCGCCATGGGCGGCAATCGCGAACGCGATCTGCGAACCGGCATGGCCTTGCCGCCGCGCTTTACGGCGCGCTCCCTGCTGTCTTTCGCCCTCCATCCGGGATGGTCGCTCAGGGCCATCGGCGATCCCCATTTCCGCCTTGCCAACATCGCCCATCGCAAGGAGCTCAAGGCCGATCAGAAGGAAGGGATCGCCGCCTATCTCGACTCCCAGCTCGACCGCAGCTTTTCCTGGAAGGATGCCGAGTGGATGGCCGATCTGTGGGGCGGCCCCTTTGCGATCAAGGGCGTGATGCATCCCGATGACGTCCGCCGCGCCGTCGATCATGGCGCGACCGCCGTCATGCTTTCCAACCATGGCGGACGCCAGCTGGATGGTGCCCCCGCACCCGTCGAGATGGTGGAAGCCGCCCGCAATGCCGTCGGCGACAGGCTGGAGATCATCGTTGATGGCGGCGTGCGTCGCGGAACCCATGTGGCCAAGGCCCTGGCGCTGGGTGCGAATGCCGTTTCCATCGGCCGGCCCTATCTTTATGCGCTGGCTGCCGGTGGCGAGCGGGGTGTCGACCGCCTCCTCCATCTGCTGGTGACGGAATTCCGGCGCAGCATGGCCCTGCTGGGAGTCACGGAAGTCGGCCAGATCGACGGCAGCCTCATCCGGCACATGAGGTAAAGGGGCGCCTGCGCCCTTCCCCGGCGGCCGCCCGCCGAAATGAAGAGGTGCAGGAAGGCCGCCTCACTGCCGGTCTGTGCTAGGTCTGGATGGAGGAATCGCCGGCCGCCTTCCCGCCACCGGACCGGACGGCCCGAAAAGGGGGCGGAATGGCGCAACAGGAATCAGGAGGAGCAGAAGGATGCGGGGTGCGGATGTGATCGCAAGAACGCTGGCGGACGCCGGTGTGGATGTCTGCTTCACCAATCCGGGCACCAGTGAGATGCATCTGGTCGCCGCCCTGGATCACGAGCCGCGGATCCGCGGCGTGCTGACCCTCTTTGAAGGCGTGGCAAGCGGCGCTGCCGACGGCTATGCCCGTATCGCCGACAAGCCGGCAGCCACCCTGCTGCATCTCGGGCCCGGCCATGGGAATGCCCTGGCCAACCTGCACAATGCGCGCCGTGCCTATTCCCCCCTTGTCAACATCATCGGGGATCACGCCCGCCATCACCGGGTTTTCGACCCGCCCCTTGCTTCCGACATCGCCTCGCTGGCCGCCCCCGTCTCGCGCTGGGTGGGCGAAGCGGCGGACGAGCGGGCTCTGCGCGAGACGGTGCTGGAGGCGGTCGCAGCCAGCTATGGGCCGCCCGGCGGGGTTGCGAGCCTGATCGTGCCGGCCGATGTCGCCTGGGCGGATGTCGAGGAGCCGGCAGGTCAGGCCGGCCTCAACTTCCCGACCCCCGCCTCCGTTCCCGAGGAGCGGATTGCCGAGCTCGCCCGGCATCTCCGGAAGGCGCGCAATCCGGTTCTCTTTCTGGGTGGGCGGGCCTGCCGGGAGGAAGGCCTCAAGGCGGCCGGACGCATTCGGGACGCCCTGGGTGTGCGGCTTGTGATGGAGACATTCCCGGCCCGAATCTCCCGCGGCGCAGGCCGTGTCAGCGCGACGCGGCTGCAGTATTTTGCCGAAGGTGCCGCCCAGGACCTCAAGGACGCCGATCTGCTGGTGCTGGCCGGCAGCCGGCCGCCGGCCGGCTTCTTCGCCTATCCGGGCAAGCCGTCGAGCTATGTGCCGGAAGGGGCGCAGGTCGTGCGGCTGGCCGGGCTGGACGAGGATGTCACCGGCGCCCTGCATGCGCTGGCCGATGCGCTGGACGCCGCTTGCGAACCGACCGTGATCCCGCCGGCCGACGCGCCTCCCCTCACGCAGCCCGATGAGCGCGTCACGCCCCAGGCGGTCGGCGCCGCCCTCTGGCGACGGATGCCGGAAGGCACGATCATCTGCGACGATTCGACGACCTCGGGGCTGGGAGTCTACTTCCTCCTGGAACAGGCGGCGCCCCATGAATGGCTGTGTCTGACGGGCGGAGCCATCGGTGCGGGCATGCCGATGGGCATCGGTGCGAAACTGGCGGCACCCGGCAGCAAGGTGATCACGCTCAACGGCGACGGGGCCGGTGCCTATACCCTTCAGGCGCTCTGGACCCAGGCGCGCGAGGGGCTTGATATCGTCAACATCATCTTCGCCAATCACAGCTATTTGATCCTCAATGTCGAACTCGCCCGCCTCGGCCTCGTCGGAGAGACGGGCGAGAAGGCGCGGTCCCTGCTCTCGCTGGAAGGCCCCCGGCTTGACTGGGTGAAACTGGCCGAAGGCTTCGGCGTGAAGGCCTGGCGCGCCGAGACGGCAGGCGCCTTCGATGAGGCTCTGGCAGACGCCCTTGCCTACGAAGGGCCGAGCCTGATCGTTGCCGAGCTGGCCTGAAGCGGAAGCCGCCGGCCGGTCGCCGGCCGGCCTCCCCTCCCGGACCTGCCCGCCGGTGGGAGACCTACTCCCACTCGATCGTGCCGGGGGGCTTGGAGGTCACATCATAGACGACGCGGTTGATGCCGCGCACCTCGTTGATGATGCGGGTCGCCACCCGCGACAGGAAGGCATGATCGAAGGGATAGGAGTCCGCCGTCATGCCATCCACGGAGGTGACGGCTCTCAGCGCGCAGACATGGTCATAGGTGCGGGCATCGCCCATCACGCCGACGGTTTTCACCGGCAGCAGCACCGCGAAAGCCTGCCAGATGGAATCATAGAGCCCGGCAAGCCGGATCTCCTCGAGGAAGATGGCGTCCGCCTTGCGCAGGATGTCCGCCTTCTCGCGGGTCACCTCACCGGGGATGCGGATGGCAAGCCCCGGCCCCGGAAAGGGGTGACGCTTGACGAAGGCCTCCGGCAGCCCCAGCTCGCGGCCGAGTGCGCGCACTTCGTCCTTGAAGAGCTCGCGCAGGGGCTCGATGAGCTTGAGCTTCATGCGCTCCGGCAGGCCGCCGACATTGTGGTGGGATTTGATGGTCACCGACGGGCCGCCCGTGAACGAGACGCTTTCGATGACATCCGGATAGAGCGTGCCCTGGGCCAGGAATTCCGCATCGCCGACCTTGCGGGCCTCTTCCTCGAAGACGTCGATGAAGAGCTTGCCGATGGTCTTGCGCTTGGCCTCGGGGTCGGTGACGCCCTTCAGCGCCGACAGGAACAGCTCGCTCGCATCCCGGTGGATGAGAGGGATGTTGTAGTGGTCGCGGAACAGCGAGACGACCTCTTGGGGTTCATTGAGCCGCATCAGCCCCGTGTCGACGAATACGCAGGTGAGCTGGTCGCCGATCGCCTCGTGCAGCAGGACGGCGACCACCGAACTGTCCACACCACCCGACAGGCCGCAGATCACCCGGCCCGTTCCCACGCGCTCACGAATTTCACGGATCTTGCTCTCCCGGAAGGCGGCCATCGTCCAGGAATCCGTGCAGCCGCACACCCGGTGTACGAAATTCGCAATGAGCTTCGCGCCCTGGGGCGTGTGCACGACCTCGGGATGGAACTGCAGGCCGTAGAAGCGGCGTTCGTCATCGGCGATCGCGGCCATGGGCGCGCCCTCGGAGCGGCCGACCACCTTGAAGCCGGGGGGAAGCGCGACGACGCGGTCGCCATGGCTCATCCATACCTGCTCGCGGTCGCCCTTCGCCCAGACGCCCTCGAAAAGCAGACAGTCATCCACGACATCAAGAAAGGCGCGGCCGAATTCCTGATGCTCCGAACCTTCCACGCGCCCGCCCAGCTGCACGACCATCGTCTGCTGCCCATAGCAGATGCCGAGGATCGGCAGGCCCATCCGGAAGAGCTCCTCCGGGGCGCGGGGACTTCCCGGATCCGTGACACTTGCCGGTCCGCCGGAGAGGATCACCCCCTTCGGCTTCAGCCGCGCAAGCCCCTCTTCGGCCTTCTGGAAGGGGACGATTTCGGAATAGACGCCCGCCTCACGCACGCGCCGGGCGATCAGCTGGGTGACCTGACTGCCGAAATCGATGATGAGGATGGTCTCGTCCACGATCGGCTCCGTCTCCTGATGCCGCGCATGCCCGCCGGACTCCTGCCCCGACGGCGGATACGCGATTCAACACCTCATGGCATGCTAGTTCTGCTGCGGTTTCTGCTGCGGCCGGGCAGATGCATCGGGCTTGCCGGATGAAGGCCCGTCGGCTTTCTTCTCTTCCTCGGCCTTCCGCAGAGCGGTGGCCACATGGGCCTGCTCCGGACAATCGCGGGGAGCGCAGATTTCCTGGATCGTCTTCAGATCCGCCAGGGCCTTCTCGCGATCCCCCATCTTGAGTGCCAGCAGGGCCTCGGCTTCCAGAGCGGGCAGATAGGCGGGATCAACCGTGAGCGCCCGCAGATAGTAGCCGCGGGCGGCCTCGTTCTGGCCCATTGCCTCATGCGCCCGGCCGATGGCGACCAGGGCCGCGACATTGGCGGGGTCGGCCACCAGGGCCTCTTCGAACCGCTTCAAGGCCGTGCCCACCTTGCCGGCGGCCAAGGCCTGCCGCCCTTCCTCGAGCAGCTGCTGGGAGGCCCGCTGATAGGGTACGGCGGTCAGCGACTGGGCCGTCGCCCCGGCGGTCAGGAAGACCGCAATCACCACCGCCATCGCCTTGACATGCTTCATCCCTGTTTCTCCCATTGGCGCCCTTGAAGCCGGCTTCTAGAGCTTTCTTGCCAGCACCGCAACAAAAAGGCCGTCCGTGTGATGCCGCGCAGGGGCAAGCTGAAGACAGGAAGGCAGAAGCGCCGCCGTCTCCGGAATCCGTGTCCAGCCGAGAGAGCGCAGCACCCCGCGATGATCGCACAGCTCCCAGTCCCGGTGCCGGTCCAGGATCCTCAAGACGACATCCTCGTTTTCCTCCGGCAGCAGCGAGCAGGTGACATAGACGACGCGGGCCCCTGCGGCCGGAGCCGCAAGCGCAAGAGCATGGGCCAGCATGGTCTGCTGCGTCTGCCGCAGGCCCGCCAGATCCTCCCCCTTCCACCGCCACTTGCGGTCGGGGTGGCGGCGCCAGGTCCCGGAACCGGTGCAGGGGGCATCCACCAGCACGCGGTCCGCCAGGCCCAGCCAGGGCGCCAGCCGCTCCCGGGCTTCGTCCGGCGCAGCCGGCAGCATCACCCATTCCACGAGCCCGGCAAGCCCGAGGCTCTCCAACCGGCGGCGGGCCCGCTCCAGTCTGCGCCGGTCAACATCGACCGCCACCACGCGACCCCGGCCACGCAGCGCATCGGCAAGCGCCGCCGTCTTGCCGCCGCCGCCGGCCCCCAGCTCGACAACCGTCATGCCGGGGCGGACGTCTGCAAGATGAGCGGCGATCTGGGAGCCTTCATCCTGGGCGATCGCCAGACGGTCCAGGATTCCGCGCAGGCGGCCCCGCCCCACGCGCCGGTCAAGCCGGACCGCGGTTGGGGCCCATGGCGCCGGTTCGGCCTCCAGCCCCATCCCGGCCAGGCTGATGAGCAGCCGATTCCGGGACAGGTGGGATTCGATCACTCTGAGATCGACGGATGCCTCCCGGTCCCAGCCGGCCGCCTCCTCCTTGAGAGCGTCTCCGAAACGGCGAGCGAGTCCGGCCCACGCCCAGTCCGGAACGGACAGGCGGGCAGGCTCCGGCAGCACATCGGCCGGCAAGCGGGCGGCCCGCAGCAGGCCGGCCATCTCCCCGGATGACGGGGAAGGCAGGCCGTAGGGGCCGCCGAACCAGTCCGCAGCCGGTTCGCCTGCCTGCATGATCGCCGCCAGCAGCACACGGTTGCGGCTGGTGGTGGCGAGGTCGCAGAAGGCGAGGCGAGCATCGAGCTCGGCCAGACGGCGCAGACCGCAATAGACGAGATCCTGGATGGCCCGCCGGTCCTTTGCGCCCGCATAGCGCCGTGCCCGAAAATAGCGGGCAAGAACCGCTTCCGCCCCCGCTCCACCCGCCTGCATGGCGGTGAGTACCATTTCCATGGCTTCGACGGCAGCACGAATGCGGGCGGCCGGTCTCATGGGGCGGGCGGCGGAGCGGGCCGCGCGTCAGTTTGCAGGGTAGTTGGGAGATTCACGGGTGATCACCACGTCGTGGACATGGCTTTCCTTCAGCCCCGAATTGGTGATGCGCACGAAGCGGGCCTTCTGCTGCATCTCTGGGATCGTCCGCGCACCGGTATAGCCCATGCCTGCGCGCAGCCCGCCGACCAGCTGGTGCAGAACATTGGCGACCGGGCCCTTGTAGGGCACCTGGCCCTCCACGCCTTCGGGCACCAGCTTCAGGCTGTCCTTGATGTCCTCCTGGAAATAGCGGTCGGCCGAGCCGCGTGCCATCGCCCCCACCGAGCCCATGCCGCGGTAGGCCTTGTAGGAGCGGCCCTGGTAGAGGAAGACCTCGCCCGGTGCCTCCGCCGTGCCGGCCAGCAGCGAGCCGACCATGCAGGCGTCGGCACCGGCGGCAATGGCCTTGGCGATATCGCCGGAGGTGCGGATGCCGCCGTCCGCGATCACGGGAATGTCCTTTGCGCGCGCGACCGCCGCCACCTCCATGATGGCGGACAACTGCGGCACGCCGACACCGGCGACCACCCGCGTCGTGCAGATGGATCCGGGCCCGATGCCGACCTTGACGGCATCAGCCCCCGCCGCGATCAGCGCCTCGGCGGCCTCGGCGGTCGCGATGTTGCCGGCAATGATCGCGATCTCCGGCAGGGCGGCGCGCATGCGCCTGACCGTTTCGATGACGCGCTTCGAATGACCGTGGGCGGTGTCCACGACGATGACGTCGGCCTCGGCTTCGGCCAGCGCCTCGGCGCGCTTGAGGCCCGCATCGCCGACATTCACGGCTGCCCCCACCCGCAGGCGACCGTGGGAATCCTTGGCCGCGTTCGGATAGGCGACGGCCTTTTCCATGTCCTTGACGGTGATCAGCCCGATGCAGCGGAAATCGTCGTCCACCACGAGCAGCTTCTCGATCCGGTGCTGGTGGAAGAGACGCTTGGCCTCTTCGCTGCTTACCCCGGGCTTGACCGTGACGAGGCCCTCCTTCGTCATCAGCTCGCTCACCGGCTGGCGCTCGTCGGTGGCGAAGCGCACGTCGCGGTGGGTGAGGATGCCGAGCAGCTTCTTCGGCCCCGCTCCCGGCTCGCGGGCGACCACCGGGATGCCCGAAATCCTGTGGCGGCGCATCAGCGCGAGCGCCTCGGCCAGCGTCTGGTCCGGATGCACGGTGACGGGGTTCACCACCATGCCCGCCTCGAACTTCTTGACCTGGCGGACCATTTCGGCCTGCTCGTCGATGCTGTTGTTGCGATGGATGACGCCGATCCCGCCGTTCTGGGCCATGGCGATGGCAAGATCCGTCTCGGTGACCGTGTCCATGGCCGCCGACAGCAGCGGAATGTTGAGCGCAATGTCGCGGGCAAGCCGGGTACGCGTGTCCACCTCGCCGGGCAGCACCTCGGAATACTGGGGCACGAGCAGCACGTCATCGAAGGTGAGACTCAAGGCAATGTCGCCCATCGCGATGGATCCTTCTTCTCCTGTGGGCCGACGGTCATGACCGATGCTGGCCGGCATCGCAATGTGCGTTCGGCCTATAGCTCACCGCCCCGCCTGCTCCAAGGACTTTTTCGGAAGGCGGGAAGGGCCGCATGCCGGCTCGTGTCCCGGGCTGCCGTCACGCTGCCTGCCGCCGGCCGGGGCCTGCTGGATCCCTTCCGGCGGCGCACCGATGGCCCCCCTTCGCCCTAGCGGACGACATTGAAGATCAGGTCATCGGTCTTGACCTGAAAACCGACGAGAAGTTCATAGTCATAGCGGCGGGCCTGATCGATGGAAGGGATGGTCTGGAGAATCTCCTCCACCGTTTCCGCACGCTTGGCGCCACGGGCGAAGACGAGACGCGTGCGGTAGATCTTCTTGGCGACGATCTCCCCGTTGTCCCGCATCACGGCCACGAAATAGGGCACCTCGACCACGTCGTCCCTGAGTGCCGGTCCCCGGATGGCGACGATGCGAAAGCGCAAACGGCTGCGCACCCGCTCGCCCTGCTCGCATTTGAGGGCAAGGTCCTCGATGCTGGCCGTGAACAGGACGGCATCGGCCGTGCGCCTGCCATTGGCAAAGCGGGTCAGCGTGGAAAGCCCCTCGACCACCGCCGGCGCCGGGCAGCGCATGACCGTCACCCGCAGCGGATTGGCCTTCTTGCCGCCGCATCCGCTCACGATCCCGACCAGCACAACGACAGCGAGCCACCGCCCGATCCCGGCAACCCGCATGCGATCTCTGCTCATCGCCATATGTCCACCCTCTTTCCCTGCATCCGCCGCCACGACGCTGCAGCCATGCGCGCCGGCCTGCCATAGGCGGTTTGTGCCGGCCTGGCAATGCCGGGCATGACGGGCCTTTCGCTATCGGGCCGCTATCGCTTGCACCATCAGGGGAGATCGGCGATAAGCAGGGCAGGAATGGGGCAGGACGCGGCCCGTCTCGGGCGGAGCGCCCCCCAAGAAGAGGGATGTCTTCCTGTGAAAGGAGCAACGGGCCCATGACGACGCCGAATGCGGACAAGCCTCCGCTCAAGATCATGCTGGCCGCGCCTCGAGGCTTCTGTGCCGGCGTGGACCGGGCGATCAAGATCGTGGAACTTGCGCTCGAGCGTTTCGGGCGTCCCGTCTATGTGCGCCATGAGATCGTCCACAATCGGCATGTCGTGGAAGAGCTTGAGGCCAAGGGGGCCATCTTCGTCGAGGAGCTGGATGAAGTGCCGGACAACGCGCCGGTCGTCTTCTCGGCTCACGGTGTGCCGAAATCCGTGCCGGCGGAGGCGCAGCGGCGGCAGATGCTCTACATCGACGCCACCTGTCCCCTCGTCTCGAAGGTTCATCGCGAGGTGGAGCGGCATTTCGCAAACGGCCGCCACATCCTGATGATCGGCCATGCCGGCCACCCGGAGGTGATCGGCACCATGGGGCAGGTGCCGCCCGGCAGCATCACGCTGATCGAATCGGCGGAAGATGCCGAAACCATAGAGGTTGCCGATCCCGACAATCTGGCATTTGTCACCCAGACGACCCTTTCGGTCGAAGACACCGCCGAGGTGGTCGCCATCCTCAAGCGCCGCTTTCCGACCATCGCGGGGCCGCGCAAGGAGGACATCTGCTATGCGACGACGAATCGCCAGGCCGCCGTCAAGGCGATTGCGCCACATGTCGATCGCATGCTGGTGATCGGGGCACCGAACTCCTCCAATTCCCGCCGCCTCGTGGAGGTTGCGGAAAAGGCGGGGGCGCCGGCGCGTCTCGTCCAGAAGGCGGCAGAGATCGACTGGCAGTGGCTTGAAGGCGCGCGGGCGGTGGGCATCACCGCCGGCGCATCGGCGCCCGAAGTCCTGGTCCAGGACGTGATCGCCGCCCTGCGTGAGCGCTTTGCGGTAACCTTCGACGAGGTCGAAACGGCCCGCGAGCATGTCACCTTCAAGCTGCCGGCCGAACTGCGCGAGGATGCCGCCTGAGCCCGTCACGGATCGCGACGACCGGGAAAGTCACCCGCATTCATGTCACACGGCAAGGAGCGGCAGTCCGATACCGTCGAGATCTTCACCGACGGCTCCTGCCAGGGCAATCCGGGACCGGGCGGCTGGGCCGCCCTGCTTCGCTGGCGCGGCCGCGAGCGGGTGCTCACCGGCGGAGCGCCGGAGACCACCAACAACCGCATGGAGCTGACGGCGGCGATCCGCGCCCTGCGCACGCTCAAGCGACCGGTTCAGGTGCATCTTTACACCGATTCCGAATATCTGCGGCGCGGAATCACGGAATGGCTGCCCCGCTGGCAGGCCAATGGCTGGCGCACTGCCGGGCGCAAGCCCGTGCGGAATCAGGACCTCTGGCAGGAATTGATCGCGGCCATGGCTCCCCATGATGTCACCTGGCACTGGGTGCGGGGGCATGCGGGCCATCCGGAAAACACGCGCGTGGACAAGCTGGCACGCAGCGCCATGCAGGAATGGGCCGCCCGCAGCAGCCGGACGGCCCCGGAAAGCTGACGGCACGGGCCGTAAGGAAGGCTTCCCTCTTTACGCGTTTGCGCGCACCTGCCTGAGGAATTCATCCACACGGCCGTTGAGCTGCTCCATCAGCTGGAACAGGCTTTCCGCGTGTTCGTTTACCTGATCCATCGAGCCGCCCACCTCATGGGCGCGTTCCGTCACATCCGCAATATGCCGCGAGACATCCTCCGAGCGATGGGCGGCATCCGTGACCGAGCGCGTGATCTCGGAAACCGCCTGGGTCTGTTCATCTATCATGCCGGAGATTTCCTCGGCAATCTCGCTGACTCGCGTAATCCGCCCCCCGAGCCGTCCGTTTGCCTCCACGGCCTGCCGGGTGATGTCCTGGACGAGCTCGATCTGCTCGGCGATCTGCTTGGTGGCCTGGGCCGTCTGTCCGGCCAGCGCCTTGACTTCGCTGGCCACCACGGCGAATCCGCGGCCCGCCTCGCCGGCCCGCGCCGCCTCGATGGTGGCGTTGAGCGCAAGCAGATTGGTCTGACTGGCGATGTCGTCGATCAGTTTGACGACATGGCCGATCTTATCCGAAAATCCTTCAAGGGATTCGATCACCTGGCGGGAGGATTCGGCCTCCTGGAGCGCAGCCTGTGCGGCCTCGGCGGTGCGCTTGATCTGCTCGGCCATGGATGCCATCGAGGATGTCAACTCCTCGGCGGCTGCCGCGGCGGCACGCACATTGTCCGCGCTGGAGCTGGCGGCGTTGGCAACCTCGTCCCCGCTCGTGCTCATCACATGGGCGGCCTGGCGGGTCCGCTCGGCGAGCGCGCGCAGCTCCTCGGCCGCCTGGATGACGCTCGTCAGATTGCCGCCGACCTCGCTTTCAAACCGGTCGCCGTGGCGGCTGAGGGCTTCTGCCGCCTCCCGTCGCACGAGTTCATGATGGGTGGCCGCCATGATTTCGTTCATCATGAAATTCAGGCGGTTGAGTGCGACCATCACCCGCCTCAGCGTGTCGGTGTCCGCGCCGAAATGATCCACCGCCGCCTCGATGAATCCGTCAAAGATCTCCGCATAGGCCGGCAGATAGTGGCGCGGCTCGAGGCCGGCCCGATGCATGAAGGCGCCACGCTCGGAAATCACGCGCCCGTAGCGCTGGTCGATGGGATGGTTGAACAGAAAATGCCAGTATTCCAGCTGGCGCTTCTTGAGTTCTTCGGGATCCCGGCCATGGATCGCCTCCTGGACCTCGCGGCGGCTGAACAGGGTCGCAAAAAAGCGATCGATGATGGCCCGGATGCGGGGGGCAATCGCCGGCCAGGCCGTGCGCAAATCGTCATGCAGCCGCCCGTCAAAGGCAAAACCGGAGATGCGGTCCTCCATCTCCAGATCCGCGCTGATTTCGGTCAGCTGGTCGAGAATGCCCGTCGATTCAATAACCAGATCCGTCTCGTCGCTCATGAACTCCCCCTTCCCTTGAAGCGCCTTGCCCGGAATGCGGGCAGCATCGGGCGGTCGATGCCGCCCACCCTCGCAAAGGACGGTAAATTTATGGTAAATGCACCGGGATCCGTCCTCATGCAGAAGTCGCAGCCAGGAGGCGCCCGTCCCGCTCGGAAGGCCGGGAAGGAGGGAACGGGCTTTTGCAAATCCCGGCGGCCGCGGACTGTCGGCTGCGTTCGGGCATGGCCGTCCCCGCAGTCGCCGGCATAGGGCCGGTGATCGCCTGCCGCCCGAGCACTCTCCTCATGCGAGCCCGGAGGATGGAAGCCTGGCGAATGAGAGCCCGGCAAAAGCGGCAAAGGGTCATCGGGAAGCGAGCGGGAGACGGAAAAGAAGAAGGGGATGCCCATTCCTGCGTGTGGACTCCCGATCGTGGATCCCCGCTCGTGGAGTCCCGCTCATGGAGTCCTGCTCGTGGATGGGTTCATGGAAGCCGTTCCGCTCCCCGGTGCCAGACTGTTCCCCCCTGCGGTGCAGTGGCCGGCGCTCCGCTTTTTCCGGGTGGATGCTGCTCCATCCCCTGGCGGCATGCGGGTGAAAGCAGGTCTGTCAGGACTGCCCATCGGCCTCGCCCTGCCCTGCC
>CAYYGH010000007.1:46602-60309 GCA_964471405.1 uncultured Sphingomonadales bacterium | reverse complement strand
CCGCGCCCAGATTGAAGGCGGCAGCCGCCTTGAGACGCTGTTCCTTCGGGTTGTCGGGATCGGCTGGCAGCGCATCATAGACCGCCTGTGCCAGCGGCAGCAGCTCGGCCGCCGGCGCCTTGTCCTGCACCGCCTTCTGATAGGCCTTCCAGGCCCTGGCAAAGGTTGAGGGCGCCGCCCACAGGCGATCTCCTGCCGCCGCCACCATCAGTCCGATGATGGCGACCAGCAGACAGGCACCCGCCATTCGCCGCCACCGGCAGGCCTTCCCCCGCCCTGCCTGGAAATGCGGCCGGAAAGAAGTGGATGTGCTCCCCCTTTCGCAATGCATGGCCCCGCACCCCATGCTGAAATTTCTGGATCGTCCGTAATCCCTCCTCCTGTGAGGCAAGCAATTCTATCGCCTCCATTCCGATTGACAAGGCTCCCATCCCCCTTCCGGGACGATTTTTCCCCCATGATATTTTTCAAAGAGGAGAAACCGGCCCGCTTGTTCTAAAAGGACCAGGACAGCGTGGCCACAACGCCGGCGCGACCGATGGCAAGAGCACTGGTGGTATCCTCATAGGCAATCCGCAAAAGCAGCGGGCCGAGTGCCACCCGCCCGCCAAGGCGCCAGTGGCCGCGCGGATGCGTTCTGCCCGGCCATTCGGCTCCCATTTCGCCGAAAAGCGCCAGATCGGGCAGGTTCGGGACCGGCACCTCGACTCCGAAGCGCCCATCTGCCACAAATCCGCTGCGCTCCAGCCAGCGCCCATCGGGGGCGACAGCCAGCCGCGCATAGGCGAGCAGAAGCCCGAAGTCCCGCGAAACCTCGGCACTTCCTTCCGCAAAGATGCGTCCCTCGCCCCCGACAAGTCCGTGTACGGCCAGATTCACGGCCCAGTCATAGGCACCCGCCTGGCCGGTGCGCCCGATGATGCCGACAAGCTCGCCATCCTCGCCCGTGGCAAGCGCCACGCGCCGGGCCCTGATGCCGAGAAACCAGCCATCCGCATGATCCCAGAACAGTTCCCCACCGCCGCCGGGATCCTTGCCCGTCAGCGACAGCCCCCTCTCCCGTTCGTCACTCGTCACATACACCCCGCCGGACAACGACCATGCGCCGCCGGCAATGGCCGGCTTTGTGCCGGCGACCGGCAGAATGAGAAGGCCGACAAGAAGGCCGGGCAGCGCGGCGCGGATCGTCATGGCGCCGCCTTCGCCGGGGCAAGGGCAAGCGCCAGCGCCGGATCGATCCGGACCGCACCCCAGTTGACCCGCCAGTCCACATGCGGGCCTGTCGCCCGCCCCGTCTGACCGACATGGCCGATGAGCTGCCCCTGACGCACCCGTTCTCCTTCCCGCACCACGATATCCTTCAGATGGAAAAGGGTGGAGGTGACCCCCATGCCATGGTCGATCACGATGATCCGGCCTTCCAGCAGAAAATCGCCGACAAGCCGCACGATTCCTCCTGCCGGGGCCACCACCGGTGTGCCTGCGCGCGCGGCGATATCAAGACCGTAATGCGGCGTGCGGGGCTTGCCGTTGAGCACCCGCTGGGCCCCGTAGACGCCTGAGATGCGTCCTGTGGCCGGCCGCCGGAAGCCGGCAAAGACCTCTTCCAAATCTGAATGCACCGCCCGCGCACGGACAATGGCCGCAATTTCTCTTTTTCTGCGCGCCAGATCCTCGGGCGGCAATGTCACGCTGCGCTCCGGCAGCCCGTTCACACGCTCGATCGGGAAATGCCGCTCGGCCACCACAAGCGGCCGGCGAACGGTCCGTCCGGCGCATTCGGCCTCCAGCAGGTGGTCGCGCCTCGCGTCACGGCCGAAGCCGAAGACGAACCGCCTCTCTTCGTCCATTGCGATCTCCCGCCCGTCCAGCCGGACTGCCGTGCATCCCGGGGCGTGACCGATGACAAGCCCACCCTGCACAAGTCTGCCGACAAGCGTGATCCCACCCGGCCGTTCGCCCGCCACGCCCCCGCTGCCGGCAAGCCAGCCGACGGCCAGCAGGGCCCACAACAGGCAGCGCATGCCTCTCATGCCTTGCTCTCCCGCAGCTGCAGGGTGATGATATCCGGCCGGCTGTAGTGACCTGCGACATCGAGATTGGCTGCCGCCTCCAGCGCCTGGGCCGGATTCACCTCGAAGAGATGCAGTCCGCCCTTCTCGGCCGCATGCGCAGCAAGCGGTCGGCCATCCGGCGCATAGGCGGCAACCCCGCCTTCAAGAAGAAATCCTTCCTCATCAACCGGCACCGAATCGAGAAAGGCGCGGGCCGCCTCCTCGCCGGCGGGAACTGCTGCAAGCAGCTCCTCCTTCTTCAGACAAGTGGCCACGGCCAGTACGAAGCAGCGCCCCTCGAACGCAAAATGCCGGCTGGCCAGCCGATAGGGTTCGCGCAGCACGGGCCAGGCCGCAACATGCCAGAGCGCCTGGCCACGGTGCAGCACGGCACGCAGCTCGGGCATCCAGTGTTCCCAGCAGATCGCCGCACTCACGCCTCCATAGGGTGTGGGAAGCGGGTCGAAGTCCTGCTCATGCCCGTTTGCCCATACCAGCCGCTCGCCGTGGGTGGGCATCAGCTTGCGGCGGATCCTGAACTT
This sequence comes from uncultured Sphingomonadales bacterium, assembly GCA_964471405.1. Lineage (GTDB taxonomy): Bacteria > Pseudomonadota > Alphaproteobacteria > Sphingomonadales > Rhodothalassiaceae > J084. The sequence continues at coordinate 57,713 of CAYYGH010000007.1, read as the reverse complement.
CCCCTCACGCCCGATTAGAAAGATGCTGTTGAGAAGACTGCGGCCATGGCGTTCATTGGCCCCGAGCACGATGTCCACATCCCGCTCCGCCGCCAGGCTGCACAAGGCTTCCAGATGGGGCGAGTCGGCAGCAAGAGCGTGGGTGAGCATCAGGCGATGAAGATGCATCATCCCCGGCTCCTCCCACAGCGCAGCCCCCGGCGCCCTGTCGACCCAGACCGGGTAGCCGCCCCACCATGTTTCGGGGAAGGCCACGAGACTCGCACCGGCATCTGCCGCCCGGTCAACGAGCTGACGAAGGCGGGCCAGCGCCGCATCCGCATCGAAATAGACGGGAGCAGCCTCCACCAGCGCGACGGTGACGGTCTCGGGCAGGGCTGCGGGGTTGAAAGGCAACGGCAGTGGCGACATCAGCCGGCGGCCTCCTGCTGACGATTGTCGGAGTGCATCCTTTCTTCTTCCAAATGCGCCAGAAAGGCCTTGACGGGTTCAAGCGAGCGCGCCGCGTCCTCTTCCTGCGGCACATGGCCGAGCCCGTCGAGCACCACCAGCTCGGCCCGGGGCAGACGGCGGGCCAGCTCCCTGCCGACCGCCAGCGGGATCAGATGATCCTCGCGCCCCCACAGCACCAGCGCCGGCTTGTCGATGCGTTCGACCGGCAGCGGCGGCTCCCTTTCCAGAGCAGCAAAACGCTTCATGAGAGCCTCGCGCGAGCCTTCCATCCTCAGCAGCCGCCAATAGCGGTCAACAAGCTCCGGCGTCACCCGTGCGGGATCCGCATAGACCGCCGCGACGCTGCGCGCGACCAGCGAGCGCGGCGTGATCCGCACGATCAGCGGCCGCAGCCAGGAAATCGCGGCCAGCCGGAAACCGATCGGGACACTGCGATTGGTCAGGTCAAGCCGGAGCCCTGCGGAGTCGACAAGAATCAGGGCCTCCACCTTGTCAGGATGCGCAAGCGTGTAGGCCATGGCCATCTCGCCCCCCATGGAATTGCCCCCGATGACAAAGCGATCAAGCCCGAGATGGTCAACCACCGCCACGATCGCCGCGACCATGCCGGCACGGTCATAGCGGTCTTCGGCGGTGCGCCCCGTAAGACCGTGACCCGGCAGGTCCATCGTCACCACGCGGTAGCGGTCTTTCAGCCCCGCCACCCAGCCTTCCCAGGTATGCAGAGAGCTGGCCGTGCCATGAAGCAGCAGCAGCGTCAGCGGCGCATCGCGCGGTCCCTCGTCGCGGTAATGGATACGCGTCCCGCCGGGAAGATCCAGAAATTGCGACTCCGCATTGGCATACATCCGCTCAAGCGCAGCCCGGGGAATCGATGGCGTGTAAAGCCATACGTAGCCGACGGTTACCGCCAGGATCACCAGCCCCAGCACGAGTTGAAGGAGCCGCTTGCCCAGCAGCAGGAGCAAGCTTTGCGACTTCCGTGATGCCATGCCCGACCTCCCCTGAACAGTCCGCCTGCTGACAGGAATGACCCGCAAAAAGCCTACAACCAGCCGGAAAGTTCCCGCAAGACGAGGCGTTGCAGAAGCTCGATATGGCCTGTGCTGTCATTAAGGCAGGGCACGCGCAGAAAACGCTTCCCCCCGGCCTCAAGAAAGGCCCGGCGTACTCCCCCATCCAGCTCTTCCAGGGTCTCCAGACAATCGGCCGCAAAACCGGGCGTGATCACAAGAAGGCTGCGCACGCCACGCCGCGCCAGCGCCCGGGCCCGGTCCAGGGTCTGCGGCTCCTGCCAGCGGGCGGGACCGAATCGGGATTGATAGGCCAAATGAAAGCGGGCCTCAGGCCAGCCCAGCGCTTCTCTCAGCGCCGCAGCCGTGGCCGCACAGTGGTCCGCATAGGGATCCCCGGCATCGATCTGCGCCTGGGGCAGACCATGAAAAGAGCAGAGAATGTGCGGCTCATCCTCGCCGTCCAGAACGGAAAGTGACGTTCGGACAGTTTCGGCAAGCGCCGCGATATAGGCCTGATCGGCATAATAGGGCGGCAGGCTGCGCATGGCCGGCAGTTTCCGCCGCCCCGAAGCCCAGCGCCCCAGCGCGTCGAGTGCGCTGCCGGTCGTGGCAGCCGCATATTGAGGATAGAGTGGGGCAAACAGCAGCCGATCGACGCCTTCTTCCATCAGATGGTCCAGCACCTCGGCAATGCCCGGGCGGCCGTAACGCATCGCATGGGCCACCCGCACCCGTCCCGGCCCCAGCATCACGGCAAGCCGGTCATGAAGCTTTTCGGCCTGATGACGGGTGATCAGCCGCAAGGGGCTGTCGCCATGTTCCCGGTCCCAGATGGAGCGGTAAAGCCGGGCCACGCGGCGTGCCCTCAGCGGTGCGACGATGCCGGAAAGCACAGGCCGCCACAACACGGCCGGCAGCTCCACGACGCGGCGATCGGCCAGGAATTCCCGCAAATATCGTCTCACAGCCCTGGGTGTCGGCGCATCGGGGGTACCGAGATTGACGAGCAGCACCCCGATCATGTCCTGCGCTCCGGGCCATCCGGCAGGGGAGAGATGCCGGCAGCCCGCAGCCGGCCGCACTGGGCACGGTCGAGCAGCAGGTGGTCGGCGAGCACCAGCGCCAGCATCGCCTCCACCACCGGCACGCCGCGAATGCCGACACAGGGGTCATGACGGCCGGTGGTGACGATTTCCACCTCTTCACCCGTGCGGGTCACGCTGCGCCGGGGAACCCGGATCGAACTTGTCGGCTTGAAGGCGACCCGCACCACAATCGGCGCACCGGTCGATATGCCGCCCAGAATTCCCCCGGCATGATTGGAGATGAAGCGGACACCCTCATCGGCGCGCCGCATTTCGTCGGCGTTTTCGCTGCCTTTCAGGCGCGCGGCCGCAAAGCCGGCACCGATTTCCACCCCCTTGGCGGCATTGATCGACATCATCGCCGCCGCAAGATCCGCATCGAGCTTGGCATAGACCGGTGCACCCAGGCCGGCGGGCACCCCTTCCGCGACGGCCTCGACCACCGCTCCCAGGGAATCCCCCGCGCGACGGGCCGCATCCAGCATCTCCTCCCACCGTATGCGGGTGGCGGGATCGGGACAGAAGAGGGGATCGCTTGCGGCGTGATCCAGGTCCCGCCGGTCTTCGGGCACGCCGAGCCCCCCAAGTTCCACAACCGCCGCCCGGATGCGCACGGGCGCCCCCAGGACATGGGCCAGAATGCGGCGTGCAATCGCGCCTGCCGCCACCCGCACCGCCGTCTCGCGGGCTGATGACCGCCCACCGCCGCGCGGATCCCTCAACCCGTATTTGATGTCATAGGTGTAATCGGCATGCCCGGGCCGATAGCGATCCGCGATGGCGGCATAATCCTTGGAGCGCTGGTCGGTATTGCGAATGAGGAAGGCGATCGGCGTGCCGGTGGTGCATCCCTCGAAAATGCCGGAAAGCAGCTCGATGCGATCGTCTTCCCGCCGCTGGGTGGTGTGCCGGTTCCGGCCGGGGCGGCGGCGATCGAGAAAGGGCTGGATGTCGGCTTCGCCGAGCCTCATGCCCGGCGGGCAGCCGTCGAGCACCCCTCCGATGGCTGGGCCATGGGACTCGCCCCAGCTTGTGAGTCTCAAGACATGACCGAAGCTGTTCCAGGACATCGCCCGTCCTCTTGGCGCGGGATACGCCTATCCCTCCTTGCGCAGAGACAGATCCGGCGCATCCACCTGCTTCATGCCGATCACATGGTAACCGGCATCGACATAGAGGATCTCTCCGGTCACCCCGGCCGCCATCGGAGACAGCAGGAAGAGCGCCGCCGAGCCCACATCCTCGATCGTGACATTGCGCCGCAAGGGGGCATTGTATTCGTTCCATTTGAGGATGTAGCGGAAATCGCCGATCCCGGAGGCGGCCAGCGTGCGGATGGGACCGGCGGAGATGGCGTTCACCCGCACATTCTGCGGTCCCAGATCATTGGCGAGATAGCGCACGCTCGCCTCCAGCGCGGCCTTGGCCAGCCCCATCACATTGTAGTGCGGCATCACCTTTTCGGCCCCGTAATAGGTCAGCGTCAGCAGGGCGCCACCGGGATTGAGCAGCGGTTCGGCACGGCGCGCGACCTCGGTGAAGGAGTAGCAGGAGATTTCCATCGTCTTCAGGAAATTGGCCTTGGAGGTATCGATATAGCGCCCGCGCAGCTCGGTCTTGTCGGAAAAGCCGATGGCATGAACCACGAAGTCGAGACTGCCCCAGTTCTCCTCCAGGCGATCGAAAACGGAGGCCAGGCTCGCCTCATCCGTCACGTCACAGGGCAGCACGAGATCTGCCCCCACCTGCTCGGCCAGCGGGCGCACCCGGCGCTCCAGAGCCTCGCCCTGATAGGTGAACGCCAGCTCGCCGCCTGCCTCATGCACCGCCTTTGCAATCCCCCAGGCCAGCGAGCGGTCGTTTGCCACACCCATGATGAGGCCGCGCCGGCCCTGCATGATCCCGTCTGCCATGCCGTGTTTCCCCGTCCGTTTTTCTGTCTGCATTCATGCTCGGATCCATCCGGGAGACCATATGGCAAGAAAAAGCCCGGTCAGGATGGCAGCGGCTATCCTAGCGGGGCAGAAGCTTTCGTCAATCATCTCCGCCTTGATCGGCAGACAGCTGCCGGGAGATCGCGGCATTCAGATGCGCTCCGAAGATGAAGCTCGCCGCCACGACGAAAAAGAAAAGCTGCGTGAGCATGATGCCGGCAAGCGAGCCGTAGATCACGTCATAGCGCGGCGCCTGCGCAATGAACAGCGTGAACAGCTTCGCCGCCACCCACACCGCCAGCAGCGTGAAAATGGTGCCGGGCAGAAAGACCCGTCGATACGGCACGCGGGGAGTGAAGAGGCGATAGGCAAGGTAGATGCTGCCGCCCAGAATGATGGGGGTGGCCACAAGCTCCAGCCGCCGGGCCAGGACCCTGAAGTCCGCCCCCAGCCGCAGCAGCTCGGCTCCCTGCTCGACAACGAGCGGCAGCGCGATCAGGACCGCCATCGCCGTCACCAGCGCCAATGCAGCCAGCAGCACCAGCAGCAGATCGACCGCCAGCCGCTTCCACCAGACCATGGCATGCGGCCAGGCATCGAAGGCCTCGATCACGGTCAGCCGGGCCGCCTCCACCGCATCAACGGCCACCCACAGGGCGAACAGGATGGCACCGGTCAAGACTGCCTCGTCCGCATGGGCAACGGCACTGGCGACGGGCCGGGAAAGGGTGTCGGCAATGCGCGCCGGCAGCATGTCGAAAAGCAGCTTGAGCGCTTCTCCGCCGGCCTCGGTCTGGCCCAGCAGCCCGGCCAATGTCACCAGCACGATGAGAAAGGGAAACAGCGCAAGGAAGCCGAGGAAGGCCAGATTGCCGGCATGCTCGAAGCCGTGTGTCGCGAACATCCGCCGGATGGCCCGACCCAGAATGCGGTCCCGGATGATCGACCAGGCCATGAAGCGGATCACCGATCTCGGCCGCTGTCCATGCTCCGGCATGATCGTCTCCCTGCGATCCGCCCTGCCGATCACTCCTCCAGGAACCGCTTCGGCGGTTCGGGGGCAGTCCGCGCCACCCATTGCGCAACCTGTTCCGTGAATGCCGCATCCTGGCGGGCCGGCCCGAGTCGCAGATCGACCACGAAGATGAGATCGCCACGCCTGCCCTTCCCTTCGGCCGGAACTCCTTTGCCTTTCAGCCTCAGCTTGCGCCCGCCTTCCGTGCCCGGGGGAACGGTAAGCGTAGCCCAGCCCTCAAGGGTCGGCACCCGCACCTTGGTGCCGAGGAGTGCTTCATGGAAGGCCAGCGGCAAGGCGGCATAGATGTCCCGGCCCTCACGCCTGAACCAGGGATGGGGTTTGACGGTGATCTCGATGAGCGCTTCCGTTTGCCGTGCCAGCGCGGCCAGCCCCTTCTTGCGGCGACGGATGCGGATGCGTTGACCGCTGGTCACACCCGGCGGAATCCGGATCGTGACCTTGCGGCCGTCCGCCAGCTCGACCCGTTTCTTCGTGCCGAGACAGGCTTCCACGAAGTCCAGCTCCAGCTTGTATCGCCGCCCCGATCCGGAAGACGAGCGCGCCGCCTCTTCTTCCTCCTCCCCCACGCCTCTGCGCCCGAAAATCTCCTCGAAGATATCGCGCGCCGTGCTGGCCTGCTCGAAGACCCGGGAGAACCCGCCCATCTCGGCACTCCCTGCCCCCGCTTCCTGCCGGTATCTCATGCGCCGTTCGGCATCAAAGGCAGCCCGACGCGCCGGATCCGAGAGAAGGGCATAGGCCGCCGACAGCTCCTTGAAGCGCTCGGCAGCCGTGGCATCCCCGGGGTTGCTGTCGGGATGCCATTTCTTGGCAAGCCGCCGATAGGCGGCCTTGATCTCCTCGGCGCTGGCCGTCTTGGAAACGCCCAGCACCTCATACGGATCGCGCATGACTTCCTCAAAACCAGATGCAAAGCCTTGACGTGGCCTTCTCATCGCCTGAAAAGCGATAAGCCTTGGTTAAGCCTCAAGGCAAGCAGGCAGACGCAGTGCCGGTCAGGGAGGCCGCAGATGGACGATCCCTTTGCGCTGTTTGGTCAATGGTATGCCGAGGCGGAATTGGCCGAGCCAGACAACCCCAACGCCATGGCGCTCGCCACGGGAGGCGGCGAGAGCATCGGCGTGCGCATGGTCCTGTGCAAGCACTGGGATGAGCGCGGCTTCGTCTTCTACACCAATCTCGACAGCCGCAAGGCCCATGAGATCAGAGCCAACCCGCGGGTATGCCTGCTGTTCTACTGGAAGTCTCTTGCCCGCCAGGTGCGCATCGACGGCCTTGCCCGACAGGTCCCTGACGCGGAAGCCGACGCCTATTTCGCCACGCGGCCACGGGGCAGCCAGCTTGGCGCCTGGGCTTCGCATCAGTCCGCCGAAATGCCGGGCGGACGGGCGGATTTTGAGCGCAGGCTGGAAGAGGTCACGCAGCGGTTCGCCGGTCAGGATGTGCCGCGCCCGCCCTTCTGGTCCGGCTATCGGGTGGTACCGGATGCCATCGAATTCTGGGAGGAGCAGCCCTTCCGCTGGCATGAGCGGCGGCTCTTCCGGCGCAAGCCGGAAGGCGGCTGGGTCATGACATGGCTTTATCCGTAACGCCGGCTCTCTGCGGCGCGGCATGTCCTGACGGGAAGGAAGTGGCATGAGACCATCTTCAGCCAGCCCCTCTTCCTCCTACCCGGCCGGCATGGACGGGAATCCCGTTCTCACCCCCGATGCCCGCCGCGGGCGGCTGATGCGGCTGGCGACCTTCGCTTCCCTGGCCGTGGCGGCCGTGCTCTCGGTCGCCAAGGCCATTGCGTTCACGCTGTCCGGCTCGGCCGCCATGCTGGGGTCGCTGTTCGACTCCGCGCTCGACTTTCTGGCTTCGGCGATCATTTTTCTGGGTGTGCGTGTGGCGCTGGCGCCGCCGGATGCCGATCACCGGTTCGGCCATGGCAAGGCCGAGGGAATCGCCTCACTCGTCCAGGCACTGCTGATGACGGCATCCTCCCTTTATCTGATGGTCGACTCCGTCGGGGAGATGCTCGATCCCCACCCGATCACCCATGATGCCTGGATCATTGGCGTGAGCCTGGGCGCAATCCTGCTTTCGGCTGCGCTCGTGCTCTTCCAGCGCTGGGTGATCGCCCGCACGGGATCGCTGGCCATCGATGCCGACCGGCTGCATTATGCCGGCGACCTGCTGCTCAATCTTTCGGTGATCGCATCGGCGCTGCTGGTGCGCTTCCTCAATGCCCCTTGGATCGACGGTCTTTTCGGACTGCTGATTGCGGGCTGGATCGCGCGGGCCGCTTTCGGAATTGGACGGGAAGCCGTGGACATTCTCATGGACCGGGAATTTCCGGAGGCCGACCGCGAAAAGATTTTCGAGATCGCGATGGGCAATCCGGCGGTAAAGGGCGTGCACGAAATCAAGACCCGGTCCTCCGGCAGCCATGATTTCATCCAGCTGCATCTGGAAGTCGATCCCGACATGACGGTCCGGGCCGCCCACCTGGTGGCAACGGAGGTGGAAGCCGCCTTGAGCGAGGAGTTCCCCCAGGCCGAGATCATCATCCATGTCGACCCCTTCGGCCTGGAGCCTCATGAGCCCGTCGTCGGCCCGCCGGGCAGCGGCGCCGTCCTGGAGGTTGCGCGCGAGGAAGGACGCCATCCCCCCGCCCGCTGATAGGGTGATGCGGAGGGGCGGCTTCTCCTGCCCCCCTCCTTCCCCCGCCGGGGGACTTCTTTGTGCCAGATCAGGTTTTGACCTTGATGCCTCATCCGGTCTAAGCGAAAAGGATGGAGCACACGAGAGGGCCATGATCCGGATACCGTTTCTCAGAATCAATGCCTTCACCCGGGAGGCCTTCGGTGGCAATCCGGCGGCGGTTTGCCCTCTCGATTCCTGGCTGCCCGACTCGCTGCTCCAGGCAATCGCACGCGAGAACAATCTCTCGGAAACGGCCTTCTTCGTGCCTGCCGATCATGAAGACCGATCGGTGGACTTCCACCTGCGCTGGTTTACGCCGGAGGTAGAGGTGGATCTGTGTGGCCATGCCACACTGGCAGCCGGCTATGCGATTCTCAGCAACCTCAAGGGCCGGGGCGAAGCCGTGCGCTTTCAGACCCGCTCCGGCCTTCTCATCGTGACCCGTGATGACGACAGGCTGGCCATGGACTTTCCCTTGCGCGTCCCGCGGGCGGCCAGGATGCCGGAAGAGCTTCCCGATATCATGGGCGCCCGTCCGCGCGAGTACTGGAGCGGTGGCCGCGATCAGCTTCTCGTTTTCGAGGACGAGGAAACCGTGCGGGCGCTTGCACCCGATTTCGCGCGTCTGAAGCGCTTCGGCCTGAAGGGCTTCGTGGCGACCGCGCCGGGGCGTGACTGCGATTTCGTCTCGCGGTGCTTCTTTCCCGGTTTCGGGGTGGACGAGGATCCGGTCACGGGCTCCGCCCATTGCATGCTCGGCCCCTATTGGGCCACACGTCTCAAGCAGGATGAGCTCTATGCCCGCCAGCTCAGTGCCCGGGGTGGTGAGCTGTGGCTGAAGATGCAGGCCGACCGCATTCATATCGCCGGGCATTGCGTGGAGGTCATCGCAGGCGAGATGCAGATACCGGAAGATTGGCCGGATGATGTCTGAAATTCTGGTGGAGGCGCAGGATCTGCGCAAGGTCTATGGCGAGAAGGTCGTGGCGCTTGCCGGTGTGAGCTTTCGCGTGCACGCCGGCGAAATCTACGGTCTGCTGGGCCCCAACGGCGCCGGCAAGACGACGACGGTGCGCATTCTCGCCACCCTTACCCAGCCGACGGCCGGCCGGGCTCTGGTTGCGGGTTTCAATGTTGTCAGCGATGGCCTGAAGGTGCGGCGTGCGATCGGCTATGTGGGCCAGGGCACGGGGGTGGATCAGCATCTCACAGGCCGCGAGAATCTCTGGGTGCAGGGCCAGTTGCGGGGGATGGGAGGCGCTGCGCTGCGTCGCCGCATTGACGAGCTTCTGGAACTCGTGGGGCTGACGGAGGCGGCCGACCGCCTTGCCCGGGAATGGTCCGGCGGCATGCGGCGGCGGCTTGATCTCGCCCTCGGACTGATCCACCGCCCCCGCCTGCTCTTTCTGGATGAACCGACAACCGGTCTTGATCCCGAATCGCGCATGATGCTGCATCGCCAGCTGCGCATGCTTGCGGCGGAATCCGGCATCGCGGTGCTGCTGACCACCCATTATCTTGAGGAGGCCGACCGGCTCAGCCACCGCATCGGCATCATTGATCGCGGGCGTATCGTGGCAGAGGACACGCCCGATGCCCTCAAGGCCCGCATCCATGGAGACATCCTCATCCTCACCTGCAAGCGGGAAGAGGACGTTCCCCGACTGGCCGACAGCCTGCGGTCCCTGGAGCCGGTGCGTGAGCTCCAGATCCACGGCCGCCAGATCCTGGTGACGGTGGAAGACGGAGCCGCCGCCATGCCCGCTCTGATGGCAGCGATTGGCGGTGATCACCTTGCTCGCATCGAGCTGCGCAAGCCTACGCTTGATGAAGTCTATCTCAAGCTTACCGGTCGCACACTGGCCGAAGCGGAGGCCAGCATCACGGAGCCGACAAAGGAAGCTGCGGCATGAGACAGATCTCCCCATCGCCGTCCCCCACCTCGGATGGTCCGACCCAACGGACCGGGAATGGCACTGCGTCCGCATCCGGCGCTCATCCCGTCGAGGCCGACACGGAAAGCTGGCCCGGCCGGCCCTCCACGCTCCGGGCAATGGCCGCTCTTGTCGGCCGGCTTTTGCTGCACGACCTCAGGATGCCGACATTCGTCATTCTCAACATCATCCATCCGCTGGTCTGGCTGCTGCTTTTCGGATCACTGTTCTCCGGAGTCACCCGCATGGCCGGATTCCCGACGGAAAACTACATGGCCTTCCTGACCCCCGGTCTGATGGTGATGACCGCCTTCTTCGGGTCGGCCTTTGCAGGCATGAGCCTGCTGATGGATGAACAGCACGGCTATCTCGACCGGCTGCGCACAAGCCCCATTTCCTCCGGCGTCCTGATGGCGAGCTATGTCCTGCGTGCCGGGATCATGGTGATCCTGCAGTCACTTGTCATCCTTGCGGTCGGCTGGTTTGCGGGAGCCCATATCGCTGGCGGACCTGCTGGCCTTCTTCTCGTCTTCGTGGCGGTTTTTCTGACGGGGATCGCCTTCGGATCGCTCTCGAACGCCCTGGCGCTGACCCTGCGGCGCCATGATGCCGTGATCGGCGTGATGAACTTCCTGATGCTGCCGCTCGTCTTCACCAGCACCATGATGATTGCCCGGCCAGCCATGCCGATCTGGCTGCTGCACCTCAGTCTCGTCAACCCGATCGACTGGGCCGTAACCATCGCCCGAGTCGGATTCTTCGACTTCAATTATGACGATCTGTGGCGCTGCCTGCCGCTGCTGGCCCTCTTTGCTGCCGGCATGCTGGCCCTGGCTGGGCGGAGCTATCGTCGCTATCAGCTCTCCGGCTGAATGTGCGGCCGCGCCCCCTCTCCGGGAACAGCGTCCTTGCCTGGCACATGCGCCGTCGCCATCCCCTCTTCAGGGAGAGAGGGCGACCTG
>CAYYGH010000007.1:40616-46502 GCA_964471405.1 uncultured Sphingomonadales bacterium | reverse complement strand
CCGCCCTCAATACTCTTCGGGGCGGAAACCCAGCGTCTCCAGCCCGTCGGCCAGATAATCCGCCACGAGCGGTGTGGAGAGGAGATATTCCGAGGTCTTCTGCGTGGCTTCCCGCATGGCGTCCAGCCGCGCCTGTTCCAGTTCATCGACCTCATAGCTTCCCCGGCCGATCCACATCAGCACCACGAGATCAATCCGCTCCTCTTCGCTCAGATTGTCAATGAAATCCGCGACTTCCGCCAGCTCCGTCTCCGCTCCACGCGGCAGCTCCGCCGTGTCCTCATCCTCCACGCCCGAATCTTCAAGCGCAAGCTCCCCGATCGCCTCGTGAATGCGCTCGATGATGTAGGAAACCGTCGAAAGCGGAACGTTCAGGGGGTAGGATTCCGTATCATCGACAACCTCGACCCGTCTTCCTGCCATGACTGCACCTCTCCTCCTCACCCATCTGCCCGGCCGAAACGGCCGGCCGGAAAAGGAAACTTCATCCCGCCTTGACCTTGGTGATCTGCCGCTCACGCCGATCCTTGACCTGCCGGAGAGCGGCATCAAACGCCTCGCGCACGGCCAGATAGGGATCGGGCTTGGCGGCCCCTTCGCCACTTTCGTGGGAGACGACGATATCACCCAGGGCCGGTGAATGCAGGGAAATCGTGACAGCGTAGCGCACCCCCCATCGGTTCTGCCGGTGCAGGGCCTCGATTGTCACGGTGCCGCTGGTAAAGCGATCATGCAATCGGAAGACCTTCTCCGCCTCCTTGCGCACGGCCTCCTCCAGTGCGTCCGAATGATCGAGCCCACGGAACACGACCTGCAGATCTTCAATCTTCATCGCGACACCTTCCTTTCCAACACAACCACTGCCATCCTACACCGCAGCGTGCGGCAGCGGAAGGCCAAACCGTCTCCCCTGCCGCCTGCCTCTCTTATGAAACGGCAGGCAGAAAGAAAGTGTTTGGAGGAACATTCAGAAATTTCTGCTCGCCATGGGTGTAGTCTTCCGGCAGGCAACGGAGCAGCACAATGACGGATTCCGACTGGATTGCGCATCCCTTTTCCGGCCTTCGACTCGCACGCCAGGACTCGATCCTGATCGTGACCATCGACAGACCTGAACGCCGAAACGCCGTCGACTTTCCCACAGCGCGTGCTCTTCATGCCTGCTTCAAAGCCTTCGATGAGGATGAAGGGCTGGCCGTGGCCGTGCTTACGGGAGCCGGTGGGAACTTCTGTGCCGGGGCGGATCTGAAGGCGCTGCCACAAGAGCATACGGCCGAACGCGTCCGGCAGGGTGATTTCGGGCCGATGGGCCCGACGCGCCTGGTGCTCCGCAAGCCGGTGATTGCGGCAGTCGAAGGCCATGCGGTTGCCGGCGGTCTGGAGCTTGCGATCTGGTGCGACCTCAGGGTGGTGGGCGAAGGTGCCACTTTCGGTGTCTTCTGCCGGCGCTTCGGGGTGCCGCTTGTTGATGGCGGCACGGTGCGACTGCCCCGCCTCATCGGTCACGGCCGGGCGATGGACATGATCCTGACCGGCCGGCCCGTGGATGCCCGGGAGGCATATGCCATCGGTCTGGCAAGTCGGCTTGTGCCCCGCGGACAGGCCTTGCCGGAGGCCGTTTGCCTCGCCCGGGAACTTGCGCGCCATCCACAGACCTGTCTGCGCAACGACCGGCTGTCCGCGATCCGGCAATGGGGCCTCAATGAGGAAAAGGCGCTTGTCCAGGAATACCGGCTGGGTCGGCAGACGCTCGAAAGCGGCGAAGCCCTTGCCGGTGCCGCACGCTTTCTCCGGGGCGAGGGACGGCATGGGCGCAGCCTGGATGATACAGGCTAGCCCGCCTCCCGCTTCAGCCGGCCCCGTCGTCTTTGCCCATCAGGGCCAGCACGGAGGTTACCATCGTCTCCACGCCGGTGGTAATCGTGGGCCGGGGCAGAGGCGCAAAATAGGGCGAATGCAGCGAGGGCAATGACAGCTTGCCTTCCTGCGCGCGCTTCCATTTTTCGGGATCGACGGCGCCCAGCCAGAGCATCACCGCCTTGACCCCTGCGCGACCATAGCGCGCAAAATCTTCCCCGCCCATCACGGGCCGGGCCCGGACCACGCGGTCCGCGCCGAAGCGGGCCTGGAGCGCTCGGGCCAGCCGTTCGGTGAGCTCAGGATCGTTATAGGTGGCCGGCGTGTATTCCTCTTCATGGATCCTGACCTCGGGGAGCAGATCATCCGGCAAACCCGCGACCCGACCCATGTTCACGGCAATGCGCCTGATCGCATCCAGCACCTTGCGGCGTGTCGCATCCGAATAGCTGCGGACGGTGAGCTGAAGATCGACGCGGTCGGGAATGATGTTGTGCTTGGCCCCACCATGGATGGAGCCTACCGTCACCACCACCGGATCACGGGGGTCGATCTCGCGGCTGGCAATGGTCTGGAGCGCCAGCACGATCTCGGAAGCCAGCACGATGGGATCCTTCGTCGCCTGGGGATAGGCCCCATGGCCACCAATGCCGTGAACCGTGATATCCACCGAGTCGACATTGGCGAGCGCATAGCCCGGAACATAGGCCACCGTACCGGCCGGCAAGGCGGCGTTCACATGCAAGGCAAGCGCATAGTCGGGCTTGGGGAAGCGGGTGAACAGGCCGTCTTCGAGCATCATCCGCGCGCCGGCTCCCCGTTCCTCGGCCGGCTGACCGATCAGCATCAGGCGGCCGGACCAGCGATCACGATGCGCCACCAGCCAGCGCGCCGTGCCGACCAGCACCGTCATGTGCACGTCATGCCCACAGGCATGCATCACCGAAACCTGCTGGCCGGTCTGTTCCACTGCCTTTACGGTCGAAGCATAGGGCAGCCCCGTGCGTTCGGCGACGGGCAGCGCATCCAGATCGGTGCGAAGCATCACGGTCGGCCCCGGACCATTGTCCAGAATGGCGACGATGCCATGACCACCGACACCCTCCGTCACGCTGAAGCCGAGGGCGCGCAGCTCGGCTGCAATGCGCTTGGCGGTCCGGGCCTCCTGATAGCTGAGCTCCGGATGGCTGTGCAGATCCCGATAAAGCTTTTCCAGATAGGGATAATCCTTTGCGATCGTCTCATCCGCGGCCTGTGGCCAGCCCTTATGCGTCCACAGCAGCATTCCCGTCCCCACCATCAGCATGATGGCACCCAGACGCCGCATCGCTTTCGCCATCCAGCCAGATCCGTCTTCGCGCATGTCCCTCTCCTTCCCGTAACGCCCAAGGCCCGATGCCACCCGCCGGCCGGACGCCATCGGTACATGAACCCGCATCGGCCGGCTTTTCAGATGATCATGTTTGGCCGCTCGGCTCAAGAGGCGGGGGACGGCGCCGGCCTTCCGCCCCGAACAGTGCCCTCGTCCTTCCACCCGGGACGTGAGCCTCGCCCTTCCGCCCCGCCACTGCCTCGGGACAGTTCGCCTGCCGGCAACCGGGCAGAAGGGCACGGCTTCCCCTGTCAGCAGGGCGCGATCATGCGGCCGGGCCGGATTGCATGACCGGCGATTTCCCCGGACTGCGCCGGTGGCCACTCCGAAAAAAGCGGGCGGCAAAAGGACGACGGGCCCCATGGTTTCCCCATGAGGCCCGCCAGGCGAAACCGTCTGCGCGGCACTCAGCTGCGCTTGCGGCGCTTGCCGTTCTTGTCATAGAACTCGGTCAGCTGGCGCCGCCGTTTGAGCTCGCTATCAATATACTTCAGCCATTTGCGGGCACTCGCCTGCGCATCCTTATCCTTGATCTTGAGCACGGCCCGGAAGGCCTTTTTGGCCTTGTCAAACTCGTCGATATTGAAATAGGCCGTGCCCAGAAGGAGATAGGCATACTGTGGCTTGTCTAGATCGCCGGCATCGATGGCCTTTTGCAGCGCATCGATGGCCTCCTTCCATTTCTCGCGCTGGATGAGCACCTGGCCAAGCCGCATCCACAGCTCGCCCTTGTTCTTCATCTGGGCGGCAAGACGCAGCGGCCGTTCGGCCTTTTCCATTTCCATCGCATTCAGATAGGCCTGGCCGAGAAGTTCATAGTTGTCGGCATTTTTTTCAATCTTGCCCTCTTTCATTCCGCGCTCGATCACCCAGGCCGCCTTGATGGGCGCACCATTGGCGATATACATCTGGGCAAGATTGATGAGATAACGCTCGCGCTCGTCCAGGAATCCGCGCCGGTAGGCGACCTCCATCACGGCGAGCGACTTGTCTTCCAGCCCGAGCTCGGCATACACACCGGCAAGATTGCGCCAGTATTCCGGCTTGTCGTAGTTGAGTGCGAGAATCTCGAGGATTTCCTTGACCCTCTGGAGATCCTTGAGCTCCCAGTAGGCCGCGCGGGCCAACAGCCACCAGCGCTCTTCCACGGGGCGGCCCGTCTCGCGGGCCATCTTGATGGCCTGCTCGATATACTTGGCGACATTCTTGTGGTCACCAAGGCCATAATAGGCGGTAGCCAGAAAAGCATAGTCCTTGGGCGAGACGACCTCCTGGCGCTCCATCCATTTCTTCTTGGCCTCGATCGCCTTCTGATACTGGTCAGTGGCAAGATACAGCTGCGCCAGGATGTTCAGGGCCGTATCGATCTGTGGATCCGGCGCCCGCTCAAGATGGGTGATCTGCTCGAAATAGGGAATCGCTTCCTTGTACTTCCCATCCTGGGCCAGAAGCTGACCAATGAACTGGTAGACGATGGCACGCTCGTAATCATTGAGCTTCTCTTCAGCCAGCTCCTTCAGCTTCTCCAGCGCTTCGGCATTCTTCTTCTCATCCAGCAGCTTGTTGATCTTGTCGAATTCCGACATGTACTGCTGGCGAATGGCGTCCACCCGCTTCGTCCGGCGCTTGGGCTTTTCGGCCGCCCGCTGGGCCCAGGCCGGTCCGCCGAGCAGCTCCGCCCACACTCCTGTCATAGCGGAAGATCCGTGCAGGCTGCCGTCCGGCTCCATCAGCGGACCTGCAACAAGCGCGATTGCCGCCACGGCGGCCCCCATGGCCGCCCGCCTGACCGTTCCGATCCTGCTCATCCGTGTTCCTCCCACCGCAGACGCACGGCGCGCCTTGCCCGCCATGAGGATGCGGCCATCTGCCGACAGGCGGGCTTTCATACGAAACTGCTGCAAATGCGACATGTCATCTTCCCGGGCGCATCCGCCTACCGACGGCGACGGCGGCCATCGCCCTCATCCAGCTTGAAGGTGAACACATAGCGCACACCCCGCACCTCGACGGGCTGGCCATTCACCACCCGCGGCTTGTAGCGGAATTTCTGTGCGGCACGGATCGCGGCCCGCTCGAAATAGCCAGGAGGATCCGCCTCAATCACATGCACATCCCTTGTCGTTCCATCCGGGGTGACCGTCAGCTCCACAATCACATAGCCTTCGATACCCCGTTCAGCCGCCCGCGGCGGATATTCGGGCGTGATCCGTACGAGGGGCAGATAATCGCCCTCTGTCGCCGCGCCCAGATCCACCCGCCCGATATCAAGGCCCGCATCCAGCTTCACATGGGAGAAGCTGACCGACTGACGGGCCCCGCTGACGGATGCCTTCGGGATATTGAGATCCGGCGGCGGCGCCTCAGGCATGTCCGGCTTTTGCACTTCCGGCGTCTCGCGATGGACGGTTTCAGGCCGTTCGACCTGAATGACATCCGTAAAAACCACCGGTTTGATATTCGACAGCTTCACCTTGGGGTTCGCGACCAGCGCCTGCATGAAGAAGAACAGGACAGCCGTCACCCCGGCTGCAATGAGAACTGCTGGCACATAACGGGTCATGATCAGCGCCTCTCTTCCGTGGAAACGGCCACCTGGGGCACCCCGGCAGCCTGAATCGCATCGGCCACCGCGATCATCAGGCCGGCACGCGCAT
>CAYYGH010000007.1:31459-40516 GCA_964471405.1 uncultured Sphingomonadales bacterium | reverse complement strand
ACCCCGGCAGCCTGAATCGCATCGGCCACCGCGATCATCAGGCCGGCACGCGCATTCTTGTCCGCCTCGATAACCACGGTGCCTTTCGGATTCTCCGCATGCAGTTTTTCAATGAGCGGGCGAAGGGCCTTGAGGTCCACGACCCTCTTGTTGACCCAGATCTCATCCTTGTCGGTGACGGCGACAATGATGCTTGCCTGGTCTTGCTGATCGCCGGTAACCGCTTCCGGCTTCTCCACGGTGACACCCGCCTCTTTTATGAAGGTGGCCGTCACGATGAAGAAGATCAACATGATGAAGACGATGTCGAGCATCGGCGTCATGTTGATCTCGAGCTCTTCTTCCTGCTGCTGATTGTCACGCATCTGGTCTCTTCCCATCGAACCCACTTGCACGGCCGGCAAACCGCCCCGACTCTGCCGTCAGATTGCCCATTAACCGTGAAATGCCCCTCTCCTCTCGCTCATATATAAGAAGGGATCGCACATCCGACAATCCGTCCGGCCCGCCTGATCGCCGCGCTTGTTCGGCTACTCCCGCGGTTCCGCAATCGACACATTGTAAACCCCGGCCTGACGCGCCTGGTCATAGATGCTGACCACGACTCCGGCCTTGGTATCGGGAGCCGCCTGGATCACCACAGGCCCCTTGGGGTTCTCGGCATGAAACCGCTGGATATTCGCCCGCACCGAGCCGAGGTCGACCAACCGGAAATCAATGAAGATGCGATTGGCACGATCGACCTGAATGAGAAGCGCCTTGTTCTTGTTATCCTTCGGCTGATCCTCGGACGGCGGCGGCTTGTTGATCTCGAGACCGAACTCCTTGGTAAAAGAGGCGGTCACGATGAAGAAGATCAACATGATGAACACGATGTCGAGCATCGGCGTCATGTTGATCTCGGCTTCGTCCTTGCGTTTGCTGAACTTGCGCATCGCTTCGCAACCCGTTTCCCGGTCATCCGTGGCAAGAGTGCCCCGGCGCACCGGTTTTGCACTTCATTCTCTCGCCACCTCACTAGGGCGGCCCGTCCGCAGCGGTGCCGACGGTGGGGCCGGGCGCCCTCATCGGAACGCCCGGCCCATCCCGTCAGTGATCCATCGTCAGCGAGTCGGCGAGCCGTTCGGTTTCCCGGCGCGCCCGCCGTTCGATCCAGCTGCTCATGAAAACACCGGAAAGCGCGGCGACCATCCCCGCCATCGTCGGAATGGTGGCCTTGGAGACACCATCGGCCATGGCCCGCGCATTTCCGCTGCCGAGCACCGCCATCACGTCGAAGACCGTCACCATGCCCGTCACCGTGCCCAGCAGCCCGACGAGCGGACAGGTGGCGACCAATGTCTTGATCATCTCGACATTGGCGTTCAGGTTCTCCGACACCTGCGCGATCATCGCCTGGCGGATCTTGTGGGCATACCAGGAGCGCCGCTCAGGACGCGATTCCCAGGCCGCCACGACCCGCTGGATGTCGGCCTTGGCACCCGCAAAGAAGTACCACAGCCGCTCGATGATCAGGATCCACATCCAGAAGGTGACGATCATCACGCCGTAGAGGACGGGACCGCCCTTCTCGAGGAAGATCTGGATGGCGTTGTAGGCATCAAGCAGCGCTTGCACCGCCGTGCTCCTTTTCCGCATGCAGCGCAACCAGGCCTGCACTCTGCTCTTCGAGCACATGGATCACCCGCTGGGCCATCCCCGAGACGAAGCTGTGCAGCAGCAGCGTGGGAATGGCGACGACGAGACCGATCACGGTGGTCACCAGCGCCTGGGAGATGCCGTTGGCCATCAGCTTCGGATCGCCGGTGCCGAACAGGGTGATCGCCTGGAAGGTTGCGATCATGCCGGTCACCGTGCCGAGCAGACCAAGCAGCGGCGCCACCGCCGAAATCAGCTTGATCATGGTGAGCCCCCGCTCAAGCGCCGGAGTCTCGCGCAGGATCGCCTCATCCAGCTTCAGCTCGAGGGTCTCGACATCGACGTTGCGGTTTTCCTCGTAGACCTTGAGCACACGCCCGAGCGGATTGTTGTCGCTTGCGGTCTCGGATTTCATCTGGGCGCGCACCTTGGCGTTGACGATGGCAAGCGCGATCATCTTGTAGATCGCCAGCAGCACGCCGAAGATGCCGAGAGCGATCGTGACATAACCGATCACGCCACCCTGGTCGATGCGCTCACGCAGCGACGGCGCCTGCACGAACATCGACAGCAGCTGGCCCCGTGTCGGGTCGATCCCGAAACCGACGATCTCGCCGGGCTGCGCCTCCGCCAGCTCCGCCGCGGTAGCGGTAAACCGGGACGAGGGCTGCTTGGGCAGCTCGACAACCTTGTCGTTGTCCGCGTCATACTTGTAGTAGACGCCCTTGTCGTCGGAAACGAGATTGAAGTTGCCGACACGCACCAGATCCACCGTCTTCTTGTCGCCGGCAGCCGTGATCACCGTGTGCGGGAACTTCGTGACCTCACGCGATTTCACCATCTCGCGCATCATCTCGGTCCACAGCACGCGGATCTCATCGATCGACGGCAGCGAGGAGGAGCTGGATGCCTTCTGAATCAGATTGTCCAGCGCCGGCACGCGCGCATCACGCCCCGTCTCGACGGTAACAAGCGAGCTTTCCACCTGGCCGCGGACATCACCCGCCACCTGCTGGATCACGCCGAACATTTCCTTCAGCTCGCCGAGGCGCTCCTGAAGCGTGCGCTGCAGCTGACGCAGCTTTTCCTCGTTCTGCTGGATTTCGCGCTCCAGCCGCGTCGCCCGTGCCGCCTCACGGTCACGCTGGGCCTGGGCCTCGCGCAGCAGACGCTGCTGCTGATCGCGGCGTGCCTTGAACTCGGCCTCGCGCTGACGGTGCAGCTTGTTTTCGGTCAACTGCCCCTGCTCGACGAGCTGCAAGAGCGCGTCGAGATCCGCGGGCTTGGCCGTTTCCGTCTGGGGCTTGTCGGCCTGCTGACCCGATTCCTGGGCGAGCGCCGGGCTCACCATGAGGGCGGCCGCGAACAGGCCGAGAGTGAACATGCCTTTTTTCATCATCATTTCGCTTGCTCCGGACCCGTCACAGGAAGGATGTAGAGATTGGGCGCCGCCTGCTTCTGGGCATAGCGCAGTGCGTCACGGATCTGCGTCGAGTATTTGTCAGGCAGCGCTTCCCACTGGCGCGTATTGGGATTCCAGAAGCCCTGCTCTTCGCCGTCAGGCGTCTGATAGGCGAGCACGACGCGGCCGATCCGCAGGAAATTCACGACACGGTCGTTGCCGTTGATGTTCACCGTGCCCTCATAGGCCTCGATCGTGCGACCGTACTCGACCTCGGTCTGATAGGCCTCAAGCACCAGACGGAACTTCTCGGGCGCGGAGATGTCCGAATCGTCCATGTAGTCCTTCAACCGGGCAAGACGCGCCTTGCGGTCCTCGATCTTGAAGGGCACGTCGAGATCCACGAACTTCTCCAGCGCATCCAGCATTTCGAGCATCAGCGGAGTAATGCCCCGCCGCACCGCGACCACCCCGTCGATCGACTTCTGGATCTCGGCCATCTTGGCCTTCTGATCGCGGATCACCCGTTCCTGCTGGGCATTGTAGGCCTGCAGGCTCTCGATTTCTTTCAGCTTGGTGGAGTATTCGCGGAACAGACGGTCGGTCTCGGAAGCGATCTTGTCGATACGCCCCTGCGAGGCCTGCGCCGTCTTGATCACATTGAGTGCCTCCGAAAACACCTGATCAAGCTTCGGACCGGGCTCGATCACAGGCGGTGCGGGTGGCGGCGTCTGCTCGGCCTCCTGCGCCCGCGCGGCCGCACCGAATGACCACAGCGTGGCAGCGATCAGGCCCGTGCAGGCGAGTGTCTTGAGTTTTCGCTGCATTGTCCGTCCCACTGAACCTTCCCTAATGCATTCCTGACCCATCTGGGTCTTCCATCCAGTCTTCTGCCCCCCGCCCAGCGGACGAAGGACACGCGACCGCGTTCATCAACCGACAGCACCTGCTTGCGAGGAATGCGGGAAAAGACACGCCTTCCGCTTCACCCGCCTTTCGGCACCGGCCGAAAAATCTCTGGTGCAGCGGAACCCGACAACCAGACCGAAGATGGCAGGGGGATAAAGACGCAAAAGCTTCCTTCCTCCGCCTGCAACCATCCTGCCTGTCGCCGGGGTGGCCTCCTCTTCCCTCGTTCCTCGGACCGGCCGGACAGAACCCGTCTCGCCACGCGAGCCGACCCCGCCCTTCGCTGCCGGTGTGCTCATGCGCTCCTCGGCTGAGAGGAAAAGCTTCTACGGCATCGCCTGCCTTGTGGCAAGGGCGGCGAGCTGCGGCTTCCCCTCTCCTCCGGCATGCCGCGGCACGAGCGCGGCGCACCATATTCCATGGAAGGCCGTCTTTGCCAAGGGAAAATTTCGCCATCGGCCAAGATTGCGATCAAAGTCGTATCACGACGGATTGTTTCAGGATTAAAATATAAGGAACTACAGAACCTTAAGGCATGCGGCAGCCGATCGCTAAACGATCGTCCGGACAAGCCGCAGAAGCGCTCCCGGTGCCGGCATGGCGACCGTTCAGCTCGGACTCGCGGACCAATGATTCCTTCCGCATCTGCGAAGCAGGCCGCCCCGGCAGCCCCTGATTTGCCGTATCAGATGTGCTGCTTCCCGCCGCCATCATGGAGCCCATGCCGAATGCGGCGACAGGCGCTACATGAGTGCGGAGCGGCCATATGGAGACGGCGCTGCGCCGCGCCCGTGCGGCCGGGCACGGGCCTTGGCGCCGCCATGCAAAACGGCAGAGCCGCCCGGACTTCAGGCGTGCCCTGCGGATTCGACGGCCGCCCGCCGACGCTCGATCTCGTCGAGAATGTCCTGCCAGCCGTTCTGCCGGCAGGTCTCGGCGGCGGCCTCAAAGCCCAGATGGCGGATGAGCTGCTGGGCAAGAGCCATGCGGCTGCTCACGCTGGGGCGGTTTTGGGCCTGTGATCTCATGACACCAGTCCTTGCTGAACATGCCAGCGGCCCTGATGGGGGACCGCGATCATGTCAACATTGTCGCACATGGACATGAATAGAGACTTAAGAAATCACGGCCATATTGTGGCAATTCTCCGTCACGATTTGGGCCGGCATCAGCCCCCGCAGGGCATTGCCCATGAAGATTTCGCTGGCTCGAGCCAGGTCCGCAAGATCAAGGCGCGCAACCCGCGCCGCCCCGCTGGCCACCAGCTCCGCCCGCAGTACGCCGGGAAGAACGCCGGCGGAAAGGGGCGGCGTGAGCAGCCTGCGCGTGCCCGGCATTCGCAGAAAGAGCGTCGTATAGCTGCCTTCTCTGAGCTCCCCGCCCGGCCCGACGAAAAGCACCTCGTCGACATTCCGACGAGCCCGTGCGGCCGCCAGCGCCTCCTCAAGCGGCCTGCGGGCTGAAACCTTGTGCCGACAGAAGGGGTCATCCGGCCGCCTTCCTCCCGTCGTCAGGGCGACCTTGATGGGAACGGGAAGAGGGGTGAGTGGCTGGGAGTCAAGCCGGATCCGGCCATCCCGCCACAGGCGCAGCCGCAGCCTCAGACTCCGGTCACAGCTGTCGGAAATCGCTGCGAGCCACCGGTTCAGCGCCTCCTCGATATCCCTCAGCCGGCACACGAACCCCAAGGCCCGTGCCGAGCATGCCAGCCGGGCAAGGTGACGCTCCTTGAGATGAATCCCGGTACCGGGATCGACACGCATGGTCTCGATCAATGTCATCGGTGCCGATCCCGCGGTGACGGCAAACCGCCCCTTGAGCAGGCATTCCTCATGTTCCGCCTGGGCCACGCTGTCCCAGACGATGCCGGCTCCTACCGGCAGGCTTGCCGCCCCCCGTCCATCCGTCACCAGGGTCCGGATTGCGACATTGAAGGAAAAACGCGTCGCATCCGCTCTCGCTCCATCCAGCGGTCCCGCCCATCCGATCGTGCCCGTATAGATGCCGCGACGATGGCGTTCCAGACGGGCGATCCACTCCATGGCCCGGATCTTGGGAGCGCCGGTCACCGATCCGCAGGGGAAAAGGGCCGAAAAGAGAGACCGGAGATCAAGCGGCGCGGCCGTGCGCGCCGAAATCGTCGAGGTCATCTGCCAGACCGTGGGATAGCGCTCGACCGTGAACAGCTCCTCCACCCGCACGCTTCCCGGCCTGGCCAGACGGGCCAGGTCATTGCGCAGCAGGTCGACGATCATCAGATTTTCGGCCCGGTTCTTGGGATCGGCGGCAAGAGCCCGCGCGCCCTCCTGATCCGCTCGGGGGTTCGCGCTGCGCATGCGCGTGCCCTTCATGGGACGGGTGACCAGCCGTCTGCCGACTCCGGCCACGAACAGCTCGGGCGAGAGCGAAAGGATCTGGCGGTCTCCAAGGTCCACATAGGCGGCATGTGCAACCGGCTGACAGGCGCACAAGCGATCGTAAAGGGCCAGCGGGTCGTCAACACCCCGGACATGGAGAGGAAATGTCAGGTTGAGCTGATAGATCTCTCCGGCCGCCATGGCGGAGCGCGCCTCCTCCACGGCCTTCAGAAATGCCGGGCGCGCCAAGGCCGGTTCGATCGCAAGGGAAATGTCTCCTTCCCGCATCCTCCAGGGCAGGAGGGTGTCGCGCTGATGACGTCCCCACTCCACCACGTCATCGAAAATGCCGAACAGGGCCAGGGGCAGTTCGTTCGCCTCCGGCTCGTCGAGCACGGCAGCCAGCCTTGGCTCGAAGGCGGCGGCCGCCTCGTAGGCCAGAAAGCCGGCCACATGACATCCCGCCCGCCGGGCCTCGTCCACCTCCTCCAGCAGCGGGACCACCTCCGAAAAATGCCGGGCCACAAGAAGCCGCCGCGGCCGGGCATATACCCGGGCCCGATAGGGCCGGTCGTCATCACCGTGATCCTCGAAGAGGAAGAAGGGAGCAGCGGGCAGGCGATTCATGAATGCACCAACCCTTCACGGACACCAGATTTGTGAAAAGCCCGGCCTTCGTCAGCCAGCAGGCCCGGGCGATACCGTCCCATGCTGCAGGAAAGTCAGGCTGCGGATGTTTCTGCCGCCATCTTTGCCGCACCGGATCCAGACGAATCTGCTGCGGATGCGGCTGCCGCCTTTTCGGCTTCGATCTCGGCCGCCTTGCGCTCAACAAGGGCGACGATGTGGTCGATCATCTCCTCGCTCGGCACATTGTGGTCGGGCACGCCGGAGATATAGATCTTGTGGATGCCGTTGCCCCCACCTGTCAGACCGATGTCCGTCTCGCGTGCCTCGCCCGGGCCGTTCACCACGCAGCCGATGATCGACAGGGACATCGGAGTGGCGATGTGCGCCAGCCGCTCTTCCAGAATCTCGACGGTCTTGATGACATTGAAGCCCTGGCGGGCGCAGGACGGGCAGGAGACGATCCGCACGCCGCGGTGCCTCAGGCCCAGCGCCTTCAGGATCGAGAAGCCGACCTTGACCTCCTCCACCGGATCGGCGGAGAGCGACACGCGGATGGTATCGCCGATGCCGGCCCACAGCAGCGAGCCGATGCCGATCGCGGATTTCACGGTGCCGTCTCTCAAGCCGCCCGCCTCGGTGATACCGAGATGCAGCGGATAGTCGCAGGCCTCGGCCAGCCCCTGATAGGCCGCAACCGCGAGAAAGACGTCGGACGCCTTGCAGGAGATCTTGATCTCGAAAAAGTCGTTGTCCTCCAGCAGGCGGATGTGATCCAGCGCGGATTCGATCATCGCCTCCGGGCAGGGTTCACCGTATTTTTCGAGCAGATGCCGCTCAAGGCTGCCGGCGTTGACCCCGATGCGGATCGCACAGCCGTTGGCCTTGGCTGCACGCACCACCTCCTTTACGCGTTCGGCGGAGCCGATGTTGCCGGGATTGATCCTGAGACACGCCGCGCCCGCATCCGCCGCCTCGAGCGCTCGCTTGTAGTGAAAGTGGATGTCGGCGACGATCGGCACCTTCGCCTCGCGGACGATGGTCTTCAGCGCCGCCGTCGATTCCTCGTCCGGGCAGGAGACGCGCACGATGTCCACCCCCGCCTCCTCGAGACGGCGAATCTGATCGATGGTCGCACGCAGATCGGAGGTCAGGGTATTCGTCATCGACTGGACCGAGATCGGAGCATCACCTCCGACCGGCACGGAACCCACCATGATCTGACGGGATTTGCGCCGATGAATGTCGCGATAGGGTCTCACACTCATCCGGGTGCGCCTTCCTGATCGGAATATCCAGATCGCCGACCGCCAAAAGCGCGGTCATGAAGTTCTCTGCGGCAAAATGGGCGAGAACGCGGCAAAAGACAAGGGGGGACCGCCCGGCCTTCCCTCCGACGTCATCGCCCATGCCCAAGCGGGGGAGCATCTGCTTGCTCCGCCCTTCCCGGCCCCACCATCCAAGGAACCGCCTGCCCCACGGGAGACCGAAGACGGAGATGTCACGATCTCGTGAGACGATCTTACCTGACCCGAGCCGACCGGGCCACGAGTTTCACGCCGCTTCCTGCCCGCCTGCCTGTTGCGACCTGGCCTGTTCGCGCGCGTCGCGCCCAATAAAATAGGTGATGGCAGCACAGATCAGGAAGAGGAAGGCCAAGGCATTGAGTACCGGAGCCGCCAGGAGATTATGCCACCGCACTCCCTGCCCCATCTCTGTGAGGAGATTGGCAGGAATGAGAGCCAGCCATTCCGCTGCTCCCACAAGAAAGACGCGCAACAGAACGCTTGAAACCGTCGGTGCCCATTTGAGAAACAACCAAATTGAAAAGGCTGATCCTGCCAAGTAAGTGATCAAGAAAAACAATACTGACGGAGTGCCATCAGAAAAAAGCAAGGCGAATATGAGATAGATCATGAGGCCCGAAATCAGGCCGCAGATTACAGCAGTTGCTCTTTTCATGATATCTCCCCCGATTGCCGGGACCTCCCCGATCCCTGACGAACAGCACAAGAAGGCTAGATGAAACTGGATCACGGCGTCAAGCGTGCGCCTACGCCTTTTCCCTCCCCCACAGCGGATTGACGGGAGGTGTGCCCCGGCCGAGCGAGAGATCCGCATGAC
>CAYYGH010000007.1:0-31359 GCA_964471405.1 uncultured Sphingomonadales bacterium | reverse complement strand
CCCCACAGCGGATTGACGGGAGGTGTGCCCCGGCCGAGCGAGAGATCCGCATGACGCAGCGCCTCCTGCACGAAGGCGTGTGCCCGGCGCGCCGCCTCTTCCGGTGTCAGACCGGCACCCAACCCCCAGGCCAGGGCACTGGCCAGAACGCATCCCGTGCCATGGCCGGCCCGGGTTGTGACATGCGGTGCCTCATGGACGGTTCGCCTGCCATCCCGCGTCATGAAGAGATCCCGGTGCACGGGCCCGCTCAGATGACCGGCCTTTGCATACACCGCCGCAGCTCCCGTCCTGGCGAGCAGGATGCGGGCCGCCGCCTCCAGCTCGGCCTCGGTGGTCACCGGCCGGCCGGTCAAGGCCGCCAGCTCCGGAGCATTGGGAGTCACCACCCCGGCCAAGGGTAGCAGATGTGTGACCAGCGCCGGCACGAGTGGCGCAGTTGCGAGGGAATCGCCGGTACCGGCAGCCAGCACCGGATCGACCACGATCGGCACCCCGGCCAGAGGGGCCAGCGCTTCCGCCACCACCTCCACGACCGCGGGATCGGCCAGCATGCCGATCTTGACCGCATCAGGAGCGATGTCTTCGCAAACAGCCCGGATCTGGGCCGCAACCAGAGCGGGTTCCAAGGGGTGGACAGCCTCTACCCCGCAGGTGTTCTGCACAGTCACCGCGCTCAGGATCGGCATCGGATGGCCGCCCAGTGCCGAGATCGTCCGGATGTCGGCGGCAAGCCCGGCTCCGCCGGAAGGATCAAGGCCAGCGATGATCAGCACCCGCGGCCCGGCCATGACTCACCCCTTTCCCGGCAGAGATTCCGGCCGCCCTCCGCTTCACGCCCCTGCCCCGGCCTCTTCAGCGCGCTATGCCGCCGCGGCCTGATCGAGCACGGTCTGCAGATCATCCAGGACGGCCTCGATCAAGGCCGCATCGTCACCTTCCGCCATCAGGCGGATGACCGGCTCGGTTCCGGATTTGCGCACCACCAGCCGACCGCTCTCACCCAATCGCCGCTCGGCCGCCCGGAGAGCCTCGCGGAAAGCGGGGCTGTCGAGCGGGTCTCCCATTGCGCGATCGAAGCGATGATTCCGCAGGATCTGGGGGACGGGGGCAAAGCGGCGGAGCACCGCACTGGCCGGTTTCCCCGCTTCCTTCAACCGTCGCAATACGTGAAGAGCGGTCAGAAGTCCGTCACCAGTGGTCGTGTAATCGAGAAGAATGATGTGGCCGGACTGCTCGCCTCCCAGATTGGCACCGAGTTCCCGCATGCGTTCAAGGACGTAGCGGTCGCCAACCTTTGTGCGCTCCAGCCGAATGCCGAGTCCCTCAAGATGCCGCTCAAGCCCCAGGTTGGACATCACCGTCGCCACCACGCACCCCTTCTTGAGCTGCCCGGCGGCCGCCAGCCCTTCCGCCAGCAGAGCCAGCAGCTGGTCGCCATCGACGATCCGCCCCTGCTCGTCGGCAAACACGACGCGATCGGCATCCCCGTCGAAGGCGATCCCGACATCTGCCCCGACTTCCCGCACCTTGGCCGCCATCGTCTCGGGATGGGTGGAGCCACAGCCGGCATTGATGTTGAAACCATCCGGATCCACCGCCAACGGGACCACTTCCGCTCCCAGCTCCCAAAGCACGGTCGGCGCAACCTTGTAGGCAGCGCCGTGGGCGCAGTCGACAACGATTTTCATCCCGTCCAGCGTAAAACCGGCGGGCAGGGTAGCTTTGGCAAATTCGATATAGCGCCCTTCGACATCATCAAGGCGCTTGGCACGCCCAAGCGCGGCCGGTGCCGCCAGCCCTTCGTCAAGAGGGGCGTCCATCAAGCGTTCAATCTCCCGCTCCCTGGCATCGGAAAGCTTGAAGCCGTCCGGGCCGAAGAGCTTGATGCCGTTGTCCATGTAGGGATTGTGGGAAGCGGAAATCATCACCCCCAGATCGCAGCGCATTGCGCGGGTGAGCATCGCGACGGCCGGTGTGGGCATGGGACCGACCAGGATCACGTCCATCCCCGAGGCCGTAAAGCCTGCGGTAAGCGCCGGCTCAAGCATGTATCCGGACAAGCGCGTGTCCTTGCCGATCAGGACCCGATGGCGATGATCACCGCGGCGAAAACTCCGCCCGGCCGCAAGCCCCACACGCAAGGCCATCTCGGGTGTCATCGGCGGCTCATTCACCCGCCCCCTGATGCCATCGGTTCCGAAATAACGCCGGGTCACGGAATCGCCCTTTCCCCTGCAACCGTTTTCCTGCCGGCGGTTATGCGTCAAAGGCAAGGCCTCGTGCAACCGCAAGCGCCTCACGCGTGGCGGCAACATCATGAACCCGCAGAATCTGGGCACCCGCCTGCCAGCCGGCCAGGGCGGCAGTCAGCGATCCTCCCAGCCGCTCCGCCGGCGCCTCGGCACCGCCCAGCGCCCGGATGAAGCTTTTGCGCGAGGCTCCCAGCATCACCGGCCGCCCCAACCCATGAAAGGCGCCGAGATCCCGGATGAGCGCGAGATTGTCCTGCACGCGTTTCCCGAACCCGATGCCAGGATCAATGATGATATTGTCCAGCGCCACACCCGCCGCCGTGAAGACGCGGATGCGCTCTTCAAGCCAGGCGAAAACTTCAAGCAGAACGTCCTCATAGGACGGATTCTGCTGCATGGTCCGCGGATCGCCTCGCGCATGCATGAGCACCACCGGGACACCCGCCTCGGCCACCACCCCGGCCATCGCGGGATCATGCGTGCCGGCCGAGACATCGTTGACAATCGCGGCTCCCGCCTCGATCGCGGCCTGCGCAACCGCAGATTTGCGCGTATCGATGGAAACGACATGTCCGTCCCCCGCCAGGGCCTTGACGACCGGCAGCACACGGGCCAGCTCCACTTCCACCGGCACCGGCTCCGCTCCGGGGCGGGTCGATTCTCCTCCGACATCCAGGATCGCGGCACCGGCCGCGGCGAGCGCCCGCCCATGGGCAATCGCCTCATCCGGGCTGACAAATTGTCCGCCATCGGAAAAACTGTCCGGCGTTACATTCACGATCCCCATCACAAGCGGACAGTCCGGAGCAGAAAGATCGAGCCGCCGTCCATCGGGCAGCACCAGCGGTGCCGGCGGGTCGGTCAGCATTGCCAGACGCCGGTGCAGCCGCTCAGCCAGCCGTTCCGGCAGACGTCTCATCCATTCTTCCAGCATGGACGCCGACAGCAGCCCCTCCCACAGGCGCCGGCGACCGGCATGACAGATCACCGCCGCACCAAGATGGACATGACGACCATGCAGCACGAACACCCCTTCCCGATGCCCGCTCTTTTCCGCCGGCACCGGGCCACGCGGGATCACCAACCAGTCCGCATCCTCTGGCAGGCTTCCAGATGCCGAAGAAAACAACATCTGTGCTTTTCCCTTCACAGCCTTGAATCCATCGATATTGCTCCAAAGGATAGAAGAGGTCGTCCACGTCGTCACTTGATCATCCGACCACGCACGCAAAAAGCAGCAGCCTGCGACTAACAGGCAAGGGCTCTGGCGGGGAGCAGATATGTTGCCGGTCCCTCTGGCCGAACGGAGCGCGGAGCGCTAAGAGGCGCACAGGAACCGGTCACCATCCTTCTCTTTCAGCAAGACGGGAACCTGGGGCAGGATCATGGCAGCCGAACAGAAGACTCTCTCTTCCATCAACAGCCATGCGGACAAGGCGCCACATGCCGGCGGACGCGAATCTTCGCATCGGGAAGATCTGCGTCTGCAGATGCGCAAGGCCACTTATGCGCATGAGGAGGAGGCGCTCGCGACGCTTCTGGCCGCCCCTCCTTATGACGCAGCGCTGGCCGCCCGCATCCGCGAGGATGCGATCGCTCTCATCGAGCGCTCGCGGGCGATGCGCGACGAGCAGGGCACGCTCGACGTCTTTCTCCACGAGTTCGGCCTGACCAACGAGGAGGGGGTTGCGCTGATGTGTCTGGCCGAGGCCCTGCTGCGCATCCCCGACGACGAGACCCGGGATCTGTTCATCGCCGAGAAGATCGGCGTCGGCGACTGGAAGAAGCATCTGGGCCGCAGCGAGGACGTCTTCGTGAACGCGGGGGTGTGGGCGCTGATGCTGACGGGCCGCGTCGTGCGCCTCGACGAGGAGACGAGCCGCGATCCCGCAGGCTTCCTCGGCCGTCTGGTCAAGCGCGCGGGCGAACCCGTGATCCGCCGCGCCGTGGCCGAGGCGATGCGCATCATCGGCCGCCAGTTCGTCTTCGGCCGGACGATGAAGGAGGCGCTCGCCCGCCGCGCCCGCCAGCGTCCGGCCTGGCGGCTGATGAGCTTCGACATGCTGGGCGAGGGCGCGCGCACCACCGCGGCCGCCGACCGCTACTTCCGGCTCTATGAAGAGGCGATCGCCGCCGTCGGCCATGCGGCACCCTCCGAAGGCGACCGGCCCGAGACGCGCTCGTCGGTCTCGATCAAGCTGTCCGCCCTGCATCCGCGCTACGAGGATGTCCAGTGGCTGCGGCTGGAGCGCGAGCTGCTGCCACGCCTGGGGGAGCTTGCACGCCGGGCCCGCGGCCATGGCATCCAGCTGACCATCGATGCCGAGGAGGCCGACCGGCTCGACGTCTCGCTCCGGCTCTTCGAGCGGCTGGCGGCGGACCCCGATCTTGCCGGCTGGGACGGGCTCGGCCTTGCGGTCCAGGCCTATCAGAAGCGCGCACCGCATGTCGTCGCCTTCATCGCCGCGCTGGCGGAAGAGACGGGCCGGCGCATCCCCGTGCGGCTCGTCAAGGGCGCCTACTGGGACAGCGAGATCAAGCATGCCCAGGAGCTGGGCGTGGCCGACTTTCCGGTCTGGACGAGAAAGAGCGCGACGGATGCCTGCTATCTGACCTGCGCGCAGGCGCTGTTCGAGGCGGGCGGGCGCATCTATCCGCAGTTCGCCACCCACAATGCCTATACGCTCGCCGCCGTGCGCGCCATGGCGCCGGAGGGGGCGGACTACGAGTTCCAGCGCCTGCACGGCATGGGCCGCGTGCTCTACCGCGCAGCCGAAGAGCAATGGGGCGAAGGGACGTTCCGGCTGCGCACCTACGCGCCCGTCGGCGCGCACCGGGATCTGCTGCCCTATCTCGTGCGCCGGCTGCTCGAGAACGGCGCCAACTCCAGCTTCGTCAACCGCTTTCTCGATGCGGAAACCCCGCCGGCCGCGCTCGCCACCGATCCCTTCGCGGAGCTCAAGAGCCTCAGCCCCCGCCGCCACCCGCAGATCGCGCCGCCGCCAGCCCTCTACGGCCCGCGCCGGCCGAACTCCGCGGGTCTCAACCTCCAGCAGCCGCACGAGCGCGAACCCCTGCTGGCCGCGCTCGCCCGCCTCGACGGCGAGGTGGTGGAGGCGGCCTGCCTCGTCTCCGGCAAGCCCTGCGGTGGTGAGAGTGTCGAGATCCGGCGGCCGGCCGATCGCCGCCGGCTCGTCGGCCGCGCCCGGCTGGCCCGGCCCGAGGATCTGGAGGCGGCGCTCTCAGCGGCCGTGCGGGCGCAACGCGGCTGGGATGCGCTGGGCGGCGCCCGGCGCGCGGCGGTCCTGCGCGCGATGGCCGATCAACTGGAGGCGCACCGCGACCGGCTCATCCACCTCATCGTCCACGAGGCCGGGCGCACGCTCGCCGATGCCGTAGCAGAAGTGCGCGAGGCCGTGGACTTCTGCCGCTATTATGCGGTCGAGGCGGAGGACAGGTTCGAGCGCCCGATGGCGCTGCCGGGGCCCGTTGGCGAGCGCAACACGCTGCATCTTGCGGGCCGCGGCGTCTTCCTGTGCATCAGCCCGTGGAACTTCCCGCTCGCCATCTTCACCGGCCAGATCGCGGCGGCCCTTGCTGCCGGCAATGCCGTGATCGCCAAGCCCGCCGAGCAGACGCCGCTCATTGCCCACTATGCCGTGCGCCTCTTCCACGAGGCCGGCGTGCCGGAGGACGTGCTGCATCTGCTGCTGGGCACCGGCGAGGAGGTGGCCGCGCCGCTGGTCGCCGATCAGCGGATCGCGGGTGTCGCGTTCACGGGCTCGACCGAGACCGCGCAGATCATCCACCGCACGCTCGCCACCCGCGGCGGGCCGATCGTGCCGCTGATCGCCGAGACTGGCGGCTTCAACGCCATGGTCGTCGATTCCACCGCGCTCGCCGAACAGGTGACCGACGATGTGCTCGCTTCCGCCTTCTCGTCTGCCGGCCAGCGCTGTTCGGCGCTGCGGCTGCTGATGGTTCAGGAGGAGGTGGCCGACGAGATGCTGGACATGATCACCGGCGCGCTCGCGGAACGCCGCGTCGGGCTGCCGGAGAACCCGGCCACCGACATCGGTCCCATCATCGACGAAGAGGCGCGCGGGCGCCTTGAGGGCCATCTCGCGCGTCTGGCCAACAGCGCACGGCCGCTCGCCGAAGGCATTCTTTCGCCCGAGACCGCCCATGGCGTGTTCCTCGCCCCGCGCATCTTCGAGATCGCGGATCTCGAACCGCTGTCCTGCGGCGAGGTGTTCGGCCCGGTGCTGCATGTGCTGCGCTACCGCCTTGCCGATCTCGACCGCCTGATGGCGGAGCTGAGGGCGACGCAATACGGCCTCACCTTCGGCATCCACAGCCGGATCGAGAGCCGCTGGAACAAGCTCTTCGCCGAGTCGCTTGCCGGCAACGTCTATGTGAACCGCAACATGATCGGTGCGGTCGTCGGCGTGCAGCCCTTCGGCGGCACGGGGCTGTCCGGCACGGGCCCCAAGGCCGGCGGCCCGCACACCCTGCTGCGCTATGCGACCGAGCGGGTGATGACCGTCAACACCGCCGCCGTCGGCGGCAATGCCGAGCTCTTCCGGCTGGAAGGCTGACGGGCGCCTTCGCCCGCGGCATGCCCCAACCGTCTCGGCCCGCCGGTCACGGCAACCCGTGCGGATCCGGCCTCACCCATCAGTCGTCAGGCCTCCGATGCGGAGGGCAAGCTGGTGAGCGACGTTCCTGCTTTTGCGTCGTTCGCCGGCCTGGCCGGCGGGTGACGAGGAGAAAGGATCGGCGGATGAGGAGGGGAGAGAAAGGTTCGGCAGGTAACAAAGGGAAAGAGCTTGGCGGATGACGGGACGGAAAGACATCGGCCGAGAGAGCAGTAGGGTATCCGCTCTCTCTGCCCTCCCTCGCCGGCAGACACGGCAGACCCGGCTGGCGACACATCCTCCAGATACTCCGATCGCTGACCGGCGATAAGCCATCCCTGATGGCCGCTTAAATTTTATTCCCCATGAAAAACCATATTGGCAAAGAATCGGTGATAGATTCTGGCGAGTTGGTGAATGTCGGCGACGGGGGCCGCCTCATTGGCCTTATGCATGGTCGCGCCAACCAGTCCGCATTCGACGACGGGACAGTAGTCCTTGATAAAGCGGGCATCCGAGGTGCCGCCGGATGTCGACAGCTCGGGTTCTTCGCCCGTCTCATGCGCAATCGCCTCCACCAGCGCCCGCAGTCCCGGCCCCGGCGGGGTAACGAAGGCCTCGCCCGTCACATGCAGATCCAGTTCGTAGGCGATCCCCGTACCGGCGAGCCGTTCATGCAGCCAGCGGGTCAAGCTTGCTCCCGTGTGCAGATCGTTGAAGCGGATGTTGAACAGCGCTTCCGCCCGGCCGGGAATGACATTATGGGCATGGTTGCCGACCGTGATGTCCGTCACCTCCAGATTCGAGGGCTCAAAGACGGCCGTGCCCTGATCAAGAGGTTCGGCCAGCAGGGCGTCCAACAGCCGCAACAGCTTCGGGATCGCGTTGTCGGCCAGGTGAGGATAGGCGACATGCCCTTCAATGCCTTCGACGATCAGATGACCGTTGAGGCTCCCGCGCCGGCCGATCTTGACCGTATCGCCCACCCGCTTCCGGCTCGTCGGCTCGCCCACGAGACAAAAGTCCGGCACATGGCCGTGGTCAGCCATCCATTCCAGCACGCGCCGCGTCCCGTTCAGGGCCGGCCCCTCCTCATCGCCCGTGATCAGCAGCGACAGGCGGCCGGAAGGGGCCGCATCCCCGGCGCTTTCCACCTCCTTCAGGAAGCCGGCCATGGCAGCGATGGCGGCTGCGATCGCCCCTTTCATGTCGGCGGCACCACGGCCCATCAATACGCCGTCAACGATTTCGCCAGCGAAGGGAGAGACCGTCCACTGATCCGGTCGCGCCACCGGCACCACATCCGAATGGCCGGCAAAACACACATGGGGTCCTTCTTCCGGACGGGGGCCAAAGGGGCGACAGGCGAAAAGATTGTCCACCCGCGCCGTGCCCGGTGCTTCGAAGGGCAGACGCCAGACGGCAAACCCCAGGGCGCGCGCGGCTTCGGCGATCACATCGAGCGCCCCCTCGTCCCGGGGGGTGACGGAAGGGCAACGCACCAGCGCCTGAGCGAGAGGGACCGGATCGATCACCCCCGCGCGGGACCGGGTGGCAGAGCTCTGATCGGGGACGGGATTCGTCATGGCCTGAGCAGCTCGTTCAAGGCGACCTTGGCGCGGGTGCGCTCATCCACACGCTTGACGATGACCGCCGCATTGAGACCGGGCCGCCCATCGCCGACCGGCAGACTTCCCGGCACGACCACCGCTCCGGCCGGCACCCGTCCCGTGATGATTTCACCGGTTTCGCGATCCACAATGCGGGTGGAGGCAGACAGGAAGACGCCCATGGCGATCACTGCTCCCCGCTCGACGATCACGCCCTCCGCCACCTCGGAGCGCGCACCGATGAAGACGTCGTCCTCAATGATCACGGGCGCAGCCTGAAGCGGCTCCAGAACGCCACCGATGCCGACACCACCCGAAATGTGGCAGCGTGCGCCGATCTGGGCGCAGGAGCCGATCGTCGCCCAGCTGTCCACCATCGTTCCGGCGCCCACATGGGCACCAACATTCACGAAGCTCGGCATGCACACGACGTCCGGACCAAGATAAGCGCCACGACGCACCAGCGCTCCCGGCACGATACGGATCCGTGCGCGCGCGAAATCGCCAGCCGTCCAGTCTCCGAAACGCAAGGGGATGCGATCATAGCCCCGGGTGCCGTAAGGACCGGGCAAAGGCTGCGGCTCCCATAGCCGGAAGGCCATCAGAATCGCCTGCTTGACCCATTCATTGACATGCCAGCCCTCAGCGCCGGGCTCCGCAACCCGCAGCTCCCCCGCTTCCAGGGCGGCAAAGACATTCTCCACCGCCTCTTTCACTTCCCGCCGGCGGGACACATCCCAGTCCGCAATCTCCTCGCGCGCAGCGAAGGCTTTCTGGATGCACTCCTGCAGACTACGTCTTTCCAGATCACGCATGCCGACCCGTCCGTTTTTGATACGCCAGACCAGGCTGCTCACCACGCAGGCGGCAGCCGGGCGCGAAGATGGCGAAGCCACCTGCGAAAAGTCAATCGCCTGGGCGCGATCAGGCCGGTGAGCGGGTCAGTCCGGTTTTTCCTGTCTGCAATCTCAGCCAGGATGTCAGATCATCAATTTCATAGTGGACGGCCGCAGGATCATGATCGACGGCACCCCATTCATAGCCCGTCTTCAACCATACCGTCGTCATGCCGGCGCGCGCAGCCGGCACCAGATTGCGCGCCATGTCCTCCACCAGCACCGCCCGCTCGGGCGCAATGCGGCTGTGGGCCAGGAAACGCGTGAAGTTTTCCATGCGCGGCTTCGGCACGAAATCGGCAGCCGCAATATCGAAGATCTCCGCCACCACTTCCGTGAGACCGAGGCGGGCCAGCACCCGCTCGGCATGCGCCCGCGGCCCGTTGGTATAGACGAGACAGCGGCCGGGCAAGGCCGCCATGGCCGTCGCCAGGGCCGGCGCCGGCGGAATGACGGAAACGTCGATGTCATGAACGAAGGCAAGAAAGGCTTCCGGATCCACGCCGTGATGAATCATCAGCCCCCGCAATGTCGTTCCGTAGCGGAGGAAATAGTCCTTCTGGACACGGCGTGCCTCCTGGAGATCGACCCCCAGCAGCTCGGCGATGAACTGTCCCATGCGGCGGTCCACCTGGTCGAACAGGCGGCAGGACGGCGGATAGAGCGTGTTGTCGAGATCGAAGACCCACTCCCGGATATGTCCGGCAATATGCATCCTTTTCCATCCCTTTCGCGAGCCCTGCTCCCCATCCTCCCGGGCCATGGCGGGAGGTGAAGGAAGGGAGTGACCGGCTCCATGCGCACCAGCCTGTCTTCTTCACATGGTCCTTAACAAGTTGGTAGGCAATCTGCGACACACTTGCGCCCGGACGGACAGCAGTGACGGCCTGCCCGCAGTCACAGGGGCATGACGCCGTTTCACGGCTTGAGAAGGATCCATGCACGCGCCGGCATCTCGTCAGACAGATCCGCTCACCCCCGGCGAGGAGGATACCACCCTTGTCGTCGAGCTCGATGCCGACCTGGCGCCAAGGGCGATCCTTGGCGGCCGGTTGGCGGAGATGCTCTGGCAGGCGTTCGCGGCGCATGAGCCGGGCCTGCGTTCGCTGGCCGTGGAAGCGCGGCTGTCCGGCCGGCCCGTGATGGGGCGCGTGACGCTCAAGTCCTCCCCTCCCCCCACACCGGATGGGGAAAAGTCCGAAAAAGAAGAGGACGGCTCCACCCACAGCCTG
Source organism: uncultured Sphingomonadales bacterium (assembly GCA_964471405.1). Lineage (GTDB taxonomy): Bacteria > Pseudomonadota > Alphaproteobacteria > Sphingomonadales > Rhodothalassiaceae > J084. The sequence continues at coordinate 20,729 of CAYYGH010000007.1, read as the reverse complement.
GAAGTCTGCGCCGTGCCCGAGGCTGACGGGGGACTCAAGCTGGTGGCGCGCGATGCCAGTTTCGAGGCGAATCTTGCCCGCGCACTCCTTCAGTCTCGCGAACTCTACAAGGACCTCATGTTCTGCTCGGCCGATTTCGGCTGGGAAACGGATGCACAGGGGCGGTTTACCTATGTCAGCCCACGTGGCGCACTCGGTTTCACCCCCCGCGAGCTGATCGGCAAGCGGGCTGCCGATGTGCTCCGGCTTGATCCGGACAGTCTCAACATCTTCGAGACGAAGGAACCGGTGCGCGGCGTCAAATGCCGGGTGCGGGCCCGAGATGGGCGACCCGTCATTCTGATGGGCTCCGCCGTGCCCGTAGCGGGCCGGGGAGGCGCACGGGGAGTGGCCCGGGACATCACCGCTGAAGCCGAGCGGGAGCAGGCGCAGGCGCTTGATCACGCACGGCAGGCCCTGCTGGCGCGCATGGTCCTGGACATCCGGGCCCAGGTCTCGCCGCAGGCCGTGCTCAAGACCGTGGCCCAGGACGCTGGAGAAGCCCTACGGGCTGAAAGCGGCTGGGCCCTGCGACATCGGGAAGAGCCTGACGCCGAACCCGCGATCACCACGGGCGGCGCCCTGGGCGGCAGCGCTGAGCGGGCGTTGGCGGCCCTTGAAAGCCGCACCGGACATGGCAAGGGGCCGACCGGTGACGTGGTCATGGAGCTTGACGAGGAAGGCCGTTCCCTGCTCATGGCCGGTGCCCGGGCCGGGCGGTTCGAGGCGGTCGTCGTCTTCTCCCGTGACACCGCGCGCGAACCCTGGCGGGCTTTCGAGGTGGAGCTGGTGCAGGGACTGGCTGATCACATGACGATCGCTCTCCAGCAGGCCGCCATGCTGGACGAGCTGCGAACGCTCTCCCGCACCGACGAGCTGACCGGCCTTCTCAACCGCCGGGCATTCATTGCCGATGTCAATGCCCGCATGCGGCATCAGCGCCGCACGGGTCGGCCGGCGGCTCTGCTGTTCCTTGATTTCGACCATTTCAAGGAGGTCAATGACAGTCTCGGCCATGGCGCGGGGGATGCCGTGCTGCGCCATTTCGGCACATTGATCCGGGAGCGCAGCCGGGCCGGCGACATCGCGGGACGGCTCGGCGGCGACGAGTTTGCCCTGTGGCTTGAGGATACCGACCTTGACGGTGCCAAGCGCAAGGCCGCTTCCCTTCTCGACCTTGTGCCCGAGCTGCGGGAAGTGGCCGGCGATGCGGCAGTGCCGCTGGGCCTGTCCATCGGTCTGGTCATGAGCCCCGCTCCCGGTGCGGAGACCGTGCTCGATCTGCTCGAAATCGCCGATCGCGCCCTTTACGCCGCCAAGGAGCAGGGACGCGGCCGGCTTGTCATCGCCGTGCCCGACATCGAGGAAGGCCAGAGCAGCGATACGGCTGAAGGTGAAGGTGAGGTCGCGTGATGACGGACGCGGGTACGGACAGCGATCGCGAAATCTCCTATGAGGAAGCACGCCGGCTGCTGGAGGAAGGCCGGCTTGAGGATCGGCGCATGCTCGCCCGCCGCGCCGACATGCGCCCTGAAATCCTCTACTATCTTGCCGAGGACGAGGACCGGGAAGTGCGCCGCGGTGTGGCGGCCAATCCGGCCGCTCCTCTGCACGCCGACCAGCTGCTTGCCGAAGATCCCGATGACGAGGTGCGCCTTGAACTTGCCCGCAAGATCGCGCGGCTCGTTCCCAATCTCGACCCCGAGCAGGCGATCAAGGTGCGCGAGAGGGCCATTGCCGTGCTCGAACAGCTGGCTCAGGACGCCCTGCCCAAGGTGCGCGCGCTGATTGCCGAGGAAATCAAGCGCGAGACCCGCGTGCCCAAGGAAATCGTCCGGGCTCTTGCCCGGGATCTTGAAGCGATCGTGGCCTGCCCCGTGCTGGAATATTCGCCGCTTCTTGACGAACATGACCTGCGGGAACTGATCGCGGCGGGCATGTCGAGCGAGGCGCTCTCGGCCATCGCGCGGCGCGAAAATCTCCCGGCTGCCGTCAGCGACGACATTGCCGCTACCCTGGATGTGCCGGCCGTCGCCGCCCTGCTGGCCAATGAAAGTGCCCAGATTCGCGAAGAGACACTGGACCGCATCATCGATCATGCCCGTGAAGTCGAAGCCTGGCACCGGCCACTGGCCCTGCGCCCGCAACTGTCTGTGCGGGCGATGAAACGGATTGCGGGCTTTGTGGCCAGCGCGCTCGTTCACCAGATGCTCGAACGCAATCCCCTTGATGAGAAGGTCGCCGAGGACATCCTGGATCGGGTGCGCGAGCGGATCGCCTCCGAGCGCGTGGGTGAGGAAGAAGAAGCGGAACTTGCCAGACAGGCACGGGAGTTTCATCGCCGCGGCATGCTCACCGACGACTTTGTCATCGAGGCGATCGAACACAACCGCCGCGAGCTTCTCATCCAGGCCCTGGCCGTGATGGCGGATCTGGAACCCGTTGTCGTGCGGCGCATCATCCACTCGAAATCCGGGCGGGCGGTCACCGCTCTTGCCTGGAAAGCCGGGCTGAAGATGCGAACGGCCTTTCGGCTGCAGACCGAATTTGCACTGGTCTCCCCCTCCCAACTGGTCCCGGCGAAGGATGGCGTGGACTACCCGATGGATGAGGCCGAGCTCGTCTGGCACCTGAGCTATTTTCTCGACGAGTGAAGGCAGGTGGGCAAAGGCTGCCCTTGCCTGCAATCCTGCCGGCCTGCCGGACGCTAAGAGACCGGTAACCATTTCCGGTAAATACTGGCCGGGCACGCGAGATGATCGCTGAGGGAGTGGGTCAGAACGATACGGGATCCCGTGCCGTTGCGGCATCGCCGTATTGCGGCCCTGAAGAATGATAATGAATCGGGCAGTCTCCGAGATGGTGGACGCAAACAGGCCGTCTCAATCAGCGACCAGACTTCCCCTCACCTTGCGCCTGAAGGCCTGGTGGGAGGGCTATGATCCCGTGCAGTATGCCAAGTGGCTGGAGCGGAAGGCTGGCGGCGCCCCGGAAGAAAAGGACCAAGCTGAACCGGAGCCCGAACCGGAGCCCGAGCCGGTGGAAGAGGCGGCGGAATCCTCGGCCCCGGCCGATCCGCTGGTTCCCATTGATCCGTGGGACAAGCGTCGCACCGCCATCGCCCAGTATATCTGGGGAGAAGGATATTGCGGCCCCGGCGGACCGGAGCATGTGATTTCCATGTCCAAGCTGCTCGCCCTTTCGCCCAAGCAGAGCCTCCTTGAAATCGGCTCCAATCTCGGAGGGCCGGCGCGCACATTGGCACAGAAGTTCGGCGTGTGGGTTTCCGGCTATGAATCCTCGCCCACGCTGGTCGAGATGGGCAACCAGATCTCCTACATGAAAGGCCTGCTGAAGAAGGCGGAGATCTTTCATTATGACCCCAACACGGTCGAGGAGTTCGACCGCCGGTTCGATCGCGCGCTGGCCAAGGAATCCCTTTATCAGATTGAAAACAAGGCGCATCTGCTGGCCGTGGTGGAACGCCATCTCAAGCCGGGTGCCCTTTTCCTGATCACCGATTACGTGCTGGCCGACGAGCCCTGGGTTGCCACCGATGAGTATCGCGAGTGGCGGGACAGCGAGGCCCAACGGCGGCGCCCCTATCTGGCCACGGCGGAAGATCTCATCTCGATGCTCAAGAAGGTGCGCTTCAACATCCGCGTGAACGAGGATGTGAGCGAACATTACATCGAGCTCATCAATGAAAGCTGGAAGGGGGCCGACCAGGTCGCCGCAAAGGTGGCCGAGGAGGAAGACGGCGAGGAGCTCGTCAAGACGCTGCTGCGCGAGGCGGAATTCTGGTCGCGGCGGGTGCAGCTGCTCAAGGCCGGCCGGATTCAGGTGCGGCGGATTCTCGCCAGCAAGAAGGCCGAAAAGCCCACGATGCTTTCAGACTGGTAAGCTTGCGGCCGACAATGGCTCATCCCTCTTTCCACCCTTGTCCAGCGCAGCAAGAGGCACGGGGCAAGCCTTCTGTGGCCTGGAAAGAAATCCGGAAAGAAACTTGGGAAAGAAATATCCGGCGGAAGCCCGGTTTTTTCGGCTGTCAGCTGCCGGTCTGGGGCAGATCGATATCCAGAATCGCCATCTGGAAGGCGTAGGAGAGCTCCCCTTCGTCCTCGTCACGGTAGATGACACCAATGAATTCGTCGCCCAGATAGACCTCCACCGAATCATCCGTCGTCGAGCGCCGCTTCAGGCGGAAATGGGGATTACCGAACTTTTCACGCAGATAGCGCTGAAGCCGGGCGATTTCCTCGGTCTGCATGCGATCCGCTCCTTGGCCCTTCCGGCAGGCGGCTCCTGCCCTGCTTGCCGTCATGCTCACCAGCGCGGCTTGTAGGAGATTGCGGAGCCGGGCGCAAGGACGGCCTTGCGCTTGACAGACGCCATCCTGACGCGCCAGCTTCTGGGGCCCTGCGGCCGGCCTTGGCATGGCACGGTCTGCGGGCGGGGTGCAATGCGCGAGAACAAGGGTGGCTTGGGGCCATGATGACCTTTCTCGACTTTGAGAAACCGATCGCCGAACTCGAGGGACGGATCCGGGATCTCAAGAAGCTCGCCCATGAGGGCACGGCCGGCGATCTGGCCGAGGATGTCGAGCGTCTGGAAGCCAAGCGCGACCGGCTGCTCAAGGCCACCTACCTCAAGCTCACGCCGGCCCAGAAGACGAAAGTCGCCCGCCATCCCGAGCGGCCGCATTTCCGGGACATCATCGCCCAGCTGTTCTCCGACTACATGCCGCTGGCCGGTGACCGCTGCTTCGGCGAGGACCGGGCCATCGAGGGCGGGCTCGCCCGCTTCGAGGGGCGCTCGGTGATGGTGATCGGCCATGAGAAGGGGGGCAGCACCGAAGAGCGCATCGCGCACAATTTCGGCATGGGCCGGCCCGAGGGGTACCGCAAGGCCGTGCGGCTGATGGACATGGCCGAACGCTTCGGACTGCCGGTCCTGACCTTCGTGGATACGCCGGGTGCCTATCCGGGCAAGGGAGCGGAAGAGCGGGGACAGGCCGAGGCCATCGCCCGGGCAATCGACCGCATGCTGCGTCTGCGCGTTCCTGCCATCGCCACGATCATGGGTGAGGGAGGATCGGGAGGGGCCGTCGCCCTGGCGGCCGCCGACCGGGTGTTGATGATGGAGCACGCGATCTATTCGGTGATTTCGCCGGAAGGCTGCGCCTCCATCCTCTGGCGCACGGCGGACAAGGCGGAAGCCGCCGCCAACGCCCTGAAGATCACCGCCGATGACCTGCATGCCCTTGGCGTTGTCGATGTCGTCGTGCCGGAGCCCCTGGGCGGCGCTCATCGTGACCCGCAGACCGCGCTGGCCACGCTGGGACAAACCCTCAGCGAGCAGCTGCGTGAGCTCGCAAACCGGGATCCTGCGGATCTTCCACGTCTGCGACGGGAAAAATTCCTCGCCATGGGCCGGAATCTTTCCCGCAAGAGCCGGCGCTAGGCGGGGACGCATGGCCCTCGATGCACAGCTGTGTCGTTGTCCGGCCCGGCCGGTCGGAAGAGGGAGATAACGGCTCTTTTCCACGCGCCTCAGACATGAAAAGGCCAAAGGCATGAACAGGAAGCGGCAAGGCGCGCTCTGGGGATTGCCGACGACTGTATGGGCACTTGGGCTCACCAGCCTGCTGATGGATGCATCTTCCGAGATGATCCATGCGCTGCTGCCCGTCTTCCTGACGGGAACATTGGGCGCATCGGCACTCATAGTCGGCCTTGTGGAAGGGCTGGGCGAAGCCGTAGCTGCGGTCTGCAAGCTGCTGGGCGGGGCCCTTTCGGACCGGCTCGGCCGCCGCAAGCCGGTGGTGGTGGCAGGGTATGGGCTGGCAGCCGTCTCCAAACCCCTTTTTGCTCTTGCTCTTTCGCCGGCAATGGTCATCGCCGCCCGGGTGATCGATCGTATCGGCAAGGGCCTGAGAGGCGCACCACGCGATGCCCTGATCGCGGAATGGGTCGACGAGAGCCGCCGCGGAGCTGCCTTCGGCCTGCGGCAGTCGCTCGACACCATTGGGGCGCTGATCGGTCCGCTTGCTGCGAGCCTGCTTGTGATCGCTTTCGCCGGCGAGATGCGGGCGGTTTTCCTGGTGGCCGTGCTGCCTGCCGCAATGAGCGTGTTCGTGCTGATTCGCTGGGTGCGTGAACGGCCGGCGAACACCTCCTGCGAAGACGCTACCGGCAAGGACAAAGACCATGCCGGCTCAGGCATGCGGTGGGCGGACGTTCCGCTCGTGGTGCGACGCCTGCCCTGGCGGTTCTGGATTGTCGTCGTGCTGGCGGTCCTGCTGATGGGTGGCCGGGCCGGCGAAGCCTTCCTGCTGCTGGCCGCCAGCAACCACGGCCTTGCCGCCGCCACCGTGCCGCTTGTCTTTGTGACGATGAACGCGGTCTATGCAGCCAGTGCCTATCCGGTAGGCCGCCTCGCCGACCGGTTCGGTGCCGGTCTGCCCTTTCTTGCCGGGCTCCTGCTCCTGCTTGTCGCCGATGTGCTGCTCGCCCTCGCGCCGCCGCTTCCGGTCTTCTGGCTCACCATCGCGTTATGGGGACTGCACATGGGGCTCACGCAGAGCCTTCTGCTGACACTGGTTGCGGCCAGCCTGCCGGACGGGGAGCGCGGGACGGGATTCGGCATCTTCCACATGCTCTTCGGGCTGGCCGCTCTGGCGGCAGGGCTGCTGGCGGGCCGCCTGTGGGATATCGGCGGCCCCGCCCTCGCCTATGTGACGGCAGCCGGCCTTGCGGGAGCGGCCCTCCTGTGGTTCGGGCTGCATCGGCCGGGGAGCCATCCTCCCACGACTTCCTGATCTCCCCTTTCCTCGGATCCGGTCCTCGTTCTGCCTTGCCTGTGTGCCTCACCTGCGATGAGGCAGGCTTTCGAAATTCTTCGCAGTTTACGATTTCTTATGTGATTTTTGCTCTATTGGCGCCCGGTTCCGCCGGATCGCGGGGAACGATCGAATCAGCAGCAGGGCAAGATCAGGCAGGAAGGCGAGAGGGTTGAAAGTCATGGACGCGACGGCCATTCCCGAAACCATCCCCACCAGCACGCATGCCGGCGCCGGTGAGAACGGCCAGGTTGATGCGATCGTCGCGTATCTCGAAGCATTGTGTGCGGAGGACTATTCCGTGCCGCCGCCCAGCGGGACGGATCGCCTCTCTCAGGTCGCGCGCGAGCTGGGACGCAAGCTGGGAGACCGGCAGCGCCATCGGGCCGACCAGGTTGTCGATACCGCCATCGAGGCCAATGAGATCGCCATTCTGACGGCCCGCATGCTCGACCCCCTGCGCCAGACGACGGATCGCGCTCAGGCGATGGCCGCAGCGGTGGAAGAGCTGGCCGCCTCCGTCAAGGAGATCGACCAGATTGCCGGCAGCGCGGCCGGCAGCGCCGAAGAGGTGAGCAGCAATTTTGCCGCCGGGGTCGCGCGCGTGCGCGAATCGATCGAGGCCTTCCGCCAGCTCGCCAATCACGTCACCCAGGCCGCCGCCGATGTCCAGGCTCTGGGTGAGGCCTCCCAGGAGATCGGGGGAATCGTCGGCGAGATTGAAAAAATCGCCAGCCAGACCAATCTGCTGGCGCTCAACGCCACGATCGAGGCCGCCCGCGCCGGTGAAGCCGGGCGCGGATTCGCGGTGGTAGCCAATGAGGTCAAGAGCCTCTCCCAGCAGACCGCCAAGGCCACGGTCGACATCCGCAACCGCATCGAGGCCCTGCTCGAACAGGTGGGGAATATCGGCTCGGTGATGGAAAACGCCGCCACTATCGCGGAGGACGGGCGCAGCACCGTCGATGAGCTGGGGCACAGCATGGAAGGCGTCGGGGAAGAGGTGAGCAACCTCTCGCAACGTGTCGGAGAGCTCGCAGGAATCATCCGTCAGCAGGGCGAAGCGGTTGATGAAGTCTCTGCAGGTGTTGCGGCCGTGGCCGGCATGAGCGCCGAGAATCTCCGCCAGCTTGAAGCGCTGGCCGATGCGACCGACAGGCTCGATCAGGCACTCGCCCGCGAACTTGAGGATGTCGCCACCAGCAAGTTCCGGGGCAAGGTGATTCGCCTTGCCAAGGCCGATCACGTGATCTGGAAGCGGCGGCTGGTGGCCATGGCCGCCGGCCGGCTGCAGCTGCGCGAAGAGGAACTGGCCGATCACCACAAATGCCGTCTGGGACGCTGGTATTATGGCGAAGCCGGTGCCCGTTTCGCCGACCATCCCGCCTATCGGGATCTCGAACCGGTGCATGAGGCCGTCCACCGCACGGGCAAGGAGGCCGCCCGACGCTTTGCCGCCGGTGATATCGAAGGGGCCTTGAAGGCCATCGAGGAGATGGAGGAGGCCTCACGCGATGTCATGCGGTTGCTCGACGCCCTGTGCCGGGTGGATGACGAGCGCGGCGGAGCCGCCGAACGGTAAGCGACGCCCCGCCTTTCTGCGTTTGGCGAGGAATGTGGGAAAGCGGTCATCCATACCCCTTTCCCCTCCTCCAAAGAGGGCTGCCCGCAAAGATGCAGGACGGCCAACAAAGCGCTTGACAGACGCCGGCCGCCTTTGCTTCCAAGCGGCGCGACGCCGGCACGGGAACGGGTGAAGGAATGCGGCGCCTGTTGGCGCCCTTCCTTTGAGCGCAGGCGGGAAGAGCCGATCGGGCTCGGCATATGCGTGGCCGTGTGCGGTGATGCCGCTTTCAGCGTGGCAGCGGACAGGACTCTTGGGACTGGATGGAAGGATCCTCTCGTGGCGGGACCGATCGAGCAGTTCGAGATCCATCGTCACCTTCCTCTCGAAATCGCGGGGCTGGATGTCTCCATCACCAACAGCTCGCTGTGGATGATGGGCATCGTGACGACCCTCTCGCTTTTCATGCTGGCGGCCACCAGCCGGGCACGGCTCGTCCCCGGCCGGCTGCAGACGGCGGCCGAGCTGGCCTATGTCTTCGTCGCCAACATGCTCAAGGACAATGCCGGCGATGGCGGGCGCCCCTTCTTTCCCTTCATCTTCACGCTCTTCTTCTTCATTCTGGGAGCGAATCTCGCCGGCCTGCTGCCCTACTCCTTTACGGTCACAAGTCACATCATCGTCACCTTCACCCTGGCCATCGTCGTGGTGGCAGGCGTGACGGTTGTCGGATTCGTCAAGCATGGGCTCGGATTTCTGAGACTGTTCGTGCCCAGTGGCGCGCCATGGCCGCTGCTGTTTCTGATCGTGCCGATGGAGCTGCTCTCCTATCTGGTTCGCCCCATCTCGCTGTCGGTGCGACTGTTTGCCAACATGCTGGCAGGCCATGTGATGCTGAAGGTCTTCGGCGGTTTCGTGGCGGCATTTCTGGCCTTTGGTGGCGCACTCGGGATTCTCGGCGCCAGCCTGCCGTTGGCGTTGACCTTTGCGTTGACCGCCCTCGAATTTCTGGTGGCCATCCTGCAGGCTTATGTGTTCGCCGTGCTCTCCTGCATCTATCTCAATGACGCCCTGCATCCAGCCCATTGACGTCGGTCGAAAACGAGGCTAGGCGTCGCGGCGGCCACGGGGCCCGGCTCACGAGGAAGGCGGCGGGCCGAACGAGACGAAAGATCCAGGCAAGCAAGGAGAAGGAAAGACCCATGGAACCGGAAGCAGCGAAACTGATTGGTGCCGGCATTGCCACCCTGGGCGTGGCAGGCCCGGGTATCGGCCTCGGACTCATTTTCGGCAATTATCTGGCCGGTGCCCTGCGCAATCCCTCTGCGGCTCCCAAGCTGTTCGGCAATCTGCTGCTCGGCTTTGCGCTGACCGAGGCGATTGCGCTGTTTGCGCTGGTGATTGCGTTCCTCCTGATTTTTGCGGTCTGAGATATCCGATACGGGTCCGCCGGTCGGGGAGCGTGAGGCATGGAAACCTACAGCGAACAGGTGCCGAAGTCTGAGGAGGGCTCGCATTTTCCGCCCTTCGATTCTTCCACCTTCGAGCCGCAGGTGGCGTGGCTGATCATCACCTTCGCGGTGTTTTATATCGTGCTCTCACGCTCCGTCCTGCCGCGCCTGCAGCGCGTGATGAGCGAGCGGGCCGAGCGCGTGGCGGCCGATCTCGACGATGCCGAACGGCTGCATCGTGAAAGCGAGCGTCTCAAGGCCCTCGTCGAATCGCGCATTGCCGAAGCCCGCAGCCGGGCTCAGGCCGTGCTTCAGCGGGCCCGTCAGGAGATCCGCGAAAAGCAGGAGCGCACGCTCCAGGCCCTCGATGAACGGCTCCATGCCAAGATCGCCGAAGCGGAAGCGGCCATCACCGAGAGCAGAAAGCGGATCCTTGCCGAGTTGCCCCATATCGCACGGGATGCGGCCGCCGCCATCCATGAGCGACTCATGGGCGAACCGGCACCGCAGGCGGCTCTGGATGCCGCCATCAAGCAGACCACAGCAAGCGCAAGGGAGCAGGGCTGATGGCCGGTGCGGCTGGACATGAAGGCAGCCTGCTGCTCAGTGCCGAATTCTGGGTAGCCGTCGCCTTCTTCCTGTTTCTGGGAGCGGCGATCTACTGGCGCGCCCATCACTACATCGTTTCCGCTCTTGATGCCCATGCGCGCAAAGTCGCGGAAGAGCTGGAACAGGCCCGCCGCCTGAAGGAAGAGGCGGAAGCCGCCCTGGCTGCCGCGCGGGAGCTCGAACGCAAAAGCCACGAACAGGTGGATGCCATTGTCGCGCAGGCCGAAACCGATGCGGCCGCCATGGCGCGCGAGGCGGAAGAGGCCCTGGCCGGCCTCGTCTCCCGGCGCGAGGCAGCCGCCGAGGTGCGCATTGCCCAGGCTCGTGATACCGCAATCAAGGAACTGCGGAGCGCAGCCACCTCCACGGCCATTCGTGCCGTCGAACACGTTCTGCGTGACGAGCTCAAAGGCGAAAAGGCGCAGGCGTTTACCGCCAGCGCCCTGGATGAGGTTACCCGTCGCCTGCCCTCCTGAGGCCGGTGAAGGCGCCCTTGCCGTCAGGCTCATTTCGCCCAAGGAAGATCTCAGCCCATCCTTCTTCCGGGATCAGCCTCGTCCCTCTTCCGGGGCCGGTCCTCCGCCGGGTCTCCCCTGGACGATCCTCAAACCCCGGCTCTCCGTGGGCGGGCGCCTTCAGCCCTGTCCTTCTTGCTGGACAAGAAGGGCATGATCGCAGATAGCCCCTCCCGGCTCCGGCACTTGGGTGAGGGGTGGGCATCCCGGGCAACCGCTCTTTCCTGATACACCCCCTTCTCCCACGCCGGCTTGACAGAGGGTGTATCAGCACGTAGATTTCAGCATGTGGTTGGGAGGGCTGTCCTTTAGACGGTCCGTTGGGGCTTTGCCCCACCCGGCTGCATTTTTTATGCTCGAAGGGGGAGGATGACTGGGGGGCAACTGGTGCACATTCTCTATCTGGACGGCTCAGGCGGAGCCAGCAATCCTCGTGATCGGCACTTCGTGCTTGCCGGTATTTCCGTATTTGAGCGCAGTATCTATCACCTCATCAAGAAGGCCGATGAATTCGTTGCAAACCTGAACCTTGGAAACGCCACCGAGATCGAACTCCACGCAAGTCACATTTACAATGCTAAATCGAACCCGTGGCGGCAGATCAAAGCCAACAGGGATCGAGAACGCATCCTGTGCGACGCAATCGGTCTGCTGGTCCCAGAAAGCAAGTCGGTCCATCCATTTGCCGTGGTTGTGGAGAAAGAGGCGCTTGGAGAGGAAGAGCACGCCCTATCTGTCGCCTTTGAAGAAATGATGAACAGATTCAATCTGTTCTTGAGAGGGCTTTATGCGGAAAACAGAGAAAAGCAAAGAGGCCTCGTCATCATGGACAAGGCGAGACAGGAACGTGATCTGCAAAATCTCATGGCCGAGTTCCGGGTGCGGGGGACACGCTGGGGAAGAATCCGCAACCTTGCTGAAGTCCCGCTTTTTGCCGATTCCCGAAGCTCACGGCTGCTGCAGCTGGCAGATCTCGTCGCCTACGCGGTCTGGCGACAATACGAATACGAGGACGGTCGTTTCCTGAAACCACTTCTGCCTCGCTTCAGAGGAAAAGACGGCATCCTGCACCATCTTGTCCACCGCACGCGCTATCGCCACAGCTGCTTTTGCCCTGCCTGCATGTCTCGACAGGTCAAATTGGCCAGGAAAAACTCCGTTTCCCAGAAACACGCCTAGACCAGGATCCCCGGCCCCGCCCCATCGTCACGCCGGCGGTTGCGGAGCTGGGCGAGCCGGCGCATCAGCTTGCGGCGGGCGAGTGTCACAAGATGATCTTCCGGCATTGCCGCATCTCCCACCAGGGAGACTTCCATGCCGGTCTGCGGATCGATCGCCGTCACCTTTACATGGCGGCCGATACGCTGGAATTCGAGCAGAACCTCGGGCGGCTCCCGCTCGCCCATGCTGTCGTCCTCCTTGCCCGCCCTGCTGCCCGCGCCTCCGGCCGCCGGCTGGTGATCCTCTCCAGCCGGGGCAAGGTGCCGCAGCTTCAGGCAGCGCGCTTGAGATCAAGGCGCTCCCAGACGGCAAGCAGAGCCTTGACCAGCGCCTGCATCATCTCCGGCGTATGCATGGGCCCCGGTGTCAACCGCAAGCGCTCCGTCCCACGCGGCACCGTCGGATAATTGATGGGCTGCACATAGATGCCGTAGTCCGCCAGCAGCAGGTCCGTCACCTGCTTGCACCGCACGGGATCGCCAACCAGCACCGGCACGATATGCGATTCGCTGGGCATCACCGGCAAGCCTGCGTCTTTCAGCATGGCCTTGAGCTCGGCCGCGCGCTGCTGGTGCAGCTCCCGCTCGATCGTGCTTTCCTTCAGATGCCGAACGCTTGCCAAGGCGCCGGCGGCAATGACCGGTGCGAGAGCGGTGGTAAAGATGAAACCTGAAGCATAGGAGCGAATCACGTCCACAAGATCCCGACTGGCCGCGATATAGCCGCCCATCACACCGAAAGCCTTGCCCAGCGTTCCCTCGATGACGTCGATCCGATCCATCACGCCATCACGCTCGGCAATGCCGCCGCCGCGCGGGCCGTAGAGACCAACCGCATGCACCTCGTCCAGATAGGTGAGCGCCCCATACTCGGCGGCCAGATCCGCAATCTCGGCAATGGGAGCGATGTCACCGTCCATCGAATAGACGGATTCGAAGGCGATGATCTTGGGCCGTTCGCGCGGAACCTCTTCCAGCAGCTCCCTCAGATGGGCGAGGTCGTTGTGCCGGAAGATCCGCTTTTCGGCTCCGGAATGCCGGATCCCCTGAATCATGGACGCATGGTTGAGGGCGTCCGAAAAGACGACGCAGCCGGGCAGGATCCGGGCCAGTGTGGACAGACTCGCCTCGTTTGCCACATAGCCGGAGGTAAACAGCAGCGCGGCCTCCTTGTGATGGAGGTCTGCCAGTTCGCGCTCCAGCAGCACATGATAGTGATTGGTGCCCGAAATGTTGCGGGTGCCGCCCGCGCCGGCGCCGCAGCGGTCGAGCGCCTCATGCATCGCCGCCAGCACCTTGGGATGCTGTCCCATGCCGAGATAGTCATTGGAACACCAGACGACGACGGGCTTGGCATTGTCCCCTTCCTCATAGCGCAAGGCACGGGGGAAAGCTCCCTGCTGGCGTTCCAGATCCGCAAACACGCGGTACCGCCCTTCACGCTTCACGCGTGCGATTGCCTCCTCAAAGATCTGCCGGTAATCACGCATGGCTTCCTCGGGCTCTCTTTGATGCCTTGTCCGCGCACCTGCTCTCTGCACCCGCCCGCCTGGAACGGGCCAGGACGAGAATCAATCGCGGGACCAGGACAGGATATGCATTCCACCATTCTTCCATAAGCCGCCGGGACCGCAGCCGCAAGCGTTCCTTCCTTTCCTCTCTACGACACCATGCACCTTGATTCATGTCAAATCTCGCTGAAGGCCGGAGCCGATGCCGTCTTCCCTTCCGCGTCATTTACCGGCAGATGCGGCGTATCCAGCCCATAGTGATGACGGTCCCGGCGCTGATGGTTGACTCCTCTTTCCGCTGGATCCGCCGCGTCTGTCTGCGGAGGAGATCAAGAAAGGAGGGGGCGGCGGATGATAAAAGAGACGGCTGCGGGTGACGAAGAAAAAGCACGTCGATGAATGACAAAAGGCAGGTGTCGGCGGGGGATGACGAAGATGAGGGGCATCAGTGGTCGGCTATCAGGACATGATCCTCCCTGGCCGAAGGTCAGAAAGGAAGGGTGTCTGATCGATGACTACGGATAAGCAGCCACCGCGCATCGGGTCGGCCGCGCGCTATATCTGTCACGATCAATGGCGGGAAGGAGCGCCGAAATGCCCGCCGGGGCCGGTGCCATGGCGCCTTGCCCCTTTCCAAAAAGGGCGCCGCACCCTCTGACGACCCGGCTCAGGCCTGTTCGCCGTCCCTGCTCTCTGCCTTCTCAGCGGGAAGATCGAGCAACGCCCGAATGCGCCGCAAGCGCGCATGAAGTGCCGCCACATCCGCAAGGGACAATCCGGCGTGTGCCGTATCCCCGGATACGCCGGAAGACGGAACGTCCCGGGCCGACCCCGCATCCGCCGCCTCCGCCCCGTCCGCCGCATCCATTTTTGGATTTGCAGACCCGGCATCAGATAAAGCCGCCTGACAGGAGCCCGTCTGCCCGATGCCTCCGTCATCCCGGGCCTCCGCGCCCGTGCCCGCCCGGCCCAGGACGGCCGCCACGAGGCGATGGCGCCCCTCCTCCTTCAGCCGCTTCTGAACACCGCGGATGGTCAGCCCCTGCTCGTGAAGCAGAATGCGAATGGCCTGCAGCAGAGCGACATCTTCAGGCCGATAATAGCGCCGGTTCCCACTGCGCTTGAGCGGTCTGAGCTGGGCGAAGCGTGTCTCCCAGAATCGCAGAACATGCTGTGGCACACCGACAATTTCCGCCACCTCTCCAATGGTGCGATAGGCCGCAGGCGACTTGTCGGCGCCATCATGCGCCTTGCGCGTGGTCCGCCTGCCGGAAGCTGAAGCAGAAGCGCGGGATGCAGCCACGAGCCGTCATTCCAAGTCGTCAAGGGATTTCACGATGCGCTTGCGCAGGATCTGACTGGGCCTGAAGACCACGACACGCCGCGGCTCGATCGGCACCTCCACCCCGGTTTTCGGATTGCGTCCCATGCGGCGCCCCTTCTGCCGGACCAGAAAGCTCCCGAAGGAGGACAGCTTCACATTCTCCCCCTTCTCCAGGCGACCGGCAATGGTCTCGAGCACCGAGTCGACCAGAGCTGCCGATTCGCTGCGCGACAAGCCCACCTCGCGATAGACCGCCTCCGTCAGTTCCGCGCGCGTGACCGTCTTTTTCGCCATGGCGACCCTCCTTCCCGTCCGGATGTCCGAAAAGGATACGCAAGAATGCAAGAAAACTCAATGCCTTGTGATTCCCCGCCGGCGGCATCCCCATGGCTGGCACCGCCACATGCGGGACACAGAGGAGAAAGGCGAAGGGAATCGGCAGGCCCATCCCGCAGGCGGGCCGTCTCGGCCCTGTGCGGACGGACTAGACATCCTGACCGGCAAGCACATGGCCGAAACTGTGCTCAAGAGCACGGTCGAGATCTCCGATATCGGCATCCACACCAAGAGCGGCCAGCGAGGTGATCCCATGTTCACGAATGCCGCAAGGAATGATGGGAGCGTAATGCGACAGATCCGGCTTCACATTGACGGCAATGCCATGAAAGCTGATCCCCTGCCGGACACGGATGCCGATGGCCGCGATCTTGTCATCCCGACCGTCGCTGCGGGGCACCCAAATGCCGACGCGGCCCGCCCGTCGGACGGCACGGATTCCGAATGCGGCGAGCGCGGCGATCACCCAGGCCTCAAGCCCGCGCACGAAGGCCCGCACGTCGATGCCGCGGCGTCTGAGATCAATCATCACATAAGCCACACGCTGGCCCGGACCGTGATAGGTGATCTTGCCGCCCCGGCCGGTTACGTGCAGGGGAAAGGGCAAGGGGCCGCGCACCTCCTCTTCGGGACGGGCACTGGTGCCGGCGGTATAAAGCGGAGGATGCTCCAGCAGCCAGACCATCTCTTTCGCGCTGCCGGCACGAATGGCCGCCACGCGATCCTCCATCGCACGCAACGCCTTTTCATAGGCTACAAGGCCCCGGCTGCGCCGCCAGACAACGCCCGCAGCCCGCCATTCTTCATGGCCCTGCCCGGTATCCATCTCCATCATGCCGGCCCGCCTAGCGCGCATCCCCCTCCATGACAAGAGGATATACCCCTCTTCAACCGGAGCGGCCCGCCGGATGTTAACCCCTTCCTAACCCTCTTTCCCGAGGATGGCGGGCAGGAACGGGGCCACGGACAGGCGCATCGATGAGGAGCCGGACATGAATGCGATCTCGAAGGTCCGCGTCGAGATGACGGTGGTGCTGGGCGCCACCGAAATGCCGGTGCGTCAGCTTCTCAAGATGGGGCGCGGCGCCGTGATCGACCTTGATGCCGGCCATGACGACGAGGTGCGGATCTATGCCAATGGCGAGCTCGTCGCCCTAGGCGAAATCATGATCGTCGGCGACCGCATCGGCGTCTCCATCACCCGCATGGTGAGCGAGGAGGAACTCTAGATTCCCGCCATTCCACGCCTGCCGGGTCTTGACGAAATCGGCCTTTTTTTCCATATGCATCTTGCCCGCTCGAACCGGTGCTGGTAGAGGGCGGGCGTCACGCGGACGTGGCGGAATTGGTAGACGCGCAGCGTTGAGGTCGCTGTGGGCGAAAGCCCGTGGAAGTTCGAATCTTCTCGTCCGCACCATGAAGGCCCGCAGGCAAAACCTGCGGGCTTTCTTCTCTTTTCGCCACGGCTCGCCTAGAGTGAGACGGAAGGGATCCATGATGGGTGCCCGTCCAGCGCCCCGGTTGAGGATGACTGAATGAGCGAAGCTCCTGCAACGCTGAACGAGCAGACCCCGCCAGAAGACGAAAGCGGTCCGGCCGAGGCTCAGCGTGCGCAGCTGGAGCGTCTGCGTGCGGCACTGGAGGCCGGCGACCGGGGCGAAATCCAGCATCTGTTTGCCGAGCTGCATCCGGCGGATGCGGCCGATCTCATCGAACTGCTCGAAAGCGATGAACGCCGGCGCCTGGCCGAGATCATGGGAGGGCGTCTGGATCCCGACATCCTGGCCGAGCTGGATGGGCGTACACTTGAGGAACTGGTGGCCGTGTTGCCCGAGCGGGTGGTGGCCCGCGCGCTCACGGAGATGGACACCGATGACGCGATCCAGTTCCTCGAAGAGCTGGACGAGGAAGAACAGCGCCGCATCCTTGCCCGCCTGGCCCGTCGTACCCGCGCCGAGATTGAAAGCGGCCTCAGCTATCCTGAAGACAGCGCCGGCCGCCTCATGCGGCGCGATCTTGTCGCGATGCCGGAGTTCTGGAATGTCGGCCAGGCCATCGACTTTCTGCGGGGACTGGATGCGGAGGAAGGGCCGGAGGAATTCTACGAAATCTTCGTCGTCAATCCGCAGTTCCGCCCCGTCGGCACGGTGCCGCTGTGGAAACTGCTGCGCAGCCCGCGCCCCACTCCCTTGAGGGAGATCATGACACCGGATCCGCCTCTGTTTTCCGTCACCACCGACCAGGAAGAGGTGGCGCGGGCCTTCACCAAATATCACCTGATCTCGGCCGGGGTCGTGGATGATACGGGGCGACTCGTAGGCCGGATTACCGCCGATGACGTGGTCGAGGTGATCGAGGAAGAGGCGGAAGAAGACATCCTCGCCCTTGCCGGTGTCAGCGAAGGCGACCTCAACCAGCCCATCCGCGAGGTCACCCGGGAACGCTTCATCTGGCTGGTCATCAATCTCGGCACCGCCATTCTTGCCTCGCTCGTGATCGGGCTGTTCGAGGCGACGATCCAGCAGATGGTCGCACTGGCGGTGTTGATGCCGATCGTGGCCTCCATGGGCGGCAATGCCGGGACCCAGACGATGACGGTCACCGTGCGGGCGCTGGCCACCCGTGAGCTGACGGCTCTCAATGCCCTGCGCGTGGCCCGGCGCGAGCTGCTGGTCTCCTTTCTCAATGGCTGTCTGCTGGCGGTGGTGACCGGGGTGGTGACACTCGTCTGGTTTCAGGACCCGATGCTGGCGCTCGTGATCGCCCTGGCCATGATCGTCAATCTTGTTTCTGCAGGACTGGCCGGGGTGTTCGTGCCGCTGGCGCTTCATCGTTTCGGCGTGGATCCCGCAGTCGCCTCCAGCGTCTTCGTGACGACGGTAACCGATGTGGTGGGTTTCTTCGCCTTTCTGGCTCTGGGTGCCGCCATTCTCCTGTAGAGGGACAGGCACAGAAGGTCCGGATCCGGCAGACACCGCCAAAAAAGGGCCGTGGGGGCAAGCCCGCCACGGCCCAAGTTCAGGGAGGAAACGCCCACGGAGGGCATGACAGGGGACGAACCGCCTGCCACAGCTTTAGAAATAGGATCAATTGCGGCATCTTCAAGGCCATGTGGTTCAACTTTCGTTCGCGCGCAATCACGATATCTCACGAAGCGGTGATGCCGTCCGGAAGGAAGCCATTCCTGCCCCGAGGGGGAGAGCCCGCCGGTCTTTCGGGCGGCCGATGCGGTGTCATGGACGGCCTCTTGCGTGCCCGGCGCCGCGCTGGCACATCCGCCGACAGGGACAGGCGGCGGTTTCCCCAGCCTGCCTGAAGCCTTGAAAGCAGGGACTGCGCATGAAGCTCAGAAACATCGCGATCATCGCCCATGTGGATCACGGCAAGACGACGCTGATCGACCAGCTGCTGCGGCAGACCGAGGCCGTGGCCGCCCACCGGGCCATCGCCGAACGGGCGCTGGACAGCGAACCGCTCGAACGTGAGCGCGGCATCACCATTCTCGCAAAATGCACCAGCGTCACCTGGCGCGGCACCCGCATCCAGATCGTGGACACCCCCGGCCACAAGGACTTCGGCGGCGAGGTGGAGCGCGTATTGTCGATGGTCGACGGCGTGCTTCTGCTCGTGGACGCGGCCGAAGGCCCGATGCCGCAGACGAAATTCGTGACCGAGAAGGCGCTGGCGCTGGGGCTGAAGCCCATCGTCGTCATCAACAAGATGGACCGCGCGGACGCCCGGCCGGATGCCGTCCTCGATGCGGTCTTCGACCTCTTCGTCGCGCTCGGGGCCAGCGACGAGCAGCTCGATTTTCCCGTGCTCTATGCGGCCGGCCGCGCGGGCTGGGCGGTGCGCGAGCCGGAAGAGGCACCCGGGCGGGATCTCGCACCGCTGCTTGAGACCATCCTCGCCCATGTGCCGGAGCCTGCGCCGGTGCGCGAGGGCCGTGACCGCGAGCCCTTCCGGATGCTTGCCCGGCTGCTGGAGCGGGATGCCTTCGTCGGCCGCGTTCTGACGGGCCGCATCGAGTCGGGCCGCGTGCGCGTGGGAGATCCGATCCGGGCGCTGCGGGCGGATGGGGACGGCGCGCGCGTCGTCGAGGAAGCGCGCGTTACCAAGCTCTTCTCCTTCGCGGGGCTGGAACGGGTGCCGGTGGAGGAGGCCTCGGCCGGCGAGATCATCGCGATCGCGGGGCTGGAGTGCGCGACGGTGGGCGACACGCTCGCCGCCCCTGCCGTCACGGCCGCCCTGCCTGCTCCCCCCATCGATCCGCCGACGGTGGCGATGACCTTCGCCATCAACGACGGACCGCTCGCCGGACGCGATGGCGACAAGCTCACCGGCCGGGTGCTGCGCGAACGCCTCCTGCGCGAGGCGGAAGGCAACATCGCCATCCGCGTGCGCGAGACGGAGGACGAGCGCGCCTTCATCGTCGAGGGCCGGGGCGAGCTGCAGCTCGGCGTGCTGATCGAGACGCTGCGGCGGGAAGGCTTCGAGCTTACGGTCTCGCGTCCGCGCGTGCTGATGCGCCGTGAGCCCGGCACGGGCCGGCTGCTCGAGCCCTTCGAGCAGGTGGTGATCCTGGTGGATGACATGCACCAGGGCACGGTCATGGAGATGCTGAGCAGCCGGCGTGCGGAGCTTCTCGATATCGCCCAGCTGGAGGCGGGCAAGCTGCGGATGGTCTTTCGCGCGCCGGCACGCGGGCTGATCGGGCTCTACGGCGAGCTGGTGCAGGCGACCCGCGGCAGCGCCATCATGCACCGTCTCTTCCTCGCATATGCGCCGCATGCGGGCCCGATCGCCTCAAGGCCGCGCGGGGCGCTGATCAGCAATGCGGCCGGGCGCGCCGTCGCCTATGCCCTTTGGAATCTGGAGGACCGCGGGCGGCTGTTCATCGGCCCCGGAGAAGAGGTGTATCCTGGCATGATCATCGGCGAGCACAACCGGCCGCAGGATCTCGAGGTCAATCCGCTCAAGACGAAGAAGCTGACCAACATCCGCGCGGCCCAGAAGGACGACAATGTCCTGCTCACCCCGCCGCTGCGGTTCAGCCTGGAGGATGCGTTGAGCTATATTGCCGAGGACGAGCTGGTGGAGGTGACACCGTCCGCCATCCGGCTCAGAAAGCGCATCCTGGACCCTCATGAGCGCAAGCGCGCCACGCGCCGCAAGGCGGCCGAGGAGGCGTAAGTTCCACATCGCTCGATGACGAAATCCCCGGGCTCCACGGATCCGGATAGCGGCGCCGGATCAGACGGTCGAAGCCGTCGTACTCGAAGGTCGTCAGATTGCCCTTCGCGTCCTTGACCGTCTTCA
>CAYYGH010000006.1:44473-62264 GCA_964471405.1 uncultured Sphingomonadales bacterium | reverse complement strand
GGCCGGCGGGAAAAGAGATGCGCGCTCAATACGGCCGGCGGGCAAGGGGAGGCACGCTCAATCCGGCAGCAGCCGGTGGCGGGCCTTGAGCGCTGCGGCGAGCGTGCCTTCGTCAAGATATTCAAGGCTGCCACCCACCGGCACGCCATGGGCGATCTCGCTGACGGTGACCGGATGCTCGGCAAGGCGCTCGGCGAGGTAATGGGCGGTGGTCTGCCCCTCGATGGTGGCGGGCAGCGCAAGGATGAGCTCGTCCACCTTTTCCTCTTCGAGGCGGGCGACGAGGGCTGCCAGGTTGATGTCGTCGGGGCCGATGCCCTCGAGCGCGTTCAGCAGTCCGCCCAGCACATGATACCGCCCCTTGAACAGGCGGCTGCGTTCCAGCGCCCAGAGATCGGCAACCTGCTCGACGACGCAGATCACCCGGCCTTCGCGGCGGGGGTCGCGGCAGATGCCGCAAGGGTCCGTCACGTCCAGATTGCCACAGCGGCTGCAGGCGCGCACGGCATCCGCCACCTCGGCGAGCCGTCGGGCGAGCGGGCGCATCCGCCCTTCCTTGTGCGCGATCAGATGCAGAACGATCCGCCGCGCCGAGCGCGGACCCAGCCCCGGCAGGCGCGCGAAGGCCTGGATCAGCCCCTCGATGGCGGGATGGCTCTCAGCCGTCATGCACGCCCTCCGCACGCCTCGGCTCTATCTGCGCCCGGCTCGGGAACGCATGGCCGCCTGGACCTAGAACGGCAATCCCATGCCCGGCGGCAGCCCCATTTCGGAGGCCAGCCGTGCCATTTCCGTCTTCATCCGTTCCTCGGCGGCCGCGCGGGCGTTCTGATGGGCGGCGATGATCAGATCCTCCAGGATCTCCTTTTCCTCCGCCTTGAGAAGCGAGGGGTCGATGTCGACGGCCTTCAGTTCGCCCTTGGCGGTCAGCGTGACTTTCACCATGCCGCCGCCTGCCTGCCCCTCGACGGTAATCCGGCCAAGCTCCTCCTGCAGTTCGGCCATGCGGGCCTGGGCGGATTGTGCGGCCTTGAGCAGCTGGGAGATGTTCTTCATGGCTGTGCGTCTTTCCCATTCTGACGGCTTGCGGAATTTTCCCGTCGGCGCACGCTGACGAGGCGGGCCTGCGGAAAGGCCGCGAACAGGGCCCGGACGACGGGATCCGCCATCGCGCGTTCCTGCCAGACCCGCCGTTCGGCCTCCTCTTTCTCGCGCAGACTGGGCGCTCCCTCTTCATCGGAGGAAATCACCACCTGCCAGCGTTCGCCCGTCCATTCACGCAGCAGGCGCTGGATCTCCCTGATGTCGTCCCGGGCGAGTCTGCTCGCATGTCCGATCTCGATCAGACCCGCGCGCATGCGCACCGGCCGCAGCCGGTCTTTCACGAGCGTGGCAAGCCGTCCGCGGCCATGCGCGTGAAAGAGAGCGACGAGATCGGCCACCGTCTCCGGCATCCGGTCCCGCCCCTCTTCCGCTACCGCTGCCGGGACCGGCTCCCGGGCATGTTTGCGCAGGGCGCTGCCGGAGGCCTCGGTGCGCGGCAGCGGGGATGTCGCCTCCGGCGGAGGGGCGACCGGTGCAGGAGCGGCAGGCGCGCCGGCGGCCGATGGTGCGGGCGAGAGAAGATCGGAGCGGGCAGGCTCTCCCCTTGCGGATGCGGCCTCTCCTGCCCGGTTGCCGCCGGCCCCTGCCGGCCCGCCTTCCTGGCGCTTCAGCCAGGCGAGCGCTTCGGCCGGGGTGGGCAGGCTGGCAGCATGCGCGACCCTGAGCAGGGCCATTTCGGCGGCATCCATCGGCTGGGGAGCCGTGCGCACCTCTTCGAGCCCCTTGAGCAGCATCTGCCAGGCGCGCTGGAGCCGGCCCATGTCAAGATCGCCCACAAGGCGCTCCGCCAGCTGCCGCTCGGCCGGCCCGCGCAGGGGATCCTTGCGGGCCTCGGGTGTGACGGCCATGCGGGTCAGCCAGTGCAGGGCGTCAAGCAGATCCGTCATCAGCAGCACCGGGTCCTGACCGGCCGTGCGCAGCGCCGTCATGCGCGTGAGCACCTCCTGAGCGCGGCCGGTGAGCGCAGCAGCCAGCAGCTCGATCACCGCCACATGATCGGCGAGTCCCAGCATGCCGCGCACCGTTTCCTCGTCGATCTCGGCGCCTGCGAAGGCGATCGCCTGATCGAGCAGCGAGAGGGCGTCGCGCACCGAGCCTTCCGAAATCCGCGCGATCACCGCCAGCGCCTCGTCGCTGACCGTGACCTGTTCGCGGGCCGCGATGTCCTTGAGATGCGCGATCAGCACCTCCGGCGGCACGCGCTTGAGGTCGAAGCGCTGGCAGCGTGAGAGCACGGTTACCGGCACCTTGTGGATCTCGGTGGTGGCGAAGATGAAGATCACATGCGGCGGCGGTTCCTCCAGCGTCTTCAAGAGCGCATTGAAGGCCGAGCGCGAGAGCATGTGCACCTCGTCAATGATGTAGACCTTGTAGCGGGCAGAGACGGGTGCATAGGCGACCGAATCGATGATCTCGCGGATGTCGTCGACCCCCGTGCGCGAGGCCGCGTCCATCTCGATGACATCGACATGGCGCGATTCGGCGATGCGCTGGCAGGCCTCGCAGCTTCCACAGGGTTCCACCTCGCCGGCAGACGCATCCCGGCCCGTGCAGTTCAAGGCACGCGCGATGATCCGGGCCGTTGTCGTCTTGCCCACGCCGCGCACGCCGGTCAGCAGATAGGCATGCGCCACCCGCCCCGAGCGCAGCGCATTCGCGAGCGTGCGCACCATCGCCTCCTGGCCTACCAGCTCGGAGAAACGCTGCGGCCGATATTTGCGGGCCAGGACGCGATAACCGGAGTAGGTCTCGTCTGTCATCTTCGCCCTCATCGCCCTTTGCCGGCAGACCGGGACCCGCTCCCGGCCACCGCCAGTGTAGGAAGGCCGTCGCCGGCGGGCAAGGCATCCTGCCCCCCTGATATCGCCGACCGCCCCAGAAGGCGGAAGAGCGGTCGCGACCCGCCGGCATCCCGCTACGGCTGCTTCCTTCCGGACCTGACCGGGTTCGCAGGAGCCGGGCGTCCGCGCCGCCCTTCCAGCGCGGCTATATGGGCGCATCCGGCCTTGCGTGCAAGCGCGAAATGCCCCATGCCCTTCATTCTCAATGAGCAGCGGATGGCACACCGCTGAGCATCGCAGTCGCAGGATCAAGGGGATGGAAAGCGCACAGGAGCCGCTGATCGGGGCCGATGCCGTCTTCGCCTTCACGGGCACCGCCCTGCGGCGGGAGGAGAAATGGGCCCGCGAGGCGGCCGGAACCGGACCGCAGGAAAAGGACCTCGTGCTTGTACTGGACGATGAGGGACGGGCTCCTTTTGCCCCCGCATCCGGACGGATCCGGCGGGTGCCGGCCGACCGGCTCGACCCTGATGCCACGGATCGGCGCGAATGGGTGTTCCTGGGTGTGGACGCGGCGGGCCATCGGCACTGGGCGGCCCTGCTGATGCCCGGGGCGGCGGATCGGCTGTTTGCCGCCGGGGACGAGGTGCAATGGCAGGATCCCCGCCGGCTGGCCGGGCAGGTGACCGCGGCCGCCCGCAGCGGCCGGCAGCCGGATCACGACAGCGGCGATCTTGCCGCAGCGCGCGCCCTGCTGTTCTGGCATCGCGACCACCGGCACTGCCCGGGCTGCGGCGCGGTGATGACGGTTGTTGAGGCCGGTGCCGCCCGGCATTGTGCAGACTGCGGCCGCACCGTCTTTGCCCGTGTCGATCCGGCCGTGCTGGTGCTGGTGCATGCCGGGGACCGCTGCGTGCTCGCGCGCGGGCGCGGCTTTCCGGAAGGAATGTATTCGACGATCGCCGGATTCCTGCGGCCGGGGGAAAGCCTGGAACAGGCCGTCGCGCGGGAAATCGCGGAAGAGCTCGGCCTGCGCCCGCAGGGACGGCCATGCTATGTCGCCAGTCAGCCCTGGCCCTTTCCGCATTCCCTGATGACGGGCTTTCTGCAGGAGGTGGACAGGACGCCCCTGCGGTGCGACGAAACGGAACTGGCCGATGCACGATGGTTTAGACGCAAGGAGGTGCTCCGGCTGCTAGAAGACTCCGCAGCCGGCCGCAGGGGGGCGCTGTTCATTCCGCCTCCTCTGGCTCTGGCGCATCATCTGATCGCCCTGTGGGCCCGGCGGTGAGAGTGGCAGGATGGCGAGGAGACGCGAGATGCAGCTGCAAGAGAAGACGAATGTCCTGCGATTGCTGGCCGGCGGATTGCTGGCCTGCCTGATCGCGGTGGGGGTGAGCGCCTGCGAAAAGCCGGCCGAGAAGAAGGCGCAGCCGCGCGCATCCCAACAGGAGGAGACCATCCCGACCGGCCAGCTCGGCCGCAATGTCGCGCCCGTCCACTACGACCTCGACCTGACCATTGATCCGCGCAAGGCCCGCTTTTCCGGCCATGTCACGATCGCCGTCAACATCGCCTCGCCGACCAGGAGAATCTGGCTGCACGGCCGGCATCTGACGGTCCATGAGGCGGCCGTGGTCCAGAACGGCCGACGCATTCCGGCCAGCTACGAGGAGGTGCATCCCACCGGCGTGGCGCGCCTTGATCTTGCCGCTGAGGCGGCCGCCGGCAGCGCACGCATCGAGATTACCTATGATGCGCCGTTCAACGAGGCGCTGGAGGGCCTCTACAAGGTGGTCGACGGCGCAGAACCCTATGCCTTCACCCAGTTCGAGGCGACCTCGGCGCGGCTGGCCTTTCCCGGCTTCGACGAGCCGGCCTTCAAGGTGCCGTTCACGATCACCGTCACGGCGCCCGAGGACATGACGGTGATCACCAATACGCCCGAGACCCGGGCCCAGCCTGCCGGACCGGGCCTCGTGCGGCATCATTTCCAGGAAACGAAGCCGCTGCCGACCTATCTGATCGCCTTTGCCGTCGGCCATCTCGACGTCGTGGAGGGCAAGCCGCTGCCGCCCACTGCCGTCCGTGACCACGCCGTGCCGCTGCGGGCGATCGCCACCCGCGGCAAGGGCGCCCGGCTCGCCTATGTGCTCGCCCATACCCGGCCGCTGGTCGAGACGTTGGAGCGCTATTTCGGTGTCGCCTACCCCTATGCCAAGCTGGACCTCATCGCGGTGCCGGATTTTGCCGCAGGCGCCATGGAGAACGCGGGGGCCATCACCTTCCGCGAGCAGCTTCTGCTGATCGACGACAACAGCCCCTATCAGCTGAAGCGGGCCTTCAAGTCGGTGGCGGCTCATGAGCTCGCCCACCAGTGGTTCGGCGATCTCGTCACCCCCAAATGGTGGGACGACATCTGGCTCAACGAATCCTTTGCGACCTGGATGGGCAACAAGGCGGTCGCCCGGGCCTTCCCGCAGGACGGCTTTGAGAATGCGATCCTCAATGGCGCCCTGCGGGTGATGGCGGCGGACGAGCTGGCCTCCGCCCGTCAGATCCGGCAGCCGATCCGGTCCAACCACGACATCGCCACCGCCTTCGACGGCATCACCTATCAGAAGGGCGCGGCGGTGCTGGCGATGTTCGAATCCTATCTCGGCGAAGAGGCCTTCCGCCGCGGCATCCAGGAGCACATGAAGCGTTTCGCCCATGGCGTGGCCGATGTGCATGACTTCCTGGATTCGCTGGCGGCCGGTTCCGGTCATCCCGAGGTCAAGGAGGCGTTCGCAAGCTTTCTCTTCCAGCCGGGTGTGCCGCTGGTGGTCGCCGAGCGTCTGTGCAAGGCGGGGGCGGCTCCCGAGGTGGCCCTTGCCCAGCGTCGCTTCCGGCCGATCGGCTCGCAGGCTCCGGCCAAGGGGCTGTGGCAGATTCCGGTCTGCGTGCGGGCGAAGGGAGCGGACGGCGACATCCGCCAGTGCACGCTTCTGACCACCCGCACGGCGCGGCTGCGGCTCGATATGGCCGGCTGCCCGCGCGCGCTCATGCCCAATGCCGATGCCACGGGCTATTACCGCTTCGCTCTTGATCCGAAGGCCAGTGAGGATCTGATCGCGGCCTTCGACTGGCTCACCGGCCGGGAGCGCCAGGCGCTGTATGCATCGCTGTCGGCGGCGTTCCGTTCGGGCGATGTGGCGATTGCCAGGCTGGCCCAGGCGATGCGGGAAGCCGCGGCCGATGAGCGGCGCGCCGTCATCACCGCTCCCATGGGGGATCTGCGGTTCTTCCATGACCGGCTGGTCGAGGATCCGGCAGCCAGGGCCGCCATTCGCCGATTCGCCGCCGGGCTTTATGCGGCGCGGGCGCAGGATCTCGGCATCGTGATGCGTCCGGGCGAGCCGGCCGACCGGCGACTGCTGCGGCCGGCCGTGATCGATTTCATGGCCGACTTCGTGCGCGATCCCGCCCTGCGCCGGAGCCTGGCGGAAGCCGGGGCGGCCTATGTGGAGGCCGGGCGGCCGGATCCGCGTCGCATCGATCCGGGGCTGATCGGGCTTGCCGTCAAGGTGGCGGTGGCGGACAAGGGCACTGCCTTTGCCGAAGAGCTGCTCACCAAGGCGCTGGCCTCGCGCGACGGCTTCTTCCGGCAGGTGGCGTTCGGGGCCCTGGCCGGCGCACCCGATCCTGCCCTCGCCCGGAAAATGCAGTCGCTGATTCTGGACGACCGGCTGCGGGACAACGAGGCGATCCAGATCGCCTATACGCTGGCCTCCACCGACGCCCATCGCGAGGCGATGTGGCAGTGGATCCAGAACCATCTTGCCGACTTCATCAAGCGCATTCCCACCTGGCGGCAGGGTGCGGTGGTCAATATCGGTGCCGGATTCTGCGATCGGGAGCATGCCAGGGCGCTCAAGACCTTCTTCGCCGACAAGGTCGCGCATCTGGAGGGCGGGCCGCGCGAACTGGCCCAGACGGTGGAACGGATCGAGCTGTGTGCCGCCCTCAAGCAGGCCAAAGGGGGCGAACTTGCCCGCTATTTCACCGAGGCTGCCGCGGGTGGGTGAGGCCGGGCATGCCGCCGGTCGGTGGCCTCTTGCAATTCGGCAGCAGGCGCATTTAATGTGCGCGCCGCCCGTCGCGCCGCGGCGCTCCGTTCGGCCGGCGCCGCGAGGGCTTCGGTGGCCGGCGGTCGGCAGTCCGGCCGGGGCCGGGTCGGCATGGGACAGGACAACAGGCGAGGAGCGCGAATTCCATGGCGTGGGACATCATGGAAGTGAACAAGGTGGTCGCCGGCATTCTGGTGGCGGGGCTGGTCGCCAAGCTGGGCGGCTGGTTCGCCGACGAGCTCATCGAGCCCGAGCTGCCCGACAAGCCCGCCTATCCGGTGGCCGTTGCCGAGCAGCCGGCCGGCCAGCCGGCGCAGCCCGAGGCGAAGAAGGGACCGTCGCTTGCCGCGCTGCTCGCGCAGGCCTCGGCCGAGAAGGGGCGCAAGATCTTCGGCAAATGCGCTGCCTGCCACACGATTGCGGAAGGCGCCGGCAATCGCATCGGTCCCAATCTGCACGGCATTGTCGGGGCGCCGATCGCCCATCGTTCGGATTTCGCCTATTCCGACGCTCTCAAGAATCACGGCGGGACGTGGACTTATGAGATGCTCGATCACTGGATCGCGAATCCCCGCAAGGCGATACCCGGCAACAAGATGGCCTTTGCCGGGCTCAAGCGCGCAAAGGATCGGGCCGATGTCATCGCCTATCTGAGAGCCAATACGCCCAATCCGCCGCCGCTGCCGGCTGAAGAAGACGAAGGCGGGTCGGCCGCGGAGGGCGCCCAGTAGCGGCCGGCGGAACCAAAGCGGCCCGCGTCAGAAGGCTTCTTGCGCCGTTCCGGCTCCTCCCGGAACGGGGAAAGGGGCTCAGTCGGCGGCCATGCACACGGCCGGCCGGTAGATGCCCACAAGCGGCCGCGCATGCCCCTTGGCCTCAAGCCAGCCCAGGACATCCCCGAGAGGATCGATCGTCACCATCATGTGGGTGGCATTGGCATGCAGGACATGCCTCTCATCGACCATGATCCCCACATGAGCCGGAAAGAAGACGAGATCGCCCCGGCGTGCCGCGTCGGGCGCCACCCGTGCTCCCAACGGACCCTGCATGGTGGCAAGCTGCAGATCGGAGTCGCGTGGCAGCGGCAGATCCGTGAACAGAAAGGCCATCTGGATGAGGCCGCTGCAGTCGATGCCGGCCGCCGTCCGCCCTCCCCAGCGGTAGGGGGCACCGAGATAGCGGCGGGCCACCGCGAGCGGCGAGTCCACCGGCTCGTCCAATGGGCGGATGTGCTGGGTGGCGATCCAGGCATCGCGTTCGGCGATCCGCGCATAGCGGCCGTCATCCGAACGCTCCACGACCGTCACCCGCGCCCCGAAGGGCAGCAGCGCAATCATGGCCGACTGGATGTCGGGCCCGGCCAGGAGATGCGTGA
The DNA here is from genome assembly GCA_964471405.1 of uncultured Sphingomonadales bacterium. Classification (GTDB taxonomy): domain Bacteria; phylum Pseudomonadota; class Alphaproteobacteria; order Sphingomonadales; family Rhodothalassiaceae; genus J084. The sequence continues at coordinate 53,895 of CAYYGH010000006.1, read as the reverse complement.
ACAGGTGGGATATCCGATGGGTGGGCGAGCAGGAGACCGGCGCCAGAGTGCGGGCATCGAGATAGCCCACATAGGCATCGCTCATCAGCTGCCCCCAGGCCCAGCCGCCGCGTTCCTCCATGACCAGCACGTCCTCGCCGAAAAGCGCTTCATCCGCCGCAGGGCCGGCAGTGGAGGGCTCGTTGTAGATCGCCGCCGTGCCGGCTACGATCCGCTTGAGCACCGGCCGGCGCAGGCAGGCGCTCTTCGGAGCCCGGTCTTCCAGGCCGCTGGCGGCCAGATCCGGCCGAACGAGCTGCAGCCGGCGGTCGTGCCGGGAAGGGTGGTCGGGATCGGGAAACCAGGCCGCGATGCGCGCACACAGGCTGTGCCAGGCCTCTTGCGTGTGGGACGAGGCGGCCTTCATTCCGCGCGCTCCCGGCCTGCGGCCCCTTCCGCCGTCTCATCCTCGGCAAGGGCCGAGCGGGCGATGTCATAGAACTCGCTCAGGAACACGGCCCCCTTGACCGTGCGCTGGACGAGCACGGACCGGCGATCGGCCGGATCACGCTGACGCCGCACGAGCCCGTGACGGGACAGGCGGTCGAGCGCGCGGGTGATCACGGGCTTGTGCACGCCGAGCAGGCGGGCCAGCGCGCGTACGGTATGCGGCGGTTCCGTCAGATAGACGGTCAGCAGCACCGCCATCTGGCGGTTGGTCAGATCCGGGATCGGCGCACGCACCGAGGCCACCAGCACACGGCGCCACTCGGCCAGAAAGGCGTGAAGCTTTGCGGACATCGGGGCGGTCCATCTCCTCAACCGGATCACGCCCGGGATCCGGCCATCGCCTCCTCGTTACGCAAGCGTATCGTTTGCAAGCTTAACGCGCCGTTACCGGGTGTGGTCAAGAGGCGGGAGTTGGGCCTTCCTTGCGGTTGCGCCCGTCCGCCCCGCCCGGGAAGCGGTCCCGCAGCACGGCATGCACGGCTCTCAGCGCGAAGGCTTCCCCGCCTTTCGGCCGCCCGGGCCGGGCGCGTCCATTCCAGGCGTAGATGTCAAAATGGGCGTGGGATCGGCTGCGCGCCACGAAGCGGTCCAGGAAAAGGGCGGCCAGGATCGCGCCGGCAAAGCCATGGCCGGCGATGTTGCCGAGGTCGGCGATCTCGCTTCCCAGATCCTCCGCATAAGGGTCATGAAGCGGCAGACGCCAGAGGGGATCGGCAAGCCGGTTTCCCGCAGCAAGCAGCGCTTCGGCGAGCGCATCATCGCGGGTGAACAGAGCCGGCAGATCGGGACCGAGCGCCACCCGCGCCGCGCCGGTCAATGTCGCGAAATCGACGAGCAGTTCCGGCGCATCCTCGTCCGCGAAGGTGAGCGCGTCCGCCAGCACGAGCCGGCCTTCGGCGTCCGTATTGCCGACCTCGACGGTCAGCCCCTTGCGGGTGGCGATCACGTCACCCGGGCGATAGGCCCGGGCATCGACGGCATTGAAGACGGCGGGAATCACCAGATGCAGCCGCACCGGCAGGGCGTCGGCCATCACAAGCGCCGCCAGTGCCAGCGCATGGGCCGCTCCACCCATGTCCTTTTTCATCAGCCGCATGCCCTGGGCCGTCTTGAGGTCAAGGCCGCCGCTGTCAAAGCACACCCCCTTGCCGACAACGGCCAGGCCCGGTGCGCCCTCCTCACCCCAGCGCAGACTGACGAGATGCGGCGGCTCGGCTCCGGCCGCACCCACCGCATGGACCGCCGGAAATCCGGCCTCCAGCAGCTCGTCGCCTTTCCACACGGTCACCGTCGCGTCATGGCGGCGGCCGAGAGCAGATACCTCCGCCGCCAGAGCCTCGGGCCCCAGCCGGTTGGCGGGCATGTTGACGAGATCGCGCACACGCCAGATCGCCTGCGCCTCGCGCAGGGCGGCGCGGCGGGCCGGATCCGCGACAAGCAGTGCACGCAAGGGGGGGGCCTCGGCCGCACTTGCCAGGGAGAACCGGTAGTGTGCCAGGGCAAAGCCGAGGGCGGCCGCCTCCTCCTCGGCGGGGGAAAGCGGCCCCGTGATGCGGTAGCGCCCGGCCGGCAGGGCCTCCGCGATCCTGGAGGCGGCCCAGCAGTCAAGGGCCTCCTTGCCGCGCCCGGCAAGGGCTGCTGCCGGCGTGCCGCTCCGGCCCGGAATGACGAGGACGTCGCCTTGCCTGCCGCGGAATGAGCACAGATCCGCCATCTGCCGGGCGGCTGCCAGATCCAGGGCGGCATCCGGCGCAAGACGGACCCATTCCCCCTCCTGCAATCCCTCCCATTCTTCCGGTGTGAAGAAGTGGAGGGGAATGATCGGGGCGGGGCCGGCCGCATCGGCCGCAGGCAGCACATCTTCCGGTAAGAGACGGGTGGTCATGACGCCGCTTCCTGCTGGTCTGCTGATCCCGTGCGGAGGCAGCCACGGATGTGGTTGCGGAAATCTTCCCGGCGGGAACCTAGACGATGGACTTCCCGCAAGGCAATCCTCGCCGGGGCCATCCGGGGGAATGGAGGCAGGAGGGGGCCGGAGCCGGCCGGCGGCGTGCGGGCGGCGGGAAGGGAGCAGACAGCTTTGCGCCATCCCATTTGACAAGCCGGAATCGGGGATTCATCCTGAAGCGCGGTTGCTGGTCGCGATCCCCGCGGGGGGTGGCGCTGTGCGTATCGGCATCGGCCCGGCCCGATGAGGGAGTGGGCGATGGAAAGTGGACGGATGTCCTCTCACGGCCGGATGGAAGTGACGCCGCTTGGCGATCTCGGTGCCGGGATCGGCAGGCCGCGATGGTGGCGGGAGCTCGTCTTCTGTCTGGGCGGGCTGATCGTGCTTGGGGTTGTCGCCTGGTGGCTGGTGCCGGCGCCGTGGCGGGCGGCGGGGCCCGCGCGCATCGAGCAGCAGGACGCAGCCGGCCAGGCGCTCACCCGCATGAGCGATGAACGGCCCGGGGTGTCGCGCGGAGAGGAGGCGAAACCGGAGCGAACGGTGGAAAAGGCGGAGTCGGTGGTTGCCGCGCCGCCGCGCACCGAGCCGCCGGCAGCCGTCCTCAAACCGGTGCGGTTGCGGCGGGGCGAGGCGCTGGTCGATCTTCTCCGGCGGGCGGGGCTGTCGGCGGCGGATGCGCTCGCCGTGGTGCGGGCCTTTTCAGAGCTTGCGGATCCGCGTCGCCTGCGGGCGGGTGCCGTCTTCAATCTTGCGTTCGAGGGGGGTGACGGGACGAGCGGAGGGCGGCGGTTGGCAAGGCTGGTCTATCGCCCGGAGCCGGATTACCGGCTGGTGGTGACGGCCGGCGGTCACGGCTATGAGGCCCGCAGGATTCCGGTGCCGGCCCATCTGGTGTACGGCTATGCGCGCGGCCGGATCGCCGACAGCCTCTATCTCGATGCCGAACGGGCGGGCGTGCCGGTGCCGCTGATCGTCAAGACCATCCGGGCGCTGGGCTTTGCCGTGGATTTCGAGCGCGAGCTGTGGCCCGGGGACGAATTCGAGATCCTCTATACGAAGATGCTTGCCGAGGATGGCCGGCAGAGACCCGAGGCCGTGCTGTTCGTCGGCCTTCAGCTGCGCGGGCGCAGCCTTGCCTATTATCGCTTTGTCGTGGATGGTCGGGCGGACTATTTCGACGCCCGGGGACGCAGCATCCGCCGCACGCTCATGAAAACGCCGCTTGATGGCGCGCGGCTGACCTCGCGTTTCGGCCGCCGCCGCCATCCCATCCTGGGCTATGTGACGGCGCACAAGGGCGTGGACTTCGGCGCGCCGCCCGGCACGCCGGTGTATGCCGCCGGCGACGGCATCATCGAGCGGGCCGGGCGTTATGGCGGCTACGGCAACTACATCCGCATCCGCCACAATGGCACCTACGCCACGGCCTACGGGCATCTGAAGGCGTTTGCGCGCGGCATCCGATCCGGCGTGCGGGTGCGCCAGGGGCAGGTGATCGGCTATGTCGGCGCCACGGGCCGGGCGACGGGACCGCATCTGCATTATGAGGTGCTGGTGAATGGCCGCCAGGTCAATCCCCTGACGCTGAAGCTGCCCTCAGGCCGCGTGCTCACCGGTGCAAGGCGGCAGGCCTTCGCCCGCCACCGCGCCGAGATCGACCGGATGCGGATGACCCTGCGTCATGCGGAGTCCCTGCTTGCCGCCGCACGGACCGGACGGGTGGAGGCGGCGGCGGATGCGGGCGTGGCCGCGGGTCTCAGCCCCCGAAGATGAGGGAGAAAAGCGCAGGCGGAAAATTTCCCCCGCGATGGCTGACGGGCCGGCCGGTGGAAGGCGGTCTCCTGCGATTGTGCCCTTGACGCATTCGCGCAGCTGCGGGCATCTCCTGGACGGGCGGGAGTCCCGCCAGGGGCCTCCCCACAGGACACGGCACAGCGATGAGGAGGGAGCGGATGACCATCATGAGGCAGGGGCGGACGTCGATCGCAGGATGGGGCATGGCAGGGCTCATCGGCATGCTCGCCGCCGTGATCTGCCAGCCGGACGCCCCGGCCCGGGCGCAGGTCGTGGACCGGGACCTGGCCGCCTGCGCCAGGATTGCCGAACCGGCGCGTCGCCTGGCCTGCTATGACGCTGTCATGCGCGCGCGCGCGAAGGCTGGCGAGCTGCCCCCATCATCCGAGGACAGCGCCGGCAGGCCGGCAGCCGTGCCGTCTGCTCCTCTGCCTTCTGTTCCGGCCGGGGCACCGCAAACGGCCGGGGCGTCTCGGGACAGCTTCGGTCTCCCGGCGCCGACGCCGCGCGAGGAGGCGCGGGAATATGTGCTCAAGGCGATGCGGCGGTCGCCAACGGGTGCGGCCATCCTGACCATGAATGACGGGGCGGTCTGGCGCCAGATCGACGACAAGAACCTGCCGCGGCTGCGCCCGGGAAGCAGGGTGCGGGTCAAGCGCGGGCTGATGGGCAGTTACATCCTGGTGGTCGATCGCTGGAGCGTGCGCGCCCGCCGCATTCGGTGAGGGCTGCCGCTTTTGCCTCTCGTCCCGTTCCTTCTCCTGCCGGTGCGGATGGAAGGACGGGCCTCAAGGCTGTTTGCGCGCATCGACGGTCCAGGCCACCAGCGCCTCCCGGGGGGCGACCCGCAGTGCTCCCATCTCGATCCGGACGGCACCATGCGCGGCCAGATCCGCACGCCAGCGGGCAAGGTCCTCCTGCGAAACCGCAGCCGCCAGCAGGTCTTGCAGCCGGCCGGCATGAGCATCGAGCTCGGCCTCCAGCTCCGCGATCTTTGCGAGCAGCGTGGCCAGGGGGAAGTGGGGGGCCACACTGGCGGTATGCAGACACAAATTGCAGGCATGCCGGACCATCTGCGGATTGACGGGCTGGCCATGGCTGGTCAGAAACCGCTCGATCTCGGCCTTTAGAGCCTGCAGCAGCAACTGCGCGCCCGCCGGGTCATGGCCGGCCTTCAGCTGCGTCAGGATCTCGCGGGTGCGGACGAGGAAAGGCGCCTGCCGGAGAACTTCGGCCTCCTTGCGTTCACGCTCGGCCTGCCGGGCGAGCAGACCCTCTCTGGCGTGCATCACGAAATGCAGCCGTCCTCCCGGGCGGGTGACGCGCAGGGCCTCGGCCACCACCGCGCTGCGTGGCGCGTATTCCACTCCGAACTGGGAAACCACCCAGGAAAAGGTGGCCTCGGGGAAGGGCAGGGCGGTGGCGTCGGTTTTCGGGTGGTAGCGGATCTGGCGGGCGACAGGCGCCTCCAGTTCGAGAAAACGCAGGGGATCGATGGCGGCCCGGTCGATCGCATCGATCCTGATCCGCCCTTTCTTCCTGCGCAGGATCGTGCGGGCGGCGAGCACGGCGATTGCGCCATTGCCGGCGCACAGGTCCAGCAGCCGCTGACCGGGTCGCAGACCGCGCAGAAACAGCCGCTCCCAGTGCGCCGCGATGGGGCCCGCATAGGCGCTGTCCGCCGGTCCGCAGGAAGCCAGCCGGGGAGCATGCCAGTAGCGGGTCCAGCGATCATCGGCCGATGCGGGCGGAGCGGTGGTGTTCATGGGGATGTCCGGCTGCCGTTCGTCCTCACCGATCCGCTCCTAGCCGAGAAGGGGGGCCGGGAAAAGGCCCCGCCCGGCGGGCGCATTGCGCCGAAATCGCCGAAAATGTTGCCCAAATGTCACACTCTCCAACTTTTCCGCCCCGACAGGACCCCAAAAGGGGGGCTTCAGATTGCCTGGGCTTTGCGCTTTGCCCTAATGTTTGCGCCAGCCTTCGGCGACGGAGGCCGAATCACCTTGTGCGGGGGAGCATGTGATCCCGCAGACGGTTTGGGTGGATAACACGACAACCATTGTTCAACTCGGAGGACCAAGGAACATGACGGAGACAAAGGGCATCACGCGCAAGGCGGCGCTGCTGTCGAGTGCGGCGACGCTGACCGCCGGTCTCATCCTGGGTGCCGCGCCATTTGCGCTGGCGCAGCAGCAGGGGGACAATCCGGATCAGGCCGAAGAAGAGGAAATCGAGCAGATCGTGGTCACCGGTTCGCGCATCGTGCGTCCCGAGCTGACCTCGCCGAGCCCGCTGACGGTCGTGGGTGCGGAGGACTTCCAGGTCACGGGCACCATCAACACCGAGGCGCTGCTGAACCAGCTGCCGCAGGTGATCCCGGGTGTCACCCAGTTCTCGAACAACCCGGGCGGCGGTGTGGCCACCGTCGACCTGCGCGGCCTCGGTTCGGTTCGCACGCTGGTTCTCGTCAACGGCCGGCGCGTCGTGCCGTCAGATCCGCTCGGTTTTGTGGACCTCAACAACATCCCGGCGCCCCTGATCAAGCGGGTCGAGACGATCACGGGCGGTGCCTCGGCGGTCTATGGTTCGGACGCGATCTCCGGCGTCGTCAACTTCATCCTGAAGGATGATTTCGAGGGGGCCGAGATCAACGCCATGTACCGTGTGACCAGCCGCGGCGATTCGGCGGTCAAGACCGCCTCGCTCACGGTGGGCGGCAATTTCGCGGACGGGCGCGGCAATGTCTACGGCCATATCGAATACCTCGACCGCGAGGAGACTTTCGCCGCCCAGCGCAAGTTCACCGAGACGGACTTCCGGGATGGCACCTGCGATCCGGCAACGGTCAACAAGTTCAAGTTCGGTGAGCCGGGCAGCGGCCCCGATGCCATCCCCTGCTTCACGGCGGGTGGCAGCTCGGGCATTCCGGAAGCGCTGATCATTGACAGCGATCTTGCTGACACCTCCTTCGGCGGGGCGCTGATGACCTTCCTGCCGGACGGCACGCCGGTTCCTTTCGGCACCAACGGCATCGGCCTCTACAATTTTGCGCCGCCGAACTATCTGCAGGTCCCGCAGGAGCGCTTCCTCATCTACACCGGCGGGCATTATGATCTGTTCGATAATGTCCAGCTGTTCTTCACCGGCACCTTCTCCCACAACCGCGTGCCGCAGCAGCTGGCGCCGACGCCGTTCTTCTCGATCATCAACCAGCCGGTGGACATCAATGTCGACAATCCGCTGCTCTCGCCGCAGCTGCAGCAGATCTTCACCGAGCTCGATGCCATTCAGGAGAACACGCTGGGCCTGCCCAAGGACGGCATCGTGCGGATTTTCGACATCCGCCGGCGCCTGCTCGAGGTGGGGCCGCGCTTTGATGATGACGTCAACAACGCCTTCCAGATCGAGTTCGGTGCGCGTGGCGAGATCGATGCCCACACCCGCTGGGAGGTCTATTATCAGGTCGGCAAGGTCGACAATCCGGAAATCTTCCGCAATGACGCCTCCCAGGATCGTCTGCAGCGCCAGCTGCTGGCGAAACGGGCGAATGACGGCTCGATCCAGTGCGCCGAGAATGTCGACGCTGACGGCAATGTCGTCTCGAACCCGACGGACTGCGTGCCGATCAATCTGTTCGGGCGTGGCAACATCTCCCAGGCGGCGGCCGATTTCCTGCGGTTGAATGCGCAGACGAAGACGACCATGAAGCAGGAAGACTTCGTGGCCACCGTCAATGGCGATCTCGGCCAGTTCTTCACATTGCCGGGTGGTGATGTCGGCTATGCGCTTGGCATCGAATATCGGCGGGCGACGGGTGCCTTCATTGCCGACGATCCCTTCGAGCGCGGCACGGTCACGGGCTTCAATGCCGCCCAGTCGCTTTCCGGCAAGTTCGATGTGCTGGAATTCTTCGGGGAGGTGAATCTGCCCTTGCTGGCCGACATGCCCTTCGCCGAATATCTGGGTATCGACGGTGCGATCCGCGTGTCCGATTATTCGCAGGAGGGTACCGGCACGGTGACGACCTGGGCCCTGCAGGGCGAGTGGGTGCCGGTCGGCGGCGTGCGCTTCCGCGGCGGCTTCCAGCGGGCCGTGCGGGCGCCGAGCATCGTGGAGCTGTTCCTCGGCCAGGGCAACAACTTCCCCGGCGCCAGTGACCCCTGTGCCGGCAACACCCCGGTCGGCAACAGCCAGTTGACACAGCTGTGCATCGCCAATGGCGTGCCGGCGGACAAGATCGGCTCCGTGCCCGAGCCGGCGGCCGGCCAGGTGCAGGAGATTGTCGGCGGCAACCCGGATCTCGATGCCGAAAAGGCGGATACCTACACCGTCGGCCTGCAGCTGACGCCGGACTTCCTGCCGGGCTTTGCGATGTCGATCGACTACTACAACATCAACATCGCGGACGCGATCGGCCAGTTCGGCGGCGGTGCGGCCAACATCATCCAGAGCTGCTTCTTCGTGGCCAAGGATCCGAACAGCCCGTTCTGCCAGGCGATCAAGCGCACATCGACGGGTGCGATCCAGGCCGTGTTCGCCACCAATGCGAATATCGCGGTGATCGAGACCTCTGGTCTTGACCTCGAGCTCGATTACGAGTTCGCGGTGGCGGATGTGCTGGGATCGGTCATCGGCAGCGACGATCTGGGTGACTTCAAGTTCCGCTTCCTCGGCACCTTCGTGGGCGAGAACCGGAGCAAGGCGGACCCGATCTCGCCTTTCCAGAACTGCGTCGGACTGTTCGGCGACATCTGCGGCGAGCCGGATCCCGAGTTCCGCTGGGTTGCGGATGGCCGCTGGTCCTGGCGCGGGCTGACCACCAACATCCGGGTGCGCTGGCTGGACAAGGTGCGCAACGACCTCGGCGTCACCTTCGAGGGACAGAATCGGACCTTCGACAAGGATCTGAAGAACCAGATCGCGAGTGCCGTGCTGAAGGCCCAGACCTATGTGGACATTTCGGCCTCCTACCAGATCACGCCGAATGTCCTGTTCACGCTGGGTGTCGACAACGTGTTCGACAATCATCCGCCGCTGACGGCGCAGGATGAGCAGTCGAACACCTATCCGGGCACCTACACGGTCCTCGGCACGACCTTCTGGGGGTCGCTCAAGCTGACCTTCTAGACGGGTTCGATGCAACGGGCCGTATCTGCCACGGGGTACGGTTCCTGAACGGGCGGCGGGTCCA
>CAYYGH010000006.1:0-44373 GCA_964471405.1 uncultured Sphingomonadales bacterium | reverse complement strand
ACGTCGAAGGCCACCGTCATCCGCGGGCTGGGGGCAGAAAACGGCACCGTGCCGTGCCAGCAGAAGGAAGGAAACAGCGCAAGCAGCCCCTCCTCGGGGAAGATGTGTTTGACCGCCTCTCCGCCCTCCGGCACCGGCACGGGCGGGATACCGAAATGGATCCAGCCCTGGCGGTGGGGATCGTCTGCGCGCACCACCTCGGGCAGCTGCACATAGAGCGCGGAGCTCAGCCAGCCGGCCGGATGGTAATGCGTCACGTGAAAGCCCCGGTCGGCCAGCCGCACGGACCAGGATCCCGCAAAGCGCACCGCCCGGGGTCGAAAGCGCAGGAAGGGGTGGCGGGCGTCCTCGGGCAGCTCGGCGATATAGCGTTCGACGGTGCGCACAATGGCCCATTTGAGGGCGCGGATCTCGGGCTCCGCGCGCAGCAGCAGATTGCCCAGTGTCTGGGTGCCGCCTCTGAGCGTCTGCGCAAGCGGCTGGGCGCGGGTGATGTGCAGGCGCTCGAGACAGGGCACCAGCGCCGCCTGGAAAGCGGCGAAGTTTTCGTATCCCGGCGGCGTTTCCAGCGGCAGCGGGCGCACGAAGCGGTCATAGTCGAGCAGCCATTGCGCGCGCTCGTCTCCACCCAGCCGCCAGAGGGCTTCGAGATGGCCCAGCACCGCATAGTCGGTAGGATGCGCCTCGGCATAGGGAGCAAGTTCTTCCGCCCCTTCCCGGAAGCGGCCGAGACGCAGGTGACAGCGCGCCCGCGTCACCCACAGGGTGGAGGCCGGCACGCCCGCGTCTGCCGCAAGTGCGGGATCAAGCAGAGCAAGCGCGGTTTCGGCTGCCCCGGCTTCCTCCAGCAGACGGCCGCGCCAGAAGGTGAGAAGCGGATGCGGGCCCATGACTCTGTCCGCCTCACCCAGAGCGGCCTGCACGGCCTTGAGATCGCCAAGATGCATGAGAGCACGCAGATAGGCATTCCAGATGCCGAGCGCCCGGGGCGCGCGCGATACCAGATCCGCAAACAGAGCCGGGATCTCATCACTGCGTCCATGGGCTGCGAGGATGTCGGCCAGTTCCTGGGCCGCCTGGGCCCGGGCGGGATCGCCGGCGAGAATCCGGCGCAGGATCGCCTCACCCTCTTCCACCCGTCCAGCCTCCACCAGGGCACCGGCCTCGGCCATGCGGAGATTGAGGCGATCGGGATCGAGCCTGCGCGCCGCCTGATAGTAAGAGAGCGCCTCATGAGGTGCTCCCATGTCCCGAAGCACATTGCCGAGATTGTTCAAGACCCGCAGATCCTGCGGCGCCAGACGACGGGCCTGCTCAAGGACGGCCCGGGCCTCGTCCAGCCGCTCCAATGCCTTCAGCGCCCGCGCCTCGGCCAGCAGCAGGCGCACCGGAGGCGGCGAGAGCAGCCGTTTCGCACGCTCCAGGGCCTTGAGGGCTTCGTCTTCGTGACCCGCCTCCGTCAGCGCAATGCCCAGATTGATCCAGGCATCGGCGAAATCGGGATTGCCTGATACGGCTTCCCGATAGGCGGCGATCGCTTCCTGCTGCCGCCCCAGGTCGCTCAGAGCATTGCCGAGATTGTTCCAGACGGCCGGTTGGTTACGGCGCACCGCCAGAGAGCGGCGAAACCATTTGACGGCCACTTCGTGGTTGCCGCGCTTGCGCGCAACCGCGCCCTTGAGATGCAGAGCATCCGGCTGCTCGCGCGTCTGCAGCAGAATCTCGGCGAGCAGGCGATCGGCCTCATCAAGGCGATTGCTCTGAAGACAGGCAAGGGCAGCCTGAAGCTGATGCAGAAGACGGCCCTGCTGGTGCGGAGTCCGCGATGGTCTGGTCATCCTTGCGCCCGCCCGGTGGCTCCCGAAAAGCTTTCCATCCTCTCACAGGCTTTGGCACAAACGGCGCAAGATGTGTAGAGTATGAGCGGCGGGGTGATGAGGCCGGACATGGATACAACAGCCGAAGAGCTCTACCGGCAGGCCTTCGCGCTCTCGCGCGCGGGGCGACAGCAAGAAGCCGAAGACCGTTTGCGGGCCGCAGCCGGGAAGGGACTGCCACAGGCCTGCTACACGCTCGCCCTCAATCGGCTCCAGCACAAGGGAAGTGCGGCGGCCGCCGAGGCATGCAGATGGCTGGAGCGGGGGCGCTGTCGGGATCTTGCTCCGGCGGCCCAGCTGCTTGCGGTCTTGCGACTTGGTGGCTGGGATGGTGCGCCTGCGCCGGAGACGGCGCTTGACATCCTCTTTTCGCTCGCGGCCCGTGGCGCCCCCGGTTTTCTGCGGCAGATCGCCATGGCGGCGCTTCTTGAGCTGGATGAGTCGGCGGCGATCGCCACTGCCGGGAGACTGCTGGGAGAAGCGGCCCGCCGGGGCGACATTCTGGCCTCGCTGCTTCATGCCCGCCTGAGCAGCGAAGGCGTTCTCTCCACGGCGGAGGAGCGGCCTTCCATCGCCGCCGAGGCACTCGCCCGTCTGCGCATGGCAGGGCATCCTGCGGCTGCGCTGGCATACCGGGAGGGCGGGGTGGCGGCGCCGCGCCCGGAACCGCTCTCCTGCGCTCTGCGTGAGGAAATGGAGAAGCTGCGGGAGCCCCTGGCGAGAGCTCTTGCAAGCCCGCCCGCCGTGCCTGCGGGGGAAGAGGTCGTCGGCAAGCAGGGCTACCGGGTCCGGATCATCCGGCGGATCTGGCCCGTTGCGGCGTGTGATTATGTGGCGGCCATCGCGCTGCCGCTTCTGCGCCCGTCAACGGTGCTTGATCCCGTAAGTGGACAGATGCGGCTGCATCCCGTGCGCCGCTCTCATCATGCGACACTCTTTCCCTGGGATCAGGATCTGGTCACCTGGCTGCTTGAGCGGCGGCTGACAGCCCTCGTCGGCCAGCCGCCCGCGCATGGGGAGATGCTCTGTGTCCTGCAGTATCCGCCCGGTGGTGAGTATCGCCCCCATCTTGATGCCCTCACGGCCGAAGAGGGCAAAAGCGGCGAGGAGCTGAAGAGGAGCGGGCAGCGCACCCATACCGTGCTCGTGCGGCTGGCGGAGCGATTTGCGGGAGGGGAGACCCATTTTCCCGTCGCCGAGCTGAGCTTCGCTCTGGCCGCCGGTGATGCTCTGGTCTTTCCCAATGTGGACGAAAAGGGCAAACCCGATCCCCGCTCGCTGCATGCCGGCCTGCCGGTCCGTGATGGTGTGAAGTGGATGGCGACCAAGTGGATCCGCGCGCAGCCCTATTGCTGGTAGGAGCGGAGTGTCACGAAGGGGGCGCGGCTGTCGGGCAGCGATGGAGGCGACAGGCGGGGGCGAGGGCGGCAACGGCCTCCTGCCGGGGCGGGCTTGTGCCTTCGGTGGCGGCGGTGGCGGCCGCCGTGGCCATGGCAAGCCGGGAGGCGGTGTGCCAGTCGTCACCAAGGATCAACCGCGCAAGAAGGGTGCCGAGCAGGAAGTCCCCCGCCCCGGCAAGACTGACCGGCTCGACCGGCGGCGGCTCCCAGCGCCAGGCCTCCTCACCCCGCACGATCACGAGCCCCTTGGCTCCCAAGGTGTAGCAGAAGACCCGGGCCCGGCCGGCCGCCACCATGCGGCGTGCGAGTGTCAGCATGTCGCCGCTTCCATGGCCGAGCCGCCGGGCCAGTGAGGCCATCTCCCGCCGGTCGGGCTTGACGAGATCGACACCGGCCTCGAGCGCCGCCACCAGGGCTTCCCCGCGGGTGTCCACGGCGATCCGCGTTGCCCGACCGGCCCGCCTGGCGGCCGCGATCAGGGCCGTCATGGCCGCCGCTTCCACTCCGGCCGGCAGCGATCCCGAGAGCACGATCCACGCCGGCCGCAAGGCCTCGGCCCGCGCGGCCAGAAGCGCCTGAAACCGCCGCACTTCTTCCGCCTGCCAGCAGGGGCCGGGATGGATGATGCGGTAGAAGCCCCCGTCGGGAAGCGAGATCTGCCAGCTTTCGCGGGTCTCGTCGGCGATGGTGAAGCGGCGGCAGACGATATCCTCTTCCAGGAGGAGCCCGGCCAGCCGGTCGCCCGTCGGGCCGCCGAGCGCCACCAGTGCCTCCACCGATTCCCGATCGAGCCAGCGCCGGGCCATGCGGGCGACATTGACACCGCCGCCGCCGGGGTCGCGCCGGATCTTCCGGCTCGGAATCTTGACCTGCGGTTCCCATTCGTCGACCCAGGCGGTCACATCGAGCGCCGGGTTCATGGTCACGGCAAGAATGGCGGGAGTGGAAGACATGGGAGGCTATCGCCCGTTGCCCGTGATTGCGTCCACAAGGGCGGCGTGAACGGGATCGAGATCCGCCGTTTCGGCCTTTCCCTCCAGCAGACGGCCCACCGCATGGGCCAGTTCCTTGCCGCGCTCGACACCCCACTGGTCGAAGGGATTGACCCCGTAAAGCCAGCCTTCAAGCACCGTGCGATGCTCGAACAGCGCCAGCAGCGCCCCGAAGTGGAAGGCATCAAGCCGATCCAGGAGCAGAATCTGGTGCGGCCGTGCTCCCGGCAGCACGAGATGCGGAGCCAGCCGGCGGACGGTGGCCGCATCCAGTCCCTGGCGTGCGAGGGCCTCGGCCGCCTCCTGCCGGCTGCGGCCGCCAAGCAGGGCGGCGGACTGGCCGACGAGATTGGCCACAAGCGCCTGGTCCAGCGCCGTCCGGCCGCTCCAGCCGGGGCGGATGCCGATCAGGGTGATCAGAGCCTCACGCGTGCCTTGATGGAGCATCTCGAAGAAGGCGTGCTGGGCGTTGGTTCCGCGCCGTCCCCACAATGCCGCAGCACTCGGCCAGGGCAGGGGACGCCCGTCGGCGGCGGCCACCCGCTTGCCGTTGCTTTCCAGATCAAGCTGCTGGAGATGATCCACAAGAAGATCCAGGCGGTCCGCATAGGGCACCACCACCTCGCTTTCCACCCGCCGCACGGCCTTCATCCAGAAACCCGCAAGCGCCATCCGGAATCCCAGATTCTCGGCCGGCGGCGCGGTGGCGACATGATCGTCCATGGCCCGCGCCCCCGCAAGCAGAGAGGCGAAAACCTCCCAGCCCAGTCCCAGCGCGATCGGGGCGCCGAAGCCGGATGTGAGAGAATAGCGCCCGCCGATGCTGGTCGGCACGGACAGGATGCGCTCTTCGGCAAAGCCGGCCGCCGCCGCGCGATCGGCCCGAGCGGTCACGGCAAGCGCCTGGGTCTCGGGTTGCGGCACGGCCGTTCCCAGCCACGTCCGCACCGCCTGCCAGAGCGTCATCGTCTCAACCGTGGTGAAGGATTTGGAGGCGACGATCACCAGTGTGCGGGCGGGCGCAAGCCGGGCGAGCGTGGCCGTGAGCGTGCTGCCGTCTAGATTGGACAGAAAATGGACCGGAATGCGCCGGTCTTCCGCCACAGCCGGCGCCAGGGCCTGCCAGGCCGCCTCCGGCCCCAGATGCGATCCCCCGATGCCGATATGCAGGATGGACTCTATCGGCCCGCCATCGGCCGCCCGCATTTTCCCCGCATGGAGGGCTGCGGCCATGTCCTGAAGCCGGGCACGGCTCTCGGCCAGCAGGCGGGCGTCCTCCCGCGCGTCGGCGCTGGCAAGATGGCCTGCCGCCAGCAGCTCCTCTTCCGCGGCACGCGCAAGAGGGTGCAGGGCCGGCCGGCCTTCCGTGACGTTGACGGGCCGGCCCGCAAACAGATCGGCCAGCAGCTGCGGCAGCCGCATCACGGTGGCAAACCGCTGCAAGGCCCGCCAGCAGCGGGCATCCAGCAGCAGGGGCGCCTGGGCCAGCAGGATGCCTGCGGCCTGAAGGGGCGTGTCGGCGGGATCGGGCCGGGGACGTGGGCGGCGGGCCAGCCGACGCGCCTGGCGGCGCAGGGCCTCATAGGCCGCATGCACAGTCATCTCCTGAGGAGAGGGATAGATCGGATGCGCTTCTTCGCCGTTGCGATCACCGGGCCGTGAAGTCATCTCGTCATCTTCCGCCATCATCCGCCATCATCCGCCATCGCTCCGGCCTTCATGCCACCTGCGGGCCGCCCCGACCAGCGCGGTGAACAGGCGGCGCGTGCCAGCCTGCCAGAAGAGATACTCCGGATGCCACTGAACGCCCAAGATGAAATGCCCGCCTCTTGCATCCTCCACCGCCTGGATTACCCCCTGTTCGTCCCAGGCCACCGCCCGCAGGCCGGTCCCCAGGGTCGCGATGGCCTGGTGATGGATCGCATTGACCCGCAGATGCCGGCTTGCGAGGATGTCGGCCAGCAGGCTGTCGGGCGCGATGGTGACGGATTTTACCGGCAGCGGCATGCGCCGGGCACGTGCACCGGGCACGGCCTGGCCGATGTCGGGGTGAAGGGTGCCGCCACGGGCGACATTGATCATCTGGGCGCCCCGGCAGACTCCAAGCACGGGCCTGTGCGTGCGATCGGCCTCGGCAAAGAGCTCCAGTTCCAGGGCGTCGCGTTCAGGATCGCTGCGGGTGGTGGGGGCGAGGTGGCCCGCATACAGGCGCACATCGATATCGTCGCCGCCGCCCAGCAGCAGCCCGTCGAAAGACCGACTCGGCCGGGCCCGGCCCGGCAGGATGCGCCGGCCTCTGGCGCCGGCGGCCC
This sequence comes from uncultured Sphingomonadales bacterium, assembly GCA_964471405.1. Classification (GTDB taxonomy): domain Bacteria; phylum Pseudomonadota; class Alphaproteobacteria; order Sphingomonadales; family Rhodothalassiaceae; genus J084. The sequence goes on along the minus strand of CAYYGH010000006.1, from coordinate 37,792 downwards.
GCAGCAGCAGGGCGATCAGCCACCAGTCTACGGGTGTGCCGCCGGCACCGTCCGTCATCCAGATATCGGGGCGCTCACGTCTCATCCGAACAGCAGGGCGTCCACGAGATCCGCCCACTCATCCCGGCTGCCGACGAAGCGCAGATAGGCGCGCGACAGACGCCGCAGCATGGCTGCATCCTCGGCCAGCTCTTCCACCCGCACCCAGCGATTCCATTCGCCGGTAATCGACCATCCCGGCTCGCCGATGCGCGAGTCCGGTATCCGGTAATGATAGGTGGGGCGCGCCTTGATCCGCACATCGTGAACATGCCGCTCCAGACGCGGGCGATCCAGATACGCAAACAGCGGCAGCAGGTCGAGCCCGCGGTTGCGGGTGGCGTTGTCCGCCAGATAGTCATCGATGAACTGCGGCCAGTCCGGGGCATAGGCCGGATCGAGAACCCGGCGGGCATAGGAACGCGGAAAAGGGTTGGCGAAGGCGAACAGACGCCGCAGCATGTCGCGCCCCGCCGTGCGGCGCAACCAGTCCTCCATCAGAAGATAGGCGCGGAACTGGTTGAGGACGACCTGGATTTCCGTGTCCGGCACCTCGGGATTGAACTGCATGGCAAAGGCATAATAGAGCGCCTCGCCGGTGCCGGTGGCGCCATGGGCGGCCAGCGCCTGCTGGAGAGTGTCGAAGGCGGGAATGTCGGAAATGGGGATCGGCGGCCCGACGATCTCGGCCGGGACGAAATGGCTTGCGAGTTCCCCCAGTCGGGCAAGAAGCTCGCTTTCGATCTCCTTCCAGCGCTCATCTTCCGCCTTCGCGTGAAGATAGATCGCATCCAGCTTGACCCCGAAGCGGCCGAAGCGCGTTCCCTCCACGATCCAGGAATTGGGGCCCTCCTCGCGCGCCTTGCCGCCAAACAGCGAGACGATGATCCGTGCCGCCTCTTCAAGGGCGAGATCGCCGAACTCGATCTCGATGCCCACCTGGCGCATGCGTCCTTCGGTGGTGGTCGGTCGTGGGGGGAGCCGGGGGGTGAGCGGGGGGGATGATGCATTCCTCGCCGTCATTGCCATTTCCGTCTGTCTTCTTGAAAGCTGTCGTATGATGGGCCGCCTGGCGCTGCCGATGCCTTCTGAGCTAGCATGAGAAGACAGGTGGTGCCAGCAGGAAGGATGCGCTTTTGTCCCGGGTGGATGAAGGGATGGATACGGGGATGAGCGAGCGGAGCACGAAATCCCGGACCGCGGGCAGCCCGGCCGCGCTGCCGGCCCGGATGCGGGCGATGGTTTTCGACGGCCCGGGGCGCCCGCTCAGGCCTGTCCGGCTGCCGGTGCCGCGGCCGGGGGATGACGAGGTCCTGATCAGGGTGGATGTCTGCGGCGTCTGTCGCACGGATCTGCATCTTGTCGATGGCGAGCTTGCGGATCCCCTGCCGGGCGTGATTCCCGGTCATGAGATTGTCGGCCGGATCGTGGCCGTGGGCGCGCGGGTAGCCGCTTCAGGGATGGCGCATCTCCAGCCGGGCAGACGGGTGGGTGTCGGCTGGCTGGCGGCAACCTGCGGCCTGTGCCGCTTCTGCCGGGAAGGGCGCGAGAACCTGTGCGAGCGCGCGCAGTTCACGGGTTATACGCGTCATGGCGGCTATGCCGAGTATCACCTGGCGGATGCGGGCTTCGTCTACCCGCTGGATCTTGCGCTCGATGATGTGCATGCCGCTCCGCTGCTGTGTGCGGGGCTCATCGGCTATCGCAGCTATCGCATGATCGAAGATGCGCTTGCCGTCGGCATCTACGGGTTCGGAGCGGCAGCCCACATCCTGTGTCAGCTGATGGTGGCCGAAGGCCGACGCGTCCATGCCTTCACCCGCCCGGGGGATAAGGCCGCCCAGGATTTTGCGCGCCGGCTCGGTGCGGTGTGGGCCGGCGATTCGACCCGGATGCCGCCCGAGCCGCTGGATGCCGCACTCATCTTCGCTCCCGTGGGGGCACTGGTTCCGGCCGCGCTGAAGGCGGTGCGGCCGGGCGGGCGCGTCATATGCGGCGGCATTCACATGTCCGACATTCCCGGCTTTGCCTATCGGGATCTGTGGGGGGAACGGACGATCGCCAGCGTCGCCAATCTGACGCGGGCGGATGCGGATGCCTTCCTGGGCCGAGCCCGCCAGCTGTCGATCGCAACCCATGTGACGCCCTTTGCCCTTGAGGAGGCGAATGCGGCGCTGGAGGCCCTGCGCCGCGGGCAGCTGCAGGGCGCGGCGGTACTCGTGATCGGCGGGCAGGAGAGTCGCTGATGGAGGAGACTGCAGCCGGACCCCTCGCCCCGGCGATCCCGGAACGGCTGACGGCCGATGCGGTCCAGGCAATGGATGCTGCCGATCCCCTGGGCGACCGTCGTGCGCTGTTCGCCCTGCCGGAGGATCTGCTTTATCTTGATGGCAACTCTCTTGGTCCGCCTACCGGAGAGATGGTGGAACGGTATGCGGACTTTCTGCGCAGCGAGTGGGGTGAGCGCCTGATCCGCGGCTGGTACGAGGGCTGGATGGCGCTGCCGGAACGCCTGGGAGAGCGCATCGGCAGGCTCATCGGGGCGCCGGCAGGGGCCACCATTGTCGCCGATTCGACATCCGTCAATCTCTACAAGGCGGCGCGGGCGGCCCTGGGCCTGCGGCCCGGGCGCCGGCTCGTGCTGATCGATGAAGCGGATTTCCCGACCGATCGCTACGTCTTGGCGGCAGCGGCCCGGGATGCGGGCATGGCGGTCCGGGGCGTTTCCGCCTTGCGGCTGGCAGAGGCGATCGACACGGATGTCGCCTTGGTCGCCTTTTCCCATGTGGACTACCGCAGTGCCACCCTGCGCGAAATTGCCCCGATCGTGGAGGCGGCCCATGCTGCCGGCGCTCTCGTCCTCGTAGATTTGTCGCATTCGGCCGGCGTGCTGCCGGTGGATCTGGCCGCAAGCGGGGCGGATTTCGCCGTCGGCTGCGGCTACAAATTCCTCAATGGCGGGCCCGGTGCGCCGGCCTTCCTTTCCGTCCGGCCCGCCCTTCTGGATGAGGCGCAGTCTCCCATCCCCGGCTGGATGGCGCATGCCGATCCCTTCGCCTTTGCGGAAGACTTCGTGCCGGCTTCCGGCATCCGCCGCTTTGCCTGCGGCACGCCGCCGGTGCTGGGGCTGAAGGCGCTCGCGATCGCGCTGGAGGCCTTTGCGGGATGCGCCGTTCCGGTGCTTGCGGCCAAGGCGCGGCGGCTGGGCAGTCTGTTTCTGGCAACCCTGGCGGCCGAGGGAGTGGACGGGAAGCTGGATGTCGTCTCGCCCGCCCGGGAGGACCGCCGGGGTGCCCAGATCTCGCTTGCTCATCCCCGGGCCCGGGAGCTGATGGCAACTCTTGCGGATCATGGCGTGATCGGGGACTTCCGCCCTCCCGAGATCATGCGCTTCGGCTTTTCGCCACTTTGCCTGCGCTATGAGGAGGTCTGGCGCGCGGGCCGGATCCTGGCCCGCGTTCTTACCCGGAGCTGAAATGACCGGCCTCACGCTCATGTGGCGGGCAGGGGGCAAGCGCCCGGCGCGGCGCCGGTCAGCCCGTCCGACCACTCCGTGGCAACAGCGCAGGAGAAGGCGAAACGGCCGGAAGAGAAGGAACGGCTCCCCGCAAGCTCGGTGGTGCCGGACAGGCAAGAAAGGCTCTCCCCATGACAGGATGCGCCTGCCGGTGGGCCTGCCTGGCGGGCCGCCTGCTTGAGCAGGCTTCTAGCGGGCCGCCCGCACCAGCCGGCTCTGTCTCTTGCGTTCGGCGAGAAAGGCCAGGAGCGCAGGTCTGGCAAGCGGGATGTCGAGCAGGGGCTGAGCGGCCACACCCAGCGCTCCTTTTTCGATCCCATCCAGCAGCAGGATCAGATTGCCCGGATGGGTGGTCGTCATCTGCACGGCCCCTTCCGGCGGTGTCCACAGCTGCCCCGCAGAGAGCATGCCCGACCACAGCGGACGACCGCGCCCGTCCTTGACCAGCACCCAGGCACCGGCCCGCAGCCGAAAGGCCACCGGCGCGGCGGGAAGCGGATCGTTCCGTCCCGGTCCGCTTTGCGCCGATTCATCGGCCACCTGCCTGTCGGTGCGGTCTGCCGCCCGGGCGGAAGCCGACCGGCTCTTTTCGGGAGCGGTCTGCGGAACTGCCGGCTTTGTCGCCTCGCCGGGCTGCTGCGAGACGGGGGGCGCCTGCTCGGTCGCAGCGGCCGCGAGGCGGGCCTGCCCTTCAGCGGGGGGTGCACTCGCCGGCAGAGCAAATCCCAGGCCGAGCGCAGCCATCACGAAAAACAGCGGAGAGATCAGAAGCGTCGCCGAGCGCTCCTTGCGCGTTTCCTGTGGGTCGGCCCCTGCGGCCGGAGCCGGTGTCGGCGCCGAGGAAGGCGTGGCCTCGCGCCCCGGGAGAGGAGATGAGTCCGGCTCGTCCAGCATGCGTTTGAGAGCGGCGACCAGACTGTCGGCATCCAGCCCCAGCAGACGCGCATAGCTGCGCAGGAAACCGATCGCAAAGGGTCGCGCCGGCAGGGCGGCGATGTCCTCTTCCTCCAGCGCCCGCAGATAGATGGTGCGAATTTTCAGCCGCCCTGCGATCGCCGGAATGTCAAGCCCCTGCGCCTCGCGGGTCCTGCGGAGAACGGCTCCGAACCCGCCCTGGGGGCAGGGGCCGGAGTCCTCATGCGGTGCCGTGTTCCGATCCGCGATCATCTGCCCCTCACCACTCCTTCACGCGCCCATTGGCTCCGCCCGGACTCGTCCCCTTCCGCCTGCCGGCCCGGGCAGGGCCTGCCACCATCCGACGGTTTCGCACGGATCGGCGGGATCTCCCCCCTCCGTCCGGAGCCTCCGCCGCCGCGAAACCCGCACTCTCCACCATCTCACCCAGGATGCGTGAGAGAGGATGATCTGGTGCTGCTCGCTGCCGCGGGAGGATATCGTTATGACCGGCCGGGCATCGACGGCAAAGACCGGAACACACCACCCCGCTCGCCAACGGAGCCCAAGCCTGCCGATGCCGCATCTTCTGCTCACGAACCGGCGCCTCCCCACCGCCGGCTCCGCAGAATTAACGAATTCTTAACCCGTGGCAGACGCGATTGGCAAGCCTGCCTCGCAGAGCTCAAGAAATCGTGAACGACCCGCAGAAATTTTAGCCAAAATCCAGCCCCTCGGGCAGGGGGATGCCATGATCGCGCGCAAAATGCCGCAGCTCTGCGCGAAGAGATTGCTCGCCCGTCGTTAATGCTTGAAGCATGAAGTTTTCGAATCGTGCCAATTCGAGTGATCGAACAAGGCGGCGCATCGGCCCGATGGCCGAAGGAGACATGGACAGCCGGCGCACGCCAAGACCGATCAGGGCCAGCGCATCCAGCGGTCGGCCGGCGAGTTCGCCGCACACCGTTACCGGCACGCCGGCCTTCTCCGCCTTGGTGAGAACGCCGCGCAGAAAGCGCAGCATGCCTGCAGACAGCGGATCATAGCGGCGCGCGATGCGGGGATTGGCCCGATCGGCGGCGAAAAGAAACTGGGTCAGATCATTGGTCCCGACGGACAGAAAGTCGATCTCGCCAAGGATGTCATCGAGCTCGAAGAAAAGCGACGGAACTTCCAGCATGGCCCCGACCAGAATGCGGTCCGGAAGCGCGAGCTTCAGGCGGCGGAACCGCATCTTCTCGCGCTCGAGCACCCGGCGTGCGGCCCGGAACTCGGCAGCGGTGGCGACCATCGGAAACATGACCCGCAGCTCGCGACCGGCCGCGGCCTGCATGAGGGCCCGCAGCTGGTAGCGCAGAAGGGCCGGACGATCGAGAGCAAGCCGGATCGCCCGCCAGCCCATGGCCGGATTCGGCTCCCGCTCATGCGGGAGGAAGGGCACGATCTTGTCGCCTCCGAGATCGAGGGTGCGAAAATGAACCGGCTTGTCGCCGCTTTCCTCCAGCACCATGGCATACAGCTCGCGCTGGGCGTCCAGCCGCGGCAGGGTCGCGCGCAACATGAACTGGAATTCGGTGCGGAACAGACCGATGCCCTCCGCCCCCGTGCGGGCCAGCGCGGCGACATCGCTGGCAAGGCCCGCATTGATGAGCAGGGCGATGGCCACGCCATCCCGGGTGCGGCTTTCCAGGGCCCGTTCCTGATAGTAGGCTTCCTGTTCCTGTTCCCGGGCCGCAATCGCCTGGACGTAGAGTTCGCGCACATCTTCCTGCGGGCGCAGGAGCACATGGCCGGCCACGGCATCCACGACCACCTGGTCGCCTTCGCCGATCAGTTCGCGCGCATCGGCAACCTGGCCGATCATCGGAATGGCCAGACTGCGGGCAAGAATGGCGACATGCGCGGTGGCCGCGCCCTCCTCCAGCACGACGCCCTTGACATGGGCGAGGTCGTATTCGAGCAGCTCGGCGGGTCCCATGTTGCGGGCGATGAGAATGGTATCGCTCTCCAGCTTCCGGCGGGTCGTGCGGCCGGCAAGCAGCCGCATGAGACGGCGGGAGAGATCCTCGAGGTCATGAAAGCGGGCCCGCAGGTAGGGATCCTGACTGGCTTCCAGGCGTGCACGGTGATCCAGGGTCACGCGCTCGACCGCGGCTTCCGCCGTCAGCCCGGCGTCGATGGCCGCCCGCAGACGCTCCTGCCAGCCGCGGTCATAGGCAAACATCTTGTAGGCTTCGAGAATGTCGCGCTGTTCCGCCCCCATGCCGATTTCGGGATTGTGGACGAGGCGGTCGACTTCGGCGCGCAAGGCCGCAAGGGCTTCCTCGAGACGGCGATGCTCGGCCTCGATGTCTTCGGCGATGTAGCGCTCCACGCGGATCGCGCCCTCATGGATCACGGCCGCCCCCATGCCGATGCCGGGCGCAAGGGGCTCCCCATCAAGGGTGACGGCCGCCTCCGCCGTGCCGGGCGCGGGCAGCATCTCCTCGCGTGCGATCAGCTGACCGGAGGCGATCAGCTCGGCGAGCACCATGGCGATCGTCTGGAGGGTCTCCTCCTCCTCGTCGGAATAGCGCCGGGGAGCCACATTCTGGACCACCAGCACGCCCACCACGCGGCCGGCATGCAGGATCGGCACGCCGATGAAGCCGTGGTAGGGCTCCTCGCCCGTCTCGGGACGAAACACGAAGCGCGGATGCGAAGGTGCGTCCTGAAGGCGGAGCGGCATCCCCGTCTCCGCCACGAGACCGACAAGCCCTTCGCCGACATGCAGACGCGTGCGGTGGACCGCCTCGGGATTGAGGCCTTCGGTGGCGAACAGCTCCAGAATGTCACCAGCGCGGACGAGATAGACGGAGCAGACCTCCGCCACCATGTTCTGGGCGATCAGGCGCACGACCTTCTGCAGGCGCTCCTCGGCCGAGCCGGGGCCGGCCATCACCCGGTGGAGATGGCGCAGCAGCACCCGCGGTCTGCTCGGCAGCTCGTTCACGCGATTCTTCCCGCCTCATCCCTCAACCGACCGCCGCCGGCCGGCAATGCGTGCAAAGAGCGGACAAGATGACGGCGACTATACCGCCTCCGCCCCCTTCCGGGCGAGCTGGTCGGCCGCCTGGCCTGCCAGTTCCGCGATGATCTCGGCCGCCGTCTGCTCGCGGCGGACCATCCCCACGCTCTGCCCGGCCATGAGCGATCCGTTCTCCACGTCGCCCTCGATCACCGCCCGGCGCAAGGCGCCCGCCCAGAAATGTTCCACCGCAAGCCGTGCCTCGTCGACTGCGATCTCGCCCCGCTCCAGTTTCTCGATCATCTCCCGCTGAAGGCGAAGGAAGGCCTCGCTTGCCGTATTGCGCAGCGCGCGCACCGGAATCACCGGCAGCCGCGGATCGAGCTGAATGCTGGTGACGGCATCGCGGGCATGAGCGCGGATGAAGGCCTGCTTGAATCGGGGATGCGCCCGGGATTCCCGGGCACAGACGAAACGCGTGCCCAGCTGCACGCCGGCGGCTCCCATCTCCAGATAGGCGGCGATCAGGGCGCCGTGACCGATGCCGCCTGCGACGAAGATGGGGGCGGCATCCGCCAGCTCGGGCAGAATTTCCTGGGCAAGCACCTGGGTGGAGACGGGGCCCACATGGCCACCGGCCTCCGAGCCTTCGATGATCAGGGCGTCCGCCCCGGCGCGCAACAGCTTGCGGGCCACTGCAAGCGAGGGGGCAAAGCACAGAATGCGCGTGCCGGCATCCTTCAGGCGCCGGATGGCCGTCGCCTTCGGCAGACCGCCTCCCAGGACGACATGGGAGACGCCTTCTGCCACCACCATCTCGATCAGCTCGTTGAAAGCCGGATGCAGCGTGATGATGTTGACTCCGAAGGGATGGCCGGTGCGCGCCCGGGTGGCCCGGATCTCGGCACGCAGCTCCTCGGGCGAAAGCGCCCCGCCGGCAAGCACCCCGAAGCCGCCGGCCTCCGAAATCGCGGCCACCAGCGCATGGTCCGACACCCAGGTCATCGCCCCGCCCATGATCGCATACCGGGTGCCGAGAAAGGCACATCCGCGGGCCATGAGAGCCTGCAGACGGGCCCGACCCGTTGCCGTTTCCCCGGCTGTTGCCGGGCGGTGCTCCTGCGGAACCGATGCGCCTGCCATCTCGGCCGTCCTATTCTGCCGCATCAAGATCATAGGCGCTGTGCAGGGCCCGCAGCGCCAGTTCGGTATAGGCCGCATCGATCAGCACCGAGATCTTGATCTCGGATGTCGAGATCGCCAGAATCGGGATCCCCTTTTCGGCGAGGGTGCGGAACATGGTGTTCGCCACACCCGCATGGGAGCGCATGCCGATTCCGATCACCGAAATCTTCACGACATCCGTATTGTGCTCAAGGCCGCTGTAGCCGATCTTGCCGCGTGCGGCTTCCAGGACATCGAGCGCGCGGGCGAGATCGTCCCGCGGCACGGTGAAAGTGATCTCGGCTGCTCCTTCAGCCGGCGTCTTCGACTGGACGATCATGTCCACCACGATGCCGGCATCGGCCAGCGGACCGAAGACATCGGCCACGCGGCCCGGCCGCGGCGGCACGCCGTAGACCGTGATCACCGCATCATTGTGGGAGTAGGCAAGACCGGTTACGAGTTCCTGTTCCACGATCTCATCCTCATTCACAAGCAGGGTGCCGGGCTCGTCCGCAAAGGAGGAAAGCACCTGCACGCGCACCCCATGGGTCATGGCCAGCGCCACCGAGCGGATCTGGAGGACCTTCGCCCCGAGCGAGGCCATCTCGAGCATTTCCTCATAGGAGATGCGTTCGAGCTTGCGGGCGCGGGCGACGATCCGCGGATCGGTGGTGTAGACGCCATCGACATCGGTGTAGATGTCGCAGCGATCGGCCCGCAGGGCCGCGGCCAGAGCGACGGCCGAGGTGTCCGAGCCGCCGCGGCCGAGAGTGGTAATCCGGTTGTCCGGACCCAGTCCCTGAAAGCCGGTCACCACCGGCACCTCGCCCCGGGCGAGGCGTTCTTCGAGGCCGGCCGTGGCGATATCCGCGATCAGGGCCGCCGAATGCCGATCATCGGTGCGGATCGGGATCTGCCAGCCCGTCCAGCTGCGGGCCGGCACGCCCAGCGATTGCAGGACGATGGCAAACAAGCCGGCCGAGACCTGCTCGCCCGAAGCCACGACCGCATCATATTCGCGGGCGTCATGCAAAGGAGCGGCCTCCCGACAGAGCGCGACCAGACGATTCGTCTCTCCCGCCATCGCCGAAACGACGACCGCGACCTCCTCACCGGCCTGTCTGGCCGCGGCCACGCGCTCGGCCGCGCGCCGGATGCGGGCAAGGTCGCCGAGCGAGGTGCCACCGAATTTCTTGACAATACGCGCCATCGGTCCGCAACTTCACCATGTCCGAAAACAGTCCGCGCGGCACCATTGCCCGCCGCGGCAGCCTGTTTAGAAGACGACAAGAAGGCGGCGCAAGGGCAAGACGATGGCGAATTCGGCACCCAGGGCGACCGATGCGGGTTCCTCGGCCGTCAATCTCGACCCTGACGATCTGGCCCGCTTTGCCGGGACGGCCGCCCGCTGGTGGGATGAAACGGGCCCGGCTGCGCCCTTGCACAAGCTCAATCCGGCACGGCTGGATTTCCTGCGGGATGTCGCCATCCGCCATTTTGACCGTGATCCCCGCTCCTTGCGCCCCTTCGCCGGGCTCGATGCGGTGGATGTCGGCTGCGGCGGCGGGCTGGTGAGCGAGCCGCTGGCGCGCATGGGATTTTCGGTGCTCGGGATCGATGCCGATGCCCGGGCGATCACGGTGGCCCGCGAACATGCCCGGTTGATGGGGCTTGCGGACAGGATCTCCTATGCGGTCGCCACCGCCGAGGAGCTGGCGGCCGAGGGCCGGCAGTTCGCTCTCGTCTGCTGTCTGGAGCTTGTGGAGCATGTGCCGCAGCCGCGCCGGCTGATCGCCGATCTCGCACGGCTGACGCGGCCGGGAGGACTGATCATTCTGTCCACGCTCAACCGCACGGCCCGCAGCTTCCTCGAGGCGATCGTCGCAGCGGAATGGCTGCTCGGCTGGGTGCCGCGCGGGACGCATGACTGGAATCGCTTCCTGACCCCTGCGGAGCTGACCGGCTGGTTGCGGCAGGAAGGATGCCGGATCGTCGCGCAGACCGGGATCTCCTATGATCCCTGCCACGACCGCTTCACATTGTCCGATGACATCAAGGTCAACTATCTGCTGGCGGCGACCAGGGAGGAAGACTGAAGGCGAACGATCCTGCCGGGGGCATTCCGGTCATCCGGCCGCATCCGGGGCTTTCAGTCAGCCATCTTTCGGTCAGTCAGGAAAGCCGGGAAGGGGAGCGGGGAACGGTCCTGCCACGGCCCGTTTTCGGATCATCCGGTCTGCGGGCTCAGGCATCCGTCTTGCGCAGACCCGGCAGGGGAATCACCTCGATGCCCTCCTCGCGCAGGGCCCGGCTTTCCTCCAGCGTTGCCTCCCCATAGATTCCGCGCTTTTCGGTTTCGCCATAATGGATGCGCCGGGCCTCTTCTGGGAAGCGGCGGCCGACATATTCGCACCGCTTTTCCACCTCCTTGCGCAGATCCTTCAGAAAGCGGCGCATGCGCTCTTCCACGCCGCTTGCATGCATCTGGGTGGGGACCTGCCGGTTGAACGGCGGACGGGTTTCGGGAGGAGCGGCCGCCTCGGCCTCGGGCGCCGAGCGGGCGACATTGGGCGCGCTCGGCCGCTTTTCGATATCATGGGAACCGCATTCCGGGCAGGTCAGCAGGCCCGCCTTCTGCTGCCGGGCACAGTCTTCAGGCGAGCGGAACCAGCCTTCGAAACAGTGACCGGCACGGCAGCGCAAGGTGTAGACGACCATGGTTCATCCCGTTCCGCCCCTTGCCGCCCCTGCGGGCCGGGGCTGTTGCCATCCGCCTTCCTGTGCATCCCTGCAGGAAGCGTGCCCATAATCGACCACCACAAATTCCCGCCCGTGGTCAAGGGCGGGGATGCGCCGTCTGGCATCGCGGACCTGTGCGCGGTCGATCTCGGCGACAAGAAGGGCCGGTTCGTCGCCGGCTTCCGTCACGATCTCCCCCCAGGGTGAGACGACCATGCTGTGGCCGTATGTCTGCCGGCCGTCCTCATGGCTGCCGGTCTGGGCCGCGGCCAGGACATAGGCGCCGTTCTCGATCGCGCGTGCCCGCAGCAGACTGCGCCAGTGCGCACGGCCTGTCGGCCGCGTGAAGGCGGCCGGCACGGTCAGGATCTCGGCACCCGCCTGGGCGAGCGCCCGATAGAGGGCCGGGAAGCGGAGATCATAGCAGATGCTCAATCCCGCCCGCCATCCGGCGCAGGCGGTGACCACGGCCCGGTGCCCGCCGTGGAACAGCCGCGATTCACCATAAGCTTCGCCGTCACCGAGATCGACGTCGAAGAGGTGAATTTTGTCGTAACAGGCGACGACCGCCCCCGTGGGGGCAATGACGATGGAGCGATTCCAGGCCTTCTCGCCCGTCTCGTCGAGAACCGGGATGGAGCCCAGGATCAGCCAGAGATCATGCCGGCGGGCCGCCTGGGCGAGCGGAGCGATCTGGCGCTCGGCCGGCCAGTCGGCCAGAGTGGCGAGCAGGCGCCGGCGCTTGCGGTCGAGCAGGGTCGTCATCTCGGGGGTGACGACCAGCCGGGCTCCCCTTTCGGCAGCCTCGGCGAGCGCCGTCGTGACCGTTGCGATGTTGCGCGCGGGATCGAGGCCGCTCGTCATCTGCACGAGCGCGACAGTGAGCCGGTCGTTCTTGTCCGGGTCGGCAGGAGAGGTCATGGGACCGCTCCCCGTCCTTTCTTTCATTGGCCGGCTGTGAGGCCGGCCTGGGCGAGCCAGCCGTCCAGCTCGCCCCGGCGCTCGGCGGCCATCAGATCATCACAGCCGCCCACATGGCGCTCGCCGATGAAGATCTGGGGCACCGTGCGCCGTCCGCCCGCCCGCCGGACCATCTCGGCAAAACGCTCGGGCGTGCGGGCAAGATCGATTTCCGTGAACGGAACATTCTTGCGTGCAAGCAGGGCCTTTGCCCGCATGCAGTAGGGGCAGAAAGGCTTGGTGTAGATTTCGACTGCCACTGTCATCTCCCAGTCCTGTCGGGTCCGTGCGTGTTCCAGGAGAACCCGCAAGGTTCCGTTTCTATGTGGCATCCCGCATGCCCGGTGGCAATGCGCGGGCGAAGACGAGCACCTCCACGGCCTCGGCACCGGCGCGCAGGCAGGTCCGTGCCAGGGCGCGCATGGTGGCACCGGTCGTCATCACGTCGTCCACCACAAGAAGGCGGCGCCCGGCCACCAGCTCGCGCCTGGCCGCGAAGGCGCCGGCCACGTTGCGTCGGCGCTGGACGGCGGTCAGGCCGCCCTGGGACGGGGTCCGCCGACGACGCATCAATGCGCAAGGCAGATAGGGGCGTGCCAGCCGCTCTGCAACCGCCCGGGCCAGCAGTCCCGCCTGATTGTAGCGACGGCGCATGCGCCGCCAGGGGTGCAAGGGTACCGCCACCACCGCATCAGGCGGCGGGTGATGCGGGCCGCGGGCCTGGACCATGAGGGCGGCAAGCACGGGGACCAGCTCGCTGCGGTCTCCATGCTTCAGGCGCATGAGAAGCGCCCGGCTCGCCTCGTCATAGCGCACGGCGGCATGCGCGCGGGCAAAGGGCGGCGGATCGGCGCGGCAGGCGGCACATCGGACGGCCTCATCCCGATCTTCACCCGGCGGCAGCGGCAGGGGGACGGCACAGCTCGCACACAGGGGTGGCGCCAGGAAGCGCAGGGACGACCAGCAGTCGGGACAGAGCCCACCCGCTCGCACGACGACCGCCCCGCAGCCGGCACAGGTGGCCGGCAGCAGATGGTTCACAAGCACATCCATCATCCTGCCCGGGATGCTGAGCCCGGATGACCGTCCGCCTTCCTCCTGCTCCATGGCCGCCCCCCTTCCCTCGGAGCGCACCAGTCCGGACAGCGGCGCGAATCCCCGCTTCTCAACGCCTGGTGAGCATCATGTATTCCTCCGGTACATAGGCATAGCCCTGATCCGGGGCGAAGACCGCAAGCGCATACCAGCGCCGGCCGTTGGCCAGGACGCGCAGGGCGGCCGGATAGCCTTCCCCCTTCTTCAGGCGCATCAGGGTGCGTGCGCCCATGTGCGGCATGGCCAGCAACGATACCTCGCGCACCGCGAAGGCCATGAGGCCATCGGAGAGAATTTCCTCGCGATAGGGGCCGGCGAAGACGGCCCGTGCTGCCGGCAGCTCGGGCTCCGGCGGGGCCGGCACCACGGTGGCCGCCAGGCTTTCGAGGTCGTAGGGGATGCCGGCGACCACCTGCAGCCCCGCATCCGTGACGAAAAGCAGGGTCGGGAATCCCCAACTGCGCCCGGCCCGGCTGTCCAGTTCGGGCTTCATCGAGGCGAGGGTATGGAAATGATATTGCAGAATCCGCCTGCCCATCAGCCGCTCCCGTTCGGAAAGGGGCGGCGTTTCGTCCTTCGCCCCGCCATAGAGCACGGCCAGCAAGGCCGGGTCCCCGCGGGCGACAGCCTTGAGCAGGGAATCTCCGCTTTCCCCGTGCGGCCGGGCGACGAGAATCCACCGCCAGGAAAGGCCATGGTCATCCGCCGAGACGAGGCGATAGAGGGCGCGCGAGCCGGGATCGGCAGGCGAGGCAAGCACATAGACACGCCGTCTGCCGGCCGGTCCGAGAGGCACGGGTGCGAGCCCCATCACGTCCGCAAGCAGATGGGCATCGGCGACAGGAAGAGTGCTGCGCGCGGCCAGCCGCTTCGCATTGGGCGTCTCGCGACCGAAGAGCAGACCGGATATGTCGCGCCCCGGCCGCGCGATGCCGGCGGCATATTCGGGGCGGTCCGTGAAGCTCCACATCTGGGCACGCTCGGCCGTTCCTCCCACGAGCCGTTCGCCGGTGAGCCGGTCGAAGCCGGCCACGATCAGGGTCTCAAGGTCGGGACAGCGCTTTTCGATGATCCGGCCGGCCTCCCGCACGGCGATCTCGAAGGCCGGGGCCGAGAACAGGCTGGCCGGGGCCTCCACCAGAAGGCTGGCACCCGGCGCACAGCCTCCGCGCCAGAACACCTCGAGGCCCTGGCGCGGGGCGTAGACCAGCCGCACGGCCTCATCCCGGGCCCGCAGGGTGGAGGCGGGCAGGAGCAGGAGGATGAGAGCGAGCATCGCCAGCGACCGGATGGTCGTGGTTTGCGCCCGCTCACTCCCCTTCATCGAAGCCTCCCTCCACCAGGGCGGTGAGCGCGGCGACCGCCTCGTCGGCTTCGGGGCCGGTGGCCCGCACCGTGATCTGCTCACCGGTCCCGGCCGCCAGCAGCAGCAGTCCCATGATCGAGGTGCCGCAGACCTCCGTGCCATCCTTTTCCACGCGCACATCGCAGGCGAAGCGCTCGGCGGTCTTGACGAATCGGGCCGCCGCGCGCGCATGCAGGCCGCGGCGGTTGCTGATGGTGAGCACCGCCTCGGCCGTCGCCCGGCGTGGTTCGTCATGCCGTGGATCGTCGGCCATCAGCTCTCCCGCTCGGCCTTGAGCACGTGACTGGCGACATTGATGTAGCGCCGCCCGGCCTCAGCGGCGGCCGAAACGGCTTCCTCCAGCGGCAGCTCGGCCCGCGTGCTCGCCAGCTTGATCAGCATCGGAAGATTGATGCCCGCAATCACCTCCAGCCGGGGCCGGCCGAGCAGAGAAATCGCAAGATTGGACGGTGTGCCTCCGAACATGTCGGTCAGCACGATCACGCCATCGCCCTCATCCACGGCCTCGACGGCCTCCAGGATCTCCTGGCGCCGCTGCTCCATGTCGTCATCGGGGCCGATGGAGACGACGCGCACCTGCTCCTGCGGGCCGACGACATGTTCCATCGCGGCCAGCAGTTCCTGGGCGAGACGCCCGTGGGAGACGAGAACCAGTCCGATCATCCCTGTTCATCCGATCCGTTGGAGCGGCCGGATTCATTGTCCGGCCCGGCGCAGTCCCGGTGGAGGATGCTGGCACGAATTCCCTTCCGCGCCAAGTGGCGATGGAGACGTTCGGCCAGATAGACGCTGCGATGGCGGCCGCCCGTGCAGCCGATGGCTATCGTCAGATAGCGTTTGCCCTCCTCGCGGTAGGCGGGCAGGAGGAAGGAGACGAGACCCGTCAGCCGCCGCCAGAAGCCGGGAAGCCGCGGATCTTCGGCAATATAGCGGGCGACGGCCCGGTCCCGGCCCGTGCGGGGGCACAGGCTCGCCTCATGATGCGGGTTGCGCAGGAAACGCACGTCGAAGACAAGGTCGGCCTCCCGCGGCACGCCCCGCGCATAGGCGAAGGAGAGGATGGAGATGACAAGACCGTCCGCAAAATTCTGCCCGTAACGACTGCGCAGACGGCGGCGCAGGTCATGGATGCTGCTGTCGCTGGTGTCATAGACGAAATCGGCCAGCTCGCGCAAAGGAGCCAGCATCTTGCGCTCGATGGCGATCGCATCGCGCAAGGGGCGGTCATCGGCGGCCGGATGCGGGCGCCGGGTTTCCGAAAAGCGCCGGATCAGCACGTCATCGCTGGCATCAAAGAACAGCAGTTCGGGAGCCACGTCGGGCCGGGTCTTGAGGCCGTGCAGGAGATCGGCGAGATGCGAGACGGCGAAATCACGCGTGCGCAGGTCGACACCGAGGGCCAGGGGTCGACGCTCCTCATCCTCGGCCGCCGTGCGCAGCAGACGGCGCACAAGAGCAAGCGGCAGGTTGTCCACGACCTCATAGCCCATGTCTTCGAAGGCATGCAGGGCGGAGGTCTTGCCCGCCCCGCTCAGCCCGGTCACCAGCAGGATCCGCACCGGCTGCGGACTCTGCCGGGGGGGCTGCTCCTCATGAGCGCTTCCGCCGTCCGTCATGGCTCCACTCCCGGACTGGCCAGAAAGGTCAGCAGGACCTTTTCGGCAGCGGCCGGATCGGTACCGGCGATGGTGATGGCGGGAATGCGCACACCGTGCCGGTGCCACGCATCCGCTTCCGGCAGGCGCCCGTGTTCCGCAGGCGGCCGCGCACACAGATTCACGACCAGCCGCAGCGGAACATCGCTGAGATAGGGCAGGCGCCGGATGCCGATTCCCCGCAGCTCCAAGAGGCCGCGCAGGCGATCGGCCGGGGCGAGCAGGATCCGGCCGTCCCGTGCGCTGATGCGCAGATAATCGTCGCCTACCAACAGGGCGCCGCGGGCGATCAGCTGACAGGCCAGGCGGGACTTGCCCGCTCCCGAGGGACCGGCCAGCAGAACGGCCTGGCGCGCGAAGGCCACCGCGCTTGCATGCAGCAGATCACCGTCATCCGCACCGGTCGCCCTGTCTGGCATCCGCTTTCGTCCCGTCCTGCCCGTGGCCCAAGATTATCGATCGGCCGCCGGCAGTTCCACCGTAAATCGCGCGCCCATGACGGTGCCCTTCTCGTCCAGGCGGTTGCGGGCGTGGATCCGGCCGCCATGGGCGGTGACGATCTGGCGGGCGATGGCAAGGCCAAGACCCGAATGGGTCCCGAACGCCTCGCCTTCCGGGCGCTCGGAGTAGAAGCGTTCGAAGATCTTTTCCTCGGCCCCTTTCGGCAGCCCCGGCCCCTCGTCCTCCACGGTGACCAGAATCCGCCCGCCCTCCCGCACAAGCGCAACCTGCACCCGGCCGCCGCAGGGGGAAAAGGAGATGGCGTTGTCGATGAGATTGGCAAAGACCTGGGTCAGGCGGCCGGGTACGCCACGCACCGGAAAGCGTTTTGATCCCTCGGCCAGAAGCTCGATCGTGATCCCGCGCTCCGCCAGCAGGCGCCCGCGCGCAAGCGGATCCCGGGTCCGGTCGATGAGCTCGGCAAGAAGGTCCTTCATATCCAGGATTTCCTGCCGGCTGCGGGTGAGTTCGGCATCCAGCCGCGATGCTTCCGAAATGTCGCGGATGAGCCGGTCGATGCGGCGGACGTCTTCGGCGATGATCTCGATCAGCCGGCGGCGGGTGCGCGCGTCCTTCGCCTTGCTGAGCGCCTCGCTTGCCGAGCGCAGGGAGGAAAGCGGATTTTTGAGCTCGTGGGCGACATCGGCAGCAAAACGCTCCACGCGGTCGAGCTGATGATAGAGGGCCTGGGTCATCTCGGCCAAGGTGCGCGAAAGCACGCCGATCTCGTCCCGCCGGCGCCGGTTGCGGGGAATGGCCTCGGCCTTGGAGGCGCCGAAGCGGATGCGCTCGGCCGCCTGGGACAGGCGCCGGATCGGCCGCAGGATGCCGAGTGCCAGATACAGGGAAAGGGCAAAGGTGATGGCAAAGGAAAGCGCCACCACCTTGAGGATCTTGCGCCGCTCCGCATCGAGAAGCTGATCGAGGGCCCGGCTGTCGGCGGTCAGCAGCACGGCGCCCAGCACGCGCCGAAAGCGCTGGATGGGCACGGCGACCGAAAGCATCAGCCCGCCCTCGGCCAGCCTGCGCATGCGCCGGTCGGTTTCCCCAACAAGTGCGGAGAGGACTTCCGGGAAATCGCTCGCCCGCTCGCCGCTCTTTTCCTCATAAAGAGGCAGGCTGCGGTCTTCGCGCGGGCCGACCAGCCTGTCCTCAAGGGCATTGAGCCAGACGAGAAGACGGGGGCGTTCCGCGCTGAGGGGAGGAAGCTGCTCGGCCTCCACCCGGCCGCCGCCCACGAGGCGGCTGTCGAGCACGAGCGTGCCTTCGGCATCATAGATCCGGGCCCGGGTCCGTTCGGGATCGATGAGGCGGATGACGAGTCGCCTTGCGGCTTCGCGGTCCAGCCGGTCGCCGTCACGCGAGACGATCACGGCCGATTCCCCGATCGCGCCGGCCAGCGCGCGGGCCTGCTGGGTGAGTCTTTCGAGCCGGTCGGCGATCAGCCGGCTGCGGAAGTCGCTGAGATAGAGAACACCGCCGGCAAGGATCAGCAGACTGACCAGATTGACCGCCAGCACCCGCCAGAGCAGGGGGGAAAGCAGCAGCGGGGGATGGCGAGCCATGGGCGCCTGTCCGGATCAGCCCTGCGCCGGGGCAGGTTCCGCGCGGAATCGGTAGCCGACGCCGTAGAGGGTTTCGATCGCCTTGAAATCGGGGTCTACGGCCCGGAACTTCTTGCGCAGCCGCTTGATGTGGCTGTCGATGGTGCGGTCGTCGACATAGATGTCGTCCGCATAGGCGGCATCCATGAGCTGGTCGCGGCTTTTGACATGGCCGGGCCGCTGGGCCAGGGCCTGAAGAATGAGAAATTCGGTCACGGTCAGCCGGATTTCCTTGTCGTCCCAGGAGACGAAATGGCGGCTGGGATCGAGCTTCAGCCGCCCGCGGACCATCAGCCCCGCCTCTTCGTTCTCGGCCTCCGCCCGCTCGCCCCGGGCATGGGCGCGGGCCGCGTGGTAGCGCCGGAGCACCGTCTTGATGCGTTCGATCAGAAGCCGCTGGGAGAAGGGTTTGGAGACATAGTCGTCCGCACCCATCTTCAGCCCCAGCAGCTCGTCGAGCTCGTCATCCTTGGATGTCAGGAAGATGACCGGCATGTCGCTCGCCTCGCGCAGGCGCCGCAACACCTCCATGCCGTCAAGCCGCGGCATCTTGATGTCGAGCACGGCCAGATCCGCCGGCTTGGCAAGCAGAGCCTCCAGCGCGCGCTCCCCATCCGTGTAGCAGCGCACGATGAAGCCTTCCGCTTCCAGCGCGACAGTCAGCGAGGTGAGGATGTTGCGATCATCGTCCACAAGCGCGATCGTGCGCCCCGCAACGGGATCGGCCCGATCCGCCTCATCAAGGGTGAGCGTCTGTCTGTCCGTCATGCGCCGCTCCCGATAACGCGATTCGCGTCTTCAAGGCCCCCCTCTCGGCGGGCCGGAATTCCCCTCACAGATAGGGGGCTTTGCAAAAGTGGCAAGAACATGGTGAAGGCTTGGCAGAATTTGCGCAAGGGATCCGGCCCCCGGTCACGGCTTTGCGCAGGTCTGCAAGATGGCGAAGGGCCTTGATTTGGACGGACGATTGGCTCAGCTTGGCCGCGGCGGGTGACTTCGCGCAGCAGGATGGCGGCGGGCGGTCCTGCGGCCATGAAGGCGGCCCCCGCGCCCTTGTCCGGCGGCACCCGCACGGGTGCGCTGCCGGCAGGCGGGAAAGGTCATCCTGGAAGACAAGGTCAAGAGCGCAAAACACGGGACAGACGAAATGGGCGAGTCTTCACTTTCCGTAGCGGATACACGGATTACGGCGGCCGGCTGGCAGCGCAATCTGGGTCGGGCCCAGCTTTACGAGGAGGCGATCCGGCGTGGCGAGGGCGTGCTCTCGCATGATGGCGCCCTGATCGTGGAAACGGGCGCGCATACCGGCCGGGCGGCCAAGGACAAATTCATCGTTCGCGACGCCGAAACCGAATCGCAGGTCTGGTGGGGTGCGATCAATCAGCCGATGGACGGGGCGCATTTTTCCGCCCTGCTGGCCGATATCGCCCGCCATTTCGCCGACCGCGAGGTGTTCCTGGAGGAGCTGGTCGCCGGGGCCGATCCGGACTACCGGATCGCGGTGGACGTGGTGACCGAGCGGGCCTGGCACGCCCTGTTTGCACGCACGATGCTGATCGTGCCGGCGGATCCCGCCCGGCGTCCCGCGCGCCGCTTCACGATTCTCCACGCGCCTTCCTTCCAGGCCGATCCCGCCCGCCATGGCTGCCGCTCCGGGACGGTGATCGCCCTTGATTTTACGCGGCGTGTCGTCATCATCGCCGGCACGGCCTATGCCGGGGAGATCAAGAAGTCCGTCTTCACGATCCTCAACTATCTGCTGCCGCCGGAAGGCGTGATGCCAATGCACTGCTCGGCGAATGTCGGCGAGCGCGGCGATGTCGCGATCTTCTTCGGCCTGTCGGGCACCGGCAAGACGACGCTGTCCGCCGATCCGCGCCGGCGGCTCATCGGCGATGACGAGCATGGCTGGTCGGACAACGGCGTCTTCAATTTCGAGGGCGGCTGCTATGCGAAGATGATCCGCCTGTCGGCGGAGGCCGAGCCCGACATCTACGCCGCCGTCCACCGCTTCGGCGCGGTGCTGGAGAATGTCGTATACGACCCCGTGCGCCGGACCCTCGATTTCGACGATGCCACGCTCACCGAGAACACCCGCGGCGCCTATCCGCTGGAGTTCATCGCCAATCACGTGCCCGAGAACCGGGCCGGGCATCCCGAGAACATCGTGATGCTGACGGCGGACGCCTTCGGCGTGCTGCCGCCGATTGCGCGGCTGACACCCGAGCAGGCGATGTATCACTTCATCTCGGGGTATACCGCCAAGGTCGCCGGCACCGAGATGGGCGTGACCGAACCGCAGGCGACCTTCTCGGCCTGCTTCGGGGCCCCCTTCATGCCGCGGCACCCCGGAGTCTATGGGGAGCTGCTGCGACGGCGGATCGCGGAACGCGGAGTCAACTGCTGGCTGGTCAACACCGGCTGGACGGGCGGTCCCTATGGCGTGGGGCATCGCATGCCGATCAAGGCGACCCGGGCGATGCTGGATGCCGCGCTTTCCGGAGCTCTCAATGACGTGCCGACGCGCATCGATCCCAATTTCGGCGTTGCGGTCCCCGTCGCGGTGCCGGGCGTGGACGACCGCCTGCTCGACCCGCGCGGCACCTGGCCGGATGCCGCGGCCTATGACGCCAAGGCGGCGGAACTGGTGCGCCTGTTCAACGAGAATTTCGCCCAGTTCGCGGATGCCGTGGATGAGAAGATCCGGGCTGCCGCGCCCGCGCCGGCCGGCGCCTGAGCAGCAGTCCGGTCGCGAACGGACGGGAGGAGTGTCTGAGCCGACGCACGCATTGCTACCGCCTCGATGTGGTCTGGACGGGAGCCGGCGAGGCCGGCACGCGCGCCTATGACAGCTATGGGCGCGAGCATGTGATTCGCGCGCCCGGCAAGCCCGAGATCATCGGCTCCAGCGATCCGGCCTTTCGCGGCCGGGCGGATGCCTGGAATCCGGAGGAGCTGCTGGTTGCGGCGCTGTCGGCCTGCCACATGCTCTGGTTCCTGCATCTGGCGGCCGAGGCCGGGCTCGTCGTCACCGCCTATCGCGACCGGCCCGAAGGGGTCATGCGCGAGGATGCGGACGGCGCGGGGCGGTTCGAGTCGGTCACGCTGCGGCCCGAGGTCACCGTCGCCGCGGGGCCGGCCGGGATGGTTCCCGAGCTGCACCGGCGCGCACATGCCCGCTGCTTCATCGCCCGCTCCGTCAATTTCCCGGTGAAGCTGGCGGCTCCGCGCGCGCAAGCGTGACGAAGAGCGTCCAAACCCTTGAATCCGCTACTGACGCCGTCAACTGCGGCGCGACGCCATGGATTCGGCGAGCCTTGTTCTCCCGTCAGCTGTGTGCCTTGAGCCATGTGGTGAAGTCAAAGTCCGGTGGCGGGCTGGTGTGCAGCCGTTCGCGCCCCTCTTCGCGGTCGGCAAGCCAGGCGCGGATCGTCCATTCCACACTGGGGAACGCGAGTGCGGCCCACGGGATGTCGGCAATGGGGAAAAGCCGCACCTCCCGGCTTTCCGGCCCCGGGGCGAAGGAAGGGGCGGCCAGATGCGCGAGATAGAAGATCTGGACCTGCGAGATGTGCGGCAGGGAATAGACCGCAAGCAGGCGGTCGAGCACCAGATCGGCCTCGGCCTCCTCGCGGGCCTCGCGGCGGGCGCCTTCCTCCAGCGTCTCGCCGACCTCCAGAAACCCCGCCGGCATCGTCCAGTAGCCGGCGCGCGGCTCGATGGCGCGGCGGCACAGCAGCAGCCGGTCCTCCTCCACCACCAGCGCGCCGACGACGATCTTCGGATTGATGTAGTGCACGAAGCCGCAATGCCGGCAGACCTCGCGCACCCGGTTGTCGCCTTCGGGGATGGCGCGCCGGAAGTCGGGCGCAAGCTGCATGGCGGTCATCCGGTCTTTGGACGGGTGATCGGCTTCTGTGCTCATCATTTCTGCTCCCGGGAGGAGGACGGCTTTTCCGGCTTGTCTCCTGCGGTGTTCCCGTCGGCACCGGCCAGCTGCGCCTCAAGCCGGGCGATCTCGGCGCGCACCGCATCGCGTTCGGCACCGGCAAGCAGCGTTTCCAGCCGCCTGAGGGCATGCAGCGCATCCGCCGGCCGCCCCATCACCTCATAGGAGCGCGCCAGCATCGCCCAGCCCTCCGCATCGTCGGGGTCCTTCTCAAGTCGGGCGCGCAGCCGCTCCACCATTTGCGCGATCGCAGCCTCGGGATTGCCGGAGCGCACGGCCTTCATCATCTCCACCCGGGCGATCTCGCGCTCAAGCTGCTGGCGGCGCGGATCCTGGGGATCCAGGGAATCGGCCAGCTGATGCCAGATGGCCAGAGCCTCTTCCGGTTTGCCCGCCTGCAGGGCCGCCAGCCCCCGGTAATAGCGGGGAGCCGGGTGATCGGGTTTCACGCGGGCCAGGCGTTCGAAGGCCAGCAGCGCCGCCGGCGTAACCCGGCCGCCGGCCTTCTGGATCAGCGCTTCACCGGCGATCCACAGCAGCGTCGGATCCTGCGGCGCCTGCGCCAGGCCGGCCCTGGCGGCGCGCAGGGCTTCCTGGGGGCGTTCCTGATCAAGGCGCAGGCGGGCGAGGAGCCGCCAGCCGTCGACCCGCTCGGGATGGGCGACGAGCACCTGCTCCAGGCGGTTCATCAGGGCGGCGAATTCCTGCGCCCGGGCATCCGGCTCCGCCGCAGGCCGTTCCCGCCGGGGCGGAACCGTTCCCGCCAGATCCGGACGGCCGAACAGCAGATAGATCGGGATGGCGATGGCCAGCACACCGGCCAGCACGGCAAGGCGGGCGACGAGCCCCGGAGAGCGGAGGTCATCGGCGGTCGGCTCGCGGCGGCTCCGGCCAAGCAGGCGCATGAGCAGCCGGCGCTCGCTTTCCGCTTCCTCCGAAGGCAGAAGGCCGCTTGCGGCGTCGTCTTCAAGCTCGGCCAGGCGCGCCCGGGCGTAGTGGCTGCGCAGGCCGGCGTGGTCCTCCTCCGGTCGCGACCGCCGGCCCGCCAGCAGAATCATCACGCCCCCCGCGCCGAGGGCGGCGGTGGCAAGGGCGACGAAGACGGCCGCAGCGACGGTCATGCCGGCCTCTCCTCTTCGTCCGACTCTTCCTCCGCAAGCCAGGAGGCCAGCGCGGCCGCTTCGTCTCCGCCCGTCCTCACGCGGCGATGCCGCCAGCGCAGGACCACCAGAGCCGTCAATACCAGCAACAGCAGCGGGGGACCGAACCACAGCAGCCAGGTGCGCCTTTCCACCGGCGGCCGGAGCAGGATCCAGTCACCATAGCGGGCCTTGAGGAAGGCGCGGATTTCCTCGTCACTCATGCCGGCGGCCACCTTCTCGCGCACGAGCAGCCGCAGATCCCGGGCGAGATCCGCATGGGATTCGGCGATGGACTGCCCCTGGCAGACGAGACAGCGGATCTCCCGCATGAGAGCCTCAGCCCGGGCTTCCATGGCGGGGTCGGGGAGCGGTGTCTCGATCTCCCTGCTTTCCTGCGCCAGAGCCGCGCCGGCCATGGTCAGACACAGCCAGGCCAGAAGCCATGCCCGCAGGCCCGCGCCGGGAGCGATGCCCGAAGTCTTGCGCCCAGGTTTCATCTTCCCCCCTCCCGGGTCCGTTTGTCGAGGGTCGCCAGTCGTGGCAGCAGCTCCCGAGCGATCACCTCTTCGGTCAGGGGGCCGGGCTGATGCCAGACGATCCGGCCCGTGCGGTCGACGAGAAAGCTTTCCGGCACGCCGGAGGCGCCGAACTCGATGAGGGCACGTCCCTGCCGGTCCATCAGCACGTCGGCGAAGGGATTGCCGAGACGATCGAGAAAGCGGCGGGTGTCCGCCGGCTCATCCTTGTAGGCGATGCCGATGATCGTGATGCCGCGGGCGGCCAGGTCGGTGAGCAGGGGATGCTCCACCTGACAGGGACCGCACCAGGAGGCGAAGAAGTTGATGAGCAGCGGTGCTCGGGCGATGAGCGCCGTCTGGTCGAGATACCGGTCGGGCGCGTCCAGTCGCGGCAGGCGAACGGCGGGAAGCGGCTGTCCGACCCGGGCCGAGGGGATCACCTCGTCATGGCTGTAAAGGCCGCGCCACAGCAGACCGGCCAGCAGCAGCACGGCAAGAAGCGGCAGAAACCAGATGAGTCGTTCCGTCCTCATGAACCGGATCCTTCCGCAGGGGTGGGAGGAAGATGAGCGTGATGCCTGCGGCCTGCGCCTCGCACGCGGGCGACCAGCGCCAGCAGGCCGCCGGTGGCCATCAGCAATGCCCCAAGCCAGATGAAGGCGACAAGCGGCTTGAAGGAGGCCCGCAGCTCCACCGTCTCGCCGCGGCGCTCGCCGATGGCCAGATAGATGTCGCCGAGGGGGGTGGGGCGGATGGCGGCTTCCGTGGTTTCCATCGGCGGTGCCCAGTAGGCGCGGCGGGCCGGATGCAGCGCCGCCTTGTCCCCGCCGTCAAGAGCAAAGCCGCCGACGATCGCCGTGTAATTCGGCCCCATCCCCGGCTCAAGACCGGTAAAGGTGAGCTCATGGCCGGCCAGCCGAATGCTCTGGCCGGGAGAGACGACAAGCATCTCCTCCCGGTCGAAGCTTTCCGCCGTGACGACGCCGATCACCGTCACGGCCAGACCGAGATGGGCGAGCGCATAGGAATGGCGGTAAAGCGGCATGCGCCGGAGCGCCTGCAACAGGCCCGTCCGGCGCCCATTCCGACGCGGCCAGGCCTGCCACCAGTCCCGGATCGCAGAAGCGATCAATGCCCCGGCAAGAGCGAGCGCCAGTGCCGCCATCACGCCCGGCAGACCGAAGAAGGCGATGATCGCGCCGAGCACCAGCACGCCGCCGCCGAGCAGCCAGACCGGCAGACCGCGCAGGCGGGCAGGATCGTCCCGCTTCCAGCGCAAATGCGGGGCAATGGCCGTAAGCGCCAGCAGGAGAATGGCCAGGGGACCGAAGAATGTCACGAAATAGGGGGCGCCGACGCTGATCTTGGCACCGGTCAGCGCCTCCAGCGCGAGCGGGTAGAGGGTGCCGAGCAGCACCACCGCAGCCGCCACGGTGAGCAGGAGATTGTTGAGGGTGAGTGCCGCCTCGCGGCTGACCGGCGCATAGGCCGGTGCCCGTTCGAGCATCGGCGCGCGCCAGGCGAACAGGGCAAAGGCCGCCAGGATGGCCGCCGTCAGGATCGCAAGGATGAACAGGCCGCGCCGGGGATCGACGGCAAAGGCATGAACACTGGTCAGCACGCCCGAGCGCACGAGAAAGGTGCCGAGCAGCGCCAGCGAAAAGGTGATGGTGGCCAGCAGCAGACTCCAGCGGGCAAGCGCACCCCGCTTTTCCGTGACCGCGAGCGAATGGATGAGCGCGGCCCCCGCAAGCCAGGGGATGAAACTGGCGTTCTCGACCGGGTCCCAGAACCAGAAGCCGCCCCAGCCGAGTTCGTAGTAGGCCCACCAGCTGCCCAGCCCGATGCCCAGGGTGAGCGCCGCAAAGGCCGCAAGCGCAAAGGGACGCATGGCGCGGGCCATGATCGCGTTCATCCGGCCGGAGATGAGGGCGGCGGCCGCGAAGGCATAGACGATCGAAAAGCCCACATAGCCCAGATACAGGAGGGGCGGGTGAAAGGCGAGGCCGGGATCCTGGAGCAGAGGATTGAGACCGCGGCCCTCCATCGGCGCCGGATCAAGACGCAGGAAGGGATTGGAGGCCAGCAGAATGAACAGCAGGAAGGCGACGGCGATCGTCGCCTGGACGGCCAGCACCTTGCTGCGGGTGCGGATGTCCACGAGCCGGCGCGTCAGCGGCACGAAGGCCGCATAGACGAACAGCACCCATACCCACAGCAGCATCGAGCCCTCGTGATTGCCCCACACGCCGGTGATCTTGTAGAGCAGCGGCTTGGCCGTATGCGAATTCTGCCAGACGTTGAGAACGCTGAAATCGCTGGTCACATAGGCGGCCATCAGGGCCAGCAGGGCGACCGTGACCGCAATCAGTCCCGCATGGCTGAGCGGCGCAACGAGCCGCAGCCAGCCGGCCAGCTGCGGCCGGTGGCCGATGATGGCCGCCACGATCTGCGCAATCGCCAGCCCCAGCGCGAGCGCAAGCGCGAAATGACCGAGTTCGGGGATCATCTTTCCGATGCGCCTTTTTCGGCAGGGGCGGCAGGATGGCCGGCCTTGCGGATCCGCTCATAAACCTCGCGCGGCATGTAGCGTTCGTCATGCTTGGCGAGCACCCTGTCGGCCCGGAAGACATGATCGGCGCCGAATGCCCCTTCGGCGATCACGCCCTGCCCTTCCCGGAACAGGTCGGGCAGGATCCCGCGGTAGACCACCGTGACGGAGGCATGATTGTCGGTCACCCGGAACCGCACACCGGCTTCCCCGGGCAGGCGCGTCACCGATCCCGGAGCCACCAGCCCGCCAAGCCGCCAGCGCCGGCCGGGTGCGAAGGCCTGCTCGCCCTCCGCCACGAGGTCGGACGGCATCCGGAAATAGAGGATGTTGCCCTGCAGAGCCTTGAGCGCCACAAGCACGAACAGAGCCACGCCTGCGAGCACGGCCAGCACGACAATCGTGCGCCGCCGGCGCCGCCGGGCCGCGCGCCGGGCATGCGGATGAACCGGCCTCATGATCGCTTCTCCCGGGCCGGCTCTTCCCGGCCGGCGATTTCGCCCGCCCGACGCAGCAGCTGGCGGGAACGCCACCACAGCATCACCAGGACGAGGAGGCTGATGCCGTAGGCGGCCCATACGAAGGGCATGTCCGTGCCCGGGGACAGGGCCCCGCGCAGGGAGGCATCCGCCGGCGCAAGGCTCCCGGTCTGCGCGGCCGGGGAAGATGTGGTGGCGGGAGGAGGAGCCGGAATCATCTTGCGTGCGTCCTTTCTGTCAGCGCCTCATGTCTGAGGCGGGGAGCAAGCTGGGCCCGCAATGCCCGCGCCCAGACCAGGAAAAAGAGGCTCTGATAGGCAAGCATCATCACCAGCAGCGGCCGCAGCATGCTGGGATCGATGGCAGGACCGCCGGGGCGCAGGAGACTCGCCGGCTGATGGAGGGTATTCCACCATTCCACCGAAAAGCGGATGATGGGCAGGTCGATGGCACCGATCACCGCCAGCCAGGCGGCAAGGCGGCGGGCCTTGTCCGGCGTCTCCACGGCCTGGCGCAGCGCCATGTAGCCCAGATAGAGGAAGAACAGCACCAGCACCGAGGTCAGCCGCGCGTCCCACACCCACCAGGTGCCCCATGTCGGCCGCCCCCACAGCGAGCCGGTGATCAGCGCAAGGCCGGTGAAGGCCGCACCAACGGGGGCCGCCGCCTCGGCCGCCATGTCGGCCAGCGGATTGCGCCAGATGAGGTAGAGCGCGCTCATTCCGGCCAGCAGCACATAGGCCTGGCTGGCAAGATAGGCGGCCGGCACATGAACATACATGATCCGCACGCTTTCTCCCTGCTGGTAGTCGGGAGGCGAAAGCAGGAGCGCATCCACAAGTCCGAAGGCGAACAGCACCACGCTTGCGGCCACAAGCCAGGGATCCATGCGCCGCAGCAGGCGCAGAACGGTGCGGGGATTGAGCGAGCGTGCCAGCATCACGGGCTTCCATCTAGTCGGCGCCGGGCGCCGGTGCAAGCTTCCGATGAATGGTGTCCGGCGCTTTCTGTCTGCTCATTCCAGGACCAGCCGCAGCACGGCGCCCACGGCTGCCGGCAGCAGAATCAGGGCGCCGAGCGTGATCAGTGCCAGATAGAGAAGACCGGTGTGCGCCTCTTGCGCCGGGGCCGCCACCGACCAGACGCCGAAGATCAGCACCGGCAGCTCCAGCGGCACCACGATCAATGCGATCAGTGCGCCCGCCCGCTTGAGGCCGGCGGTAAGGGCGGCGGCGAACAGGCCGATCAGTGTCAGGGCCGGCAGTCCGAGGGCGAGCGAGGCCATGAGCCGGGCCGTCGTCGGACCGTCAAGCTGATAGGCGAGGGCGACCAGCGGCGCGGTCAGCAGAAGCGGTACCCCGAAGGCGATCAGATGGCCGAGCGCCTTGGCGAGGCCGACAAGGGAAAGCGGCAGCAGGCCCAGCGCCATGCCGTCGAGACTGCCATCCTCGATGTCTTCGCCGAAGATGCGCTCCAGCGAGATCAGCACCGCCAGCAGGCCGCCGATCCACACCACCGCCGGTGCGATCAGGCGCAAGGTGGCGGGAGCAGGGTTGAGCGCAAGGGGAAAAAGGGTCGCGACAAGGGCAAAGAAGCCCGGCGCAAGCAGCAGCCCGCCGCCGCTCGTGGCATGAAGCCTCAGATCGCGCAGGACGATGGCAAGGAAGGCCCGGATCATGCGGCTGGCACCCTTTCCTGCGGGTCGGCGAGATAGGATTCGAGGCGCAGGGTCATGATCCCGGTCATGGGCACGGGCTGGTGGCTCGTCATGACCACCGCCCGCCCGGCTTGCGCGAGGGAGAGAAGGTGATCCGCGAGTGCGGCAGCCCCCGCCTCGTCAAGCCCCACCCAGGGTTCGTCAAGCAGCAGCAGCGGCCGATCGCCGGCAAAGGCCAGCCGCGCAAGCGAGGCCCGCCGCTTCTGGCCCTGGGAGAGGGTGCGCACCGGCCGCTCCCACAAGGGGGCAAGACCGAAGGATTGGCGTGCGGCATCAAGCGCCGCGGCATCCGCCCCCCACAGCCGGGCCCAGAAGGCGAGATTGCGGGCCACGCTCAACGCAGGCTTCAGGGCGTTTTCATGGGCGATCAGCAGGCAGGACTCGCGATGGCCCTGGGGGTCTTGCGCAAACGGTACGCCGTTCAGCCACAGCTGCCCGCCGGCAGGAGGAGCAAGCCCGGCAAGGGTGCGCAGAAGGCTCGTCTTGCCGATGCCGTTCGCTCCGCCGACATGCAGGATCGCGCCCTCCTCCAGCACGAGATCCAGGCCGGCCAGCAGCCTGCGCCCGGCTCGGCTGACGGCCAGCTTCCGGGTCTTGAGAACGGGGTCGTTGCCGTGCTCCGTCACCGCCCTTCCTTCCGGCATCCGCCCGCCTTCCACAGCATTTTCCAACGCAGGGCGCGGGCGATTCGCCTTTTCGCTTACCAGAGTGGAGGGGCGGCTTGCACCCTTCTTGAGAATCGCCGCGCGATCTGCCACAAGCGCCGGGCAGGATGACGCCGAAGACAGGATGGCGGCAAGGTGGGTAGTGATAAGGCCGGACAGGATCGACAGTCCGGCCAGCCAGGCGGAAAGACAGCTCAAGGATGACTCACAGCAAGGACAGCTTGAACACGCTCTCGGAGCTTACGGTCGGTGGTCGCCGGTATCGCTATTTCTCGCTCCCCAAGGCGGCCGAGCAGCTGGGAGATATTGCGCGCCTGCCCTTTTCGCTCAAGGTGCTGCTGGAAAATCTCCTGCGCCATGAAGACGGCCAGACCGTGACGGTGGAGGACATCCACGCCATCGCCGACTGGCTCAAGGAGCGCCGCTCGGACCGCGAGATCGCCTACCGGCCGGCGCGCGTGCTGATGCAGGATTTCACCGGCGTGCCGGCGGTCGTGGATCTGGCCTCCATGCGCGATGCGATCGCAAGACTCGGCGGCGACCCGAAGAAGATCAACCCGCTCAATCCCGTCGATCTCGTCATCGACCATTCGGTGATGGTGGATGTTTTCGGCCGGCCGGATGCCTTCCGCATCAATGTCGAGCGCGAATATGAACGCAACCGCGAGCGCTATGCCTTCCTGCGCTGGGGACAGGGGGCATTTGCCAATTTCCGTGTCGTTCCCCCCGGCACCGGCATCTGCCATCAGGTGAACCTCGAGTATCTCGCGCGCTCGGTCTGGACGAAGGAAGACGACGGCGCGCTCTGGGCCTTCCCCGATACGGTGGTCGGCACCGACAGCCACACCACCATGATCAACGCGCTGGCCGTGCTCGGCTGGGGGGTCGGCGGCATCGAGGCGGAGGCCGCCATGCTCGGCCAGCCCATTTCGATGCTGATCCCGGAGGTCATCGGCTTCC
Source organism: uncultured Sphingomonadales bacterium (assembly GCA_964471405.1). Classification (GTDB taxonomy): domain Bacteria; phylum Pseudomonadota; class Alphaproteobacteria; order Sphingomonadales; family Rhodothalassiaceae; genus J084. The sequence continues at coordinate 7,267 of CAYYGH010000006.1, read as the reverse complement.
GGATGACGGGCCGTCTGCCGGAAGGGGCCACCGCCACGGATCTCGTGCTGCGGGTCACCCAGATGCTGCGCGAGCGCGGTGTGGTGGGCAAGTTTGTCGAGTATTTCGGAGAGGGCCTGGCGACGCTCTCGGTTGCCGACAAGGCGACCATCGCCAACATGGCGCCCGAGTATGGCGCCACCTGCGGCTTCTTCCCCGTAGAGCAGGCTACCCTCGACTATCTGCGCTTTACGGGGCGCGACGAGGAAACGGTGGCGCTGGTGGAAGCCTATGCGAAGGCGCAAGGGTTGTGGCGGGACGAGAACACGCCCGACCCGGTTTTCACCGATGTGCTGGAGCTCGATCTGTCGACCGTCGAGCCGGCGATCGCAGGGCCCAGGCGGCCGCAGGACCGCATCCCGCTCAAGGATGCGGCGAAGGCCTTCGACAAGCATCTCGCCAGCTTCGGCAAGGCCGAGGAGAAGGACCGCCGTGTCCCGGTGAAGGGGCGCAATCATGATCTCGGCCATGGCGATGTCGTGATCGCCGCGATCACGAGCTGCACCAACACCTCCAATCCGTCGGTGATGCTGGCTGCCGGCGTGCTGGCGCGCAATGCGGTGGAGAAAGGTCTCACGGTCAAGCCCTGGGTGAAGACCTCGCTTGCGCCGGGAAGCCAGGTGGTGAGCGACTATCTGGCCAAATCGGGCCTGCAGGACGATCTCGATCAGCTCGGCTTCAATCTGGTCGGCTATGGCTGCACCACCTGCATCGGCAATTCCGGGCCGCTGCCCATCGAGATCTCCGAGACGATCAAGGAACATGATCTGGTGGCCGCGGCGGTGCTCTCCGGCAACCGCAATTTCGAGGGGCGCATCAATCCGGACGTGCGGGCGAACTATCTGGCCTCGCCGCCGCTCGTCGTCGCCTATGCCATCGCGGGCTCGATGCAGGTCGATCTCTTCAACGACCCCATCGGCACGGACCGGGAGGGTCGGCCGGTGTATCTGAAGGACATCTGGCCGAGCTCGAAGGAGGTGGCCGACTGCGTGGCCTCCTCGCTCAGCTCGGACATGTTCACCGAGCGCTACGCCCATGTCTTCGACGGGGACGAGCATTGGCGCAGGATTCCGGTCTCGGGCGGCCTGACCTATGAGTGGGATCCCGAATCCACCTACGTGCGCAACCCGCCCTATTTCGAGGGCATGACGCTTGAGCCCGACCCCGTCACCGATATCGAAGGCGCCCGCATGCTGGCGCTTCTGGGTGATTCGGTGACCACCGACCATATTTCCCCCGCAGGGGCGATTCCGCCCGACTCGCCGGCCGGACGCTATCTGATCGAACACGGCGTCGAGCCCAAGGACTTCAATTCCTACGGCTCGCGGCGCGGCAATCACGAAGTGATGATGCGCGGCACCTTTGCCAACATCCGCCTGCGCAACCTCATGGCGCCCGGCACCGAAGGCGGGGTGACGATCCACTATCCCTCCGGCGAGCAGATGGCCATCTATGATGCGGCCATGCGCTATCGCGAAGAAGGGGTGCCGCTGGTGGTGGTGGCCGGCAAGGAATACGGCACCGGCTCGTCGCGCGACTGGGCGGCCAAAGGCACGCGGCTGCTCGGCGTGAAAGCCGTGATCGCCGAGTCCTTCGAGCGCATCCACCGCTCCAATCTGATCGGCATGGGCGTGCTGCCGCTGCAGTTCAAGGAGGGCGACAACCGCGAAAGCCTGGGGCTCAAGGGGCCCGAGACCTTCATGATCACCGGGATCGCCGGCGGCATCACGCCGCGCCAGGACGTGACCTGCCGGATCACCTGGCCCGATGGCACGACGCGCGAAATCAGCCTTCTGTGCCGCATCGATACCGAGGATGAGGCCGCCTATTACGCCCATGGCGGCATCCTGCACTACGTGCTGCGGCGGCTGGCAAAAGCCTGAGCGGCGCACGGCCTGCTTCCGTGCGGGTGAGCTTGCCAGGAGACGATCATGCCGGTTCTGCGTCTGCTGCGGCGGTTCCTTGCGCTTGAGAGCGCGGCCGGCATTCTCGTCGCGGCTGCCGCGGTGCTGGCGCTCGCGGTCGAGAACGCACCGCTTGCCCCTTTCTACGAGGCGCTGCTTGGAACCCGGGCCGGGGTGTTTCTCGGCGGCTTCTCGCTCACCAAGCCGCTGCTGCTGTGGATTAACGACGGATTGATGGCCGTCTTCTTCTTCCTCGTCGGCCTTGAGATCAAGCGGGAGGTCCTGGATGGCGAGCTCGCCGGCCCGGCGCGGGCCGTGCTGCCGGCTGCAGCCGCACTCGGCGGCATGGTCGTGCCGGTCGCGATCTACCTGGCCCTTGCGGGACCCGGGACGGAGGCTGCCGCCGGCTGGGCGATCCCGGCAGCAACCGACATCGCCTTTGCGCTCGCCGTCCTCGGGGTTCTCGGCAGACGCGTGCCGCTTGCGGCCAAGGTTCTGCTGACGGCGATTGCGATCATCGACGACATTGGCGCAATCCTCATCATCGCCGTCTTCTACACCGAGGCATTGGCTGGGGATTCCCTGCTTCTCGCGGGCACGGCGGTAGCAGGGCTCGCCATTCTCAACCGGGCGGGCGTTCAGCGCCTTGCACCCTACATCATCGTCGGGGTGCTGCTGTGGGTCTTCGTTCTGCGGTCGGGGGTGCATGCGACCCTGGCCGGCGTTCTTACCGCCTGGGCGATCCCGATGGGCGGGCGCGAGGAGGAGAGCCTGCTGCACCGGCTCGAACAGGACCTGCATCCGTGGGTCGCCTATGCCATCCTGCCGCTTTTCGCTTTCGCGAATGCGGGGGTGCCGCTCCTCGGGCTGGGTGCCGATGCACTGCTCAATCCCGTGGCCCTTGGCAGTGCGCTCGGTCTGATGATCGGCAAGCCTGCAGGTGTCCTGGCAGCCGGCTGGCTGGCCGTGCGTCTCGGTATTGCGCGCCTGCCCGAGGGTGTCGGCTGGGGCGGGCTGGTGGCACTCGGCCTGCTGTGCGGAGTCGGCTTTACCATGAGCCTGTTCATCTCGTCCCTGGCCTTCGCGGACCTGGCGAGCGTGAACGCCGCCCGGCTGGGCATCCTCGTCGGTTCGCTCGGCTCGGCGGCGATCGGACTGGGGGTTGCCCGCGCCGCCTTTCCCCGCACCGGTCCGGCCGGGACCTGACCCCTCCAGGATTTTCCCTCGCCGCTCCCGTGACGGATCGGACAGGGAGGGTCCTATGGGACGGGCCGCCTCCGATGCCGGTGCCCTGGAGCCGGGGCGCAAGGGGCGCATGTCCCCATTTCCCTTGCAGGTGGCTCGTGCCGGGGCAGGCTGTTGCGGCTTGCCCTTTTCTCTTGCCGCATGGCCGGCGCGCAAGACTCTCTCGCCGGGCGGGGAAAGGGCCGAAGAAAGCTGCAGAAGGCAAGGGCGGTGCCCGGCAGATCCGAACACCGCCCCCCATGAGACAAGTCGATCAGGAGAGGTCCCATGGTTTGACCGTCCCGCATCTTCGACCATGGCCGGACACGGGGGTAGAGGGGGCGCACTTCCTCTCTTGCACCGCCTGAAGCACGAGCAAGGTTCGACTCGGGGCGAACAGGCGATGCAGCCCGACCATGGCGGCGATGCCGCTGACGGCCGGGCATCAAGATAGAGAGGGCACGGGTGCGCGCCAAGAACGAAAACGCCTGCTCACGCGATTGTGATACGCTTTTCAATTGAGAGACTTGGAAGTGCTGCGAGGAGTGCTTCCCGCCCTCCCGCTCACCACCCGCCATGGTAGCGGACAGGAGGGTGGTGCGGGATGACGGCCGGAGAATCGCCTCATTCTGCAGGCCGTCCACATGATGGAACCAGCCGGCGGGTTCGTCTATGAGGGACGGGGGTGGCCGAATCGGCCCTCCAGAAGTGTGGCAGCGACGGCGCGCAGGAAGGAGCAGGGCCGGACATGCGCAAATCCGGCACAGCGGCTGATCTGCTGGTCTCCGTTCCGAGAGACTGGCGGGAGAGTCTGCGGGCGCTGCCGGCTGCCATAATCACGGCCCGCGGTGTGGTGGGTATGGCGGGTGTGGCGGCCCTCTCGTCCAGCGGTGGGCGGGGAGAAGGGTCGCAGGCGGTGGACGGGCTGACGGCGGAAGACCTCTCGGCCAGGCCGCATCTTCTGATGGCCGCGCCCGTGCTCGCCCGGCGCGTCGGGCTTGAGCGGCTTCATGCCTTCGATCTTCTGGAGCTGTTTGCCTTCGTGCATCCGGCGCGGGCGGTGGTGCCCACGATCGGAGGGCTCGCGCGCGCAGCCGGTCTCGCTCCGGCGGCCAGGGTGGCGGCCATCGACCGGCTGCGGCTGCATTATGCGGTTGCCGAGGCTCTGCTGGAGACGATCGAGACGGCGCCGGCACGTGACCTCAAGGGAGCACGGGTGATCGCGCAGGCCCTGGCGCGCATCGGCTGGGCCTGGGCGCCGCTCGTGCTCTCGGCCCTGGCGCGTCGGCCCGCGGCGGATGAGGAAGACGGGCTCGACCGCCACGCGCTGTGGGAGGATCTGCGGGAGTGGGAAAACACGCCGCCGCGCCCCGCCCCGGGCCATCACGCCGTGATGCCGGAGGAGGCGGAGGCCATGCTGCTGGCTCTGCGCGGGTCCAGGAGCGAGGACCGGCCGGCCCAGCGGGCCTTTGCGCGTGCGGCCGCAGCGGCTTTCCGGCCGCCGGAGGTGGAAGGCGCGCCGAATATTGTGCTGGCCGAGGCCGGCACGGGAACCGGCAAGACGCTCGGTTACCTGGCACCGGCCCTGCTGTGGGCCCGGCGCAATGGGGGGCAGGTGTGGATTTCGACCTTCACCCGCAATCTCCAGCGCCAGCTGCGGGCGGAGCTGGCAGACGCGCTCTCGCGTCTGCCGCCGGAGCAGGTGCGTCCGCATGTGCTGATTCGCAAGGGGCGCGAAAACTATGCCTGCCTGCTCAATATCGCCGAGGAAGCCGGGCGTCTGTTTGCAGGCACGCTGGCCCGGCCGCGGGCGGTGCTGATCGCGCTCGTATTGCGATGGCTGGGGATGACCCGGCATGGCGAGATCATCGGCGGCGATCTGCCGGGCTGGCTGGCCATGCTGGTGGCCCCGGCTTCACCGGCCGCGCTGACGGATCATCGGGGCGAATGTCTCTATCAGGGCTGTCCGCATTACCGCCGCTGCTTTCTGGAACATGTCGCCCGCGCGACACCGGCCGCCGATGTCGTGATCACGAACCATGCCTTCACCATTGCCCAGTTCGCCCAGACGCGCGACCCTCGTGCCCTGCCGCGGCATGTGGTGTTCGACGAGGGGCATCACCTCTTCCAGGCGGCCGATTCGGCCTTCGCCGTCGCCCTTACCCTTCGGGAGGGCCAGGAGCTCAGGCGCTGGCTGCTGGGCCGCGGCCGCCGGCGGGGGCTCAAGGAGCGGATCGGTGATCTCGTGGCCGGAAACGAGGAGGCCGAGGCCCGGTTTGCGGCGGTCCTGGAGGCAGCCCATGTCCTGCCGGCCACCGACGCGCTGCGTCGCATCCGCCAGGGCGCCGTGACGACACCCTTCGGCCGCTTTCTGCATCGCGTCCACGAGCTGGTGATCGCCCGTGCCGAGCCCGGAACGCGGGAGGAGGGCTATGACCTGGCCTGCGGTACCGAAGAGCCGCCCGAGGCCCTGCTTGGTGAAGCCGAGCGGCTGGCGGCGGAACTGGCGGCGCTGGCCCGTGAAATCGCAGCACTGGCCGGCAGGCTTGCCGAAATGGCGGAGGAGGCCGCCAGCCAGCCCGGGGAGGAGGGAATCGTCGGCCGGCTGGAGGCGGCGGTGGCCGGCCTGCGACGCCGGGGGGACCTTCTGCAGGAATGGGTGGCGATGCTGGAGGCGCTCGGCTCGCCGGCCGATGGCGTGGTCGACTATTTTCTTCTGCGCCGGCAGGATGGACAGATCCGTGACATCGGCATGATGCGCCATCTTCTCGATCCGGGGGCCGCCTTCGCGGACACGGTGCTCTCCCGGCTGCATGGCGCACTCGTGACCTCGGCCACCCTCAACGACCATCGCCTCGGGGCTGCCTCCCAGGCGGAGGATCCCGCCCATTGGGCAAGCGCGGATCTGCTGACGGGCGTGCGGCATCTGCCTCTGCCACCCCGGCGGTTTGCCGCACCCTCGCCCTTTCACTGGGCCAGCCAGGCGCGGGTGTTCGTGGTGCGGGATCTGCCGCGCCGCCGCATCGAGCAGCTGGCCGGTGCGATCGAAGCTCTCGTGCGGGCGGCAGGCGGGGGAGCTCTCGTGCTGTTTACCGCGATCCGGCGCCTCAAACAGGTGACGGCCCGTCTGCGCGGCCGGCTTGAGAGCGCCGGTCTGCCCGTTCTGGCGCAGCATGTCGACCCGATGGACACGGCCAGCCTTGTCGATCTGTTCCGGGTGGAGGAGGCGGCTTCGCTGTTCGGTACCGATGCCCTGCGCGATGGCGTGGACGTCCCGGGACGATCGCTGCGGCTCGTCGTCTTCGAACGCGTGCCCTGGCCGCGGCCGGACGTGTTGCACCGGGCGCGCCGCGCCGCCTTCGGCGGACGCCGCTATGACGAGATGCTCGCGCGCTTCCGTCTTGCCCAGGCCTTTGGACGGCTGATCCGGCGGGCCGGGGACCGCGGGGTTTTCGTGCTTCTCGATCCCGGCTCGCCGAGCCGGCTGTTTGCGGCCCTGCCGCCGGAGGTGGCCATCGAGCGCCTGCCGCTCAGCGCGGTGGTGAAGGAAATCCGCAGCTTCCTTGCCGCAGCCGAGGATATGCCCGATCGGACGGAAGGCGGGAACGAGGGGGCATGAGGCGCGCCACACCGGCGCCGGGGCGCTTTCCCGTTTCCGTTGCCGGCCGGTATCCCGTTGGCGGGAACAAGATCGCTCTTGACTTGACGGCCCGGCATGCTATGGGCCGCTGCCCGTGACAGGCAGGCGGCTGCGGACCGCAACCGGTCCCCCGCCCGCTCGACAAGAACCGGGGGCGGCCGAACAGGAGGCCGTGCATGGCCTGCGCCTTGCACGCGGGCCGCCCTTCAAGATCCGGGGAAGGATGCCATGGGCGAGCCGGAAACCACGACGTCGAAACCGCTTCTGCACCTGGTCTTCGGTGGGCGGGTGAAGGATCCGCAGGGACTGGAGTTCGAGGACCTCTCCAAACTCGATATCGTCGGGATCTTCCCGAACTACCGCGAGGCCTTCAAGGCCTGGCAGGCCGCAAGCCAGGCGCATGTGGACGACGCCCTGATGAAATACGTCATCGTCCATCTGCACCGCCTGCTTGATCCGG
>CAYYGH010000005.1:0-69484 GCA_964471405.1 uncultured Sphingomonadales bacterium | reverse complement strand
GCGAGCCCCACGCTCCCCCCGCCACCGCCGGGGAAATGGTCGCGATCCTGCCTCTTTGAACAATGAGGGAGGGATGTTCTGGTCAAGGCCCTGCCATAGGGGATCCGGACCGATATGCCCTGTCAGCAGTGAAGCACCAATCCCTGCCAGTTGGCTGACCAGGCCTCCTCTGGAGACAGCCCGGCATGAAGGGCTGGCTCCCAATGGAAGAGGAGGCTGCCAAGGGCTGCCCCTTCTGGCCGCGGATGAAGGTTTCCGACCATCGCCCGAAGGGGAAGCTCCTTCGAAGCCCTGTCTTTCCCCTAGCGCTTGGAGAACTGGTGGCCGCGGCGGGCCTTGTGGCGCCCGTATTTCTTGCGCTCGACGACGCGGGCATCCCGGGTCAGCAGGCCGGCCTGCTTCAGGGGCGCGCGCAGCTCCGGCTCGAAGTTCTGCAGAGCCTTGGCGATGCCGTGGCGCAGCGCGCCGGCCTGACCCGACAGGCCGCCCCCGCGCACGGTAGCCATCACGTCATACTGCCCCTTGCGGCCGGCCACCTCGAAGGGCTGGTCCACCAGCAACCGCAGCGTCGCACGGGCAAAATAGACGGCATAATCCTTGCCGTTGACGGTGATCTGACCGCTGCCCGGCTTGATCCACACCCGCGCGATGGCGTTCTTGCGCTTGCCGGTCGCATAGGCGCGGCCGAATTCATCGAGGATGGGCTTGCGCTCTTCCGGGGTTTCCTCTCCCCCTTCGGGGGGAAGGACGGTGCCGAGCTCTTCGAGGCTGTCAAGCTGGGTCTCACTCATCGTGGCTTACCTCTTGTTCTTCGGATTGCGCGCCGCCATGTCGATGGGCGTGGGATTCTGGGCCGCATGAGGATGCTCCGGGCCCTTGTAGACCCTGAGCTTCTTCAGCTGGCGCCGACCGAGCGGACCTTTCGGGATCATCCGTTGCACCGCCTTCTGGATGACGCGCTCAGGATAAGGGCCGTCCAGAATCTCGGCCGCCGTCTGGCTCTTGATCCCGCCCGGGTAGCCGGTATGGCGGTAGTAGACCTTCTGCGTCCGCTTGCGCCCGGTGAGCCTGACCTTCTCCGCATTCACGACGATCACATGGTCTCCGCAATCGACATGAGGCGTGTAGATCGCCTTGTGCTTGCCACGCAGGATGCGCGCGATCTCCGCCGCAAGGCGCCCGAGAACGACGCCATCCGCATCGATCACGAACCAGCGGCGTTCGACCTCCTGAGGTTTCGCCGAATAGGTCTTCATGGGACGATCGCTCCCATCTTCCGTCTTGCTGCTTTTACATGCCGCACGCGGCCCACGCCCCGCAGGGGAGGCCCGCTGCCCTTCGCGCCGCGCTCTAGCCGCAGCATTCCCTGCTGTCAAGATGATTTTTGCACTGATTGGTGGGAGTTAGAATAAGGGTATCATGTTACCCTATGCGATGGATCGTCCGCAGTCTCGGCTTCCGTCCAGCGGCCGTAGGCATCGCTGCTGCGTTCCCAGGGCAGAACGACGAAGGCGGGCACCGTATAGGGATGCAGGCGGGCAAAGCGGGATTCGATATCACTCACGCGCCGCCGGCTCGTCTTGATGAAAAGCACCCATTCCTCGTCTTCACAGATCCTGCCCTCCCAGCGGTAGCAGGACAGGCCGGGACCAAGAATGTTGACGCAGGCGGCCAGGCGCTCTTCGATGAGACTGCGGGCCAGACGCACTGCATCCTCGCGGCTCGGCACCGTGGTGTAGATTGTCACCCCAGTCATCCTCTGCGCTCCCTGCCCTGTGCACGTGGATCGCCGCTTTACGGACGGCGGTGCATGTGAAGATAGTGGATGCTGGCGGCCAGCAGCAGAACGGCACCAGTCTGGTGCAGCACGGCCCAGACGATGGGTACGCCGTGGGTAACGGTCACCACCCCCAATGTGAACTGGATGAGGGTGAGAAGCAGAATCACCAGGCTTGCAAGCTTCGTGGGGCCCGGTGCGTCGTAGCGCCAGGCAAGAACCATGAGCAGGACGGCCAGCCCCGCCACGATCCAGGCGGTATTGCGATGAAGAAAATGCACCGTGACCGCATTGTCAAAGAAATTGCGCCAGATGGGTTTGATCATCAGCAGCCCTGGCGGAATCCAGTCTTCGCCCATCTTCGGCCAGGTATCGAAAGCATAGCCGGCCTTGAGCCCCGCCATCAGGGCGCCAAGGGCGATCTGCAGGACGAGAACGCCCAGGAAGACGCGCCCCAGCATCCGCCATCGTCGTTGGCGCATGCCATGGCGCGGATAGAGCAGGTCGAAGGCCGTCCACAGCACGAAAGAGAACAGGAAGAGTGCAAACAGCAGATGCAGCATCAGGCGGTAATGGCTGACCTCCGGTTCGCTCTGCAGACCGGACTTGACCATCAGCCAGCCGATCAGCCCCTGCACACCACCGAGCAAAAAAATGATGACGAGCCGGCCATGGTAGCCTTTCGGGATCATCCCGCGCAGCCAGAAGAAGGCAAGCGGGATCAGATAGACCAGCCCGATCAGCCGGCCGAGCAGACGGTGGACATATTCCCACCAGTAGATTTTCTTGAATTCCTGAAGGGTCATGCCCCGGTTGACGAGCCGGTACTCCGGGCTTTGCTGATAGGCTGCGAATTCCTCCTGCCAGCCCCGTTCGCTCATCGGGGGAATGATGCCGGTCACCGGCTTCCATTCCACGATGGACAGGCCCGATTCCGTCAGCCGCGTGATGCCGCCGACCACCACCATCAGGCCGATGAGAATGGCGATCACCACCAGCCAGCGACCGATCCGTGCGGCATCCGGCCCCCGCGAGAGCGGCAGCTGACGGCTTGGCCGGTAGCGGCGGATCGTCGTGGAGTAGCGCATGGACAACTGGTAGCCCGAGACGGCCTGTCAGGCAAGCCGCGCAAAGGTCGCGTATGGCGCATGGGCGGGGAGGGGCTTGTCAGTTTGCACCCCGCATGTCAGCATGAAGAAATGGCAATCGTCCGGACCGGCCGGTCCGCCCGCACGGGTCGGAAGAGGATGGCAAGAGGTGAGTGGACAGGACCGCAGGCGCATTCTGGAGCGTCTGTATCGCGCACATTATCGCCGACTGGTCAAAAGGCTGTCCCGGCGCCTGCCGGATCCGGGCGATGCCGAGGAGGTGGCCCAGGAGGCCTATCTGCGGTGCCTTGCCCATGAGGGGAGCGGTGGGCGAGGTGAGGTGCGCTCCTGGCTGTCCTATCTTTTCCGGGTGGCGCGCAATCTTGCGATCGATCGCATGCGGCATGAGGGGATGGCGCGTGAGAAACGGGATCTGCTGGCCGGCGATTCCTCACGCAGGCAGGAGGAGCGCCGGCGCCCGGGTGTACACAGGGCGCCACCGCTGTCTCTGGTGGAGCCGGCAAGCGAGCGCGTGATTGATGCACGGGGTGAGCTGGTCGCTCTTGCCGCCGCCATCAATGATCTGGACCCGCGCATCCGCCAGGCCTTCATCTGGCATCGTTTCCATGGTCTTTCCTATGCCGAGATCGCCCGTCGGCTCGGTTTGTCGGTGAGCAGCGTCGAAAAATACATCATGACGGCGCTTCTGGCCTGCCGGGAAGCCAGAGCCCGTGCGCGCATCGCTCATCAGGACAAGGCGCATGAGGCGATCGGAACTCTGCTGGGCGATCAGCTTGGCGTGCCCGTTGGCTCCGGAGGGATGGAAGAGGCCGATGCGCCCGGCCCTGCCAGGCTGAGGGCGGAAGGCGCTCATCCGTCTGAAGAGCGTGAGGGGAAGACCGGCAGGTCCCGGCGCGGAGCACGAAGGCGATGAGCGAGAGCGGGCATGATCGCAGGCCGGCAGCGGCGGCATCCGACCGGGACCGCATTGCCGAAGAGGCGGCCCGCTGGTTTGCGCGCTTGCGGCATCGGGAGACGGATTCCGAGCTCCTGGCCGCCTTCCGGCGCTGGCGTGACCAGAATCTGGCCCATCGTCGCGCCTATGCCGAGCTTGAGGAAATCTGGCAGCAGCTTGACGGGCTGGTGCCGGTGGAAACCGGCAGGCCGCTTGCCGCGGAGTCTTCCGCCAGCACCCGCAGGAGCCTGCGGCTGCGACGGGTGATGCATGCGGCTGCTGCGGCCGTCGTGCTGGTGATTGGCCTGGCCGGCTATCTGCAGGTGACGGGTGAGGCCCCCTGGCTGTGGGAACAGGTTGCGACCGCCCGGGGCGAACAGCGCACCCTGATGCTGGAGGATGGCAGCACCGTCTACCTCAACACGGCGACGCGTCTGGCGGTGCGCATGACGAAGGGGCGCCGGATCGTGCGATTGCGACAGGGGGAAGCCCTCTTCGAGGTGACCCATGATCCCGCACGGCCGTTTCTGGTTGAAAGCGCGCTCGGGACGGTGCGGGTGGTCGGCACACGCTTCGACGTTGCCTTGAGTCTTGAGCGTCGGACCATGCAGGTGCTGGTGGTGGAAGGCAAGGTGGCCGTAACCCCGGCCCGGGACGCCGGGCGGGGCCGCTCGCAGCTTGCCCTCACGCCGGGAGAGCTGGCCGAGATTACGGATCGGCATGTGGCGGAACGGCGGGTGGCCGATGTGCGTTCGCTGGTCTCCTGGCGGGACGGGTATCTGGTGTTCGATGGCAGCCCGCTGCAGGAGGTGGTGGAAAGTGTCAATCGCTATCTGCCGCACCCGCTCAAGATCGCGGATGCCGAGATCGCCGATCTCAGCGTGACCGCGGTGATCCGGCTCGAAGACCGCGAGGCGATCGTGCGTGCGCTTACCACCGCTTTGCCGGTCAAGGCCCTGCGCCTGGAAAACGGCACGACACTTCTGTTCGCGGATTACCGGCAGCCGCCCTCCTGATGCGGCACGAGAAGTTTTGAGGGATTTTGCTGGCCGCTCGTCTTTTCTTCATGAGGCCCTCGCAACCGGCAACAGTCTGGCGGCGTGCCCGGTCCGGGCGAGGGTCGCGAATGAAGGCTCCAAGGCTTCAAGGACGGGAGGACAGCACAGATGGGCATGAAGGTGATGATCGCAGGCCGGCAGCATAAGACGCGGCCCGACCGCCGGGAGAGCATGGGCACGGCGTCCCTGCTTGCCGCGCTGATGCTGGGGGTGGCTGCACCGGTGATGATGACAGCCACGGCCCATGCCGGTGCAACGGCGCTCGAGCGGCGGGTGGAAGTGAAGCTTGCTCCGCAGCCGCTGTCGAGCGCGCTGCTGGCGCTTTCGCGTCAGACGGGCCTGGCGGTGGTCGCGGCGCGCGAGCTGACGGCGCATCTTCAGGCTCCGGCCATCGAGGGGCGGATGACGCCGCTGGAGGCGCTCCGCTATCTGCTTGCCGGCACCGATCTGGATTTCAAGGTCGTGGGCCAGGGGACGGTCTCCATCGTGCCCAAGGAGCGCAGGCGGGCCCGGGCGATCAAGACATCCTGGCTGGTGGATTCATCTGCCCGCCCCGATCCAGCTCTGCTCCAGCAGGCAAAGGCACCTGAAAGCGAACCCCAGAACCCGGAATTCGCTATCGAGGAAATCGTGGTGACCGCCCGGCGGCGTGAAGAGTCGCTCTTGTCGGTGCCCATCTCGGTGAGCGCATTTTCCGGTCAGCAGCTGGAGGATCTGGGTGCCGTCGATATCACGGATATCAATCTCTTCGTGCCGAATGTGACCATCGAGGTCTCGCGCGGCACGAACACGACGCTGACCGCCTTCATCCGCGGTGTCGGCCAGCAGGACCCGGTGGCCGGCTTCGAGCAGGGTGTGGGCATCTACATCGACGACGTCTACCTCAACCGTCCGCAGGGTGCCGTGCTCGATCTCTATGATGTCGAGCGCATCGAGGTGCTGCGCGGCCCCCAGGGCACGCTCTACGGCCGCAACACGATCGGCGGTGCGGTCAAATACGTCACGCGCCGGCTGGGCGACGAGCCTTCGGCCGAGATCCGGCTGACCGGCGGCAGCTACCGGCAGTTCGATGCCGTCGGCACCTTCACCCTGCCGCTCACCGATACCTTCCGCATGGGCGGCGCCGTGGCGCGGTTTACCCGCAACGGCTTCGGCCGCAACCTCAATCTCGTGGGGCTGGAGAACTATGACAAGGACATCCTGGGCGGCCGGCTGAGCTTCGAATGGACGCCGGATCCCGACCTCTTCGTGCGCATTGCCGGCGACTGGACGGATGACAATTCCGACCCGCGCCAGGGCCACCGGCTGATCCCGGGCCTGTTCTCGGGCGCGCCTGTGCTGAACAACGTCTTCGACACCCGGGCCGGGCTCAATACGCCGCAGGCCAATACCGTCAACCGCGGCATCTCGGGTCTTGTCGAGTGGACCATCGACGAGCGGTTCACGCTGAAGAACATCCTGGCTTATCGCGACAACCGCTCCGATCAGCCGCTCGACTTCGACAGCCTGCCGGTCGTCGATGTGGACGTGCCGGTGACCTACAAGGACCATCAGGTCACCGAGGAGCTGCAGCTGCTCTTCAATACCGGCAAGTGGTCGGGGGTGGCCGGCTTCTTCTACATGAACGCCAGTGCCTTCAATGTTTTCGACGTGCTGCTGGAGGAGCTGGGCGGCCTCATCGGTCTGCCGGGCCTGAACGCGTTTACGCTGGGGCGGGTCAAGACGGACACATGGGCGCTCTTCTTCGATGCCACCTATGCGCTGACCCCCGAGATCGACATCTCCTACGGCGGCCGCTTTACCAGCGATCGACGCAAGGCCCGGATCCTGCGCCAGACCTTCCTTGGCGGGTTCTCGCCCTTCTTCGGCGGGCCGGAGCGTTCGCCGATCCTCACGGCCACCGATTTCACGGGGGCGAAGACCTTCGAGAAATACACCTCGCGTGGATCGATCTCCTGGCATCCCAATGATGACCACAATTTCTATGTGAGCGTCAGCCAGGGCTTCAAGGGCGGCGGCTTCGACCCCCGCGGATCGGCGGCCGCGGCGCCGGATCTTGATGGAGACGGCATCGCCGGCCCTGCCGATCCCGAGGACGTTTTCCAGTTCCTGCTGTTCAAGCCGGAGCGGATCATCAGCTACGAGGTCGGCCACAAGGGCCGGTTCGCCAACGGGCGCTTCCGGCACAGCCTCGCCGCCTTCTGGAGCCCCTACAAGGACGTCCAGATCCCGGGCTCGGTCGGCGTCGACACCGATGGCGACGGCACCAACGACACCTTCATCGGGGTGACCACCAATGCCGCGCGGGCGCGCATCCGCGGCATCGAGTGGGAGGCGGATGCGCTGCTGTTGCCTGATGCCTTTGCACCGGGCGGCGAGATCCGGCTCAACTGGTCGGTGGGCTACATCGATGCCGACTACAAGCAGTTCATCAACGCCTTCGGTCAGGACATCTCGGATGTCGCCCGCTTCCAGAACACGCCGCGCTGGACGGCGAGTGTCGGGCTGGTGGCGGCGGCGCCGCTCACGGTCCTGGGAACCCGGGGGCGGCTGCAGTTCCTGCCCCGCGTCGCCTACCGCAGCCTCACCCACCAGTTCGAAACCGACAGCGCCTTCCTCGACCAGCCTGAATACGCGCTTGTGGACATCTCGCTGGTGTGGACGTCCGATGACGGACGCTGGGAGCTCGGGGTGCATGGCCGCAACCTCACCGACAAGCGCTACATCATCGCGGGCTGGGACTTCATCGACGATGCAACCGGCGCGCCGACCCTGGGCCTTGAAGGCATCGCCACCGCCTTCTACGGCAATCCGCGCACCGTCTCCGGCACGGTGAAGCTGCGGTTCTGAGGCGAGTGGGGGATCGAAACGGGAGGGGGAGCGGCGGCGACCGCTCCCCCTTGTCCGTCCTCGGCGCAAGGAGGCAGGTTCTGCGCGTGTACGAAAAGAGGGAAGGGAGGCGCAGATGGCGGACTGGCAGGGACGAAGGCTTGCGGTCGAGCCGGGAATCGAGATCTTCTATCGCGACTATCCGGGGCCGGAGACGGGCGGCGGGCTGCCGGTGCTGTGCCTGCACGGGCTGACCCGCAACAGCGCGGATTTCGAACCGATCGCCCCGCATCTGGCCGCAAGCCGCCGGGTGCTGGCGATGGACGTGCGCGGGCGCGGTCAATCCGATTGGGACCCGGACTGGCGGCGCTATCACCCCGGCACCTATGTGGCGGATGCCTTCAAGCTGCTCGCGCATGAGGGGCTGGATCGCGTCGTGCTGCTCGGCACCTCGATGGGCGGGATCATGAGCATGATGATGGGCGCCGCCCGGCCGCAGCTCATCGCCGGCATCATCCTGAACGACATCGGGCCGAAGGTGGAAGAGGCCGGCATCAGGCGCATCTCCGGCTATGTCGGCGCGCGTGAGGAGCCGTTCGCGGATCTTGCCGAGGCGGTGGCGGCGATCCGGACGATCAACGAGCCGTTCTATCCGGATCTCGACGATGCGGCCTGGGAACGCTATGCGCGCCGGCTGCTGATGCAGGACGCCGAGGGGCGCTGGCGGTTCGCCTATGATCCGGCGATCCGCCGCAACTTCACCGAGGCGAAGGAGACGGCCGTGCCCGATCTGTGGGCCGCTTTTGCCGGCCTCGCCGATATCCCGCTTCTTGTGTTGCGCGGGGAATGGTCAGACATCCTTTCGGCTGCGACGGTGGAGGAAATGTGCCGTCGGCATCCGGACTGCACCGCCGTCACCGTGCCCCGCCGTGGTCATCCCCCGCTTCTCGACGAACCGGAGGCGGTGACCGCCATCGATGCCTTCCTCGCCCGCCTCGATGCGGCTGCAGGAGGTGATTGAGACACGCTTCGCTCCTCTGTTGCGATCGGCTCTGGGCGAGATGGGAAAAGACATCGCTGATCGGCGCCACCGGTGGCAGAGGGGCGATTGCCGGGCGTGGCCGGAGATGCTGCCCTCGGCGGACGGCCCCGCCCCCTCCTCATGCGCACAGGGAGGCGGCGAATCCGGCGGGCAGCTGGAACATTCCAGATGCCGGGCGCTTTCTCAGCCTTCCATTGGATTCGCCGTATCTGTCGGCGAATGACGATTGAGGATGCGCAATGGCAGGTGATGTTCTTCCCTTGCGTCATTGCCGGTTCCACCGGCGAATTCATCTGGCAGATGAGACCTCCCGACCGTTGAACACCCCCTCGGCGGGTGACGACCAAGGAGGGATCGGCAGGAGAGAGGAGCAAGACGAGGGCGCAGGGGGAAAGAGGGGAAAGAGAGAGGAGAACCAGGGAGCCTCAAGGGAGGGAGCGGGGAGGAGAAGAAGACGGCCGGGGCGCGAGAAGAGAGGCGGCATCGGCTGTCGCTGCTTGTGCTTGACGACGGCAAGCCGCTGCACGCAGACTGCCTTCCTGCAGGCCGGATCGGCAAGATGCGGGGAAGGTGATGCGGCTCTTCTTTCCTCTGGCGGCATGTCATGCGATAGCCGTGGTGCTGTTATGGGCGGGCCTGTATACCGGTCTTTGGCCGGACCTGCTGGGCAATGGGGCCGATCCGCTCGGCTGGCATCGTCATGAAATGATCTTTGGCTTTCTGGCGGCAACTTTGGCCGGCTTCGTCCTGACGGCCGTGCCGAACTGGACCCGGACTCCGCCACCGGGCGCCGTAACGCTGGTGGGCCTGGGAACCATATGGCTTGCGGCCCGGGTGATGGCGGCCGGCCTGCATCTCGCCGGTTGGCGGGGGACGGGGGCGTATGTGGCGGCCGTGGTGGATCCCCTGTTCTACCTTCTGCTTGCAGTCTGGGCCGGGCGGCGCATTCTTGCAAGCGGCAACCGCAACCTCCCGGTGGTGGCGGCCATTCTGGTGCTGGCGCTGGCCGATGCGGGAGACATCTTCTTCCGGCTGCTTGCCCATGGTCTCATTCGCGACGACATCGGCTGGCGGCTGGGGCTGGCGGTCATGCTGCTGCTCATTGGTCTGATCGGCGGGCGGATCACACCGGCTTTTACGCGCAATTGGCTGGCCGTTCAGGGAGATGCCCGCGCAGGGCAGGTGATCACTCCCAATCGTCAGGACATGTTGATTCTGCTTGCCACCACCCTCGCACTGGGGCTGTGGGTGGCCCGGCCGCAGGATGTATGGACCGGCTGGCCGCTCGTCTTTCTCGGTGGCCTGCATCTGTTGCGGATGAGCCGCTGGCAGGGCGGTGCCGCCCGGGGTGAACCCCTGTTGTTCGTGCTGCATCTGGGATATGCCTGGTATGCAGCGGGTTTCCTGCTCATGGGAGCGGCACTGGTGTTGGCTCCTGCTGAGGCACCTCAGGCCCTTCATGCCTGGACGGTGGGTGCCATTGGCACGATGACGCTGGCCGTCATGACAAGGGCGGCGCTTGGACACAGCGGGCAGCCCCTGGTGGCCGATGGCTGGATGGTGGCGATGTTCGCGCTGGTGGCCATTGCCGCGCTGCTGCGCCTGTCCGCCGGACTGGCGCCGGGCTGGACGGCCGGGCTCATCCACATGAGCGCGACGGCCTGGGCGCTCGCCTATCTGCTCTATCTGCTGCGTCTGGGGCCGGTTCTGTGGCGGGGGCGCCGGCACTAGTTGCGACAGAAGGCTGCCCCGCCCCGCTTCTGGAGCCGCCGCTGCTTTCTCAGCGCGGTCGGAAGAGACCTCCTTCAGAAGGCTGCACTGGCCTGATGGTCCGATGAAGGGGCGGCCTCCGTCCTGGCCCGCTGCCGTTCGGCCTTGATCAGTTCGGCCACCTGAAAGGCCAGTTCCAGACTCTGGGCCGCATTGAGCCGCGGATCACAATGGGTGTGATAGCGGGAGGCCAGCGCCTCTTCGGTAATCGCCACCGCTCCACCGGTGCATTCGGTCACATTCTGGCCCGTCAGCTCCAGATGAATGCCGCCGGCATGGGTGCCCTCGGCCCGGTGAATGGCGAAGAACTGCCGCACCTCGCGCATGATCGTATCGAAAGCGCGCGTCTTGAGACCGCTGGCCGTGCGCACGGTATTGCCATGCATGGGATCGCAGGACCAGATCACGGCGAAACCTTCGCGCGTGACCCGGCGGATGAGGGCCGGCAGATGCTCGGCGATCCGGTCCGCCCCGAACCGGCAGATGAGCGTGAGCCGCCCGGGGCGATTGTCGGGATTGAGCCGGGAGACGAGCCGGCACAGCATGTCCTCATCGATGCCCGGCCCCAGCTTGACCGCCACCGGATTGGCGATGCCGGACAGAAATGTCACATGGGCGCCGTGCGGATCGCGGGTGCGGTGCCCACACCAGAGCATGTGCGCCGAGCCATCAAGCCACTCGCCCGTTTCGGGATCCTGACGGGTAAGCGCTTCCTCATAGGGCAGCAGCAGGCATTCGTGGCTGGTGTAGAAGCTCGTGCCCTGCAGAACACGATTGGCCGCCTCCCCCACGCCGCAGGCGCGCATGAAATCGATCGCCTCGGCGATCCGGTCCGCAAGATCCCGATAGCGGGTGGCAGCCGGGGTATTGGCAATGAAGTCCAGGCTCCAGCGATGGACCTGATGCAGATCCGCAAATCCGCCCACCGACCATGCCCGCAACAGATTCAGCGTGACCGCCGCCTGATGATAGGCGCGCAGCATGCGCTGGGGATCGGGTCTGCGCGCCGCTTCGTCAAAGCGGATGTCATTGATGATGTCTCCGCGGTAGCTGGGCAGGACATGTCCATCGCGCTCTTCCGTCGGGCTGGAGCGGGGCTTGGCAAACTGACCGGCAAGCCGGCCCACCTTTACCACCGGACAGGCGGCGGCAAAGGTCAGCACCACCGCCATCTGCAGAAGAACCTTGAAGGTGTCGCGCAGATTCTCGGGACGGAATTCGGCAAAGCTTTCCGCACAGTCACCGCCCTGGAGCAGAAAAGCCTCGCCCCGCGCCACCCGCGCAAGATCAGCCTCAAGAGCCCGCACCTCGCCCGCAAAGACGAGCGGGGGAAGCCGGCGCAGCTCCTCTTCCACCTGCGCAAGGGCGGCCTCATCCGGATACTCCGGCAGCTGATTTGCCGGCCGTTCACGCCAAAGCCCGGGATGCCAGGCCGCCTGTCCGGAACGGTGTCCACCACTCGTCATCGCATCGCCATTTCTGCTCACGACTCGCCTTCCAAACTGCACGTATAAAAAGATAAACTTTTGAACTTATGCCCTCTTCCCATCATAAGGGATGGGGATGGTGCTTGTCACCCCGCCGCCTCAAGATCGCATCCCATGTTCTGCGACGGTATCTGCCGGTCCCCTTGGGCTCTGACGCGATACGTGCGGTCCCGGCATCTCCGCATTCTGGCAGAGAAGGGCGGACGGCCATGGGATCAGTGGACGCTCTTGTCAGATCCCAGATCCTGGAAGAATTCCTTTACCCGGGCAAAAAATCCGGTGGATTCGGGCGAATGCGTTTCTTCGCCCAATTCCTCGGCAAGCTCGCGCACGAGTTCTTTCTGGCGGCGCGTGAGATTGACGGGGGTTTCGACCCGCACTTCGACGATGAGATCGCCGCGCGCACCCGTCTCCAGTTCCGGCATGCCTTTGCCCCGCAGGCGGAATCGGCGTCCCGTCTGCGTGCCTTCCGGGATCCTGACACGCGTCTTCGTGCCGTCGAGCGTGGGGATTTCGACCTCGCCCCCCAGGATCGCCGTGGTCATCGGCACGGGCACGCGGCAGAACAGATGGGCGCCATCGCGCTCGAAGATGGGGTGGGGCTTGACGGTGACGAACAGATAAAGATCGCCCGGTGGGCCGCCCTTGAGCCCCGCACTGCCTTCGCCGGCGAGCCGGATGCGCGTGCCCGTATCGACACCGGCCGGAATGTTGACGGACAGGCTGCGTGTCTTCTCGCTCAGCCCTCGGCCCGCGCAGTCCGGGCAGGGGTCACCGATCACCTGACCAGCACCGCCGCAATGCGGGCAGGTCTGTTCGAGCATGAAGAAGCCCTGACGATGGCGCAGGCGGCCGTGACCATGGCAGGTGGGACAGACCTGCGGGCGCGAGCCGGCCCGGGCGCCGGAGCCGCCGCAGGACTCGCAGCTGACCAGGCTGCGCAGCCGGATCGTCTTGCGCACGCCGGTGAAGGCTTCGGCCAATGTGAGCTCCACCTCCACCTTCTGATCGGCGCCGCGGCGGCGATGGGCGCGGGTGCGGCGTCCCCCCATCATCTCGCCGAAGAACTGCTCGAAGATTTCGGAGAAGCTGTCGGCATCGAAGCCATGGGCAAAGCCATCAAAGCCATGGCCGCCGCCGGCTCCGTTCATGAAGGCGGCATGGCCCATGGCGTCATAGGCCGCGCGCTTCTTCTCGTCCTTGAGAACCTCGTAGGCGGCATTGATCTCCTTGAAACGGGCCTCGGCCTCCGGATCATCGGGATTGCGATCCGGATGATATTTGAGGGCAAGCTTGCGATAGGCTTTCTTGATCGTTTCGGGATCCGCATCGCGCGGAACTCCCAGGACCTCGTAGAAATCCCTTTGCATGCCGCCGTCCACGACTCCGTCCCTTGCACTTCATTTCGCTGGCGGGTCCCGGCGGAATCCGTCCTCCTGCCGCCAGTTTCTGCGAACCCATTCTTCTATGGTGTTGCCGACCCCGAAATTCCAGAGCCCTCCGGCATGCTGCCGGTCCAGAAAGCCGAAAGGGGCGTCGGATCTGCTGCCGACGCCCCTTTCGCCCTTTCCTGGGGTCAGGATTTCTTGTCGTCGTCAACTTCCTCGAATTCGGCGTCAACGACCTCCTCGCCGGAGTCTTCGGCGGAGCCCGCTTCCGCAGCACCTTCGCCACCGGCCGCCTGCTGCTCGCCGGACTTGTAGATCACCTCGCCCAGCTTCATCGCAGCCGCGGCCAGCGCCTGGGCCTTGGCATCGATGGCGTCCTTGTCGTCGCCCTTGACCGCTTCCTCGAGCTCCTTGATCGCGGCCTCGATGGCATCGCGGGTGGCCTGATCGACCTTCTCACCGTGCTCCTTCAGATTCTTGCGCGTTTCGTGGATCAGCGCATCGGCACGGTTCTTGGCCTCCACCAGCTCGCGACGCTTGCGGTCTTCCTCGCGATGCGCCTCGGCCTCCTTGATCATCCGCTGGATCTCCTCCTCGCTCAGACCGCCGGAGGCCTCGATACGGATCTTCTGCTCCTTGCCGGTGGCCTTGTCCTTGGCCGAGACATGGACGATGCCGTTGGCGTCGATGTCGAAGGTGACCTCGATCTGCGGCACGCCGCGCGGTGCGGGCGGAATGCCGATGAGGTCGAACTGGCCGAGGAGCTTGTTGTCGGCCGCCATCTCGCGCTCGCCCTGGTAGACCCGGATGGTCACCGCGGTCTGGTTGTCCTCGGCGGTGGAGAAGATCTGGCTCTTGCGTGTCGGGATCGTGGTGTTGCGCTCGATGATCTTGGTCATCACGCCGCCCAGCGTCTCGATGCCGAGCGAGAGCGGGGTGACATCGAGCAGCAGCACGTCCTTGACCTCGCCTTTGAGGACCGCCGCCTGGATCGCGGCACCGACGGCGACCACCTCGTCAGGGTTGACACCCTTGTGGGGCTCGCGGCCGAAGAACTCTTTCACCGTCTCGATGATCTTCGGCATGCGCGTCTGGCCGCCGACGAGGATGACCTCGTCAATGTCGGAGGGCTTCAATCCCGCATCCTTGAGCGCCTTGCGGCAGGGCTCGAGCGTGCGCTCGATCAGATCCTCGACGAGGCTTTCGAGCTTGGCCCGCGTCAGCTTGATGTTGAGGTGCTTCGGCCCCGTCTGGTCAGCGGTGATGAAGGGCAGATTCACCTCCGTCTGCTGCGAGGAGCTCAGCTCGATTTTCGCCTTCTCGGCCGCCTCCTTCAGGCGCTGCAGGGCCAGCCGGTCATTCCTCAGATCGATGCCATGCTCCTTCTTGAATTCGTCGGCAAGGTAATCGATGATCCGCTTGTCGAAGTCCTCGCCGCCGAGGAAGGTGTCACCATTGGTGGATTTCACCTCGAAGACACCGTCGCCGATCTCGAGAATCGAGATGTCGAAAGTGCCGCCACCCAGGTCATAGACGGCGATCTTGCCCGACTTCTTCTTGTCGAAGCCGTAGGCGAGTGCGGCCGCCGTGGGCTCGTTGATGATGCGCAGCACCTCCAGCCCGGCGATCTTGCCGGCGTCCTTGGTGGCCTGGCGCTGCTGGTCGTTGAAGTAGGCGGGCACGGTGATGACCGCCTCCTTGACCTCGTGGCCGAGATGCCGCTCGGCCGTCTCCTTCATCTTCTGCAGCACGAAGGCCGAAATCTGGGAAGGAGAATACTTCTTGCCGCGCACCTCCACCCACGCATCGCCGTTCGGACCGGGCACGATCTTGTAGGGGACCATGTCCTTGTCCTTCTGGACGATGGGGTCGTCATAGCGCCGTCCGATCAGGCGCTTGATCGCAAACAGCGTGCCTTCCGGGTTGGTCACCGCCTGACGCTTGGCCGGTGCGCCGATCAGGGTCTCGCCATCCTCGGTGAATGCCACCATGGAAGGCGTCGTGCGCGCACCTTCCGCATTCTCGATCACCCTGACATCGCCGCCTTCCATCACGGCCACGCAGGAATTCGTCGTCCCCAGATCGATGCCGATCGCCTTGGTCATTTCCGATACCTCCTCAAACAAAATGCTTGCCGTCGTGTTCTGCTACCGTTGCCTTGACCGCCCTGCCGGCCTTGTGCCTGCGATCATGTGATCCCGGCCGTGATGCCGCCTGCGGTCCTCCTGATTGCCTTTTCAGGGCGCCTTCTCACCAGAGCGAACGCGTCTTTCCCGCAGATTGTTCTCACCCGCAGCGACGGTCCGGTGGCATGGCGGTTCCGCATCTAGATGGGCACCGCGCCGGCGGCCTGCAAGAGGGGGTCAGGCCTGCGTGTCAACATGCCCCGGACTTTCGGCGCCTGCGCCGTTCTGCGAGCGGTGTGCCTTGGCCACCGCGACCATTGCCGGCCGCAGCAGGCGCTCGCCCAGCGCGTAGCCGACCTGATAGACCTCGGCAATGGTGCCGGGCTCGTATTTGTCGGTCTCGACTTCGGCTACCGCCTGCTGATGGGTATGGTCAAAACGCTCGCCGGGCTTGGGCGCAATGCGACGCACACCGTGGCGTTCGAATACCGAGAGCAGCTCGCGCTCCGTCATCTCCACGCCTTCGACCAGCGCCTTGAGGGCCGGATTGTCGGCCACGTCCGTCGGCACGGCCTCGAGCGCCCGCCGCAGATTGTCAGCGACGCTGAGCAGATCGCGGGCGAAACCCGCAATCGCATACTGCGCAATCTCCGACTTTTCCCGTTCGCTGCGCTTGAGAACGTTCTGAACCTCAGCCTTCGCGCGCAGCAGATGGTCACGCAAAGTCTCAACCTCGGCCTGCAGCTCTTCGAGCGAGCGCTCGGCTTCAGCCTCCTTCTCGACCCCGTTCTCCTCCGGCCGGGCCTCTTCGGGCCGGGGCGTTGCGTCGGTATCTTGCGTTTTTCTGTCCGTCATGCCTGCCTTTCCGCTTCCTGTTGACCGAAACCTTCCTTTCAGTCGCCTGGACTAGACGATGCGGCTCATCACCTGGGCCGTGTAATCCACAACGGGCACGATCCGGGCGTAATTGATCCGCATCGGTCCAATGACGCCAACGACACCGACGACACGATGTTCCGTGTCCCGATAAGGGGCAACGACGAGGGACGAGCCGGACAGCGAGAACAATTCGTGCTGCGCGCCGATATAGATCTTGACCCCTTCCCCGGCCTCGGCGGATTCGAGCAGTTTGACAAGATCGCGCTTGGCTTCGAGATCCTCCAGCAGGCGCCGCACGCGCTCAAGGTCCTCCAGCGCCTTGACATCCTCCAGCAGGTGCTGGTGGCCATGGACGATCAGCAGCGGAAGCTCATCTTCTTCCCCCGACCAGACCGCAAGCCCCTGCTCGACGACACGGGCCGCGCAGGCATCGAGTTCACGACGCACGTCCTCGATTTCGCGCTGAACGGTCTCGACCGCCTCCTTGATGGTGCGGCCCTGGAAACGGGCATTGAGGTAGTTGGCAGCCTGGACCAGCGCACCAGCCGGCAGGCCGGCCGGCAGCTCGATGATGCGGTTCTCCACCTGCCCATGTTCCTCAACAAGCACGGCGAGCGCCCGATTGCCGGTCAGCGGCACGAATTCGACATGGCGGATCGCCGCATCAATCTTGGGAGCCGTCACCAGCCCCGCACAGCGGGCGAGACCGGCGACAACCCGGCTTGCCTCCTCCAGCACCTCTTCGCGCGGGCGGCCCGAGGCTGCGCATTGTTCCTCGATCTTGCGTCGCTCTTCCTCGCTCAGCTCGCGCACCTCCATCAGTCCGTCCACGAACAGTCTGAGGCCGAGTTCGGTGGGCAGCCGGCCGGCGGAAGTGTGCGGCGAGTAGATGAGGCCCAGCTCTTCCAGGTCGGCCATCACATTGCGAATGGAGGCAGGAGACAGCTCGACATCGGGCTTGCGCGAGATTGTGCGCGAGCCGACCGGCTCTCCATGCTCGAGATAGCCCTCCACGATATGCTTGAAGATCAGCCGGGCCCGCTCGCTCAGATCCTCGATCGTCATCGGGCGGCTCCTCATCTGCGATCGTGATCGATGGATGGTGGCTCACATCTTCCAGTCTTGTGCGGCCGTGCCCCATGTAGGGGGCAGGGGGCGAAGCGTCAATCGGTGGGCGGCGGAGCGGTCGGCCCGATCCTCTTGTTTTCCGGCCGGTCGCGGGCTAGGAGGACGGCCACGCAACTCGTGGAATCCTGGGAGAAGACATAATGCGGCCATCAGGACGCGCCCCGGACGAAATGCGCCCCGTCGAATTCGTGCCCGGTTTTGCCAAGCATGCCGAGGGCTCCTGTCTCGTCAAGTTCGGCGATACCCATGTCCTGTGCACCGCCACGCTTGAACAGCGTGCACCCGGCTGGCTGCAGGGCACGGGAAAGGGGTGGATCACCGCTGAATACGGCATGCTGCCGCGCGCAACCCATGAACGCACCGATCGCGAGGCGGCCCGTGGTCGCCAGTCCGGTCGCACCCAGGAGATTCAGAGGCTCATCGGCCGGGCGTTGAGAGCGGTGGTGGATCTGGAAAAGCTCGGTGAGCGTCAGATCCGCATAGACTGCGACGTCCTGCAGGCCGATGGCGGCACCCGCACGGCTGCCATCTCGGGCGGTTTCGTTGCGCTCTACGAGGCGCTGCGCTTCATGAAGGATGCCGGGCTCATCGAAACGGTGCCGGTGCGGGAGACGGTTGCGGCCGTCTCCTGCGGCATCGTCGGCGGCGAGCCGGTGCTCGATCTCGACTACGCCGAGGACAGCATCGCCGAGACGGAT
Source organism: uncultured Sphingomonadales bacterium (assembly GCA_964471405.1). GTDB lineage: Bacteria > Pseudomonadota > Alphaproteobacteria > Sphingomonadales > Rhodothalassiaceae > J084. The sequence continues at coordinate 51,259 of CAYYGH010000005.1, read as the reverse complement.
GCCAATTTCGTGCTGACCGGATCGGGGCGCATCGTTGAGGTTCAGGCGACCGCCGAGCAGGAGCCTTTTGACGAGGAAGGCCTGCTGCGCCTCCTGCGGCTGGCGCGCATCGGCTGTGACGAGATCACCACGGCCCAAAGGCAGGCGCTGGGAATTTGACGGGTGATGGCGCATCCTGGGGAAAAGCCGCCGCTCGCCGCGCTTGCCGAGCGGCTCAGGCGCGAGGGGCTGGTGATCGCCAGCCACAATCCCGGCAAGGTCCGCGAGATTGCGGATCTGCTTGCACCGTTCGGTATCGCGGTCGTCTCTGCTGGTGAGCTGGGGCTTGAGGAACCGGAGGAAACGGGCCGGACCTTTGCGGAAAACGCCCGCATCAAGGCCGAGGCGGCTGCCCGGGCCAGTGGCAGGCCGGCTCTTTCCGATGATTCCGGATTGGCGGTCCGGGCTCTGAATGGAGCGCCGGGCATTCATTCCGCCCGTTGGGCCGGGCCGGAGCGGGATTTCGACAAGGCGATGGAGCGCGTCTGGAAAGCACTCTCGGAAACCGCGGATCCGGACCGGCGCGCCGCCTTCATCTGTGTTCTGGCTCTGGCGCTTCCGGAAGGCGACTGCCATCTGTTCGAAGGGCGTGTGGATGGACAGATCGTCTGGCCGCCGCGCGGGAACAAGGGGTTCGGCTACGATCCGATCTTTGTGCCGGAGGGACATGATCTGACCTTTGGCGAGATGGAGCCGGCTGCCAAGCATGCCATCAGCCATCGTGCGGATGCCTTTGCCAGGATGGTTGCAGCCCTGTTCGGCAGCAGATGATGCCTGCATATCGGACCGCACCGCTGTCTCCGGCAAGCGGGACGCCGTCTGAAGGAGCGGTTCCCGATCCCGCGCCCGTTCTTGGCGTCTATGTCCACTGGCCCTTCTGCGTGACGAAATGCCCCTATTGTGATTTCAACAGCCACGTAGTGCGGATCGGCACACCGGCGGAATGGGCGCGGGCCTATGCCCGGGCGATCACCGCCTGGCGGGAGCTGTTGCCGGAGGCCCGGGTGAGGAGCGTCTTTTTCGGTGGTGGCACGCCCAGCCTGATGCCGCCGGCGCTCGTGTCGGAGATTCTGAATGTGCTCTTTGGGGCCTTCCCGCCCGTCGGGCCGGATGTGGAAATCACGCTGGAGGCCAATCCGACAAGTGTTGAGGCCCGGCATTTCGAGGCCTACCGGAAGGCCGGCATCAACAGGATCTCGCTCGGCATCCAGTCCCTTGATGATGCGGCGCTGCGCTTTCTGGGGCGGCCGCACGACCGCGCCCAGGCACTTGATGCGCTTGCCGTCGCCCGGGGCCTGTTCGACCGGGTCAACATGGATCTCATCTATGCCCGCCCCGGCCAGAGCGTCAGCGCCTGGGAGGAGGAGCTGGAGGAAGCCATCGGGCTGGGGACCGATCATCTCTCCTGCTATCAGCTCACGATCGAGCCGGGCACACGCTTCTGGTCACACGCCCAGCGCGGGCAGCTCAGGCTGCCGGATGCGGAAGTGATGGGCCGGCTGTTCACGGCGACCCGTGCCCGGCTGAAAGCGGCCGGTCTGCCGCCCTATGAGGTCTCCAACCATGCCCGCTGCGGGGCGGAATGTCGGCATAATCTCGGCTACTGGCGCTATCAGCCCTATCTTGGGATCGGCCCGGGCGCGCATGGGCGGCTGCCGCTGCGGGAGAAAGGCGGGATGCTGGCCACGACGGCGGTCCGCTCCCCGGCCCGCTGGTTGAAGGCAACGATGGCAGGAGACGGATTGGCTCTTGCCCAGTGCGAGCCGCTCACCCCCCATCAGGCGGCGCGCGAGGCGATGCTGATGGGATTGCGGTTGGAAGAAGGTGTCCGGCCGGATGCCGTGGCGGCGCGTTTCGGTCTGACGGTCGCGGACATTCTGGATGAAAAGCGCTGCGATCTGCTCGTTGCGGAAGGTCTGCTTGCACATCGCGATGGGTGGCTGCGCGTGCAAGAGGCGGGCTGGGTGCTGCTGGATCGTCTGCTGCTGGAAATTCTGCGCTAGGTGGTCGGCGGCGAGGGAAGAAAGTCGTGAAATCCATGACTTGATCGCAACAGCCCGCTGGGCTAGGCAGCGCACTCGTCAGCGGCCGGTCCGGCCCTGTGCGGCATGAAGAGCCACCATCAAGCTGTTCGGGAGTATGCAGGCACCATGCAGTTCGAGGACAAGTTCGCCACCTATCGCGCTTTCGTGAAGGCAACCTTCTGGTTCACCGGCATTTCCGTGGTCGTGCTGGCGGCCATGGCCGTGTTCCTGCTCTAGGCTGTGGCGGGCCGGCTCTTTCTTCCATCATCGAAGGTTCAGAATGCGCGCACCGGCTCTTGATTCCGTGCGCGCTGCGGTGCCATGCTCGCGCATCGGGTGGTGAGTCGGGGAGGGAGCATGCCCCATCTGCGGCCTGCGCCCGCTCCGGCCGTGCGCCCGTCACGACAGCAGGAAGAAGCGGGGAGGCTTTCATGAAACGTCTATCCTTCTGGGGCGCGCTTGCGCTCCTTCTCGGGATCGTCGCGCCGGCGCTCGCGGCAAAATTGCCCGAGGTCGACATCCCCTACACCAAATTCAAGCTCGCCAACGGCCTGACGGTCGTCGTCCACGAGGACCACAAGGCGCCCATCGTGGCGGTGAGCGTCTGGTATCATGTCGGCTCCAAGGACGAGCCGCCCGGAAAATCCGGCTTTGCGCATCTGTTCGAGCATCTGATGTTCAACGGCTCGGAGCACCACGACGACGAATACTTCAAGCCGCTCGAGAAGGTCGGCGTCACCGACATCAACGGCACCACCTGGCTCGACCGCACGAACTATTTCGAGACGGTGCCGAAGCCGGCGCTGGAGCTCGCGCTGTTCCTCGAATCCGACCGCATGGGCCATCTGCTCGGCGCGGTGACCCAGGAGAAGCTCGACAATCAGCGCGGCGTCGTCCAGAATGAGAAGCGCCAGGGCGAAAACCAGCCCTACGGGCGCGTCTTCGAAGCCCTTCAGACGGCGCTCTATCCGGAAGGCCACCCCTACCACCACACCACCATCGGCTCGATGGAGGACCTCAACGCCGCAAGTCTTGAAGACGTCCACAACTGGTTCAAGCAGTACTACGGCCCGAACAACGCCGTGCTGGTGCTGGCCGGCGACATCACGGTGGATGAGGCGAAGGCGCTGGCCGAGAAGTATTTCGGCGACATCCCCCCGGGCCCGCCGATCACCCAGGCAAAGGCGGAAGTGCCTTATCATGCTTCCGACATCCGTCTCGTGATGCAGGACCGGGTGCCCCAGGCGCGCATCTACCGCGTCTGGGCAGTCGCGCCGCGCACGGATCGGGATGCGACGGTCCTCGATGTCGCGGCGATGGTGCTGGGGCAGGGCAAGACCAGCCGGCTCTACCGGGACCTCGTGCACGACAAGCAGTGGGCGACGAATGTTTCGGCCAGCGTGCTGCCGTTTGAATTGTCGTCCATGTTCATGGTGATGGTGGAGGTCAAGCCGGGCGTCGATGTCGCCAAGGTGGAAAAGCGCCTCGATGAGCTTGTTGCGGAATTTCTGGCCAAGCCCGTCTCCAAGGACGAGCTGGAGCGTGCCCAGGTGCGCAATATCGCAAGCCAGATCCGGGCGCTTGAGAAGGTGGGCGGATTTTCCGGCAAGGCCGTGACGCTGGCGCAGGGCGAGCTTTATGCGGGCGATCCCGGCTTCTTCAAGAAGGAGCTCGCCTGGGTTGCCGGCGCCACGCCCACGCAGGTTCATGAGACCGCGCGCAAATGGCTGAAGCGCGGCTCGGTGCGGCTTGTCGTGGAGCCCTTCCCCAAGCTTGCCGCAACGGGTGCGGGCATCGACCGCACGAAGGGCCTGCCAGAGGTGGGGGACACGCCGGACCTCGACTTTCCGGCGATCGTCGAGGACCGGCTGTCAAACGGCATGCGCGTCGTCCTGGCCGAGCGCCATGCCGTGCCGGTCGTGCAGGTCGCAATCCAGTTCGACGCGGGCTATGCGGCCGACTCGCTGGGCAAGCTGGGGCTCGCAAACCTCACTCTCGACATGCTGGACGAGGGCACGCGTTCGCGCAGCGGTGCCGAGATCGCGGCCGAGGCCGAGCGGCTGGGTGCCGTGATCTCCACCGGCTCGGATCTCGATACCTCCGAGGCGCGGCTCAACGCGATCACCACCAACCTCAAGGAGTCGCTGGAACTCTTCGCGGATGTCGTGCGCCATCCGGCGTTCCGCGAGGAGGATCTGGCCCGCCAGAAGGCACGCACGATCGCCCGCATCCGCCAGGAGCAGAACCAGCCGATCGGGATTGCGCTGCGCAAGCTGCCGCCCATCCTCTACGGCAAGGGCCACGCCTACGGGATCCCCTTCACCGGATCCGGGACCATCGAGTCGGTGTCCGGGATCACGCGCGCGGATCTTGAAGCCTTCCAGCGGCAGTGGCTCAGGCCCGACAATGCGACGATCTTCGTGGTCGGCGACGTGACGATGGCAGCCATCAAGCCGCTGCTCGAGAAGACCTTCGGTGACTGGAAGGCCCCCGATGAGCCGTTGCCGAAGAAGAATATCGCCACCGTCGAGGGACCGGCCGGCAACCGCATCATCGTGATCGACCGGCCGGGTTCGCCGCAGTCGCTGATCCTGGCGGGGCACCTGGCGCCGCCGACCGGCGATCCCGACAACATCGCGCTCGAGGCTGCGAATGAGATCCTGGGCGGCGCGTTCACCGCGCGGATCAACATGGACCTGCGCGAGGACAAGGGCTGGTCCTACGGCGCCTATACCTTCATGCCGGATGCCCGCGGCCAGCGGCCCTTCCTGGTCTATGCGCCGGTGCAGACGGACAGGACGGCCGATTCGATCAGGCAGATCGTCCAGGATCTCAACGACTTCCTGGGGCCGAAGCCGCCGACCGCCGAGGAGCTCGACCGGGTGGTGAAGAACAACACCCGCTCGCTGCCCGGCCGCTATGAAACATCCGGAGCCGTGCTGGGCGCCATGCTCCAGAATGCGCGTTTCGGGCGCCCGCTCGACTACCAGGAACACCTCAAGGCCCTCTATGAAGGTCTCGATCTGAAGGCGGTCACCCAGGCCGGGCACCGACTGGTCCATCCCGATCGACTGGTCTGGGTGGTCGTCGGCGACAAGGCCAAGATCCTGGATGGACTCAAGGCTCTCGGCTTTGCCGAGATTGCAGAAGATACGGCTGGCGAGTAGTCGCCGGCTGCCATGGCGCAGGCGGGGTGGTCCGAGCCGTTGGACCACCCCGCCCTCTGTTGTCCGGCTTCGAGGGAAACGGGCGACTACAGGCGCTGGACGACGGCTGCAAGGCGCTCCAGATCCTCATCATCGACCCACAGATGCGGGGCCACCCGCAGCAGCTCGCCGCGCGCGCTGGTCAGCACCTGATGTCTGGCCAGGGTGGCATGGACGGACACGACATCCCGGCTTTCGTGTCTGAGCCCGAACAGATGCGGCGCTCTCAATGCCGGATCGGGCGCCTTGAAGCCGGCTTCCGAGAATATGGCAATGATCCGCGCGGAGAGGGCTTCCAGCGTGCGGGCAATCCGCTCCGGCTGCCAGTCCAGAACAAGCTTGAGGGCGGCTCTGGCAAGCGGCATGGCGAGGAACTGGCTGCGTTCTCCCATGTCAAAGCGCCGGGCACCGGGCATGTAGCGGTCCTCATAATCCACAAGGCGGCGGAAATCCTCCGCCCCCAGACGAACGATCCAGTTGTCCTCAAGCGGCGGGCTGTCCCACCAGCGCTCGGCGACATAGGTGAAACCCAGGGCATAGGGGCCGAACAGCCATTTGTAACCGACGGTGGTTGCCACGTCGGGACGGATCGTGCGGACGGAAAACGGCAGCGCCCCCAGGCTTTGTGAGACATCCACGAACAGCGCTGCGCCAACCTCGTCCAGCGCGGTCCGGATGCGGGCCAGATCGAGCCGGATGCCGCTTGCCCAGTGGACATTGGGCAGGGCTGCGATCGCCAGCCGTTCCCCTTCCTCCTCGATCGCTTCCAGGACGCGGGCCGTCCAGTCGGTATCCGCCGGTCCATCGAGAACGCGCAAGCGGGCGCCTACCTCCCGGGCCCGCCTGGCCCAGCCATAGTAGTTGGAGGGAAACTCCTCGGCTAGGGTGATGATGGTCTGGCCCCGTGCAACCGGCAGGATCCGCGCAGCGGTCGCGACCGCATAGGAGACGGCCGGCTGAATGGCGATCGCTTCCGCCGGGGCGTCGAACAGCCGGGCGGCCAGGGCACGCACCTCTTCGGAGGGAGCGAAAAAGTCTTCGGCCGCGATCGTGAACGGCCGCAGCCGCTGGCGTGCGGCGGCCTCCGCAATGGCAACGAAATCCTTGGGCCAGGGCGTCATGTAGGCGGCGTTCAGATAGACGAGTTCACGCGGCAAGTCGAAGAGAGCCCGCTGGCAGGGGAGCCGGTCCGTAGCGGTGTTCATGTCCTGTGATCCTTCCCTCATGTGACGGCCGATATCATGCTTGCGGTCATCCTGTGGCCATGAAGAAGCGCAATCAATGCCCCCGTTTTGTCATCCTGCCGGCATGACCGGCTCCAGGGTCACACCGTCGAAGCGCGCAAGGCGATTTGTCACGATCACCGTTCGCAATTCGGCCACATAGGCCTCGCGGCGCGTGGAATAGCGGATCAGCGTGCCTGCCAGCTTGAGTCCGGCATGATCCCGGATCCCGTCCCGCCTGAGGGCGGCCCGCCGGTACCGGAACTCGCGATAGGCCGGATTGCGGTTGAGATTGAGCATGTAGGCGCGCACCGAATCGATCAGGTAATCAAAGGCGCGAATGCGGTATCGCGCGCCCTTGGGACGCTTGAGGGGCACAATGCCGCGCTCGCTGTCCTTCCATGTCCACTGCCCGAAAAGGGCGTTGCCCTCGCGCGCGAAGCGGGCCGTGCCCCAGCCGCTTTCGATCGCCGCCTGGGCAAGAGCCAGCGAGGGCGGAATCGTATCAAGACGCAGCAGAAGGGCCGCAAACCAGGCCGGTGTCCCCGGCTCCAGCCCGGGCGGCACCGCAAAGCGGCGGCCTTGCGCCGCCAGCCAGCGCCGTTCGTAGCGATTGAGCGCGCGGCCGGATTCGATTTTGGTCTTCAGCCGTTCGGCCGTGGCGCGGTCCTCCGCAATCAGCTCGTTCGCCCGCAGCACGAGCGGCAGCACGGCCGTTACGAACAGCTCCTTCTTCAGCCGCACGTCTTCAAGATCCCCCATCCGCTTCGGGAGCGCAGCCAGAAACCGGCGCGGCACCCGGGTGCGCGGAACCGGCACGGCGCTGGCCCGATAGCCGAGCAGGACGAAAAGCTCGGCCGGATTTTCCGGTGGGCGCAAGTGGCGATGGTAGAAGACGCGTTCGGCAAACAGCCGCTTGGCGCGCGCATGGTCGCCCTGGTGAAGAGCCAGAGCCACCACGCCCGCCAGAGGAAGAAGAATGGCGATGGCCAGTCTTGCAAGCCGCATGCGCTTTTTTCCGGGCGTTTCTTCGCCCTTGCTCCTGTTCATCTTTGTCTGCAGAGGGCCTTGCAGGGATGGGGCGGGATCGTCAATAGCCATGGAGCGGCAGCGGCATGGACGCACGCAGGGCACAAGACGAGGATGACAGGCAAGGTGCGGAGAAATGCTCACAAGAGATGAGATGGCCGAAAGGGACCAGGAGCCCCGGGTGATCGTGCTGGGCAATGAAAAGGGCGGAACCGGCAAGTCCACGACGGCCGTTCACCTGCTCTTTGCCCTGGCACGGCAGGGCTGGCGCACGGCGGCGATCGATCTGGATGATCGCCAGCGCAGCCTGACGCGCTATCTCGAAAATCGGCGTCGATACGCCCGGGAAAAGGGTCTGTCTCTGCTGCAGCCGCCGGTGGAGGTGGTGCCCTCTTCTCTTGCGCCGACGCGCGAGACGGCCCGTCTGGAAGAGCGGGAGACCTTCCGGGCGGCGCTTGCCAAGCTGAAGGCCGAGGCGGATGTCATCATCATCGATTGCCCGGGACGGGACTGTTTCCTCGCCCGTCTGGCCCACGCCCATGCGGATATCCTGATCACCCCGATGAATGACAGCTTTGTGGATCTCGATCTCCTGGCCAGCGTCCATCCGGACGACTATCGGATCGAGCGGCTCAGCCTCTATGCCGAGATGGTCTTCGAAGCCAAGAAACAGCGCGCCCTGACCTTCCGCAAGGAACTGGACTGGATCGTGATGCGCAACCGGCTGGCCAATCTGGATGCCCGCAACAAGCGGCGGGTGGAACGGGCGCTGACCGCACTTGCCAAGCGTCTCGGCTTTCGCTTCGTGCCGGGGCTGAGCGAGCGGGTGATCTATCGCGAGCTCTTCCCGAAAGGGCTGACGCTGGTCGATCTCGTGCCGGAAGAGGGCACGGGCTCGGGCCAGAAGCTGACGCTCAGCCATGTGGCCGCGCGCGAAGAACTGCGGCGCCTGGTGGACGCGCTGCGGCTCAGGCGCAATGATAGCCGTATGGAGGAGAGGATGATCGCCTCCTGAAGGTGAGGCAGAAGATGCCGTCTAAAAAACCGGGACACCGCTCTGCCAGGCCTGCCGTGCCCGCTGACGGGCGCCGCCCGGCAGGAGGTGGAGGCGTGCGTTACGAGGTCGCCCGCTTCCTCGCCGAGCTGCGGGATGCGCCGGCTCCCTGCCCGCAAGAGGCGGAGGGTGCCCTTTCCACCGAAAGCGGCGGGTCAGCCGACGCCCCGGCCCATCTGCTCTTTGCACTTGACGCCACGATGAGCCGTCAGCCGACCTGGGACATGGCCGTGGCGATCCAGGCGGAGATGTTTCTGGAGGCTGCAAAGTTTGGTGGCCTGGCGATCAAGCTCGTCTATTTTCGCGGCCTTGATGAATGCCGGGCGACGGGTTTCGTGACGGATCCGGTCAAGCTTGCCGAGCTCATGACCCGCATTTCCTGCCGGGCGGGCCGGACGCAGATCCGACGGGTGCTCAGCCATGCCGTTACCACGGCACGCAAGCAGGGGCTGCGGGCCATGGTCCATGTCGGTGACTGCTGCGAGGAAAATCCGGACACGCTGGCCGCCATTGCCGGTGAACTGGCGATCCTTGGTGTGCCGGCCTTCTTCTTTCATGAAGGTTCCGACGCTTTTGCGGCAGCGGTTTTCGCCGAGCTGGCCCGCATAACCGGGGGTGCGGCCCTGCCATTTGATGCCACGAGCCCGCATGAACTGTCCGCCCTGCTCAAAGGTGTGGCCGTCTATGCGGCCGGTGGAACCGATGCTCTGCGCCGGCTGGCAAAACGCGAGATGCCGGCGCGTGCCCTGCTGGCTCATCTTGGCTCTCAGGAGAAGGGTTGAGCGGTGCCGCTGCAGGAGGAGGGAAGATGGCGACCGCCTTTCTGATCGGGCTTGTTGCCCTGCTCGTACTGGTGCTGCTGCTGATGCTGTTCGAGCGGGCGGATCCGGCCAGGCTTGCGCGGGCACTCGTATGGCTTGCCGTTCTGCTTGTGGTGCTGGGGGCAGGTGCCTTGATCGCAAGCGGCCGTCTGGTCCAGAGCCTGCCGGCGATCGTGAGCGCCCTGCTGATCTTCTGGCAGCGCGGCGCCCTCCAGCGGTTGACCCGAAAGGGGCTGAAGAGAGCCGGTGCCGGCAGCAGGCGGGAAAGCCGGGTGGAAACCGACTGGCTTGTCATGAGCCTTGATCTGGCGACCGGTCGGCTTGACGGGACCGTGCGCCGGGGGCGCTTTGCGGGGCGAAGGCTTGAATCCCTGTCGAACGAGGAATGCCTGGCCCTCTACCGCGAGCTTGCGGCCGATGAGGAAAGCCGGCGCCTGCTTGCCGCCTATCTCGATCGCCGCATGCCCGGCTGGCGTGCCCACGGGACGGAAAGCGACGATGAGAGGCAGGAGGAATCCGCATCCCCTCCTGGACAGGGGATGACGCGCGAGCAGGCCCTCAGGATTCTGGGGCTGGCGGAAGGGGCAAGCCGGGCGGAAATCCTGACCGCCCATCGTCGCCTGATGCAGAAGCTGCATCCGGACCATGGCGGCAGCGATTATCTTGCCGCCCAGATCAATGAAGCCCGGAAGGTCTTGCTGGAAGGGGACTGACCGGCCTATCGGGAGCAGGCCGTCCGGCTTTGGAAGAGGCCGGGGTGATCGCAGGCGAGAAGTGGGTGGAGAAGAATGGCGGAACGGATGACGGCAGGGACGAGGGTCAGCGGACATGCGTTTCACCCGACAATCCTGCGCGAGTATGATGTGCGGGGCATCGTCGGTGAGACACTGGGCGTCGAGGATGCCAGAGCACTGGGGCGGGCATATGCCGCCTATCTTGCGCGCGCCGGTCAGCCGGAAAGGCTGCCGGTGGCCGTGGGGCGGGATGGGCGATTGAGCTCGCCCGAGCTTGCCGAAGCGCTGATCGCCGGGATCACGGCAGGGGGACGCGATGTTATCGACATCGGCCTCGGCCCCACGCCGATGCTCTATTTTGCCGTGCATCATCTGGGGCTGGCCGGGGGGATCATGGTTACGGGCTCCCACAATCCCCCTGATTACAACGGCTTCAAGATGATGGCGGGCACGCAGCCGCTTTTTGGCGAGGCGATCGCCGAGCTGGGGAGGATCGCCGCATCCGGCCCCGGGCCGAGTGAGCGCAAGGGCCGCGTGCTTCACCAGGATCTTCTGGATCGCTATGTCTCACGCCTTGTGTGCGACGTCAGGACCCCGGCACTTTCCATTGTCTGGGACAGCGGAAATGGAGCGGCCGGACCGGCCGTGCAGGCGCTCACCCGGCATCTTCCGGGTGATCATGAACTGCTGTTTGAGGAGGTCGACGGGCGGTTCCCGAATCATCACCCCGATCCGACCGTCGAATCCAATCTTGCGGACCTGAAGCAGGCGGTGCGGGCGCGGGGCGCTGATCTCGGCATCGCCTTCGATGGTGATGGAGACCGCATTGGCGCCGTCGACGGCCGGGGACGCGTGGTCTGGGGCGACCAGATCCTGCTGATCCTCGCACGGGCCCTTCTGGCGGAGCTGCCGGGTGTGCCGATCATCGCCGATGTCAAGGCCAGCCAGCATCTCTTCGACGGGATCGCGGCGGCAGGTGGCGAGCCGGTGATGTGGAAGACCGGTCATTCCCTCATCAAGACCAAGATGGCGGAAACGGGTGCCCCCCTGGCCGGGGAAATGAGCGGCCACATCTTCTTCCGGCATCGCTACTATGGCTTCGATGACGCTCTTTATGCGGCGGTTCGGCTGCTGGAAGCCATTGGCAGAAGCGGCCGCACCCTTGCGGAGCTGCTTGACGATCTGCCCAAGAGCGCCGCCACTCCGGAAATCCGGATCGACTGCCCGGAGGAGGAAAAACGCAAGGTGGTGGCGCGGCTTGCCCGTCATCTGGCCGAGGAGGGACGGGATGTCGTCGATGTCGATGGCGTCCGGGTCGTCATGAAGGAGGGCTGGTGGCTGGTGCGCGCTTCCAATACGCAGCCTGTGCTGGTTGCGCGAATCGAGGGACGTGACGAGGCGGCGTTGGAAAGGCTCGAATCGGACCTTAGGGCCGCATTGGCTTCCGTCGGCTTCAACGCGAAGTGGTAGCCTGCCTTGATCGGCAGGGCGCCACTCGCATCGGCCCCGTTTCGACATGAGGCAACCAAGATGGGCTCGATGCACGAGGGGCGTTGACCCTAAGCTGTTGAGCAGGCGCCCTTCTCGCCATGAAGCGGCAGTCCCCATCCGGACCGGGCGCAAGAAAATGACCGAAGAGCGGCAGGTGATGTGCCGATGTCACCCCTTGCCATTATCCCGCCGTTAATAAAGATTATGGCATGAGAGTGGGGCGCAGGTTCCCGCCGCAAGCAGGACGGATGGCAGACAACAGCGTGCGATGCATGTGTGGCAATGATGAGGAGTGAACGCGATCGCAGGACCATGGTGGATGGGATCCGTCCCCTCGCAATCGTGACCATGGCCGGGGATGGCGAGAATGAAGGAGAGGACGGCGCCGGCGGGCCGGTGACCGGGCTTCTGACGAAGCCCAAGCCCAAGACCAAGAAGCCGTCCATGTACAAGGTGCTGATGCTGAACGATGATTACACCCCCATGGAATTCGTGGTCCATGTCCTGAAGCGCTTCTTCCGGATGGACCATGCGGAGGCCGTGCGCGTGATGCTGCATGTCCACCGGAAGGGAGTGGGGGTGTGCGGCGTTTTCCCATACGAGGTGGCCGAGACGAAGGTCCACCAGGTGGTCGATTATGCCCGCAAGCACCAGCACCCTCTGCAGTGCACGCTGGAAAAGGCTTGAAGGCGCCCTTGTGAGGGCGAGAAAGAAACAATATCTTTACAGATGGGAGGTAGGATAAGCATAGTTGTTGCGTGTCACGGGTAGGAAGGAACAGGAATCGTGCCGAGCTTTTCGAGTCATCTGGAGCAAACCCTGCATCGGGCCTTGGCCGAGGCGAGCAAGCGCCGCCATGAGTATGCCACGCTCGAGCATCTGCTGCTCAGCCTTATCGATGACCCGGACGCCTCGGCTGTCCTGAAGGCCTGCAATGTGGACTGCAACCTCCTGCGCCGCAATCTTGAGGATTATCTGGACAACGAGCTGGAGAGCATTCGTGTCGAAGAAGGGGTGGTGGAGGCCACACCCACTGCCGGCTTTCAGCGGGTGATCCAGCGGGCGATTCTTCATGTCCAGAGCTCGGGGCGTGACGAGCTGACGGGAGCGAATGTCCTGGTGGCGCTGTTTTCCGAGCGCGAAAGCCACGCCGTCTACTTCCTCCAGCAGCAGGACATGACGCGTCTTGATGCGGTCAGCTACATCTCGCATGGCATCGCGAAATCCCCCCAGCATTCCGAGCGCCGGGCCGTGCGCGGGGCCGAGCAGGGCGGCGACCAGCCCCAGCGCTCGGGCAGTGGCGGCAGCTCGTCCTCCAAGAGCAAGTCGGGCGAGAGCGCGCTTGAGACCTACTGCGTCAATCTGAACGAAAAGGCGCGCGAGGGACGCATTGATCCTCTCATCGGCCGCCAGCTGGAGGTTGAACGCACGATCCAGATCCTGTGCCGGCGCTCGAAGAACAATCCGCTGCTCGTGGGCGATCCCGGCGTGGGCAAGACCGCGATTGCGGAAGGCCTCGCCCGCAAGATTGTTGAGGGCGACGTGCCGGATGTCCTCAAAAACGCCACCATCTTCGCTCTCGACATGGGCGCCCTGCTTGCCGGTACCCGCTATCGCGGGGATTTCGAGGAACGGCTGAAAGCGGTCGTCCAGGAGCTTGAGGAATTCGACGGCGCCATTCTCTTCATTGACGAGATCCACACCGTCATCGGTGCGGGTGCCACCTCTGGCGGGGCGATGGATGCGTCCAATCTTCTCAAGCCGGCGCTGGCCTCGGGTGCGATCCGCTGCATCGGCTCGACCACATACAAGGAGTTTCGTGGCCATTTCGAGAAGGATCGGGCGCTGTTGCGCCGTTTCCAGAAGATCGACATCAACGAGCCTTCCATCGAGGATGCGATCAAGATCATGAAGGGCTTGAAGCCCTATCTGGAGAAGCATCACAAGGTTCGCTACACGCAGGATGCGATCCGCGCGGCGGTGGAGCTGTCGGCCCGCTACATCACCGATCGCAAATTGCCCGACAAGGCGATCGATGTGCTTGACGAGACGGGAGCCGCCCAGATGCTGCTGCCGCCTTCGCGCCGCAAGAAGGTGGTCGGCGTGAAGGACATCGAGGCGGTGATCGCCAAGATCGCCCGCATCCCGCCGAAATCCGTGACGAAGGACGACGTGCGCGTGCTCGCCAATCTTGAAAGCGACTTGAAGCGTGTCGTCTTCGGCCAGGATCGGGCGATTGAGGCGCTTGCGGCCAGCATCAAGCTGTCACGCGCAGGATTGCGTGAGCCGAACAAGCCGATCGGCTGCTATCTCTTCTCGGGCCCGACGGGCGTGGGCAAGACGGAAGTCGCTCGCCAGCTTGCGCGGCTGCTGGGGGTGGAGCTGATCCGCTTCGACATGTCCGAATACATGGAGCGGCATACCGTTTCGCGGCTGATCGGTGCCCCGCCCGGCTATGTCGGCTTCGATCAGGGCGGGCTGCTCACCGATGCCATCGACCAGCATCCGCACTCCGTGCTGCTCCTGGACGAGATCGAGAAGGCGCATCCCGATCTCTTCAACCTGCTCCTGCAGGTGATGGATGCGGGCCAGCTCACCGATCACAACGGCAAGAAGATCGATTTCCGCAACGTCATCCTGATCATGACGACAAATGCGGGTGCTGCCGAGCTGTCAAAAAGCGCCATCGGCTTCGGGCGCGAGACCCGCGAGGGTGCGGACGACGAAGCCATCAAGCGGCTGTTTACGCCGGAGTTCCGCAATCGTCTCGATGCCGTGATCCCGTTCGACTATCTCTCTCTGGACATCGTCGAACGGGTGGTCGAGAAGTTCATCCTGGAACTCGAGCTGCAGCTTGCCGAGCGGCACGTCACGATTACCATCGACGAGGCCGCCAAGCGCTGGCTGGCCGAGCGCGGCTACGACCGGCTCTATGGTGCTCGTCCGCTCGCCCGCCTCATTCAGGAGCGCATCAAGAAGCCGCTGGCCGATGAGCTGCTCTTTGGGCGCCTGAAGGATGGAGGCCAGATCGTGATCCGTGTCGAGGACGACAAGATCGCCTTCGACATCGCCGGCGCCAAGGACAGCAAACAGGGCAACGGCAAGCCGGCCGCGCCTGAACCGGCGGTCTGACGGCTGAGGCTTGCGGCCAGCTGAAGGACTTCCCGCAGATGGGGGGCTCCGTGGCCGTGTCCTGCCGGCCCGAGTGGGGCGTTTTTCGCAGCCCGGCGCGCAGAGGCGGCCAAGGCCCGTATCCCCTCGGTATTTCGGGATTGTCTCAGGCTGCTTTCTCTGTCCTTCCCGCTCCTGCACGCACCGGTTTTGGGGTGAGACGTGCAGGACGCAGATGGTGGGGGAAGATTCGGCCGCATCCGGATTTCCGCAAGCGGTTCATCTGCCATGGTGGGAATGGCCATGCCCGCTTGTGGCATCTGCCGAAGGAGGTCGTGGGAGAAGGGGCCGGAGAAGCGCCGTGTGTCCGGTGCGGAGATGCTTCTTCACATGGCCGCAAGAGAGAAAGACGGTGCGGGCAGGAAAGAGATAGGCGAAGGGTGACCGCTCACGCCGCCGCCTCCCTTCCGGCTGCAGACGTCCGGACGGGATTCGGGCAAGGGTGCAGCACGGCGACGAGATCGCCAAGGCGGAGATCGAATTCGAGCAGGAGGACCGCCAGTTCGGCAATGAAGGCATCGAAGCTCGGCGGATGGGGAATGCGGGTGCGGCTTTCTATGGTCCAGCGGCCATGCGGGTCCATGGCGAGCTTCCAGCCGGCCACGGTGCGGGCTTCGGCCAGCAGCGCAAGCGCCTGGCGGCGCAGGGCCGGCCCTTCAGCCGAATAGGGCAGGGTGCCGAGACAGGATTCAAGCACGAGCAGCGATTCGTGCTCATCCCGCCGGTGGAGGGTGCCGAAGATCTCCCGCTCACGCCAGCGCAAGCGAAAGCGCCGGGGCGCCCGGCGGCTTTCAAGATCCGTCAGGCGCGTCTCCAGCGATTCGAGAGCCTGCTCGAAGGCCAGTCGTGGAAGGCCGCCGGCGCCTGCCATCATCACACCCCGCGTCGATTCGGCTTTTTACTTCAAACTATTGCGGCTGGGCCGCCCCACGACTTTGCGCCGACTTGCCTTAAGGAAGCGTAAAGTCATGAGACGGATGTCTTGGAGTCCCCGGTCTGCCTGGCGATTCCCGTGGTTGGCGTCTCCCACAGCCAGGGGGCCGAGACCCGCTGGCGCTTCTCGAAAGCGCGAATCGCCTCGGCGTGGCGCGCGAGAGTGAGCGCCACCTCATCAAGCCCTTCAAGCAGGCAGCGCCGCCGGAACGGATCGATGGCGAAGGAATATGCCTGTCCATCGGCAAGGGTGACGCAGCAGGCCTCAAGGTCCACGGTCACCGCTCGTCCCGCCTCGCCCTCCGCCGCGATGCGTGTCAGAGCCGCCCGCGGCAATTCCACGGTCAGCAATCCGTTTTTGACCGCATTGGAAGCAAAGATGTCGGCAAAGCTTTCCGCAATCACGGCCCGGATGCCGAAATCCACCAGCCCCCAGACCGCATGCTCGCGGCTTGATCCACAGCCGAAATTGCGCCCCGCCACAAGGATCGTGGCATTCGCATAGCGCGAATCATTGAGCGGAAAGGCCGGGTCCGGTGAACCGTCCGGATGCGTGCGCCAGTTTTCGAAGACATGCCGGCCGAGACCGGAGCGCGTCACGGTCTTCAGATGCCGTGCCGGCATGATGATGTCAGTGTCGATATTGTCCCGCAGCAGCGGGATGGGGATGGAGGTGACGCGATGGAAAGGCTGCATGCTGGCCATTCTCCCGATCTGGCGAGTTGTTCATCAGGATGCCTGAAGGCGCCGGACGTCCGTAATCCGTCCCGTGACGGCGGCGGCCGCCGCCATCGCCGGTGACATCAGATGCGTGCGCGCTCCCGGCCCCTGGCGCCCCACGAAATTGCGATTGGATGTTGAGGCGCAGCGTTCACCGGGCGGCACCTTGTCCGGATTCATGCCAAGGCAGGCCGAGCATCCCGGCTCGCGCCAGCTGCAGCCGGCATCAATGAAGATGCGATCCAGTCCCTCGGCCTCGGCCTGCCGCTTGACGAGCCCCGAGCCCGGCACCACCATCACCTCGCGCAGGTTGTCCGCAATCCGCCGTCCCTTGAGGATGGCGGCGGCAGCCCGCAGGTCCTCGATCCGGGCATTGGTGCAGGAGCCGATGAATACGCGGTCGATCGTGATTTCCTCGATGGGCGTGCCGGGTTTGAGATCCATGTAGGCGAGAGCGGCCTCCGCAGCCTCCCGCTGGGCGGCGGTGGGGAATGTCGCCGGGTCCGGAATCCGTCCGGTGACGGGGGCGACCTGCTCGGGCGAAGTGCCCCAGGTGACCTGCGGGACGATATCGGCCGCCGCAATTTCCACTTCCCGATCGAAAACCGCTCCCTCGTCACTGGCAAGGCGCCGCCAGGCGCTGACGGCGCGCTCCCAAAGGGCTCCCTTGGGGCTGAGGGGTCGGCCTTCCAGATAGGCAAAGGTCGTCTCGTCCGGGGCAACCAGCCCGGCGCGGGCGCCGGCCTCGATGGCCATGTTGCACAAGGTCATGCGCCCTTCCATGGTAAGAGCGCGCACGGCCTCGCCCGCAAACTCGATGACATGCCCGGTGCCACCCGCCGTGCCGATGACACCAATCAGATGCAGCACCATGTCCTTGGGCGTCACACCGGGAGCAGGCCTGCCCGTGAAGGTGACGCGCATGTTCCGGGCCTTCTTCAGGATCAGAGTCTGGGTGGCCAGCACATGCGCGATCTCGGAGGTGCCGATGCCGAAGGCCAGGGCGCCAAAGGCCCCATGGGTTGCGGTATGGCTGTCCCCGCAGACCAGTGTCATGCCCGGCTGGGTCAGCCCCTGTTCCGGGCCGATGACATGGACGATGCCCTGACGGGGATCCGTGATCGGAATATAGGGAATGCCGAATTCCTGGCAGTTGCGTGCGAGATGCTCCAGCTGCTGGCGGGAGAGCGGGTCGGCGATTCGCGCACGATCCGGTGTGGTGGGCACATTGTGATCGGGCACCGCCAGCGACGCCTCCACCCGCCAGGGACGGCGACCCGCCGCGCGCAGGGCTTCGAAGGCCTGAGGACTTGTAACTTCATGCAAAAGCTGGCGGTCGATATACACCAGCGCCGTGCCATCACCGAGATCGGCAACGACATGGGCTTCCCAGATCTTGTCATACATCGTCCGGGGTGAGGACAGAGCAGTCATGGCTCCTCGATGGTTCCTTCATCATTGCGAGATCACGCTTCCGTGTCCGGCATGGCTGCCGGAATGCGGACAGCTGACCGAAACGGACCAGCAACGCCGGCCAGGATGAAAATCCAGCCAAGGGAGAAAACAATCTTGCGCATTGCTTGGCGCAGTGCAACATGAAAATGCCGGCACGCGCAAGGATCTTCGCCTGGTGCGAGGCGGCAAGGATGGTGGATCGCATGTGAAGGATGGGTGCGGTGGCAGTCTTCACCCATGTGACACGGGAAGAGGTGGCGGAATTTCTGGCCGGCTATGCGCTTGGTCGCCTGATTTCCGTCAGCGGCATCCGGGAGGGCACCGAGAACACGAACTACCGTCTTGTCACCACGGCCGGTCGCTTCATCCTCACGCTCATTGAGCGGCGCACCGAGGAAAGGGCACTGCCCTTCATTTTCGGCCTGATGCGGCATCTGGCCGAAGCCGGGGCACCGGTGGCCGAGCCCGTGGCCGATGTCAGCGGCCGGATCATCCGGCGGCTGGCTGGCCGTCCGGCTGTCATTGTGCGCATGCTGGCCGGCCGGGCTGAAGCCGACCCTGATCCATCAGCCTGTGCGGCGGCCGGTGCGGCGCTTGCGCGTCTGCACCGGGCGGGGGCCTCCTTTGCGATGGTGCGCGAAAATCCCTATGGCCCGGGCGAGTGGAGCAGCCTTTTTCAGGCCTGCCGGAGGCGGGTAGACAGCTGTGCGCATCCCCATCATGCCGTGCTGGCCGGCTGCCAGGAGGCGCTGGCCGTTCTCCAGGAGAGCTGGCCGGCAGCGGGCGCAGCATTGCCGGCCGGTGCCATTCATGCGGATCTGTTTCCGGACAACATGTTCTTTCTCAACCATCAGGTAAGCGGCATTTTCGATTTCTACTTCGCCTGCACCGACTGGTGGGCCTATGACCTGGCAATCATGCTGACCGCCTGGTGCTTTGATGCCGACAATCGGTTCCAGGAAGCTCGCGCCGAGGCCCTGATACGGGGCTATGATAGCGAACGGCGGTTGCATGAGAGCGAGCGGCGCGTGCTGGGGACCCTGGCGGTGGGAGCAGCCCTGCGATTCACGCTGACCCGCCTGTATGATGCCCTGCATCCGGTCGGCAATGCGATCCTTACGCCGAAGGATCCGGCCGAATTCGCCGCCCGCCTTGCCCATTTTCGCGCATCGCCGGATCTGGGAGATCTGGCGAGAGGATAGCCGGACAGGCAGGACGGATTCGCAAGGGATGGGTGAATGAAGGTCATGCAATGCGTTATGTGAGTACGCGCAGCAGCAATCTGGAAGCCGGGGCTGAGGATGTCCTGCTTGGCGCGCTGGCCCCCGACGGTGGGCTCTATCTGCCGGCGGACTGGCCGGTTCTGGATCCTGAAGAGGGCAAAGCCATCGCCATGGGCGGCTATCGGGATGCCCTGGTTGCGGTTGCGGCCCGCTTTCTGCCTCCGGACGGGGCTGCGCGCCTGAAGAGGGACCCGGCATTTGCCGACCGGGCGCTTGCCCGTTTCCGCCATCCGATGGTGGCTCCTCTTGCCGAGCTGGACCGGAACTTCTGGCTGCTCGAGCTCTTTCACGGCCCGACACTTTCCTTCAAGGACTATGGGCTCCAGCCGCTGGCTCAGCTTGCCCGTGACATCCTGGGGCTGGGCCGCGGAAATCCGCGGCTGGTCATCGGGGCGACGAGCGGTGATACCGGCTCGGCCGCGCTGGCGGCATTTGCCGGCATTCCCGGCGTGACCGCCGTCATGCTGTTTCCGGAAGGGCGCATCTCGTCGGTGCAGCGCCGCCAGATGACGACCCTGACCGCCGCCAACGTCCACTGCATTGCGATCACCGGCAGTTTCGATGATGCCCAGCGTCTTGCCAAGACGGCGCTTCGGCGTCTGGCGGCAGACGGTGTGCCGGTGCTTGCCGTCAATTCCATCAACTGGGGCCGAATTCTGTTTCAGAGCGTCTACTATCAGTGGACGGCACGGCGACTTGCCCGTCAGACCGGCCGGCAGCTGCGCTTCGTGATTCCCAGCGGCAATTTCGGCAATGCCT
Source organism: uncultured Sphingomonadales bacterium (assembly GCA_964471405.1). Classification (GTDB taxonomy): domain Bacteria; phylum Pseudomonadota; class Alphaproteobacteria; order Sphingomonadales; family Rhodothalassiaceae; genus J084. The sequence continues at coordinate 31,317 of CAYYGH010000005.1, read as the reverse complement.
TCGCGGCCATCCTCGCCTGGCGCATGGGGGCGCCGATTGCCGGGCTGGTGCTGGCCACCAACAGCAATGATGCCCTGGTGCGGGCCCTGCATGCCGGTGAATTGCGGCAGGCAGAGGTGATTCCCACGTTGAGCCCCGCCATGGACATTCAGATCCCCAGCAATTTCGAGCGGCTGCTTGCCCTTGTGCTGGCCGATCCGGATGAGACTGCGACCATCATGGCGCGTTTTGCGGCCGAGGGACAGGTGCGTCTGCCGGTCCGGCCGGGTGTGGCCTTTCCCCTGGATCTGACGGCGATTGCCGTGGATGACGACACGACGCTCGCCACGATCCGCATGGTCCATGACCGCACCGATCGTCTGCTTTGTCCTCATACGGCGGTAGGTCATGCCGCCCGGATGCATGTGGGGGCGAGAGACGATGTCATCGATGTGCTGGTTGCCACCGCACATCCGGCGAAATTTCCCGATGCCATTGCCCGGGCCATTGGATGCGAGCCGGTCATGCCCCCCGTGCTCGCCGATGCGATGACAGGAGCGGAGCGGATCATCCGCCTGCCGGCAGAAGAAGAAAGCCTGATGCGCTTTCTGGAGCCGCTGCTGCCGACGTCTGCCGCTTCATGAGCAGCTGCCGCCTCCGAGCACGCAGAACTGGGCACAATGGGGATGGTTGAGCGGCACCTCGGCGGCGATCGCTTCCGCCAGGCTTTCACCGGTGCAAAAGCGCGGGTCATAGGCGAGCAGAGTGCAGGCCTGCACCCGCGTCCGGCCGCCTTTGGGTTTGACCACCATCCGGCTTGAAGCACACATCACGTCCTCAGGCCGCACCCCCAGGATGTCCCAGCAGGCAGTCGTGATCTCGGGCACGGGGCGGTTCGGATCCATCTCCGGGAAGAGAATGAGCTGCTCGGGATCAAAGGCGTCGATCGTGATGCCTTCCCGTGCAAAGAAGGCGGCAAAACCGGCGCGCATCCTCTCCTCCTCCTCGCCCCAGCGCAGGCGCCCGGCAACCGTGACCGTAAAGCCGTTCTCACACAGCCAGCGCAAGCCTTCGCGCATCGGTGCAAAGCTGCGCGGGCCGCGTTCCTCTTCATGGCGGGCGGGATCGTAATGATCGATCGACACCCGCAGGCTCAGCCGGTCACCGAAACGCTGTCCGAGGTCATAGAGGGCGGCGCGCTTGTGCCACATGGGCTTCATGGCATTGGTGAGCACCAGCAGGCGATGTCCTCGGCCGAGAGCATCCCGCATGATGCGGATGATGTCCGGGTTCATGAAAGGCTCGCCACCAGTCAGGCCGATTTCAATGGGGCCGATGGCAAGCGCATCAAGCTCGTCGAGATAGCGGCTGACATCCTCGGCCGTAAGATAGGCCAGGCGGTCATTGCGGGGTGAGGATTCGATATAGCAGTGGGCGCAGGCGATATTGCAGAGGGTGCCGGTGTTGAACCACAGCGTCCGCAGCCTTGTCAGCCGCACGCGGGCCCGGGGCTCGCCATCAGCCGTGATCTGCGGATCCGTGAACGGTGCGCGCAGCCGCTCCTCAAGCCTGTCATGCGCCATGTGCACAATCCCCCATGAGCCCCTTTGACCTGCCTGTCACCATCCCGCACCGGCTGCCCTACGGATGATCGCACGAGGATCTCCATCAGAGCATCCGATACCGACTGCGACAGGCGCTGCTGCCTTCCCCCGGAAGTCGCTTCTTGCCCGTCTGCCGGTCTGCCTCTTATTGTGCCGTCTTGGAAAGCCTGTCTCAAGAGCGCAAGCGGTGGATCTTTCGATGAGGGCAAGGGCAGGGTGCAGACGGATCCAAGGAAGGGATTGACGCGCCGTCAGCTGATGGCCGGACTTGCCCGTGGCACCGTGGCGGGGCTGGCAGGCATGACGGGTCTGCTGCGCGGCACGGGTCTGCGAGCGCAGGAGAGGAAAGGAGCCGGGGCCATGCGCTGGCCGTATCCCACGCGCGATCAACGGCCGCCGATCGTCATCGCTCACCGTGGTGCCAGTGGGCACCGCCCCGAGCATACCTTGGCGGCCTATCGGCTTGCCATCGAGATGGGGGCGGACTTCATCGAGCCCGATCTCGTGATCACGCGTGATGGCATTCTGGTTGCCCGCCATGACATCTATCTTTCGGATACCACCGATGTCGCCGACCATCCGGAGTTCGCAGATCGGCGCCGGCGGGTGGGAGAGCGGGAAGACTGGTATGTGAGCGATTTCACCTATGACGAGCTCAGGCGGTTGCGGACACGTCAGGCGTTTGCCGATCGTGATCACAGCTACGATGGGCGCGAGCCCATCCCCCGGCTGGAGGAAATTCTCGCTCTGCTCCAGGCGGCCGAACGGGAAGGACGCGTTGTCGGGATGTATCCCGAAATCAAGCAGCGGCCCTTCTTTCTTGCCGAAGGTCTCGACCCCGTTCCCGTCTTTGTCGAAACGCTCAAAAGGGCCGGTTTCACGGATCCGGCACGCCTTTATCTGCAGGCCTTTGAGCCGGAGACGCTTCAGGCTCTGGGCGAGCGCATGACCGCTCCTCTGGTTCAGCTTGTCGATGCATTGCCGGTGGCGGGTGAGCCAGGGCGGTTCCGCCCGTCAGTGGCACTGGACGAAGCGGCAGCCTATGCCCAGGCGGTCGGCCCGTCGCTGCGGCTGCTGTTTTCGTCCACCGGGGCGGATGCCGGCTATGTGCGGCACGCCCATGAGCTGGGGCTTGCCGTGCATCCCTGGACGCTGCGGGATGACCGTCTGCCACCGACCGCTCCCGGTGTGGAGGCCTTCTACGAGGCCGTCTTCGCGCTCGGGGTGGATGGCGTGTTTACGGACTTTCCCGATACCGCCCGGCGCATCATTTCGGATGTGCTGGCTCGTGGGAGAGGAGATGACGGCAAGAAGGAGCCGGCGACGCCATGAAAGGCGATCTGCAACGTGCGATCTTTTTCAGCGTTCTCTTCATCGCCTTCTTTCTTGTGATCGCAAACATCATTTTCGGTCTGTTCTAACCCCGTTTGCAGGAAAAGGGAGAAGTCGGCAGCGCCCGTCGAGGAAAGGGTGCGAGCCATGCGGTGGGGGCTTTTTCAGAAGAATGGGCAAAAGAAGGATGGCAGCAAGAGGCGGGAGTGCCGGTGTGTCGGCTGGGCATCTTCCGGATCCGGCATGGCCGCTCATGACTTTTGTGCAAAGAACCAGGCGAGGGCGGCGAAGGTCTTGAGATCCCGGATGTGACCGCGGCGCCACATCCCCCATGCTTCAGCGCGCGGCACGAGACGACGACGCGTCCGCTCACCGAGATCGGCTCCACCTCCTTCATCCACCAACCGGTCAACCGTGCCGTAGTAGAGCAGGAGCCGCTCATCACTGTAGCCGGGCGAGGCGAAAGCGGTCGTGATGATCTCAATCGTCTTCAATGTGGCACCGGCCTCTTCACGCAGTTCCCGTTCGGCCGTCTTTTGGGGCTCTTCGCCGTCTTCGATGACGCCGGCCGGGATTTCGAGCAGCACGCCGTCCTCCTTTGCTGCCGCGGGATAGCGATACTGTTCCACGAAGACGAAGGCATCCCGGTCCGGCACATGCGCAAGCACCGCAACGGCATCACGACGGACGACACGGTAATGGACATGCCGGACGACCTTTTTCCCGTTTTCCGCCTTTCCCCGCTCCGGCCAGACGAGCTCGGCGGCATCGATATCCAGATACGGGCTGTGAAACTGCAGACCGAGAGGCCGGATGGCCAGGGGTCTGATCGTCCCGCCCATGGGCAAAGGGGCAGTCGTCTCGTCCGCGGGAGACTGGCTCGGCTGGTCAGTGTGCATGTTCCGTGTTCTTCCATGAATGATTGAAATATCCGCCGGTTTTCGGGCAATCACGCAAGGCTAGGACCGGCAGTGACATTTTTGCTATCATAATGGCGACATGAAGGAACAGGTATGCCTTTTGGTCGGCCAGGCGGGCGCAAGAAAGGATGGGGGTGGTGGGGCTTTCCGTGGCTGTGGGCGGTCTTGCTCTGGCCGGCGGTTTCCTTTCCTCAGGAGAAAGAGCCCTTCCTGTTCGAGAGAGCCAAGCAGGTGGCTGATGCCTGGCTCGATCAGGGGACGCTGTGGAGCAAGGCGGCTCTTGTGCGCATCAAGGCGCAGATTGCCGGGGAGCAGGATCCGGATCTTCGTCGTCAACGCCTGCTTCTTGCGGTGCGCATGGCGCGCTGGCTGGGTGAGGAGGCGGAAAGCGACCGCCTGCTCGTCCAGCTTGAAGAAGAGGCCGGCGATGATCCGCTCTGGCGGTTTGCCGTAGATCTGGAACGGGCGCTTGAGCCCAGTTTCGACTATCACCTCGAAGAAGCGGAAAAGCGGCTGGCCGCGCTGCTGGCCCGCACGCATGTCGAAAGTCTGCCGGTGCCGGCGCGGGTGTGGCTGCGTCTTGCCCAGGCCCATCTTGATGCCTTCACGAACAGGCCGCAGGAAGCGATCCGGTCACTGGCGCAGGCGGCTGCGGAGATTCGGGATGCGCCTGCCCACCTCCGTCAGATCCTGATGGCTACGCTGCTGCTGGGCTATGGCGAGGTTTCCGCAAGTTTTCTGGATCTCAAGGGTGTCGTGCGCAGCTATGATGCGGCCTTTCGCCTGCGCAAGGCTCTCCCGGGCCCGGCCAACACGGCTGAAATCGTCTATCATATCGGCAATCTTCTCAATCGTTCCGGCCAGTCGGAGGCCGCGCGGCTGCTCTTTGGACGACTGGTGGCTCTCGGCCGGGCTCAAGGATCGCCGCCGAGCGTCTTCTTCGGCGAATATGGTCTGATGAAGGTCTGGCACAATCTCGGCGATCCCGACCGATCGGATCAGCATGCCCGGGCCGCTCTGGCGGCCTTCACGCCGCGGCCGCTGTATCTGGCGGCAATCGCCCAGCACCGGGCGCTCAACGCCTTGACACGGGGTGACCGGGAGAATGCGCGCAAATGGTTTGCGGAGGGCGAGAAACTGATGAAGGCGGTGCCACGGACCTACTTTCGATCCGAATACGCCAGCTATCAGGCCCTCATCGCTGCGGAACTGGCGGCCGCAAGCGGCCAAGGTGAAGAAGCGATTGCGGCCATGCGCCAGTATGCCCGGATACGGTTGGAGGCGATAAGAGAAATCTTTCGCCGGGAGGCGGCTTTTGTGCTTTCATCCCTTCTCAACGAGCTGGAAGAGGCCGAAGTGCTGGCGGCGCAGGGGCGCCAGGGGGCCAGCCGTCATCTCCATCGGCTGGGGCTGGCTCGGCAGCTCGCAGCAGGTCTTGGTGTGGTCCTGGTCATTCTGCTGCTGCTTTTTCTTTACCAGCGCAATACGGCGAAGGCCTTGGCGCGCGCCCGTCTTGAGGCGGAGCGTGCCAGCCGGCGCAAGGACGAATTTCTGGCTGCAATGAGCCATGAACTGCGCACACCCCTGAATGCCATCATCGGCTTTGCGGAATGGACGCTTCAGGAGCCCCATGGTTCCCTTGCGGATGACCGCTATCGCCAGCATTTCCAGGCGATCGCAAGCTCGGGACGGCATCTGCTGGCGGTGATCAACGATCTCATCGAAGCAAGCGAACAGGCGGCCGGTCCTCCAAAGCTGGTGGAAACCACAAGACCGCTTGCCGATGATGTGATGACTGTCGTCCGGCTTCTGGAGCCGGAGGCCCGTGATCGCCGCAAGATCATCCAGGTGGAGGTGCCCGAGAATCTGCCGCATTTGCGGGCGGATCATCGGCTGGTGCGTCAGATACTGATCAATCTGCTCGGCAATGCCATCAAATATGCCGATGAGGACACGACCATCCGTTTGACGGCGCATGCGGCCGCAGATGGCGGGATCGAGATTGTCGTGGCCGATGAGGGGCCGGGCATGAGCGAAGAAGAGCTGGCTGAGGCCCGCACCCGCTTCGGTCGCCCACGCAGCCATTGGAGCGGGCCGGCTGATGATGCCTCCGGTTCGGGACTCGGTCTTGCGATCGTGGACGAACTGGTCCGCGCGCATGATGGCAGTTGGGAAATTGTCTCGCGCCTCGGCGAGGGTACGCGGGTTGTGGTGCATTTTCCGCCCGAGCGCAGTGAAGGGATGGCCTGAAACGCCGCTCGTGCGGTGGGGCCGCGTTCGATATCCGCTCCGGCTCCCCCTTGCTCTCCAGGTGACGCGGTTCCGAACGGGAAGGAAAGGCGCAACCGCCTCTGGCAGTTGCGCCTTCCCGATCGTTGCTCGGGCTTTGCCCGGATGGCAGAACGAAGGCGTCCTGCCTTTTCGTTCAGTTTCCGCCGGCTTTTGCCCGTTCAGCGGACAGGCGTTCAAGACGCTCGGCCGCCTCCATCAGGTCCGGATTGGCAAAGGGCCGGTTGTGGAAATCGCTGACAAGATAGGGGCGCGTGACATGGGCATCCTCATACATCGGCCCCAGAGCATTGGGAAAGGTGCCCGTTGTCGTCAGGCTGACCGAATCCAGCCAGTAGGGACCGCTGTGCCCGCTTTCTCGCAGCGCCGCTCCGAAGAAGCGCAGCCGCATCCAATGGGTGCCGGGCGCAAGCCGCTCGGCGGTCTGGGCAACGGCGAGCGGCTGTCCGCGTGCATCATGCAGACTGGCCGAGAGGTGGAACCGGCCGCTCTTGAGCACGCGGGCCTCAGCCTCGATCACCAGATCGCCATTTTCCACGTAATCCCGGTAGCGGCCGGTCAGGCGGGCTGCCGGGTTCGAAAACAGAAAGCCCGAAATGCCCTTCAGCAGGCGCCCGCGCGGCCCCTTGGCCTTGACGAGCACCATGTAGTTCTCGGCCGTGCCCAGCGCGGGGGCGGCCTTCAAGGGCAGCCGAAAGCGGCCGGTGTAGATCCCGTCACCACGCTTTTCATCCACACCCACGCCATCGTCGCGCAGCACGAAGCGGGTCATTGTGCCGTGCTTGGGATGGACCACTTCGGCAAGCACCCGCCAGCCGGATCGCCTGATCCGACCACGAGGGACCTTCAGATCATCCTCATCCTGGCTGGAGACGACATCGAGGCGTGCATAGAAGACGGCCGTATCGCCGGCTTCGTAGCGGATGTCCGAACCCCAGACGGCAAGCGTGCTGCCGTCTTCGCTCGGAAGAGCGACGGGCGACGGATGCCGCTTGGCCTTGAGCGGATCGGGCTGGCCGGGCGCCACCGGCACGCACCAGGCCGGAAACCGGGCGCGGGCGCGGTAGTCCGCAGCCGACTGGGCTGCAATGTCAGGCAGATGTTGGGCAGGGTCCCAGATTTTCTGGGCCGCTGCGGGGCGTGCGGTCACAGCCAGGGCAAGGCCGGCAACCGCAATCGTGACAAACCGCTTCATTTCATGATCTCCCGTTTCTCCCCATGACCCTAGTAGAGCAGCGCGATGAAGGCTGCGGTGGTCATGGAAGATGTCGCAAGCGTGTTGGGCGGGCAGGGCGCGCCATTGCACTGCCAGATGCCGTCGGGAACCTGACGGCGCTCGTCCGAGTCGCTGTCGTCCCGTTCGTCACTGTGATTTTCATGCGCCCCGTCAAGATTGCGGAAGCCGAAGGCTTCCTGCTTGAAGCTGTTCCCGCAGACGTTGGAATTGTCGTAGCCGGTTGTGGCACTGCCGCCGCAGGCGAAGATGGAGGCATACTGCACCACGCCATCGTCTTCGCCAGACAGACAGGCGCTTGCCCCGAAGATCGCCTCGAACCCGCCGGTCAGGTAGATGTTGCGGGCCGGAGCGGAGGAAAAGGTGCGCACCTGCACGTCATCCGAGCTGCGCAGCCAGAACGTCGCATCATCACAGCTCTGGATGAAACTTGCCAGGAAGTTGCAGAGAAAGTTGGACTGGCCACAGACCGCATCCGCGCCCTGGGAACCGCGATGCGCACCGCCGAGCGTGATCACGAGCGAGATGCGCTGGGCGACCACGTCAAAGGGCCCCGAGAAATTGAAGTTGGGGTCGGACGGGTCGTTGTTGCCCAGGATGAAGTCCATGATCGTTCCGCCCATGGAATGCGCGATCACCCAGAAGGTGCCACCTTGCGCCCAGGTCTGCGCACAGCGATGGCCGCCACCGTCGGCTCCGCCATTGGTGGCATTGACGATCTCGTTGGCCACCTCGCCGGCCGACTGGGATTCCCAGTAGGGCCGCGTGCCGTTGTAGCCCACGACGTAATAGGACGTCGCAAAGTTCTTGGTGGCCGTGCGAATGAAGTCGTGACTGCCATTCACCCAGTAGTTCCGGGCCTTGTTCCAGTCGGTATAGGTGCCGGTGTCGGTCTGCTTGCCATGCACGAAGATCAGACAGGGTGCCGCTAGCGCCGTCCCCGCCCACACGAATGCAAGACAGCAGACCGCCGCCACCGTCAAGCCGGCGGCCCTCAGGGCCTTTTGCATGATGGACATGTCGGTCCCTCCCTCGTCAGTTGGTGCCCTGTTCCCCCATGACCAACCGACCCGCGCGCATTCTAATTCGCGAGACTGTTATAGGAAAGACACGAATAAGATGCATATCCTCCTTCTTGTCTGGAAATACGCTCCAAGATCGTAAACCAAGGGTGAATTCTCCACACGAATCCGGGAGGAGGCTTTCCGGCGCTTCCTCGGTCGGCTTTGCAAGTTGGTTGCAGATGGCCGGAAGTGTTAAGGTATTGGTAAGGATCCGACGAAAGAATGAGAGGAGGTCTGCGTGTGCAGGCAGGACTGATGGGTCGGAACCGTATGTGCAGGGGGAGGGTTGACAGCTGATGGCGCGGCATCAGCGGGCATTGTCACGAAAGCTTGGCGTAGGCCCCCGTTGGCGGATGATGGGCAGGCGACACGATTTCAGACGGCATCTTTCGCGTGCAAGGCATCTGCGCGGATGGGGGGCTGTGCTTGTGGCCATGCTGTGGCTGATGGGCGGTCCCGTCCACGGGGGGATGGCCCAGACACCGCCTGACATCGAACCGCAGGCCGGCGAGCAGGCCTCCGCCGCAGATCGCGGCGAGGGACATCCCGGCCTGTCGGAACGGGCGATCCGGCTTGCCGAGCAAATCCGCAGCCATGACTTCATATTGAGGGAAGAGCTGTTTGCCCGTCTGGCGCGTCAGGTGGAAAAGGCCCAGGGTTGGGACCGTCTCTTTCTCCTTTATCGTCTCACAGGGCTTAATGGTGATCTCGAACGCTGGGATGAGGCTCGCAGATGGGCAGCCCGTCTTGAACGGGAAGCGGCTGAACAGGGGGATGCGACCTTCGTGCGCATCGCCAAAATCTACGAGGTCATAAGCGAGGCGCTCTCCCTCGGCTATGAAAAGACGCTTGATAGACTGAAACAGCTGCGTGATGAGGCGCTGGCGGCGAAGGATCCCGTAGCCGTCATTCAGGTCGAGGAGATGATTGCGCTTACCGCGCCGGCGACCGGTCAGGTGAACCGGGCGCTGGTGGCCGTGCGCCGGGCTTTGGAGAATCTGCAGCATTACGAAGGGCCGCTGCGTCCACGCCTGGCTGTCGAGCTGAGCATGACGCTCGGCTATGTCTATGCCGGTCTCAGAGATCTCGAGCTCATGGTCAGCCGCTATGAATCGGCCGTCGAGGACGCCGAGCGCAGTGGAGAGCCAATTGATGGCGAGACCATCATCTACAACATCGCACGCGTGCTGATCGAGCGGCATCAGTATGAAACAGCCCGCCGGCTCTATGAAATTCTCTACGAGATCGCCGCAACCAATGGCAGGCCGGACAGCACATTCTATCCCCTCTACGGACTGGCTCTGACAGCCTTCGAACTTGAGGACTTCCAGAAGGCCGTAGAATATGCCCATCGGGCCTGGAAGGTCTGGCAGCCGGATGTGCGCTTTGCGGCCAGGCTCAATGTCATCGAAGCGATTGCCCAGGCCCGTCTCGGGCATTTGGAGGCCGCCGAGGCCAAGGCCCATGCCTTTGAGCAGTTTCTGGCCGACCATCCCGAATTTGATCGGGGCGAATTGGGCGCCCTCAAGCTGCGCGTGCATGCGGAGCTGGCGGCCGCCAAAGGCGATACGCGTGCTGCTCTTGCGCTGATGCGGCGTTATGTCAAGGAACGCGTGGAGGCCGTGCGCCAGGCCTTCACGGAAGATGTTCAGGCCATTCGCGCCCGGCTGGAAACGGAAATCGGGCAGGAACGGGCCGAACGGGCACTTGCCGAGCAGCGGCAACTGCTTGCGGCCCAGAAATTGCGCGAACAGCAGTTGTGGGTGGCTCTGTTCGGGGCGCTGGCACTGTTTGCGCTGGTCGGATTTCTGTATCAGAGGCGGATGGCGGGAGCGCTTGAGGAGGCCCGTCGGCGAGCCGAATCCGCCAGTCAGGCCAAGTCCGCCTTCCTTGCCAATATCTCCCATGAACTGCGCACGCCCTTGAATGCGATCATCGGTTTCTCCGAGCTGGTGGTTCAGGAGATGTTCGGTCCTCTCGGCCATGCCCGCTACCGGGAATATGGGGAAGCGATCCTGCGTTCCGGCCGCCACCTGCTGGATATCATCAACAATGTCCTGGACCTGTCACGGGTGGAGGCGGGCCGGATGGAACTGCAGGAGGAGACGATTTCGATAGCGGAACTCGTTGGTCCTGTGGTCAGCATGTTGCTGCCGGCAATGGAAAAGCGCGAGCAGCAGTTTGTGGAGCGGATCGAGGATCCGGATCTGCTGATTACCGTCGACTCGCGGCTTTTGCGTCAGGCGCTGATCAATCTGCTGTCCAATGCCTCCAAGTTCACCCCGCAGGGCGGAGAAATCCGGCTTGAGGTCGTGCGTCTGCCCCAGGGGGATCTGATGTTCGCCGTCGTCGATAACGGGATCGGCATGGATGAACAGGAGATCCGTGTGGCCCTTGAGCCCTTCGGCCAGGTGCAATCCGTCATGTCACGCAATCATGAAGGCTCGGGACTGGGGCTGACGCTGGTCAAGACCTTTGTCGAGCTGCATGGGGGGCGTTTCATCCTGCGCTCACGCAAGGGAGAGGGCACCCGTGCCGAAATCCGCCTGCCGGCCCGGCGTGTGCTGCAGCCGGCCAATCAGCGGGAAGGCGACCGCTCCTTGCGGGTTGCTTCCGGCTGAGGTTCCCTCTTGCGGGCGAGCTTCTCCTCCAGGCCTGCCGGGCGGTCTTGCAGGCTCCAGCAGGGGATTGTCTGCCGCCGGGCGGTAATCTAGCCTGGGAATGGAAGAAGGGGAGACGGCCTTCCTCCTCCGGCGGGACGGGCATGGCCGGGGAGGGGCGATGGAGGGAGGGCAAAGATGGTAGCCTTGTATCCGTCCCGGCCGATGGACGGGCAGGAGGAGCACGCAGGGCGCTCGCACCGGTCGGGTCTGGCGCATGGGGCGCGCGCAGGACCTTTCTGGATGATGGTGGTTTTCGTCGGCGGGTTGGCAGTAGCCGTGACGCTTGCCCTGGCGCGACCGGCCTCCGATCTTGCGCGCGAGTTGCACCTGTGCCGCCAGATGACCATTCTTGGCAGAGGGGCGGAGTGGCATTCAGCTTGGGGAAAGCTCGTCCGGCTCTCGCAAACGGCTCTTACGCCGGAGCAGGCGATCCGCCTCATCTACCCCAACTACAATCCGCGTCTTCCTCCCCCCTTGCGTTTCCGGCCGCCGCCGGCTCCCCACAATATCGATGTTCTTCGGGCGGCTGCCAGCAGGACTCTGCGCAAAATCCGTCTCAGATTGCACAATGGGAATGGCGAGACCCTTGTGGCGACCTGCCGCTTCATCCGTCTTAACGGTCGCACCCAGTGGCTCGATCCGGCCGACCGGTCACAGTTGCTGTTTGCGGCCGCCTTCGGACAGCTTGACGAGAGTATGGATGCCTGCTGCATCTATCAGGATCATCGTGTTCGGTAAGAGACTGCCGGCCCGTGCTCGCCCCCGTGAGGGCGGGTGACGGGTTTGAAAGAGGGGGGCAGGCCCTGTTCAAAGGGGCCATGCCGCGGCAGGGCGCTGGGGGAAGCCGCCGCCTTCGGGTGCTCCTGTCGGGCTTTCCGGCCTTTGGTCAGACGGTCGGCTTGATCTCGAAGCGGGCCGGGACGACACCTTGGGCCGGCTCGACGGCGACCGCGTCCACACGGGCGGCCGGCGGGCCTTCATGGGCAGCGGCAATCATCTCCTCCACTTTCTCGGGCGGGCCGACGAGCAGCATTTCCACAGAGCCGTCACGCCGGTTGCGCACAAAGCCATGCAGGCCCCGCCGCCGCGCCTCCGCCTCCGCCCAGGCACGGTAGAAGACGCCCTGAACCTTGCCCGTGATCCGCAGTCTCACCGCTTTCATGGCTCGGCCTTTTCCTCCTCTGCTGGCGGCACCAGCTGGGGGAGGGAAGAAAATAGCGCGCTCCATCGGCCGTGAGAAGAGTGGAAAGAGGCCGAAAAAACTTGCCGTTTTCCGGCTTATCCAGCAGGATTGATCCTGCATCCGGCCGGGCAGGAATGGCTCGGACGGAGTCACCTAGGGTGAGTGGAGAGGTCGGACATGGTGATCGACTGGCAAATTTTGATTCATGTCGTACTGTTTGCGGTGTGGTTCGGCACGGGGCTGTCAGGCATGGTCGTGATGATGCAGGCGCGTGGAGCGAGTCAGGGAAAAATTGCTCTGGTACGCGTGGCTCTGCTTTTGGAACGTATTGCCCGAACGGCATTCGTCCTGATGCTGCCGGCCGGGCTCCAACTGGCAAGTGATCTGGGGCTTGTGCATCTGTCCGGGCTCGGGGCGGCCGGGACATGGCTGTTGGGGCTCCTTTGGGTGGCGGTTCTCTGGGCTCATCCTCCTGAGAGAGGCGATTCTTTTGCCAAGGCCATGCGCATGACGGGTCGGGTTTTGCTGGCCGTCGTGGGCGTTTTGATGCTGGGGTGGGCCATACTTGGTCTTCTCGGGTCCACGATTGCTATCCCCTCCTGGCTGGCGGGCAAGTTTGCGATCTTCGGGAGCGTCCTGTTTCTTACTCTTACCGGAGATGTTCTGCACGACCCCCTTCTGGCACATCTTTCTGGTTCAAAGGATGAGCAGGAGGGAGCCGACTTGGCCGCTACCCTTGCCTATTTTGCGCCCCGCTTTCTCATTATGCAGATCCTCATTCTCTTCGGATTGGCGGCGGCGGCATATATAGGCCTTGTTCGCGCTTCTCTTCTGTAGACTTTCTCCTGTAGGGCATGTGCCGGAAGCACGGCGGGTTCTGCAGGCCGCCGGTGGAAGTGGGCCGGAAGATTCCGGATGGGCAGCGGCGGCCTTCGCCGGGTGGAGGGGGCTTCTGCCGGCGGGATGCCCGGCGGTGCACCTTCTCTTTCCTCATGGTCGGTGATCGGCTATCAGCGGAGCACGAGGCAGCGGCGGCTGGCACAAGCACCGCCTGGTGGCCGGTCACGGCTTCCGCCCGAGCGAAGGGAAAGGCGCGTATCGAACCATGGCGATCCTTCAGTCCACGATCGATACCAGGAATGCCGCATTCCAGCGCAATGCCGAGGCGATGGCGGCGCTCGTCGCGGACCTCAGGGAGAAGATCGCCGCGATCGCGGAGGGCGGTCCGCCCCATGCGCGCGAACGGCACAAGGCGCGCGGCAAGCTGCTGGTGCGCGAGCGCATCGACCTGCTGCTGGATCCGGGCGCGCCCTTTCTCGAGCTCTCGCAGCTTGCCGGCTACCGGATGTATGAGGACGAGGTGCCGGCCGCCGGCATCGTCACCGGCATCGGCCGGGTGAGCGGTGTCGAATGCATGGTCGTCGCGAACGACGCCACCGTGAAGGGCGGCAGTTACTATCCGATGACGGTGAAAAAGCACCTGCGCGCCCAGGAGATCGCGGAAGAAAACCGCCTGCCCTGCATCTATCTCGTGGACTCCGGCGGGGCCAATCTTCCGCGCCAGGACGAGGTCTTCCCGGACAAGAACCACTTCGGGCGGATCTTCTACAACCAGGCGCGGATGTCGGCGAAGGGGATTCCCCAGATCGCGGTGGTGATGGGCTCCTGCACGGCGGGTGGCGCCTATGTGCCGGCAATGGCGGACGAGAGCATCATCGTCCAGAACCAGGGCACGATCTTCCTTGGCGGTCCGCCGCTGGTCAAGGCGGCGACCGGCGAGGAGGTTTCGGCCGAGGAGCTCGGCGGCGGCGACGTCCATGCCCGGATCTCGGGCGTTGTCGACCATCTGGCGCGCAATGACGCCCAGGCGCTCGTGATGGCACGCCGGATCGTCGCACGGCTCAACTGGCGCAAGCAGGGCCGGCTGGAGATCGCCGAGCCGCGCGAGCCGCTCTATGATCCGGCCGAGATCGGCGGCATCATCCCGGCCGACCCCCGCCAGCCCTATGACGTGCGCGAGGTGATCGCCCGGATCGTCGACGGTTCGGAATTCGACGAGTTCAAGAAGAACTACGGCACGACGCTGGTGACGGGCTTTGCGCGGATCTGGGGCTATCCGGTCGCGATCCTCGCCAACAATGGCGTGCTGTTCTCGGAGTCGGCCCTGAAGGGCGCGCATTTCATCGAGCTTGCCTGCCAGCGACGGATCCCGCTGGTCTTCCTGCAGAACATCACGGGCTTCATGGTCGGCAGGAAATATGAGCACGGCGGCATCGCTAAGGACGGCGCGAAGCTGGTCACGGCGGTCGCCTGCGCGGACGTTCCGAAGTTTACGGTGATCATCGGCGGCTCCTTCGGGGCGGGCAACTACGGCATGTGCGGGCGCGCCTACGGGCCGCGGTTCCTGTGGATGTGGCCGAATGCCCGCATCTCGGTGATGGGCGGCGAGCAGGCGGCGAACGTGCTTGCCACCATCCGTCGCGATGCTCTGGCGAAGAAGGGGATCGACTGGCCGGCCGAGGAAGAGGAGGCCTTCAAGGCCCCCATTCGCGAGCAGTATGAGCGCCAGGGCCATCCCTATTACGCGAGCGCGCGGCTTTGGGATGACGGCGTCATCGCCCCCGAGGACACGCGCCGCGTGCTGGCCATGGGCATTTCCGCCGCCCTCAACGCGCCCGTCGCCGACACCCGCTTCGGCGTGTTCCGGATGTAGGGGGAGGGTCGCTCGCTGCTGGAAAGCTGGAACCATGTCTGAAATTCTGGAAATCGCAGTCGCAGACGATGGTATCGCCACCATCTGGCTGAACCGGCCGGACGTGCACAATGCCTTCAACGAGGAGCTTATCGCCGCACTCCACCGGGCCTTCGACGAGCTGGGGCGCGATGAGGCGGTGCGGGTCGTCATTCTGCGTGGGCGCGGGGCGAATTTCTGCGCCGGCGCGGATCTTGACTGGATGCGCCGGGCCGCGGACTTCGGGCCGGAGGAGAACCGGCGCGATGCCGAGAAGCTTTCCGAGATGCTTCATGCGCTCAACAGCCTGCCCAAGCCGGTCGTGGCGCTGGTGCAGGGGGCGGCAGTCGGCGGCGGGGTAGGGCTTGTTGCCTGTGCGGACATCGTGGTTGCGGTGCGCGATGCGCGCTTCGCCTTCACGGAGGTGCGGCTGGGGCTGACACCGGCCACCATCAGCCCCTATGTGATCGCGAAGATCGGCGAGAGCGCGGCCCGCCGCTATTTTCTGACCGGCGAGCGCTTCGATGCCGTCACCGCCCACACCATGGGGCTGGTGCACGAGCTCGTGGGCGGGGCCGAGGATCTCGACAGCGCGGCCGAACGCATCACCCGTTCTCTGCTTGGAGCGCCGCCCGGGGCCTTGGCCGCCACCAAGGCGCTGATCGCCACCGTCAAGGGCCGGCCGATCAACGAGGCGCTAAGAAGCGAGACGGCGCGCATCATCGCCGAGCGGCGCGAGAGTGACGAGGCGCGCGAGGGCATCGCCGCCTTCTTCGCCCGGCGGAGACCCGGCTGGGTGCCAGAAAGAAAGACCTGAAATGCGGGATCAAGCAAGGGGAAGGATGATCTGGTGCCGCTTTTCCAGCGTATCCTGATCGCCAATCGCGGCGAGATCGCCCGTCGCGTGATACGCAGCTGTCGCGCTCTCGGAATCTCGTCTGTCGCCGTCTATGCCGAGCCCGACCGCGATGCCCCCCATGTGCGCGAGGCCGACGAGGCGCTTGCTCTGCCGGATGTGGATCCCCGCGCGGCCTATCTGGACGCCGATGCGCTGATCACGGCGGCGAAGGCGGCGGGTGCTGAGGCGATTCACCCGGGCTACGGCTTCCTGTCCGAGAGCCCGGCCTTCGCGGAAAGCTGTGCTGCAGCCGGCATCGTCTTTATCGGGCCGCCGCCCGGGGCCATGCGCGCCATGGCCGAAAAGGACGCGGCCAAGCGGCTGATGGCCGAGGCGGGCGTGCCGGTGGTGCCCGGCTATCACGGCACCGATCAGGACGAGGCGACGCTTCTCGCCGAGGCCCGGCGCATCGGCTTTCCCGTGCTCATCAAGGCGGTCGCCGGTGGCGGCGGCAAGGGCATGCGGCTGGTCGAGCGCGAGTCGGATTTCAGCGAGGCGCTGGCAGCTGCCCGGCGCGAGGCGGCGGGCGCCTTCGGCAATGATCGCGTGCTCATCGAAAAATACGTCGCCTGTCCCCGCCATGTGGAAGTGCAGATTCTTGGTGATGCGGCTGGACGTGTGGTGGCGCTCTATGAGCGTGACTGCTCGATCCAGCGCCGGCATCAGAAGATTGTCGAGGAGGCACCGGCCCCCGGCCTGCCGGAAGAGCTGCGCAAGCGGATGCTGGAGGCGGCGGCACGCGGCGCCGAGGCGATCAGCTACGCGAATGCCGGCACGATGGAATTCATCCTGGACGCAAGCGGCCCGCTCGGTGCCGAGACACCCTTCTATTTCATGGAAATGAACACGCGCCTGCAGGTCGAGCATCCGGTGACCGAGATGGTGACGGGGCTTGATCTCGTCGCCTGGCAGATCCGGGTTGCGGCCGGCGAGCCGCTGCCGGCGGACTGGCCGCCGCCGCTTGCCGGGCATGCGATCGAGGTGCGGCTTTATGCCGAGGATCCGGCCCGGGGCTTCCTGCCGCAGACGGGGCGGATCTTCCACCTTCGCCTGCCGGAGGGCCGGCCGGGCATCCGTGCGGACTTCGGCGTGGAGGAAGGTGACGCCGTCACTCCCCACTATGATCCCATGATCGGCAAGCTGATCGCCCATGGCGCAAATCGTGAGGAGGCCCGCCGCCGTCTGGTCGCCGCCCTTGATGCGCTCGAAATTGCAGGGGTTGCCACGAACCGCGGTTTCCTTCGTCGCGTCATAAGCCATTCCGCCTTTGCCGATGCTCGGCTCGACACCCATTTCGTGACTGATCATGAGGCGGAACTGCTGGCAGGCGAGGAGGAGCCTGCTTTTGCGGACTGGGTGCTGGCGGCTGCTGCCGTCCAGTATCGCCGGCTCCGGAGGCGTCAGGAAGGGGGAACGTCTGATGCGGTGGATCCGCACTCCCCCTTTTCATTGTGTGACGGCTTCCGGCTCAACCTGGCGGCTCGGGAGGAGATGACGCTCTCGGCCGCGGGAAGGGATCGTACCCTGGAGCTGATCCATGAAGGGGAAACGGGACTTCTTGTGCAGGATGGCGACTGCCGTGCGCGGATCCATCTTCTCGGTGAAAGGGACGACGGGCGGTTGATGCTGCGACTTGATGGCCGCCTGCTGCATCTTCGTGCCATCGAGCGGGATCATGAGCTGCATCTGTTCGTCGACGGCCGCCATCTCGTCTTCCAGCGTCATTCCGCACGCTGGGAGGATGAGGAGGAGGCCGAAGGGCCGGGCGAGCTGCGCGCGCCCATGCCCGGCAAGGTGCTTGCGCTCAAGGTGAAGGAGGGCGAGGCGGTGGACCGTGATGCGGTGCTGCTCGTGCTCGAGGCGATGAAGATGGAGCACCCCTTGCGTGCCCCGCGCAATGGCGTGGTTGCCAGGCTTTCCGTCAAGGAGGGCGACCAGGTGGAAGAAGGGACTCTGCTGCTCGTGCTTGCCGAGCCGGACGAGGACGCCTGAGAAAAGCTGAAGGGGGAGGAACAGATGTCGGAGCGGGAAAATCCGGCGCCAGGTTTTGCCATTGCGTTTTCCGATGTCCAGGCGGCAGCCGAACAGCTGCGTGGCGCCATTGTCCGCACCCCGGTGATCCGGTCGGGGCCGCTGTCGGATCTGATTGGAGCGGATGTCTATCTCAAGCTGGAAATTTTTCAGTTTACCGCTTCATTCAAGGAACGGGGCGCGCTCAATCGGCTGCTGGCGCTCGATGCCGAGGAGCGTCGGCGAGGGGTGGTGGCCATGTCGGCCGGCAATCATGCACAAGGGGTTGCCCGCCATGCCGCCCGACTCGGGATCCCGGCGACCATCGTGATGCCGCGCACGACACCGTTTACCAAGGTCCGCAATACCGAGCGGCTGGGTGCGGAGGTCGTGCTCGTCGGCGATACGCTGCAGGAGGCGCTGGACCATGCGCGCCGGCTGGAGGCGGAAGGCCGTGTATTCATTCACCCCTTTGACGATCCTCTGGTGATGGCAGGCCAGGGCACGCTGGCCCTGGAGTTTCTCGAAGATGTTCCCGATCTCGATGCGCTTGTCGTGCCCATCGGCGGTGGGGGGCTGATGGCCGGCGTGGCCGTGGCCGCGAAGGGTGTGAAGCCGGATATCCGGATCTTCGGGGTCCAGTCCGAGAATTATCCGTCCATGAAGGCCGCAATCGAAGGGCGCGAGATCACGCCGAAGCCGATGACGGTGGCCGAAGGGATCGCGGTCAAGACGCCTGGACGGCTGACTTTGCCGATCGTGCGGGCGCTGGTCGATGACATATTCGTAGTCGAGGAATGGCGGATCGAGGATGCCATCGATCTGCTGGCGGAAATGGAAAAGATCGTGGTCGAAGGGGCGGGGGCTGCGCCGCTGGCGGCTCTCTGGCGGGAGCGCAGGGCCTTTGCGGGCGGCAGGGTCGGCCTTGTGGTCACAGGTGGGAATATCGATTCCCGCACCCTGACCGCCTGCATGCTCCGCCGGATGGTGCGTGATGGCCGGCTGGCCCGGCTGCGGGTGACGGCGCCTGACGTTCCCGGTGCTCTTTCCCGGGTCACGGCGGTGATTGGCGAGACGGGCGGCAACATTCTGGACGTGGTTCATCAGCGGCCGTTTGCCGCCGCTCCCGTGCGCTATACCGAGATCGAGCTCGTTGTCGAGACCAAGGACCGCAGCCATACCGATCAGCTCATCACCGCCCTGGCCGCCGCCGGTTTTGCGGCCGAGAACATGGTGGAAGATGATGCCTCCCGAGACGGACGGAGTGGATAGAAGGGCGCAATATCCAAGGGACGCAGGGCAAGAAGCAGCGTGGCGAATCTGATGCGGTCCTTCAAGAAGAGGGCGAGCGATTCCGCCTGCCCAGCACATCCTTGTTTCCGGTAAGGCAGCGGACATTGCCAGGCGGCATGCGGTCAGTTCCGCCCAGCATGCACACCGGGGCCATCTTGCTTTTTTCGGGAAGTATGTTTCGGGAAGTATGACGAAAGCCGCGCGTGCTTGGAGGCAGGCGAAGCAAGGCTCAGCGTTCGCCACTGCCGCAAGCCGCTGTGGGCTCGCAGAAGAGCTTGTAGAGGGTTTCAAGCAGCACCTGCGCCCGCTCGTCGGCGATGCGGTAATAGACCGTCTGGGCCTCCCGGCGGGTGGCAACGAGCCCTTCCCGACGCAGCAGCGCAAGATGCTGGGAGACCGTGGCCTGCCGCAGGCCCAGACTGTCGGCAAGTTTGCCCACGGACATCTCTCCTTCGGCCAGGCGGCAGAGAATCATCAAACGGGTAGGCTGACCAAGGGCCTGAAGAAACCCGCTGGCTTCCTGGGCGGCGCTGATCATGCGTGCAGGCTCTATATTCATACTTGCGAATATTCCCAACGCCATATATAATAGCAGCAACCTCGGTCCGGCTCAATGGGCTGTTATCGGTTTTGCCCCGTGAAGGCAAGCAGCGGCTCGACCGCCCTTTGGAAAGCGGCAGGAGGACGGAAGAACGGCAGGATGTCGTTCCGGACGCCGGGTCATGACAGCAGGAGCGCCGATCGCACCCGTGCGGCGGAGGCGGAACAGGACAGACGACGAGGAGGAGAGTGGGCATGGCGCATATCGTCATACTGGGCGGGGGCGTCGGTGGCGTGTCCATGGCCTATGAGATGCGTGAACACGCCCGGCGCGACGATACGATCACCCTGATTTCGGATCGTGATCACTTTCAATTCACGCCATCCAATCCCTGGGTGGCGGTGGGCTGGCGCGAGCCGGACCGCATCAAGGTGCCGCTTGCCGAGCCGCTGGCACGCAAACGGATTGCATTCATGCCGCATGCGGCCACCCGGCTGGACCCCGCCCATTCCCGGATCGTGCTCGCCAATGGCGAGACGGTGACCTACGACTATCTGATCATTGCGACCGGTCCGGAACTGGCCTTTGACGAAATCGAAGGTTTCGGGCCGCAATCTGTGGGCGGCCATACCGTATCGGTCTGCACGACCGATCATGCGGCGGAAGCGAAGGCGGTCTTCGACCGTTTCGTCGAGGATCCGGGACCGGTCGTGATCGGTGCGGTCCAGGGGGCGTCCTGTTTTGGGCCGGCCTACGAGTTCGCCTTCATCCTCGATACCGAGTTGAAGCGCCGGCGGATCCGCGACCGGGTGCCGATGACCTTCGTCACCTCCGAACCCTATATCGGGCACATGGGGCTTGACGGGGTCGGCAACAGCAAGGGGCTGATCGAGGCGGCCTTCCGGGAGCGCGATATCAAGTGGATCACCAATGCGAAGGTCGAGCGCTTCCGCACCGACGGTCTCGACGTCATCGAGGTGGACGAGGACGGCGCCGAGAAGAAACGCCACCAGCTGGAATCGCGCTTTACCATGATGCTGCCGGCCTTTCGCGGGATCGCGCCGCTGATGGGAATCGAAGGACTGGTCAATCCGCGCGGCTTCGTGCTGACCGATCGGCATCAGCGCAACGAAGCGTTCCCCAATGTCTTTTCCGTCGGCGTGTGCATTGCCATTCCGCCGGTAGGCAGGACACCGGTGCCGGTCGGCGTGCCGAAGACCGGTTTCATGATCGAATCGATGGTCTCGGCCACGGCGCGCAACATCCGCCAGCTGCTGGACGGAAAGGAGCCCACCCATGAGGCCACCTGGAATGCCATCTGTCTCGCCGATTTCGGTGATACCGGCATGGCTTTCGTGGCGATGCCCCAGATCCCGCCGCGCAATGTCAGCTGGACGGCGGAGGGCAAATGGGTGCACCTCGCAAAGATCGGTTTTGAAAAATACTTCCTGCGCAAGGTTCGCCAGGGTCAGACCGTTCCGCTTTATGAGCGTCTCGTGCTGGATCTCTTGGGCGCCCGCAAGATTCGCGAAAACTGAATAAAGCTGGCATGCTGGCAGGTGGCGGTGTATCGCTGAGGAATACTTGGCGGTGCGGCGAAATGATGCAAGGGAGGATGACGATGCAGGGCCAGGGCGTGGTCAGGAGCGTTTGCGGCGATGCCCACTTCCCTCACCATGGCAGACCCCGGCAGAAGCGGAAGAGGTCGGCCGCCCTGATGGGGGCCGCAGTCCTTCTGGCGGGACTGTTCGCCCTGTTTGCGGGCGCTGCGGCGGTGCGGGCCGAACCGACGAAGGTTGTCGTCCATGTCCTGGCACAGGGGGCGAAGTTCATCGGCTCCAGCGTCGGCGGCGCCGAGGTGACCATCCGGGATGCCGCGACCGGCGCGCTGCTCGCCCATGGGGTGACCGCGGGCACGACGGGTGATACCGCACGCATCATGCGCACACGCCACCCCCGCAATCGCGTGCTGTCCACGCCCGATGCGGCCCGTTTCGAGGCCGTGCTGGATCTTGATGCACCGCGCGAAGTGGTGATCACGGCGCGCGGGCCGTTGGGGGCTCCCCAGGCGATGGCCGAGGCGTCCACGCGGCTGTGGCTGCTGCCCGGCGTGGGTCGCACGGCGGGGGACGGCGTGCTGCTGGAACTTTCGGGACTGATTGTTGCCCCCGTAAGCCCGGCTTTTCATACGACAGCGGCGGCCGGCAAGCCGGTCCCGCTCGAGACGCGGGTGCTGATGCTGTGCGGCTGCCCGATTGCGCCGGGTCTGCTGTGGGATGCGGCGGATTTCTCGCTTTCCGTACGGGTGACGGCCCCGGACGGGACGGTGACCACCGTGCCCCTCGGCTATGGCGGCAGGACCAGCCATTTCACCGGCAGCTTCACGCCCCGGACACCGGGTGTCTATCGCCTCCAGTGGCTTGCCCATCAGAAAAGCACCGGCAATCTTGGACAGGCCGTGACGACCTTGCTGGTTCACAAGTAGAAAGCGACGAAGCGGTTGGTGCAGGGCTGGCGGGAAGCGGTGGTAATCCATGCAGTTGCTTTCGGGCATCATAGACTTTTTCCTGAAGCGCAATATCACGCCCTTCCTCATTCTTTTCTCGCTTCTGCTGGGTGTCCTGGCTCTCCTCGTGACGCCGCGCGAGGAGGAGCCCCAGATTGTCGTGCCAATGGCCGACGTGCTGATCCGCGCGCCGGGCCTGTCGGTGGGCGAGGTCGAGCGGCAGGTGGCGACCCCGCTTGAGAAGCTCTTCGCTCAGATCGACGGGGTCGAGCATGTCTACTCCATGTCGCTTCCGGGCCGGGCGGTGGTCACCGTCCGCTTCTATGTGGGCGAGGACCGGGAGGAGAGCCTCGTCAAGCTCTACAACAAACTCTACTCGAATACGGACCGGATCCCGCCGGATGTCGCCTCCTGGGTGGTCAAGCCGGTGGAGATCGACGATGTGCCCATCGTCATCGCCACCCTGTGGTCGGATCGCCCGCAAGAGGTGGATGATCATGCGCTCAGGCGCATCGCCGAGGAGGTGGAGACCGAACTCAAGGCCCTGCCCGAGACGAACCGCACCGAGATCGTCGGCGGCCGGCCGCGGCAGATCCGGGTGCTGCTGGATCCGGATGCGCTGGCGGCGCATCGCACCTCGGCGCTCGATGTGGCCTGGGCGCTCGGGGTTTCGAACCGGCAGGTGCAGACGGCAGGTTTCGATCGGGCGGACCGCCATATCGTCGTCGAGGCCGGGACGTTCTTTCCGGATGCCGAGGCGCTGCGGCATGCAGTGGTCAATGTCGTGGATGGCCGGCCCGTCTATCTCTCCCAGGTGGCCCAGGTGGTGGATGGCCCGGCCGAGCGCAGGGCGTTGAGCTGGATCGGCTTTGGCGCGGCTGCAGCGGGCGATCCCGAGGCCGGAGAGGTGACGCCGGGCAGGCTGTATCCCGCCGTCCACATTGCGGTGGCCAAGCAGAAGGGGACGAATGCGGTCACCGTGGCCCGCCGCATCGAGGAGCGGCTTGCTGAGCTGGCTGCCACGCATTTTCCGCCCGGTGTCCATGTGCGGATCACCCGCGACTACGGCGAGACCGCCAACGACAAGGTCAACGAGCTGCTGGAAGGGCTGCTGGTTGCGCTGGTCATCGTCATCGCGCTGTTCGCCTGGAGTCTGGGCTGGCGCGAGGGGCTGGTGGTGGCGACCGCCGTGCCGATCACCTTCGCGCTCACCCTCTTCGTCAACTGGTGGGCGGGCTACACGATCAACCGGGTGACGCTGTTTGCGCTCATCCTCTCGCTGGGGCTCGTCGTGGACGACCCGGTGGTGGATGTCGAGAACATCTACCGGCATCTGCGGGCCAAGCTCGAGCCGCCGCTCGATGCGGTGCGCCGGGCCGTCAACGAGGTGCGCCCGCCGATCCTGCTGGCCACGTTGGCAGTCATCGTTTCCTTTCTGCCGATGTATCTGATCACCGGCATGATGGGCCCCTACATGAGCCCGATGGCCTTGAACGTGCCGGTGGCCATGCTGATGTCTATGGTGGTCGCCTTCACCGTCACGCCCTGGCTCAGCTATCATGTGCTGAAGGCCAAGGCGGAAAAGGCGCCGCCCGATCCCGGCGCGCGCGATGTCACGAAGTCGGTGATCTACCGGCGCTATGAGCGGCTGATCCGCCCCTTCATCGAAAGCCGGCGGGCGGCGGCGCTGTTTCTGGGTCTTCTGGGACTGCTCTTTGTGGGAGCGAGCACGATGGCGGCGCTCCGGCTCGTGCCGCTCAAGATGCTGCCGTTCGACAACAAGAACGAATTCCAGATCCTGGTGAATCCGCCCGAAGGCACGACGCTCGAACGCACGGATGCCATCGCCCGTGCGCTTGGCGAGGTGCTCCGCACCGCCCGTGAAGTGAAGGATTTCGAGATCTATGTCGGCACTGCCAGCCCCATGGATTTCAACGGTATGGTCCGCCACTACTATCTGCGCGAGGGACCGAATGTTGCCGACATTCGCGTAAACCTCATCGGCAAGAAGCGCCGCGAGCAGCAATCACATGAGATCACCTTGCGGCTGCGCAAGGAGCTGGAAGCGGTCGCACGCCGGATGGGCACGCGCATCCAGATCGTGGAGGTGCCACCGGGACCGCCGGTGCTGGCGACGGTGACCGCCGAAATCTACGGCGCCCCCGGCACCGATTATGAGACCATCAGGAAGGCGGCGCTCATCACCGCCGGGCGTCTGGCGCGCGAGCCGGGGGTGCGCGATGTCGACACCACGGTGGAAGACGATGCGCCGCGGCTCGTCTTCGTCACCGACAAGGAGAAGGCGGCGCTTTCCGGGATCGCAACGCAGGACATCGCCGAGACCGTGCGCATTGCGCTTGACGGTGTCGAGGTCGGCCGCCTTCACGACCCGCACGAGGCGCAGCCGCTGCCCATCCGCCTGGAAGTGCCACGCCCCGAGCGTGCAGGAATCGACAAGCTGTCGGCCCTGACCGTCAAGGGCCGCCCCGGGATCGTGGAGGTGAGCGAGCCCGGCGGCACCCGCGCCGGCCCCGTGCCGGTCGTGCGCCTGGGCGAGCTCGGCCGCTTCGTCGAAGAGGGGGCGGAAAAGGCGATCTACCACAAGGACCTGAAGCGGGTTGCCTATGTCTATGCCGAGCCGGTGGGCCGGGCGCCGGCGGCCGTGGTCGCCGATGTCGAGGCCGACCGGCTGGAGCCGGGGGAGTCGGCGCCGAAGGTCGAGGGACCGGTGCCGCGCCCGTTGTCGGAGCGCAGCTATCTGTCCAACGGCGGCGGCGACTTCTGGTCGCTGCCCGCGGGCACGCGGGTCGAGTGGCTGGGCGAGGGCGAGCTGAAGATCACCAGAGACGTCTTCCGCGATCTCGGCATCGCCTTCGGCGTCGCGCTCGTCGGCATCTACATGATCCTCGTCTACCAGACGGCAAGCTATGCCATGCCCTTCATCCTGATGCTGTCGATCCCGCTCACCATGATCGGGATCATGCCGGGCTTCTGGCTGCTCAACCAGATCAGCGGCATGCCGATTGCGGGCTTTGCGAACCCCACCTTCTTTACCGCCACCGCGATGATCGGGATGATCGCGCTCTCCGGCATCGCCGTGCGCAACGCCATTCTGCTGATCGAGTTTCTCCATGTGGCGCTTGCGCGCGGGCACAGCTTGCGCGAGGCGGTCTGTCATGCAGGGGCCGTGCGCACGCGGCCGATCCTGCTGACCGCCGGGCCGGCGATGCTGGCAGCGATTCCGATCACGCTCGATCCCGTGTTCTCGGGGCTCGCCTGGGCGCTGATCTTCGGGCTGGTGGTTTCCACCGCCTTCACCCTGCTGGTCGTGCCGATGACCTACTACTGGGTCTACCGCAACAGGCCCGGCCATGGGTTGCCGCGGGGCATGACGGTTGTCGAGGAGTTGCCGGAATGAAGATGAACAGACATGCGATCTGGCGCATCGTCGAGGCGGCGGCCGGGATCCTCGTCGCCGTCCTCGTGCTCATCTGGCTCGCTGGCGGTTTTTACACGAAGGTGCCCGCCGGTGAGGAGGTCCTTGCGGCCGCCTCCCTGCCGCCGGACGCTCAGGTGAAGACGGCGGCGGTGGAAGAGATTCCGCTCGTCGAATGGACAAGCGGCACGCTCGCCTCCGCCAGGCGGACCGCCGTCTCTTCCCGCATTCTTGCCCGGATCAGGGAGGTGCGGGTCAAGGCAGGGGATACCGTGCGTGTGGGAGACATTCTTGTCGTTCTGGAATCGGCGGACTATGAGGCGCGCGTCCATGCCGCACGCGATGCCTTGAACGCCGCCAGGGCCCGCCTGAAGCTTGCCGAGTCCGAACTCGCCCGCATCCGGCCGCTGTTCGAGAAGGGGGTGGTTCCGCGGCGGCGCCTGGATCAGGCACAAAGCGCCCATGATGCGGCTGCCGCCGAGGTCCGCCGCCTCGAACAGCAGCTGCGCGAGGCCGAGACCCTGCTTTCCTACACGATCATCCGGGCGCCGGTTTCAGGGCGGGTGGTGGACCGGCTGGCCGAGCCGGGCGACATGGCGGTGCCGGCCGAGCCGCTTCTTAGAATCTATGATCCGACACTGCTGCGCGTCGAGGTGCCCGTGCGCGAGATGCTGGCCGTACGGCTCGGCATCGGCGACCGGCTGAATGTGGAGGTTCCCTCGCTTGCGGCCCGCTTCGTCGGGACGGTGCAGGAGATCGTGCCCTTTGCCGACCCGGGAGCGCGCACGTTGCTGTTCAAAATCGCGCTGCCGAAGGACGAGCGGCTGTTCGCAGGCATGTATGCCCGGGTGGCCGTGCCGGCGGGCAAGGCCGCGATCGTGGCGGTGCCGAAGGCGGCCTTGCAGCGCATCGGCCAGCTCCTGTTCCTGACCGTACTGGACGAGGATGGCCGGCCCGTCCGCCGCATGGTCACCGCCGGCCGAACACTTGACGACGACCGGATCGAGATCCTCTCGGGCCTGAAGCCCGGCGAACGGTATGTTCTGCCGGCTGCTGCCGCCTAGCTGCCCGGGGCGCGAAGCTTTTTGTCGTGTCCGCCCCTTCCCGGAAAGGACGGACAGCCTCGCCAGTCAGGGATGGTCGGGCCGGTGACGAGAGGGCTGCGGGCTGCCTCTTCCCGTCGGTTGCGGGAAGGCCGGCCTGGCAGCGGAGGCACGGTCTCCTCCGGGGGATGGGGGCGGCGATGACGGCGGTGTCTTCGCGCCGGCGGAGGGGGCGGAGGCAGGCTGAGGCGTCTCCCCCAGGACGAGCGCAAGCCGGCGCAGGAAGCCTGCGAAATAGCCTGCCGGCACGGAGAATTGACGGCTGCCGCCCGAGCCCGTCACCTCGAAGGTAAAGCCGGCCTTGGCGAAATGCTCGAGATCGTTGCGCGTGAGCGTGATGCCGACCCACTCACTGATCAGGCATTCCCCGTCTTCATAGCAGTTCACCAGCTTGCGATTGCTCGTGACCGGAAAGGATCGGCCATAGGAATAGGCGTGATCGAGGAAGAGCCAGTCCTCTGCGAATACATACACTCCAAGATTATAGCTTTCATCGATCACATGACGGTTTTCGTCATAGGTGAGGACGGCGATCGCGAGATAGGAGTGATAGAGATCCAGCCTGACGAGGGGGGCCTGGATGGTGATCGTGCGTTGATGGATATCATCGCTGACGGTGGTGCCTGCAAACACCGCATCCGTATTGGTGGGATCGGAAGCGACATTGCCCAGGTCATAGGGCGAAGGCAGCAGTTCGCATCCGGCCAGCACCAGCAGACAGCTCAGAAGCACGATGGCGGCTCGTCGGGCGTCCCGACCCATGGCCTGCCGGCATGTGGCGAATTGGCCCCTGATCATGATGATGTTCCCCTCCCCAGTGTCTCCTCGTAGTCCGGAGCGGTGAGGTGGCTGCATGCCATCCCCCTCCCGCCCGGATCAGGCTAGCCATTCCCGAACCGGACGGTCAATGGCGGCAGGAAGCGGTCGGGAAAGGAGGCTTCAGCAGGTTTGCAGGAACCCCAGCACCCGCGTCGCAACCGGCTCCAGCGCCGGCTCGCCGACCAGCCAGTGGCCGAAGTCCGACCTCTCTCGCAGGCAGGGAATTGCTTATGTCAGAAGCACCATCGGCACTTGAATCCGAGGTTTCGTGATCCTTTTTTCTTCTTCTTGTAATGGCACTTGATCGTCTGGGGGGTGGGGGTGTGAGGAACAGATGGGTCAACGGTGGTTTCGGCGTGGGTTACAGGGATCAAGAAGCTGACCGAGATCCCCAGTGCTATGCTCGCCAACAATGTTGGAACGATACGGGAGATCTTGTGGGGCTCTGTCTCCAACATCGCTATTGGCCATTCTTTCATGGCATTACCTTTCCGCTTGTCCAAGCGTCAATTGGCTCCGCCCTCACTCGAAAGATCGACATTGAGAGAGCGCAGTGAGCTCAAGGTGCAATCCGGGGCGGCCGTGATCATGGCTTCCAGATCCGGAGCGTCCTCGGGAGCGCCTACCAGGGAATGTGCAGCCGCCTCAACCACGCGCTTCTGATCCTGGCTTCTGGCGAGCGCATACGCTTCATCCAGCACCTCGCGTGCAGCCCGTTCATTCCCCTCCATGGCAAGACTGCTGGCAAGATTCATGAAGACACCGGATGCCATGTCGAATAGGGAAGGGTCGTTGTATTTCTCGGCCATGCGCCGGAAGGCGGCTGCTACCGCATTGAGCTCTGGCAGGGCTTTTTTCCCTTCCACAGTCACATGTAACAGTGCGCGCTCCATTCGCGCGTTAAGGGTGATGACATCATCCGCCCCCCTTTTGCGGGTCAGCCCCGCAATTGCCTGTTCATAAAGTCTGTCTGCTCGACGAGCGAGAAGTGTAAAATGTTTGCGGGCCTGGGTCCGGGAAAGATTGCTCACGAAGCAATGGGCAAGACTGTCGGGTATTTTCTCTCCCCGCGCGGCTGGCGCCAACTCATCAACGCGATCCGCGAGCATGCTTGCGAGGCGGTAGGCGATCAGTGGATCATCGGGGGCTTGGCGATGCGCCTCTTCTTCGTAAGCCAGAGCCTGCTCCATGTGCCCCGCATCCTCATGTGCCCGTCCCAAGGCAGAAAGCAGGCGTGCCGACACCAGCCCGCGGGTGCGGAGTTGTTCGCCATAGGTCAGAGCTTCGATAGTCGCTCCATGATTGATCAGGCATATGATCCGATCAGCCATCTGATCGGGATCTTCGCCCGCTGGCTCGGGACAGCCTTCCGTTGCGGCGACAACTCCGTTCGGCAGGGTCACGAAGGCAATAATGGCCATTGCAGTTGCTCCTGAGAGCAGAGGTAGCCTGCAACCCTGCAGCCATGCATTGATGTGATGGAAAGGCTTCAGCATCGGATTCCCCTCCTCATCGAGGCCCCCCGTCCGATCCCGGCGCATTTCTACCTCAAGGAGGTGACGATATCAAGAAAAAAATGCATTTTTAGACACAAATACACAATTACGATGTAAAACGGAAACCGGATCTGCCGCATGAAGCGGCGCCTTACGGGCACGGAGGCTCACAGTTCCCCGAGGAACCCCAGCACCCGCGTCGCAACCGGCTCCAGCGCCGGCTCGCCGACCAGCCAGTGGCCGAAGTCCGGGAATTCTTCGTACGCCGCACGCCCCCCGAAGGCGCGTGCCGCGGTGCGGATCCAGGCGATCGGCACGATCGCATCCCGTCTTCCGCCGATGATGAGGGTCGGCACCGTGATCCGGCTGCGATCGACGGCGCTGGCGCGGCGGCGATCGAGCCACCAGTGGGACAGCTCGAAGAGCACCCGGCCCGAATCCCAGACATAGTTCGCGAATTCGCGCCGGGCCTCGTCTTCCGGGACGCCGGCGTTGAAGACGGTGGCACGCACGCCCTCCCACGACGGCTTGTGCGGCCGCCGCCACCAGCCGGGGCGCATCAGGATGGGGCCGAAGACCTTCAAGGGCTTCAGCCGGATCGGCCACATCCCGGCGCTCGGCGCCGGGGCGAGCGCAATCAGCGCGGAGCCCCGCCCGCGTGCCGCAAGCTGCTGGGCCAGAAGCCCGCCCATGGAATGGCCGAGGATCACGGCCTGCTCGTCGAAGGCCTTGAGCTTCTCATCCAGATCATCGAGATAGTCGATGAGCGAGAGCGTGCCGAGGCCATCGGGCGGCGGGTCGTCAGGCGCGATGTCGTGATGCAGCAGATCGGGCGCGGCAACGCGGTATCCGGCCGCCTTGAGCCGCGCGGCGAAGCGCTCCCAGTATGCTCCCTTGCCCCACATGCCGTGGATGAGAAAGACGGACCGACGCCCGGTCATGCCCTGCTCCCTTCCGCTCCTTCCCGCATCGCCCGGGCATAGTGGCCCTCCATTCCCCGTGCTGTAAAGAGCCCACCACGCACCCCTTCATCCGGGCGGGGTGTGCGGTTGCCGCTTTATCAATCTCCACCGGCAACGCTCAGCGTGTGGCATTTGAGTCGGGACGGCATCGCAATTTCTCGCTTGAGAGGGGGCGCAGGCGTTTGACAAATCGGTGAAAGATGCCGGAACGGCCCTTTGCGGTCTTCAATTCCTGGATGTGGTCAAAGAGATACCAGAAGGATTCGATCTCAATCTGTGGCAGGCAGGATCGCACGAATTCCGGGCTTGCGGCGAGGATTTGCGAATCATGAAAGAAAAGATTGAAATCCAATGGGTTGGTGATCTTCTTCTTTCGACTTTCCACGAACGCCGTTGGCAGAAACCAGTCAGGACGCACCCCATGGCGTAGCAAGAACGCTTGTTCGCGTGCGGCATCCTCTTTGAGGGAGGAAGGGGGCGAGCGGCCTGAACGCTTCAGGGTTTCCAGCATCTTGATCGCCCCACCGTGAAGCCCGATCATGGAATAGGGTTCCACAGTGAGGCGAGAGGCGATCGGGATCAGATAGTTGGCGCAGGAAGACAGGCACAGATCCCGAATGATGACATGCGGATGGTAAGATGCCAGGCGTTCCGCAATATCGATACCGATCGAGACGAAGCCGCCAGTAGAGGAGACTACAACACGCTTTAAGGACGACAGATCCTGCTTCGCAATGCAAGCACTCATCCGTTCGCCCATGAAGCCGCGCAGATGCAGCTCCTGCGCCCCTTCCATCCAGCATTCCTGCGGGCCGAAGGAAGAGGGCGATTTGGCTGCCAAAAAAGAAATAATCATAGCTGTAATGATCGACGAAACATGAATCATGATACATGCCTTGGTGGTTGAGCGACCGGTCCTCATACTGAGAATTGGAATCGGTCTGGATTCTCTTAGTTTATTTCCAAACAAATCTACAGGCAGTTTATGTGCGAGGAAGGCATTTCTGTAGAAGAGGGAGGCACACACCGTCAAATCACAATTTTGTGAGATAAATCCACCAGAGATACGGAATTGGTGAATGGCCAATTCTGCCATCACTTGAAGCAGGTGTTGCATTGCCGTCTCAGGCAGCATTCAGGAGCATGAACCAGATGGACGAGCGAGCCGCTTTGCCTTTGGGAAGGCACGCCGGGCTACGCCGTCACCGTGCCAGCATGCGGGCGGGATGGAGGGCTGCGGTGAGCGCGGGTGGG
>CAYYGH010000004.1:0-71032 GCA_964471405.1 uncultured Sphingomonadales bacterium | reverse complement strand
CGCCGGTCCTGGCCGGTGGATGACGAAGGACAGGCCGGCGGGCAGCGGGGGAAAAGAGCGCGGGTGACAAGCGAGGAAATGCAGGTGACAGGATGAGGGAATGGCGGGTGATGGGGGAGAAGACGGACAAGGAGAGCGGCACTCCCACCGGGTTGGCACCGCAGATCCTACGGGGCCGCCTCTCAACACCCGGGCCGCAGACGGTTGTGCGCGTAGATTTCGGCAAGCCCCTTGATGGTGAGGTCGTGGTCCACAATGTCGATGGATCGCGTATGCGGCTGGAAGATCGCCGCCAATCCGCCTGTTGCGATGACCGTCATGGGCTCGGCGCGCTCGGCACGGATACGCGCCACCAGTCCCTCGATCAGCCCGACATAGCCCCAGAAGACGCCCGACTGCATCGCCTCAAGCGTGCTGCGCCCCACCACCGTCCCGTTTCTCGGGGCCTCGACCGCAATCCGGGGCAGCTTGGCCGCCGCCTCATGCAGAGCCTTCAGGGACAGATTGATGCCCGGCGCGATCGCTCCTCCTTCATATCCTCCGTCCGCCGCCACGACATCAAATGTCGTCGCCGTGCCGAAATCGATGACAATCTTGGCACCCGGTGCCAGCGTGCAGGCGGCGACGGCATTGACCAGCCTGTCCGCCCCCACCTCATCCGGATTGCGCACCCGCACCGCAATCGGCAGAGTGACGCCACTGCTTGCGACCATCAGCGGTTCGCAATCGAAATAGCGCCGGCACAGCTGCCAGAGAGCGAATCGCCCCTGAGGCACGACGGTCGCGATAATGGCATCGTCCACATCTTCCGGTTTCCAGCCCTCAAGGGCGAAGAGGGCATGGATCCACACCAGGTATTCATCCGCCGTGCGACGATCATCCGTCGCGATGCGCCACTTGCGCCGGATCGTGCCATCCTCGCCGATAAGCGCGAAGACCGTATTGGTATTGCCCTGGTCGATCGCCAGCAGCATCGCTCTTCTCCTTCACGGGGCGCGCCCCCCATGGGAGGGCGCATTGTGCAGGCGCAGCCGGCCCGAGACCACCCGCACCCGTCCCGCCGCCGTTTCTAGCAGCAGAGCGCCATCTTCGTCGATTCCTGCAAGCTCGCCCGCAATGCGCCCCTCTCCGGCCGTCTCATCGCTGATCACGACCTTCTGTCCCCTGCCCCACATCCATTGCTCATAACGCGCCTTCAAAGCCGCAAAGCCGGACGCCTCCCAGCTCTGCTGCAAGTGCGCAAACACGCGGGCAAGCCTGAACAGAAATGTCTCGGGCGCAGGGGGAACGACGCCTTCGCTGGCCAGCGCCGTTGCGGGCAGATCGACATCCCTCGGCGCATGAGCAAGATTGACCCCTATGCCCACCAGGACCAGCGCGTCCCTCTCCCGACGCTCGCTTTCACACAAGATCCCGGCGAGCTTGCGCTCTCCCAGCAGCACGTCATTGGGCCATTTGAGCCGGAGCCGATCCGGCTGCATGAGCTGGGGGATCACCGTATCGATGACCGCAAGACCGGCAACGAGAGCAAGGCTTGGCAGCTCATGCAGCGGGCGCGCCGTCGCAAAAACGCCGGTTGCATGCAGATTGCCCGGAAGTGATCGCCAGCCTCGCCCCTGTCGACCGCGGCCGGCCGTCTGCTCGTCGGCCAGAACCCAGAAGGGAGGGGCATGACGTCCCGCGTTCACCCATTCGCGGGCCACATCCATGGTGCTGGTTACGCGCGACAGGTGATAGAGGGGGGGCGCGCTCGATCTGCCCCCAGGAGAAGAGATCATCTCCGGCCTGTCCCGGCTGCACTCAGCCGAAAAGGCTCGCCGCAGCGACCGACGCCGCCATCACCAGCGGCCAGATGAGCAACAGGTGCAAAGGCGAGTTGAGCGCGGCCGTCACCGTCGCCACGAAGGGGATGCCTCGCCCCGGAGCCACGAAGGTCACCCGCGGCGGGTCCATGTACATGATCTTGACGATCCTCAGATAATAGACGGCGCTCACCACCGACAGCACGAAGCCCACGACAGCAAGCCAGGCATAGCCCGCCTCGACCACCGCCATGAAGACGTAGAGCTTGGCGAAGAAACCGGCCAGCAGCGGGATGCCGGCCATCGAGAACATGAAGATCGCCATCGCAGCCGCCATCGCAGGCCGGGTGGTGGCGAGCCCCGCAAGATCGGCGATCTCCTCCGTCCAGCCATCCTCCTCGCGCATGGCCAGGATCAGCGCAAAGGTGCCCACCGACATCAGAACATAGATCGCCAGATAGACGAGCAGCCCCTTTACGCCGTCTGTCGTCCCCGCGGCGAGCCCCGTCAATGCGAAGCCCATATGGGCAATGGAAGAATAGGCCATCAGCCGCTTGATGTTCGTCTGCACCAGCGCGGCAAAGGAACCGAGCGCCATGCTTGCGACCGAAAGCAGGATCACGATCTGCCGCCACTCCGCAGCTGCGCCCGGAAAGGCTTCGAGCAGCACCCGGACCAGAAGCGCGAAGGCGGCCGCCTTCGGAGCACCGGCAAACAGCGTGACCACCGGTGTCGGCGCCCCCTCATAGACGTCAGGAGTCCACATGTGAAAAGGCACGGCCGAAATCTTGAAGGCAAGCCCCGCCAGCACGAAGACGAGGCCGACGAGCGCGCCCAGCGGCAGCGCTTCCTCGCCGGTGACATGCCGGGCGATGGTCTCGAAATCGATGGTGCCGAGAAAGCCATAGGTAAGCGTGACGCCGTAGAGCAGAATCCCGGAAGACAGCGCACCCAGCACGAAATACTTCAATCCCGCCTCACTCGACCGCAGACGATCCCTGTTGAAGGCGGCCAGCACATACAGCGCCAGAGACTGCAGTTCGAGCGCCACATACAGCGCCAGAAGATTCGCGGCCGAGACCATGAGCATCATGCCCGCCGTCGCAAGCAGAACGAGAACGGGATATTCGAAGCGGTCGATGTCGCGGAAGGTCAGATAGTCGTCTGCCACCATGACGGCGAAGGCCGCTCCAACGAGAATGACAACTTTCACGAACACGCCGAAGCTGTCGATCCGCAGCATGCCGCCCAAGGGCTCGGCCCGCGCCGGTCCCATCACCACCAGCACCGCCGCTGCCGCCAGGAGAAGAAGCGCCAGATTGCGTACGCCCCGATAGGGATTGCTTCTGGCGAATACCCCCCACATCAGGCCGGCCATGGCGCCGACCAGCAACAGCAGTTCCGGATAGACCGCATGGAGCTGCATCTCGCCTACCTTCCCATCCCTGCCTGCATGGATGCGCGGGCCACACCGACCGGCCGCAGCGGCTCATCATGGCGGCTCTTGGCGGCCATGGCGGTGAGACGGCAAGCCCGATACTGCCGTCCGGCCATATCCGCACAGGCCGAGGCGACCGCCTGATGATGCACGGCAAGCAATCGCTCGACTGCAGGATTGATCACGCCGAGGAAGCTCTTCGGATAGACGCCAAGCCAGAAAACCGCGGCAACAAGGGGCGCAAAGATGATCACCTCGCGCAAGGTGAGATCCTTCATGCGCTTCAGCTCGTCCTTGATGAGCTCGCCGAAGAAGACCCGGCGGTAGAGATAGAGCATGTAGGCCGCCCCGAGGATGACACCGGTCGCCGCCACGAAGGCGATCCAGCTGTCATGCAGAAAGGCGCCCGTAAGAGAGAGGAATTCGCCCACGAATCCGCTGGTTCCCGGCAGACCGATGGAGGCCAGCGCAAAGATCATGAAGGCGACGGCATATTTCGGCATGTTGTTCGCAAGGCCGCCATAGCGCGCAATCAGGCGCGTATGCAGCCGGTCATAGACGACGCCGACGCCCAGAAACAGAGCCGCCGAGACCACGCCATGCGAGAGCATCTGATAGATGCCCCCGGCGATGCCCTGCGGATTCAGCACGAAGATCCCGATGGTGACGAAGCCCATATGCGCCACCGATGAATAAGCGATCAGCTTCTTCATGTCCTCCTGCGCAAGAGCGACCAGAGAGGTATAGACGACGGCGATCATCGACAGGGCGAAGATCAGCCAGCCGTATTCCACGCTCGCCAGCGGGAACATCGGCAGCGAGAACCGCAGGAATCCATAGCCGCCCATTTTGAGCAGCACGCCGGCCAGGATCACCGAGCCGGCGGTCGGCGCCTCGACATGCGCATCCGGCAGCCAGGTATGTACCGGCCACATTGGCGTCTTGACTGCAAAGGAGGCAAAGAAGGCGAGCCACAGCCAGGGCTGCACATGGGGCGCGAAGGGATGCTGCATCAGGGTCGGGATGTCCGCCGTGCCGGCAGTGAAATACATATAAAGCACCGCCACCAGCATCAGCACGGATCCCAGCAGGGTATAGAGGAAGAACTTGAAGGCCGCATAGATGCGCCGCTCACCGCCCCAGACCCCGATGATCAGGAACATCGGGATGAGACCGCCCTCGAAGAAGATGTAGAAGACGAACAGATCAAGCGCCGAAAAGACCCCGATCATCAGGGTTTCCATGACCAGGAAGGCGATCATGTACTCGCGCACGCGGGTCGTGATCGACTCCCAGCTCGCCAGAATGCAGATCGGCATTAAAAAGGCGGTGAGCACCACGAAGAAGAGCGAAATGCCGTCCACACCGAGCTTGAAGTGGATCGTCTCGCCGATCCAGGGGTAGTCTTCCACGAACTGAAAGCCCGGAGCCGAAGGATCGAACTGGACCCACAGCAGGATCGCAAGGACAAAATTGACCAGCGTGGCATACAGCGCCACATGGCGGACGTTGCGGTCCACCTGCTCCTGTTCGCCCCTGACCAGCAGGATCAGCAGCGCCCCGAAAAGGGGAACCAGCAGCAGCGTGCTCAGGATGGGCCAGCTTGCGACCATGGCGCCTTCACACTCCCTTCCCGCCGAAGAAGAGGATGGCGGTCAATGTCACGATGCCGATGAGAATGACGAATGCGTAGGTGTAGATGTAGCCCGTCTGAACCAGTCGTACCCGTGCGCCCATGCGCATGACCGTGCGGGCCACACCATCCGGTCCCAGTCCATCGATGATCCGGCCGTCGCCCACCTTCCACAGGAAGCGACCAATACGGAAGGCCGGTCGCACGAAGAGAACGTCATAAAGCTCGTCGAAATACCATTTGTTGAGCAGAAAGCGGTAAAGTCCGGGCAGCCGTGCGGCCCAGCGTTCGGGCAACGCCGGATTGGCAATGTAGAAGGCCCAGGCCACGAGGAAACCTGCCACCATCATGACCGTCGGGGAATACTTCACCCACACCGGCAGATGATGAATCGCTTCCAGCGTCTCGCCGCCGGCTGCCGCCAGCGCACCGTGCCAGAACTCCGAGCGCGCCTCGCCGATGAAATCATCCGCGAAAACGAAACCGGCAGCCAGAGCCCCGAGAGCCAGCACGATCAGCGGAATCATCATCACCGCCGGACTCTCATGGATATGGCGCACCACATCCTCCTTCACCCGCAGGGAGCCGTGAAAGGTCATGAACATCAGCCGCCAGGAATAAAAGGAGGTCAGCGCCGCGGCGATCACCGTCGCCCAGAAGGCATACTGGCCGACGAGCCCGCCATGGGCATAGGCTGACTCGATGATCGCATCCTTCGAAAAATAGCCCGCCGTCCCCGGAAAACCGGTCAGCGCCAGGGTGCCGACCAGCATCATCAGATAGGTCAGCGGCAGCATCGTGCGAATTCCGCCCATCCGCCGCATGTCCTGCTCATGATGCAGGGCATGGATCACGGATCCCGCTCCAAGGAACAGCAGGGCCTTGAAGAAGGCATGCGTGAACAGATGGAAGATCGCCGCCCCATAGGCCGACACGCCCGCGGCCACGAACATGTAGCCGAGCTGCGAGCATGTCGAATAGGCGATCACGCGCTTGATGTCATTCTGCACAAGGCCCACCGTTGCGGCGAAGAAGGCCGTGGTGGCACCGATGATCGCCACGAGTGCCGCGGCATCAGGAGCCAGTTCGTAAAGAGGCGACATGCGCGCGACCAGGAAGACGCCGGCCGTGACCATGGTGGCTGCGTGAATGAGCGCGGACACGGGTGTGGGGCCCTCCATCGCATCCGGCAGCCAAGTATGCAGAATGATCTGGGCGGACTTGCCCATCGCACCGATGAACAGCAGAACGCCGATGACCGTGAGCACATCGGCATCCATCCCCAGAAAGTTCATCCGCACATCTTCAAGACTCTGCAGCGCGGGAAAGATGTCGGCAAAGGCCAGCGAACCGGTCACCATGAACAGCGCAAACAGGCCGAGCGAGAAGCCGAAGTCGCCCACGCGGTTCACCACGAAGGCCTTGATGGCCGCCGCATTCGCAGACGGCTTCTTGAACCAGAAGCCGATCAGCAGATAGGACGCCAGCCCCACGCCCTCCCAGCCGAAGAAGGTCTGGACCAGATTGTCGGCCGAGACCAGCATCAGCATCGCGAAGGTGAAAAGCGACAGATAGGCGAAGAAACGGGGCTTGTCCGGATCTTCGTCCATGTAGCCGATCGAATACCAGTGCACGAGGGCCGAGACCACGGTCACCACCACCAGCATCACCGCGGTCAACGAGTCGACATAAAGCGACCAGGTAAAATGCAGCCTGCCGACCGCTACCCATTCCAGAACCGGCTGGTGAAGCACGGCGCCGCCGTCCACCACCTTGAGGAATATCGGAATGGCAAGCACGGCCGAGAGGGTGACCAGCAGCGAGGTGATCAGCATGGATGCCCGGTCTCCGATCGCACGTCCGAAAAGACCGGCGATCAGAAAGCCGACAAGCGGCCCGAATACGATGACATGCAGCGTGGTCATGAATGCCTCATCCCCGCATCTGATTGATGTCGTCGACCTCGATGCTGCCGCGATTGCGGAAATAGACGACCAGGATCGCAAGGCCGATGGCCGCCTCGGCGGCTGCCACGGTAAGCACGAACATGGCGAACACCTGCCCCAGCAGATCCTGAAGAGCCGCCGAGAAGGCAACGAAGTTGATGTTGACGGCCAGCAACATCAGCTCGATCGCCATCAGGATGATGATGACGTTCTTGCGGTTGAGAAACACTCCGAACACGCCGATCGAAAAGACGATCGCGGACAGCACCAGATAATGGGTGACGCCGATCTCGAACATCGCTTCCTTCATCCTCCCGTGCCGCCGGCTGCAGGGGACCGCCCTGTCATGCCCGTTCCTTTTCCACCGCCGGGGCATCCACCTCCTGCAGTCCCGCCCCCGGCTTCAGGTCCACGAGTTTTACGGCCTTGCGCGGATCACGCCGCACCTGTTCGGAAATCTTCTGCCGGCGCGCATCCGGCCGGTGACGCAGTGTCAGCACGATCGCGCCGATCATCGCGACCAGCAGAATCACGCCCGCCATCTGGAAGGGGTAGACGTAGTCCGTATACAGCACGGTGCCGAGCGCCGTCGTGTTGTCGAGCCCCGCAAAACGCGCAAGCGGCAACATCAGGCTGTCAGGCGCACCCGGCAGCACGGACGCCGATGTCGCCACCGTCACCAGCTCTGCCAGAAAGGCAAGCCCCACCAGCAGCCCGATGGGCAGATAGCGGGCAAATCCCTCACGCAGACGCACGAAATCGATGTCCAGCATCATGACCACGAAAAGGAACAGCACCGCCACGGCGCCGACATAGACGACAACCAGCAGCAGAGCCAAAAATTCCGCTCCAGCCAGCAGGAACAGGGCGGCGGCATTGAAGAAGGCGAAGATCAGGAAAAGCACCGAATGCACGGGATTGCGGGCCAGCACCACAAGGCTTGCGGCCAGCACCGTAAAGAAGCCGAACAGATAGAACGCAAAGGCGGTCCAGCTCATGCGTCCATGCCCTCACTTGCAATGGAAGGGGGAACGATCACCCGGCGTGCGGAGCGGATGAAAGGCCGCCATGATCCGCCCTCGCCCCGATGGGACGAGGCTTCCCCGGCCATCCTCTCATGCGCTCCCGGCTTCACGTTTCCTCCCTTTCCGGTTCGTTTCGCACCTTTCCCGCCCGCCCAGCCGGACAGGGAACCGTCATGTACTCAGCGATAGGGTGCATCGGCCGCGATGTTGGCCGCGATCTCGCGTTCCCAGCGCTCGCCGTTGTCCAGCAGCTTTTCCTTGTCGTACATCAGCTCCTCGCGGGTCTCGGCGGCAAACTCGAAGTTCGGCCCTTCGACGATGGCATCCACCGGACAGGCCTCCTGGCACAGGCCGCAGTAGATGCATTTGACCATGTCGATGTCGTAGCGGGTCGTGCGCCGCGACCCGTCCGGCCGGGGTTCCGCCTCGATAGTGATCGCAAGCGCCGGGCAGATCGCCTCGCACAGCTTGCAGGCGATGCACCGCTCCTCGCCATTGGGATAGCGGCGCAAGGCGTGCTCGCCCCGAAATCGGGGGGACAGACGCCCCTTTTCGTAAGGATAGTTCAGTGTCGCCTTGGGGCGGAACATGTAGCGGAAGGTGAGCGCCATCGCCTCCACGAATTCGAGGAGGAGGAAGGTGCGCATGAAATGTCTGACAGCCTGCACCATCACCCGATCACCTTTCCACAAGCCTTGCCCGCCTGCATCGCCTCGCCCGATCACCCGAGCAGCTTGGCGGCTCCCGCATAGAATACGATGAAGAACAGGGACAAGGGCAAAAATACCTTCCAGCCCAGCCGCATCAGCTGATCATAGCGATAGCGCGGCACCGTCGCCTTTACCCAGGCAAAGACGAAGAACAGCGCACAGATCTTGATGAACAGCCACAGCGGCGGGGGAATGAAATCCAGAAAGGCGACCGGTGCATACCAGCCCCCGAAGAACAGCACGCTCATCATCGCGCACATGAGAAAGATGTTGGCGTATTCGCCAAGCCAGAACAGCGCAAACGCCAGCGAGGAGTATTCCACCTGGTAGCCCGCGACCAGCTCAGCTTCCGCCTCCGGCAGGTCGAAGGGAGGACGGTTCGTCTCGGCCAGGGCGGATACCAGAAAGATCACGAACAGCGGAAAGAACGGCCAGATGTTCCAGTGGAGAATGCCGCCAGCCTGATAGCGCACGATCTCGGAAAGATTGAGCGAGCCGATCACGACCAGCATGGCCACCAGCACGAAGCCGATGGACACCTCATAGGAGACCATCTGCGCGGCCGAACGCAGCCCGCCAAGGAAGGCATAGCGCGAATTCGACGCCCAGCCGGACATGATGATGCCGTAGACGCCAAGCGAGGAAATCGCGAGCACATAGAGAATGCCGACATTGAGGTCGGCCAGCACCCACCCGTCTCCCCACGGGATCACCGCCCAGGCGGCCAGCGCCAGCGTGAAGGTGATCATCGGTGCGATCAGGAAGATCACCTTGTTGGCGCCGGCGGGAATGATCGTCTCCTTGAAGAAGAGTTTCAGACCGTCGGCGAAGGATTGCAGCAGGCCGAAGGGGCCAACGACATTGGGGCCTTTTCTCAGCTGCATCGCCGCCCAGATCTTGCGCTCGGCATAGACACCGAAGGCTACCACCAGCAGCAGCGCCAGCGTGATCGCCACCACCCAGACGAGAATGGCCGCGGCTTCAGCCAGCGCGCCACCGCCGAACAGCTGTGCGAGTGTTTCAACCATCGGTCCCTGTCGCCCGTTCCTGTTGTCCGTCAATCACCCGATCGCATTCCGCCATCGTGCGCGAGGCGCGGGCAATCGGGTTGGTGAGATGAAAGCGTGTCACGGCGCTTACCAGCGGTGCGGCAAGAATGCGTCCCTTCCGCCCGAAAGCCTTCCAGTCGGCAGCAGGCCGCTCGTCAAGGCGGGCGATATGGGGCAGCTCGGCTCCCACATGGCGCAGCAGCTCGGCCCGATTGTCAAAGTCGAGAGGCTGCCCCGTCACCTCGGACAGAGCCCGGAAGATCTTCCAGTCCTCCCGCGCCTCGCCCGGCGGGGGAACGGCAGGCTCCGCCCACTGCACCCGGCCTTCCGTATTGATGTAGACGCCATGCTTTTCGGTATAGGCCGCCGCCGGCAGGATGATGTCCGCCACCGTCACCCCCCGATCGCCATGGGTGCCGATGTAGACAACGGTCGCATCCTTGAGCGGTGCCGGATCGAACTCGTCCGCACCCAGCAGAAAGACGAGCTTGACCCGTCCTTCTGCCGCATCCTTCATTATCCCGGCGATTCCCTCCTTGGTGGCCAGGCCCAGATCGAGCGCACCGACCCGCGCGGCGGCCGTATGCAGAACATTGAAGCCGTTCCAGCCGAGGTCGGGCTGGATCATGCCGACCTCTTCCGCAAGCTTGCGGGCCGCCCACCAGAGGGCCCGACCATCCTTGCGGGTGAGGGCTCCCTGCCCCAGAATCAGTGCCGGACGCTCTGCCTTCCTGAGAACCTCGGCCAAGGGATGGTCGCCGGCGATCAGCGCCTCCAGCACGCGCGGATCCGCCCCGAGCTCGGTGACCGGATAGGTCAGGTCCTCGGGCACGCCGATGCGCGCGATGGGAACACCACGACGTGCCATGCGCAGCAGACGGGTGTTGAAGACGGCGGCCTCCTTGCGCGGATTGCTGCCGATCAGGAGCACCGCATCGGCCTCCTCGATGCCGGCGAGCCCGCTGTTGAAGAGATAGCCCGCCCGCACACCCGGCTCGAGCGCCGTGCCATCCTGCCGGCCCTCGATGCGGGTTACCCCGAGAGATTTCAACCACTCGCGGAAGGCATACATGCCCTCAATCTCGTTGAGATCGCCGACGACGGCCGCGATCTCCGCCGGCTTGACGGCGGCCAGGGCCTGCTCGACGGCACGAAAGGCGTCAACCCAGGTCGCCTCCTGCAGACGGCCTCCTGTGCGCACCCATGGCCGGTCAAGCCGGCGATATTTGAGGCCGTCATAGGCAAACCGCGTCTTGTCGGAGATCCACTCCTCGTTGATCTCCTCATTGAGCCGCGGCAGCACGCGCATGACCTCCATCCCGCGCGCATCCACGCGGATGTTGCAGCCCATCGCGTCCATGACATCCACGGTCTCGACCTTCTTCAGCTCCCAGGGCCGGCCGTGGAAGGCGTAAGGCGCCGATGTCAGCGCCCCGACCGGGCACAGATCGATGACATTGCCCTGCAGCTCGGAGGTGAGCGCGGTCTCAAGATAGCTCGTGATCTGCATGTTCTCGCCGCGGTAGATGGCTCCCAGCTCCGGCACGCCCGCGACATCTTCGAGAAAGCGGATGCAGCGCGTGCAGTGGATGCAGCGGGTCATCACCGTCTTGATGAGGGGGCCGATGTATTTCTCGGTGACCGCCCGCTTGTTCTCGGCATAGCGCGAAACACCGCGGCCGTAGCCCATGGTCTCGTCCTGCAGGTCGCACTCGCCGCCCTGGTCGCAGATCGGACAGTCCAACGGGTGATTGATGAGCAGGAACTCCAGCACCCCCTCGCGCGCTTTTTTCACCGCCGGCGTGTTGGTGCGGATCACCATGCCGTCGGCCGCCGGCATCGCGCAGGAGGCGATGGGCTTGGGGCTCTTTTCCATCTCGACGAGGCACATGCGGCAGTTGCCCGCGATCGACAGGCGCTCGTGATAGCAGAAGCGGGGGATCTCCTCGCCCGCCGCCTCGCAGGCCTGCAGCACCGTGGCGCCCGCGGGCACCTCCACTTCCCTGCCATTGACCGTCAGCTTCGGCATCGGCTTCTCTCTCACCTCGCTTGTTCGCCGTCACCAGCCCCCGGGCCACGCCGCCTGAAACAGCGGGCCGCCCCGATCGGGCCGCAGTGCCTATCGATCGAGCGCGATGATCCCATCCGCCCACACACCCGGAGCCGGAGGCACACGCGCGGAGCGGAAAATTCGGGAGCTCTCACTTTCGCCCACACCACACGCATACCGGTCACCTATCCTCTTTCAGCCGTCGATACCGAAGAAATACCTGCAGAAGGGATGCCTTCCGCTTCCAGCGAAGGAAGTCCCTCCAGCAGAGCCGCAACGCTCACGTCTTCATCGACCTCCGGCCAGTGAATGCCTTCGCCATCGCCCAGAAGCTCATAGCGCTCCCGCTGT
Organism: uncultured Sphingomonadales bacterium; assembly: GCA_964471405.1. Classification (GTDB taxonomy): domain Bacteria; phylum Pseudomonadota; class Alphaproteobacteria; order Sphingomonadales; family Rhodothalassiaceae; genus J084. The sequence goes on along the minus strand of CAYYGH010000004.1, from coordinate 59,028 downwards.
TCCGGCGTGGCATGAAGCAGCCGCGGAAACCAGACGAGCGGCACGGCGAGACGCCGCCCGTCTGCCAGATCCACGACCAGTTCGTTGTCCGTGATGCTCACGCGCTCGGCGCGGGCATCATGCTTTCTTGCCAAAGAATTCATGCCACCGCTCCAGCGCCTTACAGAGGATCGTGCCGCAGGCAGCCCGCTCATCACCGTCTCCTACTCCGCCGCGACAGCGCTGGTGCGGCGCTGATAGTCGTCAATCCGACGCTCGATCTCGTCCCGGAAATGGCGGATGAGCCCCTGGATCGGCCAGGCGGCCGCATCCCCCAGCGCGCAGATGGTGTGTCCTTCGACCTGCTTGGTGACCTCGTAGAGCAGGTCGATCTCCTCGCGTCGGGCGCGCCCTTCCACCAGCCGCTCCATCACCCGCCACATCCAGCCCGTGCCCTCGCGGCAGGGCGTGCACTGGCCGCAGGATTCGTGCTTGTAGAAGTAGCTGATGCGCGCGATGGCCTTCACGATGTCGGTGGACTTGTCCATCACGATCACGGCGGCCGTGCCGAGGCCCGACTGCACCTCGCGCAGGGCGTCATAGTCCATCAGCACTTCATCGCAGATCTCCTTCGGAATGACCGGCACAGAGGATCCGCCCGGGATGACGGCGAGCAGATTGTCCCAGCCGCCGCGCACGCCGCCCGCATGGCGCTCGATGAGCTCGCGAAGCGGGATGCTCATCTCCTCTTCCACGGTGCACGGCCGGTTCACATGGCCCGAGATGCAGAAGAGCTTGGTGCCCGTGTTGTTGGGCCGCCCGAAGCTGGCGAACCAGCTTGCCCCGCGGCGCAGAATCGTCGGCACGACGGCAATCGACTCGACATTGTTGACCGTCGTCGGACAGCCATAGAGCCCCACATTGGCGGGAAACGGAGGCTTGAGGCGCGGCTGGCCCTTCTTGCCTTCCAGACTCTGGATCAGCGCCGTCTCCTCGCCGCAGATGTAAGCGCCGGCGCCCCGGTGCACGTAAATGTCGAAATCATAGCCCGAGCCGCAGGCGTTCCGCCCGATGAGCCCGGCTTCATAGGCCTCGTCCACCGCCGCCTGCAGACGCTCCGCCTCGCGCACGAACTCGCCGCGCACATAGATGTAGGCGGCCGTCGCCCGCATCGCGAAACCGGCAAGCAACGCCCCTTCGATCAGCTTGTGGGGTTCATGGCGCAGGATCTCGCGGTCCTTGCAGGTGCCGGGCTCGGATTCATCGGCGTTGACCACGAGATAGGCCGGCTGACCGGCCGGACGCTCCTTGGGCATGAAGGACCATTTGAGCCCCGTGGGAAAACCGGCGCCGCCGCGCCCGCGCAGTCCCGACTCCTTGACCTCGCTGATGATCCAGTCCGGCCCCTTGGCCATGAGATCCTTCGTGCCGTCCCAGTCGCCGCGCCGACGGGCCCCGTCGAGACGCCAGGATTCATAGCCGTAGAGGTTCTGGAAGATGCGATCGGAGTCTTTGAGCATGATTCAGGCATCCTCCCGCATGCGCCCGCCCGGCGTCACATTCGCCGGCACGCGATCCTTGAGTGTGGTGGGGCCGCCCTCAGGCGCCGCGAACTGGCGATCCACCTGCGGCCCCGGCTTCGGCCGCTCGCCGCGCCGCAACGCCTCGAGGATCGCCTTCATCTTCTCGTAATCGAGATCCTCGTAATAGTCGTCATCGATCTGGACGACCGGCGCGTTGACGCAGGCGCCCAGACACTCGACCTCGCTGAGATGAAACAGGCCGTCTTCCGTGGTCCGTCCCTTCTCCAGCCCCATGTCCCGGCAGGCGCGGAAGATCTCATCAGAACCCCTCAGCCAGCAGGGGGTCGTGCCGCAGACCTGCACATGATGCCGGCCGATGGGCTTCAGATTGAACATGGTATAGAAGGTGGCAACCTCCAGCGCCTTGATCTTCGGAATTTCGAGCAGCTCCGCGACATGCTCCACCACCTGGCGCGAGATCCAGCCGCCGTTCTGCTTCTGCGCCAGATGCAGCAGCGGCAGGATCGCGGAGCGCTTCCTCTCCGGCGGATACTTGGCGAGGATCCGCTCGACCTCCGCCCTGTTCTCTTCCGAGAAGGCGAAGGGCTCGCCGTCCTCGATGACCTTCAGGTGAACCGACATCGCTTGCTCAAGCCTTCCTGTCGCCTCTGCTGCGCGTCCTAGCGGTCGACCTCGCCGAAGACGATATCAATCGAGCCCAGCACCGCCGGCACATCCGCCAGCATGTGGCCTCTGAGCATGGTGTCCATCGCCTGCAGATGCACGAAACCCGGTGCCCTGATCTTGCAGCGATAGGGCCGATTGGTGCCGTCCGAAATCAGATAGACCCCGAACTCGCCCTTGGGCGCCTCGACAGCCGCATAGACCTCACCCTGGGGCGGCTTGATGCCCTCGGTATAGAGCTTGAAGTGGTGAATCAGCGCCTCCATCGAGCGCTTCATCTCCGCACGCGGCGGCGGCACGACCTTGCGATCATCGGACAGCACCGGCCCCGTCGGCATCTCGTTGATGCACTGGCGCATGATCTTCAGCGACTCGCGCATCTCCGCCATGCGGATGAGATACCGGTCATAGCAGTCGCCGTGCCGGCCGACCGGGACCTTGAACTCCATCCGGTCATAGACCTCATAGGGCTGGGCCTTGCGCAGGTCCCAAGCCAGCCCCGTGGAGCGCAGCATCGGCCCGGACAGCCCCAGCTCGAAGGCCTGCTCCTTCGTCAGCACGCCGATGTCGACATTGCGCTGTTTGAAGATGCGGTTGTCGGTGAGCAGCGTCTCGATGTCGTCGAGGACCCGCGGAAAACGTTCGGTCCAGTTCCAGATATCCTCGATCAGATCCGGCGGCAGATCCTGGTGCACGCCGCCCGGCCGGAAATATTTCGCATGCATGCGCGCACCCGAGGCGCGCTCATAGAAGGTGCACAGCGTCTCGCGCTCCTCGAAGCCCCACAGGATGGGGGTCAGCGCGCCGACGTCCATAGCGTGCGTCGTGACGTTGAGAATGTGGTTCATGATCCGCGTCAGCTCGGCATAGAGCACGCGGATGTATTTCGCCCGCTCCGGCACCTCGATGCCGAGCAGCTTTTCGATGGCGAGCACGAAGGCGTGCTCCTGGTTCATCGGCGCGGCATAGTCGAGGCGGTCGAAATAGCCGATCGCCTGCAGATAGGTTTTGTGCTCGATGAGCTTCTCGGTGCCGCGGTGCAGGAGGCCGATATGCGGATCGGCGCGCTCGACGACCTCCCCGTCCAGCTCGAGAATCAGGCGCAGCACGCCATGCGCCGCAGGATGCTGGGGCCCGAAATTCAGATTGTAGTTCTTGATCTGCCGCTCGAATGCGTCACCGTCGCGGGGCATGGCTCAGGCCTTTCCCTCCTCGCCGGCGGCCTCGCCCGAGGCCTTCTCATCGCCCGGGAGGATGTATTTTGCGCCCTCCCAGGGGCTCAGGAAGTCGAAATAGCGGAACTCCTGGGTCAGCTTCACCGGTTCATAGACCACGCGCTTGAGCTCCTCGTCATAGCGAAGCTCCACATAGCCCGTCAGCGGGAAGTCCTTGCGCAGGGGATGTCCCTCGAACCCATAGTCCGTGAGAATGCGCCGCAAGTCCGGATGCCCCGAAACCTTCACGCCATACATGTCCCACAACTCGCGCTCGAACCAGTTGGCGCAGGGGAAGACATCGGTAACGGAGGGAATGGGCGTGTCCTCATCCGTCTGGATCTTGACGCGGATGCGCTGGTTCAGCTCCATGGAAAGCAGATGATAGACGACATCAAAGCGCCTCTCGCGCTGCGGCCAGTCCACCCCGCAGATGTCCACCAGCGTGCGAAAACGGCAATCGGGCTCGTCCCGCAGGAAGGTGAGAACCTTGACGATATGCTCCGCACGCGCCGTCAGGGTGAGCTCGCCACGGGCGACTTCCCAGCCCGTGACCTCATAGGCCAGCGCCTCTTCGATGCGCGCGCCCAGATCCTTCAGTTCCGCCTCACTGGCCATCGTGTCGTTCCGCCTCGCTTGCCCGCCGGCCAATCACCCGCCCCGGCACCCGACCCGCATCTATCGCACGAGCGCCCCTTCGCGCCGGATCTTGCGCTGCAGCAGCAGGATTCCGTAAAGCAGCGCCTCCGCCGTCGGGGGACAGCCGGGCACATAGATGTCCACCGGCACGATCCGGTCGCAGCCGCGCACGACGGAATAGCTGTAGTGGTAATAGCCGCCACCGTTGGCGCAGGAGCCCATCGAGATCACGTAGCGCGGCTCCGCCATCTGGTCATAGACCTTGCGCAGGGCCGGCGCCATCTTGTTGCACAGCGTACCGGCCACGATCATCACGTCCGACTGGCGCGGGCTGGCCCGCGGAGCCACGCCGAAGCGCTCCAGATCATAGCGCGGCATGTTGGTGTGCATCATCTCCACCGCGCAGCAGGCCAGCCCGAATGTCATCCACCACAGCGAGCCGGTGCGTGCCCAGCGGATGAGCTCCTCGGCACTGGTGACAAGAAAGCCCTTGTCCGCGAGCTCGTCGCGCACGCCGGCAAAGAAGCTTTCATCAAGGCCACTGGCAGGCGGCATGGCGGTCGCCGCCTGGGGACGTTCCAGTTCTACTCCCATTCCAGCGCTCCCTTGCGCCACTCATAGACGAAGCCGACCGTCAGCACGAACAGGAACAGCATCATCGACCAGAAGCCGAACCAGCCGATCGAATCGAAGGCGACCGCCCAGGGGAACAGAAAGGCGGCCTCAAGGTCGAAAATGATGAAGAGGATGGAGACCAGATAGAAGCGCACATCGAACTGGCGGCGGGCGGACGTAAAGGCATCAAACCCCGACTCATAGGCCGACAGCTTCTCCGCATCCGGCCGCTTGGGCGCAATGATAAGGGGAATGGCCACCATCACCGCCGACAGCACCGCCGCGACCCCCAGAAAGATCAGAACGGGCAGATAGTCATGCAGGAGATCGGAAATCATTACGCCATCCTACGCAAGGATCACCTGTCGACCATGCCGCAAACCGATCAGCCCATCGACACCACGGAACGCCACGGGGTGCCGGCAAGGCTTTATCCCGGCCATCGGCATGCGCCGACGTCGGGGGCGCTATAGCAGCATTGCCTGCCGATTTCCAAGACAGAATTCGCCGCCCGCTCCGTTGAAACGACACACAAGCCGAAGCGGCGCAGCCGATACCACCTCTTTACGCCTTGTGAAGGGCGGCCGCGCGTCTACTGGTCACTCCCGCCCAGGCGCCGGATGAGATCGATGATCTCGGCCCGGACCGCAGGATCCTTGATCGCATGGAAATGCCGGATGAGCGATAAGGTCTCACGCCGACTCACATGCCGGCCGCCCAGCGCACTGTCGATCCGCGCGGTTGCGGAAGGCGGATTGTCCTCGTCAAGATCATCCGGCAGATCCTCAAAGAAATAGGAGACGGGTACTCCCAACGCCTTTGCGATCTTGTAGAGATTGCTCGCCCCGATGCGGTTGGTCCCGCGTTCGTATTTCTGGACCTGCTGAAAGGTGACGCCCAGAACCTCGGCCAGCTTGGTCTGGCTGATCCCCAGAAGCGTGCGCCTCAGCCGCACCCGCTCACCCACATAAGCGTCGATCGGAGTTGCTCCCCGTGCCACGCTCACCTCCCTTGCTCACGCCGCCCAGGCGGCTCACCACACCAGCGATCGAACGATGCCCTGCCCCCGACAGACCATCATGCGCACATGGACCGTCCGCAATTCGCATCCATTCCACATCCCGGATAGCGGGAACATCTTCCTCAGGACACAATATCTTACATATCCGACATGTGAAATGTGCTGAAATAGTAGCGGATATTCACGGGCGTGAGAAGCACATTCTGGCTGCCTTTTGGTTCACCTTTTCCACTACGCTTTGCAATGGTGTCGACTGAACCAGCCGCACCATATTCATAAATGGTGACATTCGAGGAGAAGAAGACAGGAAATTATGGTTAACTATCCGTGGGCGTTCTAGAAACAGATGGAAAAACAGGAGGCCGCTTTTCTTTGAGAGCGGCAAGGCCTTCCCGGATGTCGGCAAGACGAAACCCCATGAACTCCATTGCCAGAGAAGCATCAAAGGCTGGCCCGGCCAGTCGGATCCAGTTGTTGAGCGCCTGCTTCGTGAAGCGCACGGCAGTGCGGCTGCCGCGGGCGAGGGAAAAGGCGATGTCCTTTGCCCGATCAAGCACCTCCTCATCCGCAACAGCCAGACTGACAAGACCCATACGGGCCGCCTCCCTCCCGCGGATGGGCGTGTTGGTGAGCAGATGGTATTTGGCCCGCGCCATGCCGATGAGCAGCGGCCAGATGATGACCGAATGATCGCCCGCCGCCACTCCCAGCTTGACATGCCCGTCCAGCAGCCGCGCATTTTCGCCTGCCACCGAGATGTCCGCAAGCAGGGCCACAGCAAGCCCCGCGCCGACCGCCACCCCCTCGATGGCCGCCACGACCGGCGCGCGGCAGTCGAGCAGACCGTAGACCAGCTCGCGGGCCTCGTCGAAGACACGGATCCAGGTATCGTCGTCGGCAATCATCTCCTCGATGAGGGAGAAGTCGCCACCGGCGGAGAACTGCCCGCCCTCACCCCTGACCAGGACGACACGGACCGCCTCGTCCTCGCCTGCGCTGCGAAAAACGCGGCTCAGGTCCCGATGCATGTCGGCATCCGCGGCATTCAACCGGCCGGGCCTGGCCAGCGTGATTTCGAGGATGCCTTCACCCAGATCGGCAAAGCCAAGTGAGGGAAAGCGCTCCTGATAGGCAGCCAAGTCAAGGGCTTCAGGCATCCTTGCGGTCTCCTTCCCTGTCGGAACCCGTCATGCAGGCGGCACCTTTGCGAAGCGGCTAGCGACGCCCCAGAAGCTGACGGGCGATGATCACGCGCATGATCTCGTTCGTCCCTTCAAGAATCTGGTGAACCCTGAGATCACGCAGGATCCGCTCAATCGGATAGTCCATCAGATAGCCATAGCCCCCATGCAGCTGAAGAGCCTCGTTGGCGACCCGGAAACCGACATCGGTCGCGAATCGCTTCGCCTGGGCGGCGGCCGCCGTCTTGTCAGGAGCGTCGCGATCCAGCTTCCAGGCGGCACGATAGATCATCAGACGAGCGGCCTCGAGCTCGGTTGCCATGTCCGCAAGCTTGAACTGGGTCGCCTGGAAGTCGGCAATGGGTCGCCCGAACTGCCGCCTGTCCTGGACGTAGGTGAGTGCGGCTTCCAACGCAAATTGCGCACCTCCCAGCGAACAGGCGCCGATATTGATGCGCCCGCCGTCGAGCCCCTGCATCGCGATCTTGAAGCCCTGCCCCTCTTCACCAAGCCGGTTGCCGGCCGGCACCCGGCAGTTGTCGAAATTGACCATCGCGGTAGGCTGGGAATGCCAGCCGAGCTTGCGCTCCTGGGCACCGAAGCTCATGCCCGGCGTTCCCTTCTCGACCACGAATGCCGTGATCCCGCGCGCGCCCTCGCCGCCGGTGCGCGCCATCACGACATAAATGTCCGAGCCATGCTCGCCCGCGCCCGAGATGAAGGCCTTGGTGCCGTTCAGGACGTAATAGTCACCGTCCCGTTCCGCGCGGGTCTTCAGCGAGGCGGCATCCGAACCCGCATTGGGCTCGGTCAGACAGTAGCTTGCAAACAATTCCATGCTGGCCAGACGGGGAACCAGACGATGAGCGAGGTCATCGGGGCCAAAGCGGGCAATCATCCAGGTTGCCATGTTGTGAATGGAGATATAGGCCGCCGTCGAAGGACAGGCGCGGGCCAGCTGCTCGATCACAAGCGCGGTCTCGAGTCTGCCGAGGCCGGCACCACCCAGCTCTTCCGGCACATAGATCGCGGCAAACCCGAGGGCGGCGGCCTTGCGCAAGGTCTCTTTGGGGAAGATCTTCTGCTCATCCCATGCCGCCGCATGGGGAGTCATTTCGTCTTCCGCAAAGGCGCGGGCCGTTTCCTGGATGAGGCGCTGGTCCTCGCTCAGCTCGAAATCCATCGTCCCCGGATCCTTCCCGTCATGTTTTTCGCTTTTCCGGCCGCATGCCGACGGCTGGCCCACGCAGATAAAGTCGCCAGACCGCCATGACCTCCCGCGGCCCCATTCGGCCCAGTCGAGCCGCTGAGGGATCATGATCCGCAGCCATGAGCGCGGCGATATCACGGGCCACATACGCGCTCAAGAGAAAGGGCTGGCGTGCGGAAAGCGGCAGGCGCGGCGGCAGGCGCGCCCCGGCTGCCGCAAGAAGCTCCCCGGCCTTGCCGGCCAGATCACGCAACAGCCCCCTGAGCGGTGCAGGCCAGGGTCCCGCGAAGATCTCTCTGGCCGGAATCGCAGCGCGTTGCGGAGCCGTGAGTCCGGGCAGCCACAACCGTCCGGCCCGGGCCTCCCGCTGGATGCCGCCAAGATAGCGGGTGATTTGATAGGCCGTGCCCACGTCCTCGGCAGCGGCAAGCCAATCTGCACGATGCTTTCCGCCCGGTCCGCAGCCGTCCTCCACCAATACGCGCGCCCACAGCCGATTGAGCCGTCCACCGGTGGCCTTGGCGCGCAGAGCCGCCTCTCTTAGCGAGATCTCCTCTTCCCCGGAAAGAAAAGCCTCCCGCGCCGTGAAGATCGCCTCAAGTTCAGCAGATGCGGTAAGCACGGGATGGCAACGCAAGGCAGCCAGCACCCGCAGCAGCGGCTGTGCAGCAGGCCGGCCGGCCAAGGCCTCACCTATCGCCTCCCGCCACCAGGCAATCCGCATGAGGGCGGCGGCCGGCTCCTGCACCCGGTCGAGAATGCGGGCTGCCTCGAGGTCGAGAGCGGCCAGCACCGTCATCACCGGACGGGTGCGGCGGGGGGCGAAGGCCAATAGGAAGGCCCGCTCCGGGTCAGCGGCCCTCAACTCCCGCGTCACATGATCCAGATCGTCCCGATGAGACGCCGGCGCCATTGCGATCCTTTCGTGACGCGCCTGGGCGGAAAAGCCTTCTCATCCGAAGCTGGAATGCCACCGCCTTCTACCGACATGGCGGAAAGGCGCGTGCGGTCGGCTTCATTCATCAACGGGCATCGGGAGGAACATCCCGCACGTCACCTTCCAGAGAGGCCGCATGCAGCCGGGCGAGCTCCGCATAGCCGCGGGGGGCCTCCCGGTGCGCCGCAATCTCCTCCGCGCTGAGCTTGCGCAGGCAGCGGGCCGGCCGCCCCAGCCACAGCTCGCCTTTGCGGATCACCTTGCCCGGCGGCAAGAGGGAACCGGCGGCCAGCATGCCGTCCTCTTCGATCACGCAGCCATCCATCACGACGGTTGCCAACCCCACAAAGGCATGATCCTGAATCTCGCAGCCATGGATCATGGCCATGTGACCAATCAGGACATGATCGCCGATGATCGTCGCATGCGTGCGCCGGGTGACATGCACGACGCTGCCATCCTGGATATTCGTGCCGGCCCCGATGCGAATGTGGCAGACGTCACCGCGCACCACGACATTGTACCACAGCGAAGAACCGGCTCCGATCTCAACATCGCCAATCACGCGCGCGCCCGGTGCCAGAAAGACATCCTCGGCCAGGCGCGGCCACTGATCGAGGAAGGGATAGACACCCTCGCCCCGGGCAATGCGCGCCCGCAGGCCCTCAGGTGCTGCCTGCTGCGCTTTCATGGAAAGATCGGACATGCCTCAAGCCCTCGCGTTTCCTCGATTCCCAGCATCAGATTCATGTTCTGGACGGCCTGTCCGGAGGAGCCCTTGACGAGATTGTCGATGGCCGCGATCACGATGGCATGCCCTGCCCGGCGATCCGCAAAGACATTCACAAGCGCACGGTTGCTTCCTCGCACGTCGCGGGTGGCAGGCACCCGGTCATCCTCAGGCACGAGAATGAAGGGTTCTTCGGCATAGCGGCTATGGAGCGCCTGCTTGAGATCCGCGACCGTCACGCCCGCGGCGCAGCGGACATAGCAGGTCACCAGCTCTCCCCGGTTCATCGGCACGAGATGGGGCGTGAAAGAGATCGTGAGCTCATGGCCAAAGGCGCGCGAAAGCTCCTGCTCGATCTCCGGCATGTGGCGATGGCGCCCCACGCCATAGGGCCGCACCGCCTCCGCCACCTCGCAGAACAGCATCTCCGGCTTGAGGCCGCGCCCGGCCCCCGAGACCCCCGATTTCGCATCGATCACGATCGGCTCCGGCGCGATCAGGGGGCCGCCCTCCTGCACAATCAGCGGCAGCAGGGCAAGCAGGGCGGCCGTCGGATAGCAGCCGGGACACGCCACGAGCGGCGCCTGTGCGATTGCTTCACGGTTCCACTCACTCAGACCATAGACCGCCCGCTCCTGCAGCATGGGTGCCGGATGGGAACGTCCGTACCATTCGGCATAGACGTCCGGATCGACAAGGCGGAAGTCCGCAGACAGGTCGATGAAGCGCGTGGCGTGCGCAAGGCGACCTTCCTCTTTCTCATCAAGAAGCAGGGGATGATCCATGGCCTTGAGAATACGCACGATCGCCGCACCGCTGGTCGCATGAGGCAGCGCACAGAAGATGACATCAGGGGCAAGCGCGCGCCAATCGACCTCCTCGATCCCGACAAGCGGCGGCAGGTCGAAACCGGCCAGATGCGCAAAAACGTCACCGATCCGGGCACCGCGGTGGCGTTCGGCGGTCAGAGCTGCGATCCTGACATCTTCCCGCCCCACCAGGAGGCGCAGAAGATCCGCGCCCGTATAGCCGGACGCCCCCAGAACTGCCACCGTCCATGCCTGCTCTCTTGCCATCGTCCAGTCCCGACCGGTTCCTGCATTTCTGCAACCACGCCCGAAATCTCCATAGCGGTCCCATCCGGTCCTGAAAAGATGATCGCGGCTGCCGCTCTCTTTCCCTCTGACCTCCAGTGCCCATTCCTCCTCCGGCAGCGGCCAGCATTAATCAGATTTTAAGGCCGATTTCGGATGGTCCCCCAAGCGGACAGTGGCTGCCATGCGCAGGCTGGCCGTGAATGAGCAATGAGCAGGCGCGGGATCAGACATGTTCGTCCTCATCGGCCTCGTCATCGTGTTCGTGATGGTGTTCGGAGGATTCGTCCTCTCGGGCGGCAAGTTCGAGATCATCCTCCATGCAGCGCCACATGAGCTGATGGTGATCTTCGGTGGCGCCGTCGGCGGTTTCATCATCGCCAACCAGATGGGTGTCATCAAAGGTGCCATCCAGGGCATCATCAAGGATCTCAAGGGCCCCAAATGGACGGCCGACGACTACAAGGACCTGCTCTCACTGCTTTTCGTGCTGATCAAGACGATGCGCACGAAAGGCGTCGTGGCCGTCGAACAGCATATCGAAAAGCCGGAAGAATCGAAAATCTTCAACCACTTCCCCCGTCTGGCGGCGGACCATCACCTGGTCGGCTTCATCACCGACTATCTTCGGATGATGACCATGAACTTCGAGGATCCGCACCAGATGGAAGACGCGATGGACAAGGATATCGAAAAACACGAGAAAGAGGCGCACGAACCGCAGCATGCGCTTCAGATCTGGGCCGACGGCTTTCCCGCCATCGGCATCGTGGCCGCCGTGCTCGGCATCATCAAGACGATGGCCTCCATCAATGAACCGGTCGAGGTGCTGGGGCGGCTCGTCGGCGGGGCGCTCACCGGCACTTTCATGGGCATCTTCCTGTCCTATCTCCTCGTCTCACCGCTGGCCCAGCGCTTCCATCAGATTCTGGCCGAGGAGCATCAGATGTATCATGTGGTCAAGGCGGTGCTGGTCTCCTTCCTCCATGGCAACGCCCCGCAGATCGCCATCGAAATCGGCCGGCGCACGATCCCGGGCCATATGCAGCCGAGCTTCGCGGAAATGGAAGAAGCGCTCGCTGAAATCCCGCCGGACCTTGCGTGATCGGCCTGCACCAGGCAGTCGGGCTGCCCGCCGCTTAAGCGGCGCATCTACTCCAGAATGAGTTCGGAGACGTCGGTAAAGCTGCCAATCTTGCCTTTCACGAAGGTGTTGAAGGCCACCGAGTAGCGGGGCTCGCTTGAAAGATTCGGCTCCACCAGATGCTGAAGATGGGAGGGGAACAGGAAGACATGCCCCTTCTTCGGCACGACGATGTTCTTCGTGCTGTTGTAGATGTTCGCCCGCGTCTTTTCCGGGAAGATCTCTATCTGACGATAGCCGTTGAAGCGGTCAAAGATCATGCGCGCCACGGGCTTGGGCAGGTCGGTATAGTAGAGCGAGCCCGAAATCAGAGAATTCGAGTGCGTATGCCCGTGCATGCCGACACCCGGAGGATTCATCAGCGCCCAGGACTGCGTCACATAGAGCTTCTGGGTGATGCCCATGACTTCGCGGGCATAGATGTCAAGCGCTTCCTGGACGGCATCGGCGATGCTCTTGAGCTCGGGCAGCCTGAAGATGTAGAGATCCTCCGAGATATAGTTCACCTGATTTTTCACCATCGGCAGATTCTTGAGGAAGGCCACCTGCTCATCGGTGATGGCGTGGCTGATGTCCGCCATGAAATAGGGCTCCGCAAACAGCGGCTTGACAGTGTAGTTCGTGATCGTCATCAGCTCCGGCTCCCCCTATGATCCCTGTTGAATGCACATGCCTGTCCGGCCCATTCATACGGAAAGCGCAGGCGCCGAGGCAAGCTGACTGCTCAAAATCCTGCATCGGGAATCGCAAGATGGGCCGGGTCCGCATTCATGATCGCCGCTGACCACGGACCGAGTTTCGGGAGTTCTTCATCAAAGAAAAAGCGCATGGCCGCGATCTTGCCCTCATAAAAGGCGCGATCGGGATGATCGGGGGGTGCGGATTCGGCATCAAGCCGCGCCAGACCGGTCACAGCCGCGCGGGCCTGATCCAGCCAGCACCAGGCGACGACGGCATGGCCCATCATCTGCAGATAATGCCAGCTGCCTGCGGTCGCCTGACGGAGACGCCCATCCTGCATCGCCCTGACCGCCCAGATCGTGGTGCGTGAGAGCAGCTCGGCCGCCGCTTCCAGCGCTCCGGCCTGTTCACGCAGCCGTTCATGGCCGCTTGCCGCCCGGACACTTGCAGCCATTTCCTCCATGAGCGCACGAAAGGCGAGGCCGTTTTCCATCGGCACCTTGCGGGCCAGAAGATCCAGGCTCTGAATTCCGTTCGTGCCTTCGTGAATGGGGTTGAGGCGATTGTCCCGGTAGATCCGCTCAAGCGGGAAATCACGGGTATACCCGTACCCTCCAAGAACCTGGATGGCGAGATCATTGGCCCTGACTCCGTAATGCGCCGGCCAGGCCTTGACGATGGGGGTCAGCAGATCAAGGAGCAGACGCATGCGCTGCAGCGTCTCCTCATCCCCCTTCTGGCGCGCTCCATCAACCAGGCGGGCGGCCTTGAGGCATAGATGCAGCGCCCCCTCCCCATAAGCCTTCTGGGCCAGCAGCATCCGCCGCACATCGGCATGCGTGATGATCGGCACAGGCGGACGCGTCGGGTCGCGGTCGTCGATGGGGCGACCCTGGCGGCGTTCCCGTGCATAGGCCAGTGCGAAGCGATAGCCCGTCACCGCCAGGGCGGCCGCCCCCAGGCCGACACCAATGCGGGCCTCGTTCATCATCTGGAACATATAGGCAAGACCTTTGTGAGGCTCGCCGACAAGTTCGCCCACACAGGCGTCATCATCGCCCAGGGCCAGAAGCCCATTCGTGGTGCCCCGATAGCCCATCTTGTGATTGAGACCGACGAGCCGCAGGTCGTTGCGCACACCAGGTCTGCCATCCTCATCCAGAAGAAACTTGGGCACGATGAACAATGAGATGCCCTTCACACCCGGCGGACCACCCGGAATCTTGGCCAGCACCAGATGGATGATGTTCTCGGCAAGCTCGTGATCGGCCCCCGAAATCCACATCTTCGTCCCTCGCAGGCGGTAGAGGCCGGAACCATCGGACAGGGGCTCGGCCCGCGTGCGGATATCGGCCAGCGAGGATCCCGCCTCCGGTTCGCTCAGACACATGGTGCCGAAGAACCGCCCGCTGCGCATGGGAGAAAGGTATCGCCGCTTCTGGGCCTCGCTGCCAAAGCTGGCAATCAGATTGGCCGCCGCCTGGGTGAGAAACGGGTAGGCGGCCAGCGAGGGATTGGCCCCCACAAACCAGGCCGCTACGGCTTGCGCCAGGGTGAGAGGAAGTCCCAGTCCACCTTCCTGCTCGGGTGCGGCCAGTGCCCCGAAGCCGGCAGCATAATAGGCATCAAGTGCCTCCTTGACACCATCAGGCAGTCGCACATGTCCATCGGACGTCAGCACAGGCTCCTGCCGGTCCATGATGGCGGCCAGAGGTGCAAAGCGCTCGCAGGCCAGACGCTCGGCCGTCTCCAGAATGGCATGCAGGTCCTCACGTCCGACATGAAGATAGGGCTTCCTGCCGAAAAGCGCCGGCAGATCCAGCACCTCTTCGAGCAGAAACGCCATGTCACGGCGGGAGAGAATCTCACTGGCAGTCGCGGTTGCCATGCCTGAATCCTTCTTTCAAGGGTGCCGCCCGGGGCGGAGGGCCGGCGGCAATCATCCCTGCTTTTCCTGCCCGGCGATGCTTGACACGAGCAAACGACAGTTTCTAGCTCTTCGTGACTGAACAGGGGCACCGGCCAGAGAAGGGAGGGACTTTTCCATGACCAGACAGCGACTGCCAAGATGGCGGCAGGTGATCGTGCGCAGCTTTGTGCTGTGGCTGGCGATGCTTCTAGTGGCTGGCGGGCCGGCTGTGCTGGCGGCCAAGGCCCCTTCTCCCGCAGCGGCCGACGTGGCTGCGCCTCCCTTCCCCCATGAGACCAATCCTTACGGGCTGACACCCGATCCCGCCTTCCACTTCCTGCGGCTGAAAACGGGGTTGCGCATCATCCTGATTCCCAACGCCACGCCACCACGCGAGGTGACGGTGGCGATGGAGGTGCTGACCGGCGCTCTTGACGAACCGGCGGACAAGGCCGGCCTTGCTCATCTGCTGGAGCATCTGGCGTTCCAGGGCAGCCGGCGCGCGGCCGAGCCGGTCTTCACCCGGCTTGAACGGCTGGGCATTCGCGCTGGCGCCGATGCCAACGGCAGCACCACCGCAACACGAACCGAATACGGCTTCCGCCTTCCGGACAATGATCCGGTCAAGGTCCGCCAGCTGATCGCCGTCATGCGCGACATTGCCGATGGTCTTCTGCTCAAGCCCGAGACCATCGAACAGGAGCGCACGGTCGTCTCCCAGGAACGGGTCGATCGCGACAGCGCCCAGACTCGCTTCATTTACGCGCTCTATCGCTCGCTGGTGCCGGATGCCGAAGCGGGTCGCCACCCCGTCTCGGGCACGGCGGAAAGCATTGCGCGGATCACCCGTGATGACCTGCTGGCCTTCTATGAGGCCTATTACCGGCCTGAGAACATCGTCCTGGTGGTCGCCGGTGATCTTCCGCTTGAGACGATGGAGAAGCTTGTCCGCACGGCATTCGAGGATTTCCGTCGTCCCGGCCGGCCACCTGCCCGGGCGGTTGAGGCGGAACTGCCGGTGCCCATGGCATTCAGGGCCGGACATTTCATATCGGCGGATGTCACCCCGGCCGTGCTGCTGTTTTCCCATATGCCGCAGAGCGACTGGGCGCTTGCCGATCCTGCCTATTCCGGTATCCATGCGCCCAGGATCGCCCCCGACAGGCGGGCTGAAGCGTTCAAGGCCGCCCTCAAGCGCGAAATCGCCTGGCAGGCTGCCAGCTACAGCTTCTCGCTCAGGCTTCAGAAGTTGCAGTTCAGCGCCGACCCGGGCTTTGCCGCCGCCGGTTTCGGGACATTCGCCGTCCCCCGGGCCGCCCGTTTCACCAATCTGACCGTCATCCCCCAGAAGGATGACTGGCAGCGCGCCATGACGGTAGGAGCGCGCGAGCTGACCAAGCTGCTCGTGCACGGCATCACGCGCCAGGAACTCGATCAGGCGCTTGCGACCTTCGGCGAACAGCTCAAGAGGGCGGCCAGTCAGGCCGCGACCCGCCCGTCCCCGGCCCTGGCCGAAGCTGCGCTTGCGGCAGTGAGCGACCATCGGGTTCCCCGCTCGCCGGCGGATGCCCTGGCGGACTTCATGCGCGTGCGGGAGGAAATCACCCCCCAGGATGTCCTCACCGAGTTGCGACGCCGCTTCGCGGGCCGCGCCCAGCTCGTCTTCCTGCGGGCCCGCCAACCCCTGGCAACTGAAAAGGGCAAGGAAGACACGGTCGTTCTGCGCGCCTGGCAACAGGCCGCCCGGGCTGCGGCACAGGCCGCCTCCCGCCAAGCCCCCCGGAAGGCGGACACGCAAGCGAAGGGCCAAGCCCAAGGTGGCGACGGCTTTCCTTATGACCGTTTCGGCTCTCCCCAGATGCCCGCTCATATGGCGCATGTGGATGACTGGGATTTCGACAGCTGGGAATACCCCAATCACCTGATCGTTCATGTGAAGCAGACCAAGTTGGAGCACAACAAGGTGCACTTCCTCGCCCGCCTGGGCGAAGGGGTGAAAGGGGTGCCTGTCGACAAGCCGGGCCTCATGCTGGCCGGTGCCACGCTCACCGTTTTCGGCGGTCTCGGCGAGGTGGACTATCCCACCCTGGCCCCGCTGCTCAATCGCAAGGGTGTGCTGATAACGGGCCGCTTCGATGGAAGGGGATTCGTGCTGGAAGGTCAGGTGGCCAGTGAGCAGTTCCCCTTCGCCATGCGGTATCTGGCGGCGATTCTTGCCGATGCGGGCTACAGGAAGGAGGGCATGGCGCTCGTCAACCGCATTCTCGAACAGCAATATGCGGTCCTGACCCACTCACCCAATGGCGTCTACATCCTCCACGGTCTGCCGAAACTGTTCGGTGGCGATCCCCGCTTTGCGCCTCTGCCGGCGCGTTTTGCGGATCTGGCCGCCATCACGCCACAGGATGTTGCAGGCTTCATGCGTCCCATCCTCAAGGACGAATTTCTGGAGCTGAGCATTGTCGGTGACATCGCCCCCGAGGCCATCCGGCAGGCTCTTGCCGATACCGTTGCGGCCCTGCCCCCACGGGCAGCCGAACCCCGCCGCCTGACCTATCTGCCTGCCCCCTGGCAGGCCGAGGGACAGACGGTGCGGCTGACCTATGCGGGCAAGGATGTCGGCAGCCGTGTGGTGCTCAACTATCCGCTGCTCGGTTCCCACAGCCGCAAGCAGGCGGTCGCCCTGGACATTCTGGCCGCCGCCCTGGCGATTACGGCGCGCGAACGTGTGCGGGAGAATGCCGGTCTGTCCTATTCGCCATCAGCGAATGCGCAGCTGGATCGGCGGGCCGGCTATCGTGGCGCCCTCCAATTGACGGGCGACGCCCCCAGCGGCGCCAGCGAAAAGGTGGCCGCGTTGCTGGCGGATCTTCTGCACGAGCTTGCCGGACGCACGATGGATGCGGATCTTCTGCGCCGGGCCAAGGAACCGGTGCTCAAGCAGATCGAAAAGATCCGCGACACCAACGGCAGCTGGCTGACGACGGTGCTGGACGGGCTGGCGCGTGACCCGGATCGCCTGCACAGGCTGGAAACGGCCCGCTCCCTGGTGGCGGCGACCGATGCCGATGCCGTGCGCCGGGCGGCGGAGATGGTGCTCACCGAAGCACCGCATCCCTGGCGTTTCCTCATCGAACCGGCCAGGCCCGCACCGGCCTCTCCACCCAACAAGAAACGCTGAAGAAGAGATGGGCATGGCGTGATTGTCTGCGCCACCTGCCCTCCTCTTCGCATACGAGGGGAAGTAAGCGGCCCGCAGGCGATTGCCGTCCTCGCCCCGTCTCCTCTCCCGAGGAGTGCAGCTTGCTACAGAGGCACCGGCTTCCCAGGCATTTCTTCTGGACGAGGTGCCTCCATCCTCTCATTCGCCGGCAGATGCGGCGAATCCAGCAGAGGGATGCAACGGTCTCCAGCGGGTGAAGGTGGTCCCCCCTCCACCCGCCGGTCCCGTCACTGCCATCCGGTCGGTGGTCACCAGACATTCCTGGCCGCGACCGGGGATCGATCGCGGATGACCTTTCCTCAGTTGGCCTGCCGCCGCAGGAAAGCGGGAATTTCAAGCTGGCTGTCATCCCCCTTGCGCGCCGGCAGAGGGCGATCATCCGGTCCGATGGCTCCCGCCTGACTGGAGGGGGCACCCGCTCTCTTCTCCGCCCGACGGCGGCCCAGACCCGTCATCCGCTCGAACAGACTGGGGCCTCGCGTGCTGACAGCCGTCTCCTCCTGCCCGACCGGTGCGGCATTTTCATAGGCGGCCTGGGCGAAGGGATCACCGCTGCCCGCGGGCTCAACATACTCGGCTGGCATGACGGGCTCTTCGGCCACAAATCCCGGCGCATCCTCCTGCACGGGATCAGCCGATTCGGATGCCGGATCTTCCGCCCGCAAACCGGCCTGCTCATTCACGGCCCGGCCGGCGGCTTCGTCAGCAGAAGCCGCTCCGCCAATCGGGCGTTCGGCATGGGCGTGGAGGGAAACCACCGCCGCCCCTGCCCCGGCCGCGCTCATGCGCTCGGCATGCTGTGCCTCCTCTTCGGCCCGCCTGTCCTCGGCCGCCGCCTGGCGCCGCACGCCGGCATCAATACCGGTGGCAACCACCGAAACCCGCATGACCCCGTTCAAGGCCTCATTGAAAGCGGACCCGACAATGATGTTGGCGTCCGCATCCACCTGTTCCCGAATATGGTTGGCGGCCTCATCCACCTCGAAGAGCGTCAGATCCATGCCGCCGGTGATATTGATGATCACGCCCTTGGCCCCTTTAAGCGAAACCTCGTCAAGCAGCGGATTGGCGATCGCTGCCTCCGCCGCCTCGATGGCACGCCGTTCACCGGTGGCTTCGCCGGTGCCCATCATCGCCTTGCCCATTTCGCTCATGACGGTCTTGATGTCCGCGAAATCGAGATTGATGAGGCCGGGCATCACCATCAGATCCGTGATCCCCCGCACCCCCGAACACAGGACATCATCGGCGATGCGGAAAGCATCCTGAAAAGTGGTCTTCTCGGTGGCGATCCGGAACAGGTTCTGATTGGGAATGACGATAAGGGTATCGACCACCTCTTCCAAGGCCTGGATTCCCTCTTCCGCGATCTCCATGCGGCGACGGCCTTCAAAATGAAAGGGCTTGGTGACCACTCCCACCGTCAGAATGCCCTTCTCGCGGGCCAGACGCGCGATCACGGGACTTGCTCCCGTGCCCGTGCCTCCGCCCATGCCGGCCGCCAGGAAGAGCATGTGACAGCCGTCAAGATGCTCGGCGATCACGTCCAGCGCCTCCTCGGCCGCCGCCCGCCCGACGTCCGGCTTGGATCCTGCCCCCAACCCCTGGGTGCATTGCACGCCCAGCTGGATGCGCGCATCCGTGGCCGCATTGGCGAGCGCCTGCGCGTCTGTATTGGCGACCACGAAGGATACTCCCTCGATCCCGGCCGCAATCATGTTGTTGACGGCATTGCCGCCAGCCCCGCCGACGCCCATGACGGTGATCCGGGGCTTGAGCTCCTTGAGCTCCACGGAGGTCAGCTCGATGGCCATTGTCCTTCTCCTCTTCCTCCAGCTTGCGATCTGCTTTCCTTCGGGCTCCATCCTCGTTGCACGCCCACCGGCGCCCGCTCGACCGGCACGTGCCTGCAAGGCTAAAAATTCTCCTTCAGCCAGCGCCCAATGCCGACAAAACCGGCTGCCCGGGACCGGCTGCCGGGCGGCCGGGAACCGCCAAGATCGAGGGAGATCTCACCATCCATCGCAGCCACCGCCTTCAACAGCCCTGCCGCAGTCGCAAAGGCCGGTCCCTGCGTTGCCTCGGCCAGTCCGAAGACACCGCGCGGCCGGCCAAGGCGCACGCTCCACTCAGGATGGATGTGCTGGAAAGCCTCCTCGATCCCGGCCAGTTGAGCCGTGCCACCCGCCACGACGATCCGCCGCGCCGCAGGGCCGGCAAACCCTCCTTGCGCCAGACTGTCGGCAGCGCGCTCCACGATTTCGAGGATCCGGGCCGCAATGATCTCGTCCAGCGCCGCACGCGGCAGGCTGACGATCTCGTCCCGGATGCCGTCGCCCAGCCTTCTGACATCGATCATCTCGCGCCGTGGCGTGCGGCTCGGTGCGGCATGGCCGTAAAGGCATTTGAGGCGCTCGGCATGAGCCGGCGGTGTCAGCAAACCCTCGGCGATGTCGCGAGTGATCGCGTCACCCCCGATCGGCAGACTGTCACCATAAAGAAAGCGTCCGCCCGCAAAGATCCCCACCACGGTGCGACCGGCGCCGATATCGACGACAGCGGCACCCAGCTCGCGCTCATCCGCTGTCAGACAGCCAAGACCCGCGGCCAGGGGAGCGGCTACAAATCCTTTGGCGCGCAGATGCGCCCGCTCAACCAGTGCCTGCAGATTGGAAAGCGGCGCACGGGGCACGGCGAGCAGTTGAACTGTCAGCTCGATCCGTTCTCCCCTCAGCCCGAGAGGCGGTTCCGGGCTATCCACCCCATCAAGCCGATAGAGAACGGGACGCAGATGAAGCGGCATCAGCATCCGCGGCTCGCAGGGCAGATTTCCGACGAGCATGATGCTTTCCGCCGTCTCCACGGTGGCCTGCTGAAGCCAGCGCTGAAGGCGATGACGGGCGGCCTGCGCCAGGCGCTCCAGAACCCGTTGGGTGACTTCGCCTCCGTTCAGTGTAAGCGCAACCGCCGTATGACCGTTCACCATCGGAGCCAGATTGACGCTCACCACGGCCTCCTCGACCGGAAGCCCGGCCAGACGCTCGGCCTGATCGACACTGGCGCGCACCGCATGCTCGGCCGCGGCGATATCGACGACGAACCCCGCCCTGATTCCGGCGGACTGCCGATGACCGATACCCAGCACCTCGACACGCCCGTCCGCCGCCCGGCGGCCGATCAGCGCCGTCACCTTGGCGCTGCCGATATCGAGCACGACAACCGGTTCCTCGGAGGCTGCATGATGGCGACGACGTGCCGTCATGATCCTCTCCTCCGTATGCGGCTGGCCTCGGCCGGAATCGGCGCAAGAAAGATGCGGTCGGCCAGGCGCAGGTCGATGCGGCCGAGGGCTCGCGCAAGGATGCGGTCCTCGCGGTCAAGCTTCACCAGCCGGGCGAGCGCCTGCTGCGGTCCGTATGCCTTGCCCCGTTCAGGCAGCAGAACGCGCACACCATTCTTCAGCACGAGATCCCATCGCCGATGTCCCACCCGCACCGCATGGTCAAGGCGGGCGAACAGATCCGGATAACGGCTCCGCCAGCCAAGAAGTTCGGCCAGCGCCTCGGGCGCACCCGCACCCGTGATCCGCAACCAGTCCTCCTGCCCGGCAGGGCGCGAGACAGGGCCGAGACGCGTGCCGTCTGCCGCCACCAGAAACGCCCCCTCCTCGCTCGTCAGCACGGCTGCCGGCCGGCGCACGCCCACCGTCACCACCAGCCGATCAGGCCAATGCCGTTCAATGCGGGCATCCCGCACCCAGGGTTCGGCCAGCAGGCGCCTCAGCACGGCCCGGGGAGAAACGGCCAATGTCGGCTGTCCCGCGATGCCGGCCAACGCCGTCTCGACGGCAGTGCGTCCCGGACCGTCGGCACCCCGCAATTCCACATGCCGGATCACCCATCCATGATCGTGGGCGAAAGCTGCAAGGCCCTCTTCTGCCGTCGCGACAAGCACGTTCAACGCCCCGGCAACCAGTCTCCGGTCCGTGCCGGCCGCCATTCCCGTCAGAAGGAGCCCGCCGATCAGCATCAAGACCAGAAAGCTGCGCGAGACCGTGGCCGACTGGCGCATCATTTCGCTCCCAGCCATCCATTCCGGGCCGATGCCCGTTCAGGCAGCGGCTCACCGATACGTTCAATCTCCCATTCCAGCAGCACGCCCGTGAGGGCATAGACGCGGCGACGCACCTCGCGGCCAAGCTCTTCGATATCGGCGGCAGTGGCCGTCTCGTCGGCAATGATGAAATTGCAATGCTTCTCGGAAATCCGAGCGCCACCGACCCTAAGACCCCGACAACCGGCACGGTCGATCAGCTCCCAGGCCTTGTGACCGGGAGGATTCTTGAAGGTGGAGCCGCCGGTACGCGTCCGCAGAGGCTGGGATTCCTCGCGCGCCTCGATGATCGCGGCCATCTGCCGACGAATGGCGTCCGGATCCCCGGCCGACCCTTCCAGTTCGACGCCAAGCACGATCTGATCACGGGCAAGGGCGCTCTGCCGATAGCCGAAGGCGAAATCCTCCCGCTGCCAGGTGACGACACGTCCGCAGCGCCGATCAAAAAGACGGGCGCAGACGAGCACGTCGGCGATCTCGCCGCCGAAGGCGCCGGCATTGGTCTTCAGCCCGCCGCCGATCGTGCCGGGGATCCCTCGCAGAAAGGCCAGTCCTGCAATTCCGGCCTCGGCCGCCTTCTCGGCAATGAGCACGTCTCCCGCCCCGGCTCCCGCCCGGATCCGCAGTCCTGCGATTTGGACCCCTCCCAGCGCCTTGCCGGGACGCACCACCAGACCGCGCACCCCCCCGTCGCGCACGAGCAGATTCGATCCATAGCCCAGAACAGTGACCGGCACTTCCGGCGGCAGAGCCTCCAGCACCAGGAGAAGATCCCTTTCATCGGCCGGCTGGAAGAAGAGATCGGCTGCGCCTCCGACGCGAAACCAGGTATAAGGAGCAAGGGGGTGGTCACGCAGCAGCCGGCCGCGCGGCGCCAGCCGGGTGATGGCATCCCGCCAGTCGTCAGCAGAAAGCATGCGTTCGGCAGCCATCATCCCGCCTTCTCCCTCCCTTCCTGCTGCTGCCTGGCAAGCGCCGCCGGCAGCGCCTGCGCCCATTGGGTGATCGAGCCCGCTCCAAGGCAGATGACGATGTCGCCAGCCTTGAGATCCTCCCCCAGCACGGCCGGCAGATCCTGTGGACCCGTGGCCGTGGCAACCGCCCGATGGCCATGCCGGCGCATGCCTTCGGCCAGCGCTTCATGGGTGATGCCTTCGATCGGCGGCTCGCCTGCGGCGTACACGGGCAGCACGACCACGCGATCGGCGTCGTTGAAGGCGGTGCAGAACTCCTCGAAGAGCGCGCTCAAACGGCTGAAACGATGAGGCTGGACCACCGCCTGGATCCGCCGCGCCGGCCAGAATTCACGCGCCGCCTTGAGCACCGCTGCGATCTCGACCGGGTGATGGGCATAGTCATCGATCACGGTCACGCCGGCTGCCTCTCCCACCCGGGAAAAGCGGCGATGAATACCGGCAAATTCCGCGAGCGCCCGCCGCCAGACGGCCTCGGGAATGCCCATGAGGTCGGCCACCGCAATCGCTGCCAGGGCATTCTGGACATTGTGGCGCCCGGGCATCGCGAGCCGCACATCCCGCACCCGGCGCTCGGAGCCGCTGCGCCCGCGCAGAACGACGGTAAAGACCATTGCTCCGTCGCCGACCCGCAAATCCTCTGCCCGGACGTCCGCCTGCGGAGAAAAGCCATAGGTAAGGACGCGACGGTCGGTCAGCTGCGGGATCAGGGCCTGCACTTCCGGATGATCGATGCACAGCACCGCGGCCCCGTAAAAGGGGACATGCGCGACAAAGGCCCGGAAGGCAGCCTTTTCGGCTTCGAAATCCCCATAATGATCGAGATGTTCGGGATCGATGTTGGTAACCACGGCAATGGTGGCCGGCAGCTTGACGAAACTGCCATCGGATTCATCGGTCTCCACGACCATCCATTCGCCGGCCCCGAGGCGGGCGTTGGAACCATAGGCATTCACGATGCCGCCTATGACCGCCGTAGGGTCGAACCCGCCCGCTTCCATGACCGCCGCACACAATGAGGCCGTCGTCGTCTTGCCATGACTGCCGGCAACCGCCACGGTGTATTTGAGGCGCATCAATTCAGCCAGCATTTCCGCACGGCGGACGACGGGCACATGCGCCGCCCGGGCGGCCATGACTTCGGGATTGTCCTCCCCTACCGCTGACGAGATCACGATGGCATCGGCCCCGGCCACATGCTCGGCCGCATGCCCGATGGCGACCGGGATGCCGAGGCGACGCAACCGCACGACATTCGCCCCCTCGCGTTGATCGCAGCCTTCCACCCTGTAGCCGAGATTGTGCATCAGCTCGGCAATACCCGACATGCCGATGCCGCCAATACCGACGAAATGGATGCGCTCAACACCAAATGGCGGCTTTCTCATCACATTTCTCCCGCCAAAGCCATGCCGCTCTCGGGCAGGCGGCCGGATGGAGACGGATTGACAAGCAGATCTTCCATCTCGGCAAGCAGCCGGCGCGTGCCGTCCCGTCGGCCCATATCCGCCATCGCGCGTCCCATCGCCTGCAGACCTTCCGCATCGCCCAGCAGTTCCATGAGCACCCCTGCCAGCAGCCGCGGTTCGGCCACCTGCTCTGCCATGACCCGGGCCGCTCCCGCCACCGCAAAGTGGCGGGCGTTCACGCTTTGATGATCGTCTTTCGCAGCGGCAAAGGGGATCAGCAGAGCCGGGCGGGCGAGAGCCGCCAGCTCCCACAATGTGCCGGCTCCCGCGCGGGCGATGACGAGATCGGCTTCGGCCATGCGCTGCGGAGCATCCCCAAAGAAGGAAGCGACCTCAGCCGCAATCCCCGCACCGGCGTAGGCCGCCCGCACACGTTCGACATCCTCGGCACGGGCCTGCTGCACGACGGACAGGCGCCCGCGCCAGCTGGGCGCGATCAGGGCAAGCGCTGCAGGCACCAGATCGGCAAGGATTCTGGCCCCTTGGCTGCCCCCCAGCACGAACACACGCCGTTCGGTGCTTGCCGCCACCGGCCGCCGGATGGCGTCATGCACCTGGCGCCGGAGGGGCATCCCGGTCACCACCACCCGTCGCAATCGGCGCGGCAGGAGGCGGGTCTCGGAAAAGGTGAGCGCCAGCAGATCGGCATAGGGCGCAACCAGACGATTGACCCGACCGATGACCGCATTCTGTTCATGAAGGACGATCGGCACTCCCAGGCTGCGGGCGGCCAGCACTGCCGGCAGCGTGGGATAGCCGCCAAAGCTGACCAGCAGCTCGGCCTCCTGCCTTCTCAGAAAGCGGCGCACATGCCGGAAATTCGGCAGCATGCGTCCCAGTGCACCTGCACGCGCAGGCAGACTTGCGGACATGCGACCGCTCTCAAGAACGAGGCACCGCTCCTCGGGCCACTCGCTTCCCAGATAGCGGCAGCCGCGACGATCCGTAACGAAACGGGGCTGGACGCCGCCAAGCGTCAGGGCCTCCGCCAGCGCCCGGGCCGGCATCACATGGCCGCCCGTCCCGCCGGCGGCAAGCACCACCTTGAATTCCCGTCCCGGTTTTCCGTCCATCGGCCCGGTCATGGCTGTGCTCCTTGCGTGCCGTCGATCCACAGGAGATGCGTGCGGGGACGCGTGCGCCTGGTAAAGGCGAGTGCAAGGCCCAGGGTGATTGCCGAAGCCAGGGCCGATGAACCCCCGTAGGAAACAAGGGGAAGCGTCATGCCCTTCGGGGGCAGAACCGCCAGATTGACACCGATGTTGATCGCAGCCTGAAAGCCGACAAGAGCCGCCAGCCCCCCCGTGGCCAGAACGGGAAACGGATCCTCCTCGCTTTCACTTGCCCGGGCAAGCATGCGCAGCACGATTGTCGCATAAAGCGCGATCAGGGAGAGGCTTGCGATCAGGCCGAATTCCTCGCTGGCGGCCGCGAAGATGAAATCGGTATGGGCATCGGGCAGCACCTTCTTCACCTGGCCCGCAGCCGGTCCCACGCCCAGGAGCCCTCCGCTCCTGATGGCCTTGAGCGCCGTCTCCACCTGGTAGCCATGGCCATCCGGCCCCCGGGCGAGAAACGAGTCGATCCGCTCCCGCACGTGCGGGAAATTGAGATAGGCAACCACCAACGCCGCCATCATGACAATGACCGGCAGGGCAAGTCTCTGGACGGGCACACCGAACAGCAGCAGCTGAACACCGAAAGCCGCAAGCAGCAGCATCGTCTGCCCGACATCGGGCTGGAGAAGCAGAAGACAGGCCACCGTCACCACCAGACCCGCCGCCAGCTTCAGACCGGGAAAGGCCGGCTCGTCCACCGCGCCGGCCAGCAGCCAGGCGGTCGTGACCAGCAGACAGGGCTTGAGAAATTCGCTCGGCTGAATCGCGATCACCCCGAAATCGAGCCAGCGGCGCGCACCCTTGATAACATCCGCCTCCCACAGCGTCGCCGCCACGGCCAGAAGGCCGAGCACGGTTCCCAGCACGGCCAACCGGCGGGCCGTGCGCACGTCCAGCATCGAAAGCAGCAGCATCACGACGAGCGCGACACCGGCAAAGACGAGCTGGCGATAGGCGAAGTGGAAGGGCGCAAGCCCCAGGCGCTCGGCCACTGCCGGGCTGGCCGAAAAGGACAGGACCACCCCGATCACGAGCAGCAGAAGAACGAGCAGCAGCAGGGCACGATCGGTGGTCCACCACCACCGGGCCAGCAGACTGTCGTCCGCCCGCGAGAAGATGGGCCGTCCGCGGTTCATGCTCCCTTCTCCTCGCTTTCCGGCCTCTCCTTCCGGCGGCCCGCCAGAGCCAGGACCAGCCGGCGGAAATCCTCGCCGCGCTCCTCGAAATCGCGATACTGATCGAAGGAAGCGGCTCCCGGTGACAGGAGCACCACATCACCCGGTTCGGCCGCTGCCGCTGCCGCTTCCAGAGCCTCGGCGAGGCTTGCGAATTGCCGGCTCGGCAGGCGGGCACCCAGCGCTTCGGCGAACAGAGGGGCACATTCTCCGAACAGCCAGGCCGCCCGCACATGATCCAGATAGGGCAGCACCGGGGTAAGGTCGGCCGATTTCGCTCGCCCTCCTGCCAGCCAGTGCACACGCCGGAAGGCCGCAAGGGCGCGGGCGGCCGCTTCAAGATTTGTGGCCTTCGAATCATTGACAAAGGCAACCCCTGCGATCCGGGCAACCAGCTCCTGGCGATGGGCGAGCCCGGGAAAGGAAACCAGACCGGCCCAGGCCTGCTCGGCACTCAGTCCCACAAGGCGGGCTGCCGCATAGGCGGCTGCCGCATTCTCCCAATTGTGGCGTCCCTGAAGCCGCAGGAGGGGGGCAAGCGTGCCGATTTCGCGTCCCCCTTCAAAGGCGTGGTCCAGCAGACGTCCCTCCTGCGTGACCGACACGGCGACCGGCCGATCGGAGGCGATGCCGATCGCCAGCACATCCTCACCAGCCAGCTCCTCATGAAGATGACGGGTCACGGCGCTTTCCAGCGACAGCACGATCCGTCCTCTCCGCCGCCGGGCGAGGTCCACAATGCGACGTTTGGCGGCCACATAGGCGCTCATGTCGCCATGCCGATCCAGATGATCCGGCGTGATGTTGAGCAGCACGGCGACATCGAGTGCCGCCTCACGCCCGGTCAGATCGAGCTGAAAGGAAGACAGCTCGAACACATAGACGCCGCCGGGCCTGAGCGGCTCAAGCGCCAGAATCGGTCGCCCGATGTTGCCGGCGGCCACACTCGCCCGGCCGGCCGTGGCGACAATATGGGCAAGCAGGGCCGTGGTGGTGGACTTGCCGTTCGTGCCCGTGATCCCGACAAGATGATGGGCCGGCAGCCGGGAGGTGGCCAGGCAAAACAGGTCGAGATCACCGATGATCGGCACGCCCGCCGCCCGCGCAGCGGCCACGAGCGGATGGGTGCTTCGGCCATGAATGGGAACACCGGGCGAGACCAGCAGCCGATCCAGACCCGCAACGGCCCGAGGTTGCAGTCTCTCGCCCGGCGGGATGTTTCTCATGGCTTCCGCGCGATCATCATGCACGAGCAGGCGGTTGCCAGCCGCCAGAAGCGCCGCTCGTGCCGCCGCTCCCGTGCGGGCCAGCCCCACAATGCCGATCGGGCGCGCAAACCGGGGCAGGGGAAGCCATTCCCGAGATCCGTTATCGGCGCATTTCACGGCCGCCGCCATCATCCCGTCACCTCAGCTTCAACGTCGCCAGCCCGATCAGGGCCAGCACCAGCGAGATGATCCAGAAGCGGATCACGATCGTGGGTTCGGACCAGCCCTTGTGCTCGAAATGATGGTGAAGCGGGGCCATGCGAAAAACCCGCCGGCCGGTCAATTTGTAGGAGACCACCTGAACAATGACCGAGACCGTCTCGAGCACGAACAGACCACCGATGATGATCAGCACCAGCTCCTGCTTGGCCACCATCGCGACCGCGCCCAGCGCGCCACCGATGGCCAGCGAACCGGTGTCGCCCATGAAGACGGCCGCCGGTGGCGCGTTGTACCAGAGAAAGCCGAGACCGGCACCGATGAGGGCCCCGCAGAATACGGCCAGTTCCCCGGCTCCGCGCACGAAGGGGATCTGCAAATACTCGGCATAGATGGCATTGCCCACCACATAGGTGATAAAGCCGAGCGCTCCGGCCGCAATGATTGCCGGCATCGTCGCCAGCCCGTCCAGGCCATCGGTGAGATTGACGGCATTGGCCGTGCCCGCGATCACGAGAACCGCAAAGGCGGGATAGAAGGCTCCCAGGTCGAACATCACCTCCTTGAAGAAGGGCACGGCCAGGGTAGGCCCGTGAAGCCGCGCAAGCATGACGGCGGCCACGACCGCCACCACCGTCTCGCCGGCCAGCTTGATACTGCCCGGCACGCCCCGGGGATTGCGGCGGGCCACCTTGAGGTAATCATCGACAAAGCCGATGAGACCGAAGGTGAGCGTCACGCCCAGCACCACCCACACATAGGGATTCGCCAGATCGATCCACAGCAGCGTGGAGACGGTGAGCGCAATCAGAATCATCAATCCCCCCATCGTCGGTGTGCCGGCCTTGGTGATCAGGTGCTGCGCAGGCCCATCCGCCCGGATGGGCTGGCCGTTGGCCTGACGCCGCTTCAGCCACCGGATCAAGGGGGGACCGACGAGAAAGGAAAGAAACAGCGCCGTCAGCAGCGCCGCTCCTGTGCGAAATGTCAGATAGCGCACGAGATTGAAGAGGATGAAGTCATCGGCCAGCGGGCGCAGAAGGTGATAGAGCATCCTCAGTCCTCCCGTTCCGCCAACCAGTCGGCAACCACTGCCGCATCGCTGAACGGCAGCACCTCCTCACCCACGATCTGGCCGGTTTCGTGACCCTTGCCCGTCACCACCAGCACATCACCCGCTTCCAGCATGGCCAGCGCCGTGCGAATGGCTTCCGCACGATCCCCGATTTCCCGGGCTCCGGGGCACCCGGCCAACACCATGCGCCGGATCGCGGCCGGATCTTCGGTGCGCGGGTTGTCATCGGTCACGATCACATGATCGGCGCAGCGCGCCGCAATCGCTCCCATCATCTCGCGCTTGCCGGGATCGCGATCTCCTCCGCAGCCGAAGACCACCATCAGGCGCGCCCGCGCATGAGGGCGGAGCGCCGTGAGCACGGCTTTAAGGCCGGCAGGCGTATGCGCATAGTCGAGATAGACATCGCCGCCTGCCGGTGTCCGGCCCAGATACTCCAGCCGGCCGGGCACCGGTGCAAGCCCGGCCAGAAGCGCGAACGCCTCTTCCGCCGCAACCCCGCATCCCAGATGCAGCAGTCCCGCCGCCACAAGGGCGTTCTTGAGCTGGAAGCGCCCGACGAGCGGCAAGGTCAGCTCGTGGACGTCACCCCCCGCGATCTGGATCTGCGCCCGCTGGCCGGAAGCCAGAGGCTCCCATTCGACAATCCGCCAGTCGGCCGCCCGCTCCCCGATCGAGAGCACGCGCAGGCCGCGCCCCCAGGCCAGCATCTCCATCTCGCGCCCCCACTCGTCATCGACAACGATCACCGCCGGCGCCCGCGGCGGCAGCAGTTCTCCGAACAGCCGCGCCTTGGCGTAGAAATAGGCTTCCATGGTGCGGTGATAGTCGAGATGGTCACGGGTCAGATTGGTGAAGGCCGCAGCAGCCAGGCGCACCGCATCCAGCCGCTTCTGGATGAGGCCATGACTTGAGGCTTCGATCGCTGCGTGGGTGCACCCCTCCTCCGTCAAGGCGGCCAGCAGGCGATGCAGAGTGATGGGGTCAGGAGAGGTAAGACCGGTTGTCGCCAGATTCGCGCCAAGGCCACGCACGCCCAGCGTGCCAATGCTGGCGGCGGCCAGTCCCCGCCTGTCCCAGAGCTGACGCAGAAACTCCACCACCGAGCTCTTGCCATTGGTGCCGGTAACCGCCACGACATGCTCGGGTTGCGTGCCGAAGAAACGGGCCGCGATCTCGGCCAATGTGCGGTGCGGATCGGCAACGGTGACGACCGGCACGGAATAGCGGGCGGGATCGACGGCCCGCTCGGCCGCCAGAACCGCTGCCGCACCCTGCGCGATCGCCTGATCGATGAAAGCGGCCCCATCATGGCGGCTGCCGGGCAGGGCGGCGAAGAGGTCGCCCGGCCTGACGGTGCGGCTGTCAAGCGCAAGGCCGGTGATCCAGACATCCGGCGCCTCCACCAGCCCCAGCAGCTGGGAAAGGCGCCTGGCCCGCCCCCCTTCCGGTCCCGGCCTGTTGCGGCCTGTCGGCATGCCTTCGCCTGCCGCCATCGCGATTCCCATCATCCCGCCGCCTCCTCGGTGATCAGCCGGGAAAAGCGGCGCACCATTGCATCTTCCTCTTCCTCCGCCCGTCGGGGGAGAAGGCCGAGCGTCGGCGCGATCCGTTCGGCCACACGGGCAGCGGTGGGGGCGGCCGTCCATCCGGCAGTGGCAAAACCGGCCGTCTCGGCGGTCCCCTGCGGCTCGTCCAGCATCACGAAGATGAGGTAGCGCGGCTGCGCAGCCGGCAGCAGCGCCACGAAACTCGAAAGAAGCCGATCAGGATGATAGACGCCATCGATCACCTTCTCGGCCGTGCCCGTCTTGCCGGCAAGCTGCAGCCCCGACACCGCCGCCTGTCTTCCCGTGCCGCGCAGCACGACAAGACGCATCGCCGCCCGCAGCCTGCGCACTGTTGAATCGGCGAGCACGCGCGGGCCCTCAGTCCGGTCATCGCGCAGAACTGTGGCAGGACGAAGGAAACCGTCACCGGCGACAGCGGCGACGGATGTGGCCAGCTGCAGGGGCGAGACGGCAATCCCGTGGCCGAAGGCGGCGGTCAAGGTATTGGCGTGCCGCCAGCGGGCCGGCACCAGAGGCGTCGCCGTTTCGCGATAGGGAGCAGGCATCGGGTCCAGCAGGCCGAACCGGCGGAAAGCCGTCTGGAGTCCTTCGTCGCCCAGGCGCTCGGCCAGCTGGGCGAAGGCGATATTGGAGGAATGGGCGAAGGCCTCGATGAGGCTCACCGGCCGCTTGAGCGGATGATCATCATGAATCCGGAAACCGCCGGGCACCACAACCGGTTTGCGCACATCAAAGCGGGTGTCCGGCGCGATCCCCCTTTCCAGGGCCGCCGCCAGGGTGAAGATCTTGAAGACGGATCCCAGCTCGAACACGCCCTGGGTGACGCGATTGAACAGCGCCTCGGGGGGAGCGCTGCCGGGATGATTGGGGTCGAAATCGGGAAGGGAGACGAGGGCGAGCAGCCCCCGGCTGTCGAGGTCCATCACAAGCCCGGCCGCCGCCTTTGCGGAAAAGCGGGTCCGGGCAGCATCAAGGCTTTCCCGCAGCGCCTCCTGGACCGTCACGTCAAAAGACAGATAGACCGCCTCGCCTTTCTCTCCCCCTTGTGCGGCAAGCCGCCGATCCAGGGCCCGTTCGGCACCCATGAGTCCCCGCCCGTCCGCATCGGTGAATCCGACCGCATGGGCAAACAGCGGACCCAATGGATAGACACGCCGCTCTTCCTTCATGAGGCCGAGACCGGGAATGCCGAGATCAAGCACGGCGCGGACCTCATCCGGCGTCAGGAAGCGCTTGACCCAGACGAAGCGTCGGTCGCTGGACAGCCGGGCCGTGATCTGCCTGCGATCAATATCCGGCAGGATGGCGGCCAGCCGTGCGGCGACTTCGGCTGGCGGATCGAGCAGGCGTCGGGGATCGGCATACAATGATTGCACCGGCAGATTGACCGCCAACAGACGGCCGTGCCGGTCCCGCAGCGCACGACGGCGGGGATGCTGGTCGCCTTCCCGCCCGGCCGAGGCGGCCGCCCGGGCCTCACTGGTCAAATGCGGAGCCTCGGCGACCGCCAGCGTGAAGGCGCGCAAGGCAAGGCCGCCGAACCCCAAAAGAAAGAGCACGGCCACCAGAAACAGCCGCGCACGCCACAATTCCCGCTGTGGCGCCCAGATCGGCGGGTTCTGAGATCGTCTCACCCCATTCACTCAAGCCCTCTTTCAGACAGCTGACCGACAGGGACGGCAGCCCGTGCCGCCAGGGCCGGGCCATCGGATGCTTCGGGCAGACTGCGAAGATCGCCGATCTGCTGGCTCATGCGCGGCGGTCGCAGGGCAAGATAGCGTTCGGCGTCCATGCGAATGCGCTCGGGGCTTGTCAGATATGCCCACTCAGCCTCAAGAATGCGAATGTTGGCCTGCTCCCGGGCGATTTCGGCATGAAGGGCCGCAATACGGGCACGCCGCTCATCCACGCGATGAGCCAGCAGATAGAGGCTGATCCCGGCAGCAATCACGAGCCCGGCCAAAAACAGCGAAATCAAGCGACGCCACATGTCAGCCATTCCTCCTGCAATCCGTCACGCAAAATCGGGCAGCGCGCGCGCCGCAATACCGGCGCGTTCGGGCCAGGCTGGCGCCTGTCGACGCACGGCCGCACGCAGTCGCGCCGAGCGCGCCCGCGGATTGGTCCGGACCTCCTCTTCTCCCGGCCGCACCGCCTTGCGCGTCAGCAACCGGAAGCTGGGCGCCGGCACCGATCCGGCGCGTTCCTCATGCGGCAGCAGCCGGCCGGTTTCCTGCGAACGGGCGCGCAGAAACTGCTTGACGATGCGATCCTCCAGCGAGTGAAAGGCCACCACCACCAGGCGCCCGCCGGGCTTGAGGACCCGCTCTGCCGCGCTCAGGCCGGCCGCCAGCTCGGACAGTTCGCGATTGACCGCAATGCGCAGCGCCTGGAAGCTGCGGGTGGCCGGATGGATGCGCTGATGGGGTCGGGAGCCGACGGCGCGCTCAATGATGCGGGCCAGCGCCTGCGTCGTGGTGATCGGCGCCTTCTTGCGCGCGGTCACGATGGCCCGGGCGATCCGCCGCGCAGCCGGCTCCTCTCCCAGCGTCTTCAACAGCAGAGCAAGACGCTTTTCGTCAAAACGATTGACGATCTCGGCCGCGCTCATGCCACCGTCCCTGTCCATGCGCATGTCCAGCGGGCCCTCTCTGCGGAAGGAAAATCCCCGCGCGGCTTCATCCAGCTGGAAGGATGAGACGCCAAGATCGAAGACCACGGCATCCACCTGCTCCATGCCGGACTCCGCCAGGACCGCCTCCAATTGCGAAAAACGGGCCTGCACGAGACGCAGGCGGTCATTCCCATAAGCCTCCACAAGCGCCGCTCCGCGCGCGATCGCCTGGGGGTCGCGGTCCAACGCGAGCACATGCGCACCGGCCTCAAGAAACGCACGGGAATAGCCCCCGCCGCCAAAGGTGGCATCCACGATGATTTCACCCGGACGCGGCGCCGCGAATCGGCACACTTCATCAAGCATGACCGGCCGATGCCCGAGCCCGCCATTCCCGTCATCGTGATGCCCGTCCTCGTCCATGCCGCCCGGTCCTCTCTGACGACGATGATCATGAAGATCCCCCCTCGGCCTGCCCACTGCCGTTCGGCCCGTCGGCCGCGGAGGGAGCGGAAGAGGACGCCTCCAGCCGGCCGAGTGCTCCCAGCCGCATGGCTGCTGCGCGCGCTTTCTGACGCTGCTCGTCGCGATACCGCTCCCAGGCCTCGGGGGCCCAGATCAGAAACTTCTCACCGACGCCCACAAAAACGGCCTGGTCGGTAATGCCCGCAAAATCGAGCAGCGGTTGGGGCAGCAGAATCCGCCCCTCGGAATCGAAGGGCAGATCAAAGGCCGCTCCCAAAATGGCAGCCGCAAGCGCCTCCTTTTCGTCATCGAATGCGCCGAAATCGCTGCTCAGACGGTCGGCAAGGGCATCGATGTATTCCCGCGCACTGCCCTCCAGACAGGGCAGCTTGAAGGATTCATAGACGACGATGCCCGGAAAGCGCGAAGCCTGGAGCTCACCACGAAACCGCGCCGGCACGGAAACCCGTCCCTTGCGGTCCACCTTGTTGGTGTAATTCGCAATGAAGCGCATCGGCGTTTCCTGCCCCAAGCCCGCTTGCCCCGGGTAGGACCCGGCCGGTCTGCCAACCGGCCTCACGCCACCCATGGGCATCATATGGGATATTATGGGATATCATGGGAACCTATGGATTTCAATGGAAAGAGCCCGGAATCAGCGCAAAAAGGGCGCAAGCGGGATCAAATCGTTAATGAAATCTTACCGGCCATGCTGCCATACGTGTTCTATGATAGAAGTGAACACCCATAAGAAGAGTATTGCAAAAAAATGTGCACCATCCCCTTCCCGTCCGATGCCCTTTCACCGCCTGATGCAGCCGGTGCGGTGCGGAATCTCGCACGAAAGGGGGATGACGGCAGGGGGAGAAAGCGCCAAGGAATGGCCGAAGGGGGAAAGGGTCAGAGGGCCTGTAAGCCGGGTTCTGTCCACCACGCGAAAGGCGTGGGGGGCGACCATTCATCTGGGACGACCGTTGCCGGCCGCCTCTAGCAATCTACCCGGACGGCGATCCGGAGACCGATCATCTGCCGTCCCTATGCGATCTTGCTCCCGGTGGGGTTTGCCATGCCCGTCCTGTTGCCAGGACGGCGGTGCGCTCTTACCGCACCCTTTCACCCTTACCACGCCGCCTGCCTGCCTGAGGGAGACGGCGGGCGGTTTGCTTTCTGTGGCACTTTCCCTGGAGTCGCCTCCGCCGGGCGTTACCCGGCACCGTGTCTCCGTGGAGCCCGGACTTTCCTCCCCGGCGCACCACCTGGTCCGCCGGAGCGGCCGCCCGGCCCTCTGACCACCTGCTATGTGGCGTCAAAAGACGGCCATTGCAAGCCGGAAAGCCGCCCTCGCCGCAAAGAGGCATTCTCCCCCTGCCCTGCCTCAAGCAGGCGGCCCGCCCCGCATTGCAGGACGGGCCAATGGCTGCTTCCGGTGCGGCCGACAGGAGGCGTCCATCTGCGCAAACCCCGCCCCCTGCCGGGCCTGAGGGCTGCCTGTTTCCTACTCCTGCGCCGGCTTGCGGGCATCCAGCGCCAATTCACCCGGGCCGACATGCCACAACAGGGCCAGACCACCAATCAGCCCCAGATTCTTGAGGAACATGATCATGTTGATCACCTGTTCCTGGCCGCTCATCTCCCAGAAGCGATGGTAGAAGAGCGTTGCCAGAACCGTGAACAGGATCAGCGCCAGGGCCGCCTCGCGCGTGCGATAACCCAGCACGACCAGAATGGCGCCTCCCAGCTCGAACAGAATGGCAAGCGGCGTGGCAACGGCCGGCAGGGGAACGCCATGTGCCGCAACGTCGGCAACCGTCGCATCATAGTTCATGATCTTGTTGAGACCGGCCAGCAGAAAGACGAGCACAAGCAGAATGCGGGCAACAAGCAGCCCGCCGCGATCAAAGTTCGCCATGGTGGTTCTCCTCCCTCTTTTGCTTTTGCGGGCGACTCCCTCCCTCGCCTCATCGGGCCGCCCGAGTGCAGAGCCTGCCTCCTTCAGACCGTTTTTGCAAGACCGCCGACCGGCGACGATACGCCGCCCCGGCCGCATTCCTCATCCCGCCGCCCGCAGCGGACCGTCACGCAGAATTAACCTTTCGCCAACGCAATCCACGATAAATTGGGACAAGGAAACCCGGCTGCGCGCGCATGACGAGAATGGGCTGGAAATTGCGCGCGTATCGGAACAGAATGTCGCTATCGGCGCCCGGCATTCAAGAGCAGGCAGAAGCTGGCGCCTTGGCCGGACGGGGCTGAGAGATGGCATCTGCGCAGCCGCGACGCAAGCGGGCGACGCGCCAGACGGGAGCCGGCATTTCGGCCGGTCCACTCCCGAGTGGGCGGGAGCGCATGCAGGGCCCCGGTCGTGCGGATCCGGCCCTCCTCCGCGATCTGGATGCCCTGAACACCTGGCTTGGTGATCATGTGCTCATCGCCTTTGCCCGCTGTGACTGGGAAAACGAGCCGGTCATCATCTGGCACAATGCCCGGGCACGGGCCTTCTTCCAGGAGATCGGCGCTGAAGACGGCTCGGCGTTCGTCCGCCTGCTCACCCCTGAAAGCCTGCTGTCGCTGCGCCGCATCGGTCATGAACTGTCCAAGGCGCCGCGCGAGGCGGGCATGCTGCGCTATCCCGTCCAGCTGCATATTCTGCCGGCCTCCGAAAGGCGGGCTCTGCTTCTCGAAGGGTCCATCCAGCATGCGCCCGGCAAGGGAGGAGCGATTGTTCTGATAGCCAATCCCCGCCCGGAATCTCCGGCAGAGACCACCTTCCGCCAGATCGCGGACGATGCGGTGGAAGGGATCATCGTGCATCGCGGTGACCAGGTTCTCTACGCCAATCACCGGATCGCGGAGATGCTGGGTTATGACAGCCGGGAGGAGCTCCTCGCCAATCTCCAGTCGATCAGCACCTTTCTTCATGCGGAAGACCGGCAGCTCGTGCTGGACAACATCAACCGGCGGCTGAGGGGGGAGGATGCGCCGCGCGATTATGAATTCCGTCTAAGAAGGCGGGATGGGAGCGTGATCTGGGTCAACTGTCGGGCAGGCGTCATCGAGTGGGAGGGGCAGCCTGCCGTAGTGGCGACCCTGTTCGACATCACCGAACGCCACGCCGCAACCGAGGCCCTGCTTGAATCGGAAGCCATTTTTCACAGCATTTTTGCGCTTTCTCCCGACATCATCACCTTGAACGAAGTGGAAAGCACCCGCTTCGTCTATGCGAACCAGGCTTTTCTGGATGCCTTCGGGCTGAGTGAAGAGGAAGTCATCGGGCACACGAGCCTTGAGCTCAATCTTTGGCGTGACCCCTCAGAACGCGCGGCCCTGATTGACGAGCTGATGCGGCGCGGCGAGATCCGGGATCTCGAATTTACGGGGAAAAGCCGGGACGGGCGGCGCTTCCATCTGTCCCTTGCCGCAAAGATCATCCCCTATCGCGGGCGTCCCCACCTGCTGATGATGGGGCGCGACATCACGGAGCGCAAACGCCAGGAAGCCGAGCTCATCCGCAGCAAGGAGGAAGCCGAGCTTGCCAACAGGGCCAAATCGGAATTTCTGGCCAATATCTCGCACGAGCTGCGCACGCCCCTGAATGCCATCATCGGTTTCGCTGAGGTGTTGGAAGGCGAACTCTTCGGGCCACTGGGACATGCTCGCTACAAGGAATATGTCGGCGACATCCGGGAGGCGGGATCCCATCTGCTCTCTCTGATCAATGACATTCTGGATCTTGCCCGCATGGAAAGCGGTCATCTGCCGATCGAAATGGCGGATCTGCCGCTTGCCGAGGTCGTTCTGCCGGCCGTACGCCTGATCGCGCAGCGGGCCGCCCAGCGTCAGATCGCCTTCCACTACGAAATTCCGCCACCGGATCTCAAACTGCGTGCTGACCGGCTGCGGTTGCGACAGGTCCTCATCAACATTCTCATCAATGCCATCAAGTTTACCCCTGAAGGCGGCAGCGTGCGGCTGTGGACGGAGCGTCTGAGCGGACCTCCGCCCGAACACATGGCCGAGGACTGGCCGAACGGCTGCGTGCTGATCGCAATCGCGGATTCCGGTATCGGGATGACTCCCGCAGAGCTGGACAAGGCGCTGCGACCCTTTGAGCAGGTGGAATCCGTGCTCAACCGGCAGAATGAAGGTGCGGGACTGGGGCTGCCGTTGTCCAAGATGCTCGTCGAGCGCCAGGAAGGGGTATTCGCCATCGAATCCACACGGGGCCGGGGAACGACCGTCCGGATTTATCTCCAACCGGCCCAAGGGTCGTGAGGCAATTTTCGGCTGTAACACTGGCGAGCCCGGCAAGCACTGCTTTCGAAGAGCGGAAGAAACCCTGGCAGGTGATGGCCCTTTTCACAGACGGTGCTTCCTCCTGCTCAAATCCATCATCGGTTGATGAGCCTGCCGTCATCCGGAATCGGCCAGTCTGCCAAGCCGCCGCTTACGCATGAGTCCCCTCGCGCCCCTCGGCAAGCCAGCGCAGATGGCTTGCGACAATGGCATCCAGCGCGGCATGGCGCGGAACATGGCCGATAGTGGCGGCAAAGCGTGACGGATCGGCCACCATTTCGCCGATATCGCCGACACGGCGCGGTGCCGCCTGGACTTCAAAGGATCGACCGGCCGCGCGCATGGCCGCATCCACCACCTCGCGCACGGATACGCCCCGACCATAGCCACAGTTGAAGACGGAAAAGGGTTCCTTCTGCCGCCCCGCGAGCTGCCAGGCGAGGGCGGCAAGATGCATGTCCGCCAGATCTGCGACATGGATGAAGTCACGCACCGGCGTGCCGTCGGCGGTAGGCCAGTCCGTCCCGAAGATGCAAAAGGGCTCGCCGGCGAGCGCCGCCCGGCAGGCGGCCGAAATCACATCACCACGCCCGCTCTGGGGGCCCGTCCGACCTTCCGGGTCGGCCCCCGCTACATTGAAATAGCGCAACGCCACGACCGCAAGGCCGCCACCGGACGCCCGGGCCGCACCGGCCAGCAGATCCTCGCCGACACGCTTCGTCTCCCCATAGGGATTGGCGGGACGAAGCGGGGCGTCCTCGCCAACGGGCGGCCTGTGGCCGGTGCCATAAACGGCCGCCGAAGACGAATAGACGAGAAACGGCACGCGATGGGCCTGCATCCACTCGGCCAGCACCAGAGTTCCAAGGACGTTCTCACGATAATAGGCCAGCGGCCTGGCCACGGATTCGGCAGCATCGATCAGCGCGGCCAGGTGAATGACCGCCCGCGGGTGATGGCGGTCGGCAATCATCTCAAGCGCCGCCCGATCAGCGACATCGGCGCGGACCACCGGCACGTCCTCCGGCAACCAGGAAAAGCGCGCGCGGGCATTTCGGTCGGCATCGAGCACAACGGGCCGTGCGCCCGCATCACGCAGAGCCCAGACGATGTGGCTCCCTATATAGCCGGCCCCACCCGTCACCAGCACCGGCACGCCGGCAAGACATTTCACAACCGGATCTTTCCCCATGACCTAGATCCGCTCGGCAATCCGGATGGCGAGCCGGCAGCCCGCCTTGATGAGACCGGCAAGAAGCGGGTAGCCGGGTGTGCGTTCCGCTCCCTGGGCGATCGCCTCGTCACGATGGGCGACCTCGTCCTGACGAAACCGCTCGACAGTCTCGGCAAGCGCCGCCACCTCCGGCCACTGCCGCAATCGGTCACGCTGCCGGGCGTAATGATCGTCAATGACCTCCTCGACCGCCGCCGTGGCCGCCATTGCCGCATGTGGTCCCATCAGGGCAGTTGCAGCGCCCAGAGCCCGCCCGGCCGCCTGCCAGAGAGGGGCCAGCAGGCTCGGCCGGACGCGATGCGTTCTCAGCAGCTGGTTGAAACGCTCAAGATGCTCCTCTTCCTGAGCCTCCATTTCGCGCAGCACGGGACTCAGCCGGTGATGTTCACCGATCACCGCGCGCTGACCGCGGTAGATGTGCACGGCACCCAGCTCACCGGCATGATCGACCCGCAGCATCCGCCCCAGCTGCCGGGCAATGCCCGGTTCACCCGGCAGGGGACGTGGCGGCACGAAACGCCGCTGCTTCCGTTCAGCCATGATGCCCCTTCCCTTTTCTCCCGGCCCGGAACGCGACGAAAAGAGCCGTCACCCCGACGGACACACCGATGACGGCATTCCATGCGGCAAGCGACAGCCCCAGAATGGTCACGGCCGGCTCGTCGCAGGGAACGATCCTGACCTTGCCCAGCATGGCCATCAGGGCATCGGGATCATCAGGCAACTCGCCGAGCCCGCTGCACCGGCCCGGACCCGGCCACCAGTGCCACTCCACACCGGCGTGATAAAGCCCGATCCCGCCACTTGCAAGAAAGGCAACACCCGCCAATGTCAGCATCGCCCGGTCCATGCCCGCCGTCGTCCGCCCGACCAGCCGCTGACCGAGATAGGCCAATCCCACAGCCAGCAGAGCATAGTAGGGATAGCGCTGCCAGTAACACAGTTCACAGGGCACATAGCCGAAGCCGTATTGCATCACCAGCACGGCAATGATCAGAGCAGCCGCAATCAGCAGATAGCTGGCAGGATCACGGATCAGCCTGCGCAAGACGGACATGAGGCGCTGCCCTCCTTTCCCGTGTCAGTCCCATGCCTGTGCCATGGGACCGCACTCGTGCTTCTAGGAGCTTGCCCCCCAGCCGACAAGCAGGAATCCCACGACCAGGAGGATCACGAAAGCCGTGGCCAGCAGAGCAAGCCGCCGCTCGATGAAGGCGCGTATCGGGGGGCCGAAGCGCCACAGCAGCCAGCCCTCCGGCAGAAAGCGCAACGCCCGGGCCACCGCTGCACTGGCAAGGAAGGTCGCGATGTCCATCCGCACCACCCCGCTTGCGATCGTGATCACCTTGAAGGGGAAGAATGTCACACCAAAGACGAGGACGAGAAGTTCGCCATAACGATCGAAGGCATTCTGAAACCGGGCGAAGGCCGCCTCATACCCGTAAAAGGCAATGATCGGCTGGCCCACCGCTTCCCACAATCCCCAGCCGATGAGATAGCCGAGCAGTGCTCCGGCCACGCTGGCGACCGTTGCCAGCACGGCATAGCCAAGGGCCCGCTCGCGCCGGGCAAGTCCCATGGGCAACAGCAGAGCATCGGGCGGAATGGGAAAGACGCTCGATTCCAGAAAAGCGACGGCCGCCAGCCAGGCGCGCGCATGTCTGCTCGCACTTTTGGCCATGGTCCAGTCATAAAGGCGGCGCAGCAGCTTCTTGCTCCTCTCTTATCTTGGGCTGGAAGCGGGCTTTGTCGGCATGCTTTTGGCCGAGCATGGCAGGCCTTGGCAAGAGCTCCGGCCGCAACCGCTTGACGCTGTTGGCGGGGATCGCATATGGCGAGAACGCATCGCTTCCTGCCCCCGTGGCGGAACTGGTAGACGCGCCAGACTCAAAATCTGGTGGCCGCAAGGCCGTGTCCGTTCGAGTCGGACCGGGGGCACCATCCGCCTCATTCAGACATGAACCCTGAATGCATTCGCGCCTCGGGCCTCAGGACCCGTCCTTTGCCGGGGAAGAATCTTCAGATGCCGGTGCGTCCTTGCCGTCTTTGTCCTGATGATCGGCAGACCTCCGGGGGGAGCCGGCCGCGCCGGCACCGGCCCGGGCACGCCGGGCCTGCCAGCTGGCAAGACGCTCGGCAATGCGGGCCTCGAAGCCGCGCGATGTGGGATGATAGAGCTGCTCGCGGGCAAGCTTTTCCGGAAAATAGTCAAGGCCGGCGAAGGCATCCGGTGCATCGTGGTCATAGACATAGCCTTCGCCATAGCCGAGAGACCGCATCAGCTTCGTCGGTGCGTTGAGACTGTGCATCGGCGGCGGCAGCGCCGCCGTGCGTCGCGCAAGCGCCCGCGCGGCCGCCTCCGCCCGGTAGAGCGCATTGGACTTGGGCGCGCTGGCCAGAAACACGGCCGCCTGAAACAGCGCCAGTTCCCCTTCCGGTGAGCCCAGACGCTCATAGGCGGCGTCCGCCGCCAAGGCCTGTTCGAGGGCCTGCGGCGCGGCAAGCCCTACGTCCTCACTGGCGATCCGGATCATGCGCCGGGTGATGTAGCGGGGATCTTCGCCCGCCTCCAGCATGCGGGCCAGCCAGTAAAGAGCCGCATCGACATCCGAGCCCCGCACCGCCTTGTGAAAGGCGGAGATCAGATTGTAGTGCTGGTCGCGATCACGGTCATGGGCAAGCGGCCGGCGGCTGAACAGGCGCGCAAGATCCTCAGGCCTTGTGAAGCGTTCGCCTTGCGCACCGGCCTCGGCCACGAGCTCGGCCATGTTGAGCAGCGCGCGCGCATCTCCAGCCGCCATCGCGACAAGCGCCGTCCGCGCCTCTTCACCCAGGGGAAGGGATGTCCCCAACGCCTCCTCGGCCCGGGCGAGCAGCTGCTCCAGCGCCTCCTCGCCCAGAGGCCGCAGCACAAGCACCGTCAGGCGTGACAGCAGGGCCGCATTGAGCACGAAGCTCGGATTCTCCGTGGTGGCCCCCACGAGGGTGATCACCCCCTCCTCGACCACCCGCAAGAAGGCATCCTGCTGGGCGCGATTGAAGCGGTGGATCTCGTCAACGAACAGAAGAAGTCGATTGCCGGCAGCAAGCAATCGTTCGGCATCCGAGAAAATCCGCTTCAGCTCCCGCACCCCGCTTTCGATGGCGCTCAGGGCCTGAAAGCGATAGCCGGGCAGATCCGCAAGCAGTCTTGCGATCGTGGTCTTGCCCGTTCCCGGCGGCCCCCACAGAAGCAGGGAAGGCACGGACCCGGCCGCCATCATGCGGGCCAATGGGGCACCCGGCGCAGTCAGATGTTCCTGCCCCAGAATGTCCTCAAGGCGACGCGGCCGCAGCCGTTCGGCCAAAGGGGCGACAGATGGCCGCTGCGTTCCGCTGCCCTTTCCGGGCTCATCGCCGAACAGATCGCTCATGAGCGTGGCCGTCTTGCTCCTCAAATCGGGCCGGACCGGCAGTCCACCGCACCCGAGCGGTAGACGACACAGGCAAGGCGCTCCCGCCCCCGGCGCAGGCGGAACGGCCACTTCTCCCAGGCAAGATCGTCAAGGGCCACAAGGTCGGCCACCGAATGAATGGCATGTCCCGCCGCCTCCTCGACCACATCACCCGGCCGCAGCCAGCCGAG
This sequence comes from uncultured Sphingomonadales bacterium, assembly GCA_964471405.1. Lineage (GTDB taxonomy): Bacteria > Pseudomonadota > Alphaproteobacteria > Sphingomonadales > Rhodothalassiaceae > J084. The sequence goes on along the minus strand of CAYYGH010000004.1, from coordinate 16,091 downwards.
CTGTGCCGCCGGGGCGCGCGGATCGACCTTCAGCACCACCACGCCGCGGGTGAGGGGATCGAGCCCCAGCTTGTCCGCCAGTCTCGGTGACAGATTGCCGAATGTCACGCCCTGGAAGGGATTGCGCCCTTTGAGTGTCGTGGGCTGGGCCGGAGGCTCATCAGGCAGCGGCTCAAGCACGACCGGCACATCAAGCCGCTCACCCTCGCGCAGAATGGTGACCGTCACGCGGCTGCCGGCAGGATAGGTCGCAAGGCGGAATTTGAGGGCGGCCTCGTCCAGCACCTCATGACCATTGATCGCGACGATCACATCTCCCTCCTTCAGCCCCGCGCGGGCCGCCGGCCCATCCTGTGCCAGCATCCGCACAAGCACCCCACCGGGACGGTCCAATCCCAGGGCCTCCGCCAGTTCGGGCGTGACGGGCTGATAGGCGGCTCCCAACCAGTTGCGCACGATCTCCCCGCCATGGGTCGCCGCCAGCAGCACGGTCTTGACCATGTTGACGGGGATTGCGAAGCCGATTCCCGCCGATTCCCCCGTGCGCGAGAAAATCGCCGCATTGATGCCCACGAGACGGCCATCGAGCCCTACCAGGGCCCCGCCCGAATTTCCCGGATTGATGGCGGCATCCGTCTGCAGGTAGAAACCGAAGTCGGACGTGCCGATATTCGTGCGGGCCGTCGCCGAGATGATACCCGAGGTGACCGTCTGACCGATCCCGAACGGATTGCCGATCGCAAGCACGATATCGCCCACTTCCACCGCATCCGAGTCCCCGAGGGGAACCACCGGAAAGTGCGTGCCGGCCTTTGCCTTCAGGCGCAGCACGGCCAGATCGGTACGCTTGTCGGCCAGCAATACCTCGGCATCGAATTCCCGGCGGTCCACCAGCACCACCCGGATGACATCGGCATCGCCGATGACATGGGTGTTGGTCACGACCAGGCCATCCTCACGCACGAGCACTCCCGAGCCCAGCGATCGCTGGATGCGCTCGCGCGGCATGCCGAAAGCGAAATCCCGCCCAAGAAAGCGGCGAAAGAAGGGATCGGCAAACAGGGGCGAACGCACCACCACCTTGCGCGCGGCATAGATATTGACCACTGCCGGCGCCACCTTCTTGACCACCGGGGCGAAGGTCAGCCGGATCTCCTGCTCGCTTTGAGGCACACGATGCTGAATGGCCGCAACCGCCGCTGGCGGCACGACCGTCACAACGGCCCAGACAACCACAAGCGGCACCGCCATCCGCAGCATGCGCCTGCCCAGATCACCCATTGTGCACCTCCTTGCCTTTCCTGGCGCGCAGCGCCTCGCCTCGGCTATATCAGCTCGTCATTGACGGGCAAAGGGCGCCCTTCGCGCTTTTCTGAACGTCAGGACCGGCCCTGGCATGCCCGGGCGACAGAAATATGGCACCCCCTGATCGCCCTCCCCGAAGCCAAACGCCCGCCCCGCAATGCGGGACGGGCGGCAGCAGCATTCTTCACACCGGTAAGCGCCACCGACCACCTGTCAGGCGGCTGCGGCCTCCTCATCACTCGCCTTCTCGCCGGCGCCCTTGGCTTCGGGATTGCGATCGACCAGCTCCACGATGGCCATCGGCGCATTGTCTCCCTGCCGGAAACCGGCCTTCAACACCCGCACATAGCCGCCGGGCCGATCCCGATAACGCTCGGCCAGCTCATCGAAGAGCTTGCGCGTCATCTCCTTGTCCTGGAGTTTGGCCAGCACGAGCCGGCGGTTGGCCAGCCCGCCCTTCTTGGCCTTGGTGATCAGCTTCTCCACATAGGGCCTGAGCTCCTTGCCCTTGGCAAGGGTGGTGGTAATCTGCTCGTGCCGGATCAGCGATTTGGCGAGATTCATCAGCAGAGCCCGCCGGTGCTCGCTCGTCCGGTTGAGCTTGCGTCCCGCATTCCTGTGCCGCATCGGTCGTCTCCTCCGCGTCCCCACCGCCCGGCCAACCGCCGGACGGCATCCGGACGGATCAGTATTCCGCTTCCAGCTTCTTGGCCAGTTCCTCGATGTTCTCGGGCGGCCAGCCCGGCACCTCCATGCCGAGCTTGAGCCCCATCTGGGCAAGCACCTCCTTGATTTCGTTCAGAGACTTGCGTCCGAAATTGGGGGTGCGCAGCATCTCGGCCTCCGTCTTCTGGACGAGATCGCCGATATAGACGATGTTCTCGTTCTTGAGGCAATTGGCCGACCGCACCGACAGTTCCAGCTCGTCCACACGCCGCAGGAGGTTGGGATTGAAGGGCAGCTCCTCCTCCTCACGGCGCTGCTCGATCTGCCGCGGCTCCTCGAAATTGATGAAGATCTGCAGCTGGTCCTGCAGAATCCGGGCGGCATAGGCCACGGCATCCTCCGGGCTCACCGTGCCATCGGTCTCGACATCGAGGGTGAGCTTGTCATAATCGAGGATCTGGCCTTCCCGCGTATTCTCGACCCTGTAGGCTACACGCTTGACCGGCGAAAAAATCGAGTCGACGGGAATGAGGCCGATCGGCGCATCGTCGGGGCGATTGCGCTCGGCCGGCACATAGCCCTTGCCCGATGACACATACAGCTCCATGTTGATGGTCGTGTTCTCATCCAGCGTGCAGATCACCAGATCCTTGTCGAGAATTTCGACCCCGGCCACCTCCTGGATCTGTCCGGCCGTCACCTCGCCGGGACCGGTCGCCGTCAGATGCAGCCGCTTGCTGCCATCGACGCTCACGCGGATGGGGATCTGCTTGATATTGAGCACAATGTCCGTCACATCCTCACGCACGCCGGGGATCGAGGAGAACTCATGCAGCACGCCCTCGATCTGAATCGCCGTTACCGCACCACCCTGAAGGGAGGACAGCAGCACCCGCCGGAGCGCGTTGCCGAGCGTCGTGCCAAAACCACGCTCGAGCGGTTCCACGACCAGACGCGCGCGCCGCTGCGGATCCGCACCCGGGACGATCTCGATCTTGCTCGGCTTGATGAGTTCCTGCCAGTTCTTGTGAATCACGGCCTTAACCTCGCATTCTTTTCTGGTCGCGCCCTGTTGGAGAAATCCTTTGCAGGCGCAATCGGGTTGGTCGCCTTTCTCAGACGCGACGCCGCTTGCGCGGACGGCAGCCATTGTGCGGGATCGGCGTCACATCGCGGATCGAGGTGATCGTGAAACCAAGATTGGCGAGCGCCCGGATCGCGGACTCGCGACCGGAGCCCGGCCCCTTCACTTCGATCGCCAGCTCCTTGACGCCATGTTCCTGCGCCTTGCGGCCGGCATCTTCCGCGGCCACCTGGGCGGCATAGGGAGTCGACTTGCGCGATCCCTTGAAACCGCTTGATCCCGCAGACGACCACGCAATGGCATTGCCCTGCTGGTCGGTGATCGTGATCATGGTGTTGTTGAAGGTCGCGCTGATATGCGCCACCCCGCGCGTAATGTTCTTGCGTTCGCGCCGCTTCAGTCGCGTCTCTTTCGCCATGGCGTCCTGCTCTTTCGCCTCGGTCTTCTTGCGACCTGATGGTCGCTTTCCACGACGGGCCCGCTTGCCCGCCGCCTGCACTCCCGTCTCTGCCACCCCCCGCCTGTTGGATGGGCGTCAGGCGGCAGGCACTCGTCACTACTTCTTCTTGCCGGCGATCGGCCGCGCCTTGCCCTTGCGGGTGCGCGCATTGGTATGAGTGCGCTGTCCCCGCACCGGCAGTCCCTTGCGATGCCGCAGCCCGCGGTAGCAGCCAAGGTCCATCAGCCGCTTGATGTTCATGGCCACCTCGCGGCGGAGATCGCCCTCGACGACATAATGGTCGTCGATATACTCACGGATCCGGATCACCTCGGATTCCGTAAGATCGCGCACCCGCCGCTCATCGGGAATGCCGAGCGCCTTGCAGATTTCCTTGGCCCGCGTGCGCCCGATCCCGTAGATGTAGGTCAGCGCGATCTCGACCCGCTTGTCGGTCGGAATATTGACACCAGCAATGCGCGCCACGTTACCGTTCTCCTGTCTCGCCGACTGTCCGCCCGGCGGCTGATGTTGCGATCACGCCGCCGGTTACTCATTCTGCCCTTGGTCTGTCACGGGAAGCGTCGGCCGCCACCGAGCGCGGCGCGCTTACCGCAAATCCCGATCAAGGTCAACACTCCCTCATGACTTATCGTCCTCGCACACGGGCGGCTTGAGGTCGGTGATGCCCAGCGCCTCGTCAATCGCGCGGGCCACCTCCTCGATGGAACCACGCCCGTCGATCTGGATCAGAACGCCCCGCTCCCGATAATAGGGCAGCAGGGGTTCCGTCTGCGCCCGATAGGCCTTCAGGCGTTCGCGCACGGCTTCCGGCTTGTCATCGTCACGACGGATGAATTCGGTGGAGCCGCAGACATCGCAGATCATGTCGTTCTTCGGCAGGCGATATTTGTCGTGATAGGTGGCGCCGCACTTCGCACAGATGAAGCGTCCCGAAATCCGCTCAACAACGAGTTCCTCCGGCACCACGATCTCGACCACGGCATTGAGCCGCTTGCCCCGTTCCTCCAACATCGCATCCAGGGCACCGGCCTGGGCGAGGGTGCGGGGGAAGCCGTCCAGGATATAGCCGTTCACACAATCGTCACGCGTGAGCGCCTCCGCCACGATCTGGACGACGATATCGTCGCTTACCAGCTCGCCGCGGTCCATCACCTCCTTGGCCTTGAGCCCGATCTCGCTGCCCGACTTGGCAGCCGCCCGCAACATGTCGCCCGTAGACAGCTGCTTGAGGCCGTGTTCGCGCTCCAGACGCTGGGCCTGCGTTCCCTTGCCGGCACCCGGCGGCCCAAGAAGAATGATGATCATCGCACCCGGCCTCCCTTCAGTCGCGCCTTCTTCAAAAGCCCCTCATATTGATGGGCAAGCAGATGGGAATGAATCTGGGTGATGGTGTCCATTGTCACCGAGACGACGATCAGCAGGCTGGTGCCGCCGAGATAGAAGGGGATCTGATAGCGTGCGATCAAAATCTCGGGGATGATGCACACGATGGCCAGATAGATGGAGCCAGCCGCCGTCAACCTCGTGAGCACATGGTCCAGATATTCAGCCGTGCGCTTGCCGGGACGGATTCCCGGAATGAAGCCGCCATGCTGCTTGAGATTGTCCGCCGTCTCCTCGGGATTGAAGATCACGGCCGTGTAGAAGAAGGCGAAAAAGATGATGCCCGCCGCATAAAGGAGGATGTAGAGCGGCTGTCCGTGGCCGAGCAGGGCGGTCACATAGGTCAGCCACTCCGGCCCGCCCGAGCCCGCAAACTGGCCGATGGTCGCAGGCATCAGGAGCAGCGAGCTGGCAAAGATCGGCGGGATGACACCGGAGGTGTTGAGCTTCAGCGGCAAATGCGACGTGTCCCCCTGGAACAGACGATTGCCCACCTGACGCTTGGGATACTGGATCGTGATCCGCCGCTGGGCCCGCTCCACAAAGACGATGAAGGCGATGAGCGCCACTACGCCGACCAGAAGCAGCACGATGCCGAGCGGCGAGAGGATGCCCTGCCGCCCCAGCTCCAATGTCTGGGCCACAGCCTGCGGCATGCGGGCTACAATGCCCGCATAGATGATGAGCGAAATGCCGTTGCCGACGCCGCGCTGGGTGATCTGCTCACCCAGCCACATCAGAAACATCGTCCCGCCAACCAGGGTGATCACGGCGGATGCCTCGAAGAACGGCCCGGGATCAAGCACGAGCCCCTGCGACTCCAGCGCCCGGGCAAGGCCATAGCCCTGGATGGCCGTCAGCAGCACTGTCCCATAGCGGGTATACTGATTGAGCTTCTTGCGCCCGACCTCGCCTTCCTTTTTCAGCTCGGCCAGCTGAGGAGACATGGAAGTGAGAAGCTGCATGATGATCGAGGCCGAAATGTAGGGCATGATCCCCAGCGCCACGATCGACATGCGCTGCAGCGCCCCGCCCGCAAACATGTTGAACAGATCGACGACACCGCCCGCATGCCGCTGGAAGAACTGGGCCAGCGCCGTCGGATCAATGCCGGGCAGAGGCACATAGGTGAGCAGCCGGTAGATCACGAGCGCCCCCAGCGTAAACCACAGGCGCTTCTTGAGCTCCTCCGCCTTCGCAAAGGTGCCCCAGCTGAAATTGCGCGCCAGTTGTTCGGCTGCCGAGACCATTGGCCTGTGCTTTTCCTGCACTGTCAGCGGCAATAACGGCCACCGGGCCGAATCACCACTCTTCTACCTGCTTCTTCCCGCTGCCACCCCCTGCAGCGTCGCTTCCACTCCCAAGCGCGGATAAACACCCGGGCCGGTTCTTCCCCTGCCTGCGGGCGTCAATGCTCCTCGATCCCCTTGACCTCTTCGCCCCGATTTTTCGGGGAGGCATCACGCAGCTGCACCACGCCGCCAAGCGCCTCAACCGCCTTGCGCGCGGCCTCGGAGGCATGATCGACCGTGATCGTAATTTTCGCCTTCAGCTCGCCCTTGGCCAGCAGACGAATGCCGTCTCCCACCTTCTTGATCAGTCCCGCTGCCCGCAGAGCCTCCTCATCGATGGGCTTGGCCGCATCGAGCCGCCCCTTGTCGATCGCCTCCTGCAGGCGCCCGAGATTGACCAGCGCCACCTGCTTGCGGCGCAGGGGATTGAAGCCGCGCTTGGGCAGACGCCGATGGATCGGCATCTGACCGCCCTCGAATCCGTCAATGCTCGTGCCCGAGCGCTGCTTGGCACCCTTGTGACCGCGACCGGCCGTCTTGCCCTTGCCGGAACCGATGCCGCGCCCGACCCGCGTGCGGGGGCGACGTGCACCCGGGCGATCCTTGAGCTCGTTCAACCGCATGACGTTCTTCCTCGCTCCTGCAGCCTTCGCGGCCGCTGTTCCGTCAGACTTCCTCGACCCGCACGAGATGCCGGACCTTGGCAATCATGCCCCGCACGGCCGGCGTGTCCGGCAGCACGCGCGAGCGCTGCATCTTGTTCAGCCCCAGCCCGATCAATGTCGCCCGCTGATCCTTTCGCCGCCGGATGGGGCTGCCGATCTGCGTGACCTTGATCAGCTTGTCCTTCTTGCCTGCCGCCATCAGCCGTTCTCCTGCTCACTCGCCCGGCCTTCGACCGCCGCCCGACGGGCAACCAGCTCGCCCACCTTCAGCCCCCGGCGCGCCGCGATCTGACGCGGGCTTGCCTGCCGCTTGAGCGCATCAAATGTGGCGCGAACCATGTTGTAGGGATTGGAGGTGCCAAGCGATTTGGCCACCACATCCTGCACGCCCAGCGCCTCAAAGACCGCGCGCATGGGACCACCCGCGATGATACCGGTGCCCGGCTCCGCCGAGCGGATGATCACTCGCCCCGCATCGTGATGACCGGTGCTGTCATGATGAAGCGTGCGGCCCTCGCGCAGGGGAACTCGGATCATGGAGCGCTTGGCCGCCTCGGTCGCCTTGCGGATGGCCTCCGGCACCTCGCGTGCTTTTCCATGCCCGAAACCGACGCGCCCGCGCCCGTCGCCGACCACCACCAGTGCCGCGAAACCGAAACGCCGGCCTCCCTTGACCACCTTCGCCACGCGGTTGATGTGGACGAGTTTCTCGACGAACTGGCTGTCCTCGCGCTCCGCCGCTCTCGGCCGTGCCATTGCCTCTATCCTCTTGTTCCTGTCGCACCGGCCTGCCGGTGCCCGTTAGCCCTTAGAACTTCAATCCGCCCTCGCGCGCAGCCTCGGCCAAGGCCTTGACACGCCCGTGATAGATGTAGCCGCCCCGATCGAAGACCACCGCCTCGACCCCGGCCGCCTTCGCGCGCTCGGCAATCAGCTTGCCGACGGCCCTGGCTCCCTCGATCGTGCAGCCATGCTTGCCGCGCAGCGACTGGTCCAGTGTGGAGGCGAAGGCGAGCGTGCGTCCGGCCGCATCGTCGATCACCTGCGCATAAATGTGCTTGTTCGAACGATGCACGGACAGCCGCGGACGACCGGCCGCCTTCAGCCGCAGCTTGTAGCGGTTGCGCCGACGGCGCCGTTCGAAGAGTTCGTCATGCTTGCTCATGGCCGCTATGCCCTCGCGCTACTTCTTCTTGCCTTCCTTGCGGAAGATGTATTCGCCTTCATACCGGACCCCCTTGCCCTTGTAGGGCTCCGGCGGACGATAGGATCGCAGCTCGGCAGCCACCTGGCCTACCTGCTGCTTGTCGATCCCCGAAACCACGATGGTGGTCTGATCCGGTGTCTCCACCTTGATGCCCTGCGGCACCTCGTATTCGATGTCATGGCTGAAACCAAGCTGCAGGCGCACCTTCTGTCCCTGCGCCTGCGCACGATAGCCGACGCCCTGAATGACGAGCTTCTTCTGAAAGCCCTTTGTCACGCCTTCGACCAGATTGGCGACGAGGCTGCGCTGCATGCCCCACATCGCGCGGGCACGGCGGCTGTCATTGCGGGGCTTGACCAGGATTTCGTCACCCTCGCGGGTAACCTCGACATCCTCAACCAGGGTCAGGCTGAGCGCACCCTTCGGCCCCTTGACGGAGATCTCCCGGCCCTCCAGGCGCACCTCGACCCCGCTCGGGATCGCGATGGGTTTCTTGCCAATGCGCGACATCTTGTCCGTCCTCTTCAACTCTTCCGAGCGCCCGCGAAAGCCTGCAGGAGGGCGCCGCTTTCAGCGCTCGCGATCCGCTAGAACACCTTGCAGATCACCTCGCCACCCACATTCTGCGCCCTGGCCTCGGCATCCGAGAGCACGCCCTTTGGCGTGGACACGATCGAAATCCCGAGGCCGTTCGCCACCCGCGGCAGCTCCTTGACACCGGCATAAATTCGGCGACCGGGGCGTGAGACCCGCTCGATATGCCGGATCACCGGCTCGCCTTCATGATATTTGAGCGTGATCTTGAGCAGGGCCTTGTTGTTGCCGACATCCACCCGTTCGTAGCCGAGGATGTAGCCCTCGCGCTTGAGGACGTCGAGCACACGCTCGCGCTGCTTGGAGGCGGGCGCCGTGATCGACTCCTTGCGGGCGGCCAGTCCGTTGCGGATCCGGGTGAGCATGTCGCCCAGGGGATCGGTCATCATCGTCTTTACTCTCCTACCAGCTCGCCCTACCAGCTCGCCTTGGTGACACCAGGCAGCTGCCCCGAGGAGGCCAGCTCGCGCAGCGCAATGCGCGAGATGCGGAACTTGCGGTAATAGGCGCGCGGCCGGCCCGTCAGCTCACAACGATTGCGCACCCGGGTCGGCGAGGAATTGCGCGGCAGCTCGGCCAGCTTCAGCCAGGCCAGAATGCGCTCCTCTTCAGGGCGCGAGCGATCCCGCGCAATCGCCTTCAGCCGCGCGCGCTTGGCGGCATAGCGCCGAACCAGTTCCTTGCGCCGCTTGTTTTTTTCGATGGCACTCTTCTTGGCCATGCTCGTTTATCCCTCTTGCTGCGCTCGTCAGTTCTTGCGGAACGGCATGTTGAAGGCCGCCAGCAGCTCGCGGGCCTCGTCATCCGTTTCCGCACTCGTGCAGATGATGATGTCCATGCCCCGGATCTGCTCGACCTTGTCATAGTCGATCTCGGGGAAGACGATCTGTTCCTTGAGCCCCATGGCGTAATTGCCGTGTCCATCGAAGCTCTTCGGGTTGACGCCCCGGAAGTCCTTCACCCGCGGCAGAGCGATGGTGATCAGCCGGTCCAGGAACTCGTACATCTTGTCGCGCCGGAGCGTGACCTTCACGCCGATCGGCATGCCCTGACGGAGCTTGAAACCCGCGATCGACTTCTTGGCCCGGGTGATCACCGGCTTCTGGCCGGCGATCAGACCAATTTCCTCCACCACCCTGTTCAGGCGCTTCGGGTCCTGGACCGCATCGCCCACACCGACATTGATGACGATCTTCTCCAGCCGCGGCACCTGCATGACGTTCTCATAGCCGAACTTTTCCATCAGCTTCGGCCGCACTTCTTCCAGATAGAACCGCTTCAGGCGCGGCACGTAGCGCTCGCCCGCCGGCTGCTTGTTTTCGGCAGTCTTGTTCTCAGCCATCGATCACCTCGCCTGACTTCTTGGCGAACCGCACCTTGCGTCCCTCGACGATCTTGAAGCCCACCCGTGTCGGCCGGCCATCCTTGGGATCGGCCAGCATCAGATTGGACAGATGGATGGGCGCCTCCTTGGTGATGATCCCGCCCGGCTCCTGCGGCGTCGGCCGCTGGTGCTTCTTGACGAGATTGACACCCGAGACGATCGCCCTGTTCTCCTTGCGGAGCACCTTCAGGATCTCGCCGGTCTTGCCCTTGTCGCGCCCGGCGATCACCACGACCTTGTCGCCCTTCTTCAGCTTCGCAGCCATCACAGCACCTCCGGAGCGAGCGAGATGATCTTCATGTGGTTCGCAGCCCGCAGCTCGCGCGCCACGGGGCCGAAGATGCGCGTGCCGATCGGCTCGCCCTGCTTGTTGATGAGCACCGCCGCATTGCGATCGAAACGGATGACCGAGCCATCCGGTCGGCGGATGTCCTTGGCGGTGCGCACGACGACCGCCCGGTACACATCCCCCTTCTTCACGCGTCCCTTGGGCGCCGCCTCCTTGACGGAGACGACAATCACGTCACCCACACGGGCATAGCGCCGGTTCGTGCCGCCCAGCACCTTGATGCACATCACGCGCTTGGCGCCGGAGTTGTCGGCGACGTCGAGATTCGTCTGCATCTGGATCATGGCTCAACCACCCTGTTTCATCACATCCGGACCAAGGCTCCGATCGCCCTAGACCGTCGTCACATGTTCACCCTGCACGACCCGCCAGCGCTTCTTCCTGCTGATCGGCCGACACTCCTCGATCCAGACCTTGTCGCCCACCTTCCACTCGTTCTTCGGATCATGGGCGTGATACTTCTTGCTGCGCTTGACGATCTTGCCCAGCAGCGGATGCGGAAAGCGCCGCTCGACCAGCACCACGATGGTCTTGTCGTTGCGGTCGCTGACCACCCGCCCCTGCAATACGCGTTTCGGCATCGCCTCGTCCTTGTCTTCCTACCCTGCCCGCGCTCAGGCCGCCTTGTCGGCGCCGCCGCTGCGCTTGCGTTCATTCAGGATCGTGAGAATCCGGGCAATGTCGCGCCGGATCTCCTTCATCCGCGATGGCTTCTCCAGCTGGCCCGAGGCCTGCTGGAAACGCAGATTGAGCCGCTCGCGCTTCAGATCGCGCAAGAGCTGGATCAGCTCATCATGGGTCTTCAGCCGCAAATCCGCCGCCTTCATCGTTTGCGCGCTCCTCGGTCCTCGCGTTTCATCCCCTACGACCGCCGCGTGACGATCTTGGTCGCAATCGGCAGCTTGGCCGAAGCCAGTTCGAAGGCCCGACGCGCGACCGGCTCGGGCACGCCATCAACCTCAAACATGATCCGCCCCGGCTTGACACGCGCCACCCAGTACTCGGGCGAGCCCTTGCCCTTTCCCATGCGCACCTCGGCCGGCTTGGTGGAAACGGGCACATCGGGGAAGATCCGGATCCAGACCTTGCCGGCACGCTTCATGTGACGGGTAATGGCACGCCGCGCCGCCTCGATCTGACGGGCCGTGATCCGTGCCGGCTCCAGAGCCTTCAGCCCGAAGGCCCCGAAGTTGACCTCCGTGCCGCCCTTGGCCACGCCATGGATCCGGCCCTTGTGCGCCTTCCTGAACTTCGTGCGCTTCGGTTGCAGCATCTCGCCTGTCCTCGTCTGCCGGCCCTCAGGCCGTCTTGCCTACCGCCACGATCCCGCGGCAGCGGTCTGGAACTCCAGCATCCGCTTCTCATGCGCCAGCGGATCGTGCTCCATGATCTCGCCGCGAAACACCCAGACCTTCACGCCGATCGCCCCATAGGCCGTCCGCGCGAGGGCAAAGCCGTAATCGATGTCGGCCCTGAGCGTGTGAAGCGGCACACGCCCTTCACGGTACCACTCCATGCGCGCGATCTCTGCGCCGCCCAGCCGGCCCGAAACATTCACCCGGATGCCCTGGGCGCCGAGCCGCATGGCAGCCTGCACGGCCCGCTTCATCGCACGCCGGAAGGACACGCGGCGCTCGAGCTGCTGGGCGATGCCCTCGGCGATGAGCCGCGCATCGACCTCGGGCTTGCGGATCTCGACGATATTGAGCGCGGTCTCCTCGCCCGTCATCTTCTTCAGCTCCTGACGGAGCTGTTCGATATCCGCCCCCCGCTTGCCGATCACGACACCGGGACGGGCGGAATAGACGGTCACCCGCGGCTTCTTGGCCAGCCGCTCGATGACAACCTTGCTGACCGCAGCCTGCTTCAGCCGCTTTTCCAGAAAGCGGCGGATCTTGAGATCCTCCTGCAGCAGCCGCCCGTAATCGGGATTGTCGGCATACCAGCGCGAATCCCAGGTGCGGTTGATGCCCAGTCTCAGCCCGATGGGATTGACCTTCTGACCCATTGCCTACTGCTCCCGCACTTCACGCACCACGATCCGCACCCGACTGAAGGGCTTCAGAATCCGCCCCACGCGCCCGCGCGCCCGCGGCCGCCACCGCTTCATCACGAATGCCTTGCCGACGCTGGCTTCCGCGACCACCAGCTGATCGATATCGAGATTGTGGTTGTTTTCCGCATTGGCGATCGCCGACTGCAGCACCTTTTTCACATCCCGCGCCGCCTTCCGCCGGCAGAATTCGAGCTGCACGAGCGCCTTGTCGACAGGCAGCCCGCGGATCATCTGTGCTACCAGATTGAACCGCCGCGGCGAGCCGCGCAGCATGTTGCCGACGGCATAGGCCTCGTTTTCCGCCACACGGCGCGGATTCTTCGGCTTGCCCATGGCCGCTTAACTCCTCTTCGCCTTCTTGTCCGCACCATGGCCATAGAAGGTGCGGGTGGGCGCGAATTCGCCGAGCTTGTGGCCCACCATCTCCTCCGTCACATAGACGGGCACGAACTTGCGCCCGTTGTAGACATTGAAGGTCAGCCCCACGAACTGCGGCATGATCGTCGAGCGCCGCGACCAGGTCTTGATCACCTGCTTCTTGCCCGACTCCTGCATCGCCTCCGCCTTTTTCAGCAGAGACAGCTCGACGAAGGGGCCCTTCCAGACCGAACGCGCCATGATTCCAGCCTCCTAGCGTCTCTTCTTCTTCGCATCATGCCGCGAACGCACGATGTATTTGTCCGTTGCGCGATTGTGCCGGGTGCGCTTGCCCTTGGTCGGCTTGCCCCATGGGGTCACCGGATGCCGGCCGCCGGAGGTGCGCCCCTCACCGCCACCATGCGGATGGTCCACCGGGTTCATCGCCACGCCGCGCACCGCCGGACGACGCCCCTTCCAGCGGTTGCGGCCCGCCTTGGCCAGCACCTCGTTCTTCTTGTCCGGATTCGAGACCGCACCCACCGTAGCCATGCAGGCGTTCAGCACCTTGCGCTGTTCGCCGGAAGCCAGCCTGATGATCACATATCCCTGGTCACGCCCGACGATCTGGGCGAAGGTTCCTGCCGCCCGGGCGATCTTGCCGCCGCCGCCGGGCTTGAGCTCGATATTGTGGACGATGGTGCCGACCGGCATGTTGCCAATGGGGGCGGCATTGCCCGGCTTGATGTCCACCTGCTCGTCGGCGACCACCTTTGCCCCCGGCGCCAGACGCTGCGGCGCGATGATATAGCTGAGCTCGCCATCATCATAGCGGATCAGCGCAATGAAGGCCGTCCGGTTGGGATCGTATTCGAGACGCTCGACGGTCGCCTCCACGCCCCACTTGCGGCGCCGGAAATCGACCTTGCGATAGAGCCGCTTGTGTCCGCCGCCACGACGGCGCGCGGTGATATGGCCGAAGTTGTTGCGCCCGCCCGATTTGGTCAGACCTTCCGTCAGCTTCTTGACGGGATCGCCCTTCCACAGATGCGAGCGGTCGACCAGCACGAGGCCGCGCTGGGACGGGGTGACCGGTTTGAAGCTTTTCAGCGCCATCGCCTAGATCCCTGCCGTAACATCGATATGGTGCCCCTCTTCGAGGGTCACGATCGCCTTCTTCACATCGGCCCGCTTGCCGAGAATGCCGCGGAAGCGCTTGACCTTGCCTTTCTGATTCAAGGTGTTGACCTTCCTGACCTTCACCTTGAACAGGGATTCGACGGCCTCCTTGATCTCCGGTTTGGTGGCATTCTTCGCCACCACGAAGGTGACCTGGTTGTGCTCGGCACCCAGCGTCGCCTTCTCCGTGATCACGGGCCGCAGAATGATGTCATAGGCCTTCAGCTTGGGCTCCGCCTTGCTCATGAGAGCCGCTCCTTGAGCTTGTCCACCGCCGCCTTCGTCAGCACCAGCGTTTCATGCCGCAGGATGTCGTAGACATTCGCGCCGATCGTCGGCAGCACCTTCACCTTCGGCAGGTTCGCGGCCGCGCGCTTGAACGCCTCATCGACCGCCTCACCATCGATGATCAGCGCACTGGTAACCCCGAGCTTTGCCAGCTTGTCCTTGAGCTCGCGGGTCTTGCCCTTCTCCAGCTTCGCCGTCTCGACCACGATGAGGCGCCCTTCGCGCGCCTTGTCGGAAAGCGCATGCTTGAGCCCCAGGGCCCGCACCTTCTTCGGCAGCTTGATCGAGTGGTCACGCGGAATCGGCCCGAAGGCGCGACCGCCACCCCGAAAGATGTTCACCCGCCGGCTGCCGTGCCGCGCACGCCCCGTGCCCTTCTGGCGATACATCTTCCTGTTCGTCGCCCGCACATCGGAGCGGAATTTCACCGCATGCGTGCCCGCACGGCGCTTGGCCAGCTGCCAGACCACGACCCGGTGCAGAATGTCCGCCCGCGGCTCAAGTCCGAAGATCGCATCATCGAGCTCGATGCTGCCGGCCTTCTTGGCTTCCCATGTCAGGACATCGGCCTTCATGGCTTCATCCATCCTTGTCTTCAGCGGCATCACCGGAACCGGCCGCGGCATCCTGATCGCCGGCCGCCTGTCCAGCCGCCTCCTCATCCGCAGCAGCGGCCGCCTGCTTGTCGCCATCCGCCTTTTCGGCGCCCGCCTCCTCTTCGACCTTGCGGAAGGCCGCCGGATGCGGCGCCGTCTCGGGCAGCGGCCTCTTGACCGCATCGCGCAGCAGGATCCAGGAGCCCTTCGCGCCCGGCACGGCCCCGCGCACGAGGATCAGCCCGTCCTCGGGCCGCACATCGACAACCTGAAGATTGAGCACCGTCACCCGCTCATCCCCAAGGTGACCGGCCATCTTCTTGCCCTTGAAGACGCGGCCGGGATCCTGGCGATTGCCCGTGGAACCATGGCTCCTGTGCGAGATCGACACGCCGTGGCTCGCGCGCAGACCGCCGAAGTTCCAGCGCTTCATCGCACCTGCGAACCCCTTGCCCTTGGAAGTGCCGATCGCATCAACGAACTGCCCCGGCACGAAGTGGTCCGCCGTGATCTCCGCCCCCACCTCGACGAGATGGTCGGGATCCACCCGGAACTCGGCAAGCACCCGCTTCGCCGGCACGCCCGCCTTGGCGTAATGGCCACGCATGGGCGCCGGCGTGCGCTTGGCCTTCGCACGCCCCGCTCCCAGCTGCAGGGCGACATAGCCGTCCCGCTCCTCCGTGCGCTGCGCGACGACCTGGCATTCTTCGAGCTTGAGGACCGTCACGGGCACGTGACGACCGTCGGCGTCGAAGACGCGGGTCATGCCCAGCTTCTTTGCAATCACACCCGTGCGCATCGCCTACCGCCTCATCCCTGCAGCTTGATTTCCACGTCGACACCCGGCGAAAGATCGAGCTTCATCAGCGCATCGACCGTCTGCGGCGTCGGATCGATGATGTCGAGAACACGCTTGTGGGTGCGCATCTCGAACTGCTCCATCGACTCCTTGTCGATATGCGGCGAGCGGTTGACCGTGAACCGCTGGATCCGGGTCGGCAGAGGAATGGGTCCTCTGACCACCGCCCCGGTCCGGCGGGCCGTTCCCGCAATTTCGTTGGCCGCCTGATCGAGAATGCGATGATCGAACGCCTTCAGGCGGATACGAATGCTTTGCGTATCCATCGCTACCGGTCCTCTTATCCTCGGAACTGCCCGCCGCTACTGGCCACTACTCGATGATTTTGGAGACGACGCCGGCGCCGACGGTACGGCCGCCTTCG
>CAYYGH010000003.1:0-92280 GCA_964471405.1 uncultured Sphingomonadales bacterium | reverse complement strand
CGAATTTCGGCAGCAAGCTTGTCCCAGTCGGGATCCTTGCGGGCATGCGCAACCCAGCCGGAAAGCCGCTCGGCCGCGTCCGGGCTGCCGGCAAGGCGCTCGGCCGCTTCCGATAAGCGCGCAAACAGGGCGGCGCTGCGGGCATGGGTATCCCCATAGCCCTTGACGAGACTGCGCGCATCCACCAGCACCCGCGCCAGTGCCGGATCCCGCTTACGCAGGCGCGCAACCTGATCAAGCCAGGAATCGATGGCCGCCATCTCCCGGGCATGACGCAGGCTGATGGGCCGAAGTCTGCGCAGCATGGCCATCAGCCGCAGCATCAGAAAGCCTGGCAGTCCCGATGTCCGGATCGTGCGCCCGCGCCGAAAGAAGGGGGCAAGCAGACGACGCAGCAGGCGGCTCTTCAGAACGAGGCGACCGATGGGAGCGGGCAGCGAATCCGCAAATTCCTCGATGCGTGGATGAAAATAGTCGTGCACCTCCTCGATCCGGTCGTCGCCCGCCCGCATCAGGCGCGCGAGGCGGCCGCGACGGCTCTTCAGATCCGCAACCCGATAGACATCCTCATAGGACATCGCCACCGCCAGTCGCTTCGCCAGCAGCTCGTAGAAGGCGGGATCCCGCACGGCAGCGGAGCCATCGGTGAACCGTGCGAGCCGATCCAGATACTGCCCGGCATAGCCCGGCCCCTGATAATCGATCAGCCGCAACGCCCCCAGCATCACGGTGGCACGCGCGGGGATGGGGACCTCGTTTTCGATACGGGATGCGAGCTCCGCCGGCAGCTGCGGGGCCTCCTCGCTCGCGCGGGGCCAGACCGGGCGTGCGGGCCGCTCGCCATCGGGGGCGACCGGCGGGCGCTGGGCGGCTTCATGCGCCTCGGCGAAGGCGGCAAGCGAGGCCTCCACCCCGCGCCCCGACTCCCGGATCGCCGCCTCGAAGCTCTCGCGCTGAAACGGCAGCACACCAGCGCCTGCAATCGCACCGAAGAGCGCCGCACTGATCACCGTGCCGTGACGGGCCGCGATCGTGCGCATGTCAAAGGCCACAAGCCGTTTTGCCGCCTTCTGGGCCGCCTCCCAGACCGTCCGGTCATCCTCCATGCCGGCACCGGGAGCCGCCTTCTCGCGAATCGCATAATCACGATGGGTGGAGGCGATGAGCACAGTGCGATCAGGGGTGACGAAGCCACGGGCGATCGCGCGGCCGGCTTCCATCCATTCGGCCGCGACCGCGACATCGACGTCACCCGGCACCGGCATCAGCGCGAGAACCGGCTCACGGCCAGCCTTCTCCATCTCGGCGCGCGGGAAGAGCTCGATGTAGTAGACCGTGGCGCCCGTGCGCTGGGCCACGCCCGGCACCGATGTGGACTGGGCAAGCCAGCCTTCCCGTTCGGCCGTGGCGACGATCCATTCCGCCAGCACGCCGCCGCCCTGCCCGCCGATGGCCGTGACGGCAATGGTGATCGGGTGGGAGGCCGCCAGAAGCTGGTCGTCCGAACCGGTGGAAACGGGACGTGCATCCATCATGCAGCCTCCTCCGCAAGCGGCTGCCCGCGCCGGGCGAGTGCCAGGATCAGCCGGCGGCGGAAGCCGTGCCACCAGCGCGCGAGGCGGCCGGGATTGTGATGGATGTCGCGGCGGTGAAAGCTGGGGCACAGCACGGCCGCATGGGCCACCTCGCCGCAATTGCCGCAGCCGACGCAGGTCTCGTCCACGAAGGCCACCGGATCCTCGCGCAGGGGATCCGGATTGTCGCGGATGGTGAGCGACGGGCATCCGGAAAGCCGGATGCAGGAATGGTCGCCCGTGCAGGTCTCGGCATCCACGCCGAAACGGGCCTCCACCACATGCCGGCCTTCCGCAATCGCGCGACGGCGCTGCGGACGCTCGCGGCGCTGGCGGTTCAGCATGCACTCGCCCTCGGCGATGACGATCTTGGGGCCTTCCTCAGGCGTGGTGAGCGCTTCGCGCAGCGTCTCCTTCATGCGCGCCACATCATAGGAGCGCACGCGCCTGACCCATTTGACTCCCACGCCCTTGACGGCCTCTTCGATCGGGTGCTTCGTCGAGCGCACCGGATTGTCGGCCCGCGAGCTCGGCAGATCCTGTCCGCCGGTGGCGGCCGAGTAGTTGTTGTCCACCACCAGCAGGATGTTGTCGTTCCTGTTGAAGACGGCGTTCACCACGCCGGAGTTCAGGCCATTGTGCCAGAAGCCGCCGTCTCCCATTACCGCGATCGTGCGTTTTGCTCCGCGCACGTTGAAGGCGGATGCCCCCGCCCAGCCGAGGCCGTAGCCCATCGTCGTGTTGCCGATATTGAACGGCGGCAGGATCGAGAAGAGGTGACAGCCGATGTCACAGGAGACATGCACCGGCCCCATCTCGCGTTCCAGAATTTTCATGGCCGAGAAGATCGGCCGCTCGGGACAGCCCGTGCAGAAGCCGGCCGGTCTCGGCGGTACCACGGGCTTGAGCTTCTCGGCGGCTTCGGCCACCGGTGCCGGCAGCAGCGGCTTGCGCTCATCGAGCCGGTCAACGGCCTCCAGAAACTTTTGGACGCCCTCGAACAGCACGGCGCCCGTATACTCACCGGCAAGCGGCAGGACATCCTTGCCAAACACCCGCGTCGTCAGATTCTTCTTGCGCAGGATGTGATTGAGGGCCTGCTCGATGAATTCAGGCTGGCCTTCCTCCACCATCAGCACCGCCCGCTTGTCGGCGCAAAAGCCGACGATTTCGCTCTCCAGATAGGGGTAGGTGACGTTCATCACATAGATCGGGATGCGGCTGTTGCCGTAGATGTCGGCAAGTCCCAGCCGATAGAGCGCGCGCATCAGCGTGTTGAAGATCCCGCCCTGGACGATGATGCCGATGTCGCCGTCCGCCGGTCCGAAGAACTCATTGAGCCGCTGTTCCTCCAGCCAGCGGATCGCCGCCGGCAGACGCCGTTCGACCTTTTCGATCTCATGCAGGAAATTGGCGGGCGGCAGGACGATCCGGTTCGTATCCCGCACAGGACTGTTCATCGCGTCCTGCAGCCGGAAGGCGGGCGGGCGGTTGTCCTTGGCAATGAAGCGGCCGTAGACGTGGCAGGCGCGGATCCTGAGCTCCAGCATCACCGGGGTGTTCGAGGCCTCCGACAGCTCGAAGCCGCGCTCGACCATCTCCACAATCTTCGGCAGATGCGGGCGCGGGTCGAGCAGCCACATCTGGGACTTCATGGCGAAGGCGTGGGTGCGCTCCTGCATGATGGACGAGCCCTCGCCATAGTCCTCGCCGATGATGATCATCGCCCCGCCTCGCACCCCGCCGGAGGCGACATTGGAAAGCGCATCGGAGGCCACATTCGTGCCCACGACGGACTTCCAGCTCACCGCACCGCGCAAGGGATAGTTGACGGAGGCCGCCAGCATTGCCGCCGCTGCCGCCTCGGATGCCGACTGCTCGAAATGCACCCCGAGCTCCTCCAGCAGCGGCACCGCATCGGCAAAGACATCCATCAGATGCGAAATCGGTGCACCCTGATAGCCACCCAGATATGCCACGCCCGACTGCAACAGCGCCTTGGTGACAGCCAGAATCCCTTCGCCGCGGAACTCCTGGCCCGCGCCGAGCCGCAGTTTTTCAACCTCTTTCTTGAAGGATCGTTCGGCCAATGCTCACTCCTGCTTCATCACTGCCGCCCATGGTCACTGCCGCCCATGCCCCGGTCACGCCGGCACCAATGCCAGCACCCGCAAAGGTGAGCCCGAGCCACCAACGATTTTGAGTGGCGGGGCGATGACAATGGCGCCCGTGGGCGGAAGCTGGTCCAGATTGGCCAGCGAGGCCAGACCGAACTTGTTCGCCCCGTGCATCAGCGTGTGGCAGGGAAATGGCGGATCGAACTTCGCCGCCTGCCCGGCATCGGTGCCGACCGTCTCCACTCCGACACCCAGGATGTTGCGCTTCTCCGCCAGGAATTTGGGCGTGCGCGGATCGAAGCCCGGACTGTGCGGGCCGTCCTCATGAATGTTGAGAAATGCTTCCGGATCTTCCCGCTTCGACCAGCCCGAACGCACCAGCACCCAGGAGTGCGGCGTGATGCGCCCGTGCTGCTCTTCCCAGGATTCAATGTATTCGGGGGTCAGCAGGAAATCGGGGTCCTTTTCGACCTCCTCCACGATGTCGATGACAAACGCCGGCCCGATGAAGCGGTCCACCGGAATCGTGTCCGTCGCATTGCCCTCGTAGTCCTTGCCGGTGATCCAGTGAATCGGCGCGTCGAAATGGGTGCCGGTATGCTCGCCACAGGCGAACTTGTTCCAGTACCAGGCCGGCCCCCGCTCGTCATAGCGCGAAATCTCCTCGATCGAAAAACCCGGCGAGGGCGCAAACTCGGGCGGCAGCTGGATGACCGGCGTGCCCGGATGCAGCGGCTGGGTGAGATCCACGACCCGCACCCGGCCGCTCAACAGCGCTTCCACCAGGCTGCCCAGAATTCCGCGTCCATCATCCGTGCTCATCTGTCCTTCTCCTCCATCCGCTCCCCGATCCCCATCGGTCCTCGTGGACCATGAGGGGTCGGACCATCTGCCCTGCCACACCGGCCCGCCCGACCAGTGCCAGTATTCCGCCTGCCGGCAGCCAGCTGTCAACATCACCACGGCCACCGACGGGGCTGCCGCAACAGCCGGCACGCCCCCCGATTCGCCGCCGGCCCGTCCGGCAACGAGGCAGCCGGCAGATCGCATCTCATGCCCTGCCGGCCGCTTGCCCGGCCCGGACCAGGAGATCGGTCTTCGTTGTTATTTTAAGCCTAAACTTTTTCATTGACCAGCCCCTTTTTGATCCATACGATGAAAAAGACATGGGCGCCGCAGTGCGGCTCGCTTCCCACCGGTGGCCGGCACGGCCGCAGGTGCTCATGAGAAGGATTGGAACAGGGGGAGATGACGACAATGGCTGCCGCATGCGTGCTGTCAGCCGGGTGCGGGAGGACCTGATGAGGGCTTCACGGGCACGCCGCTGCGTGGCGCCGAGGCGGCCAGGAGACAACAAGGGACAACAAGCAGGTCATGCGTGCCGAGGAGGGGAAGAGTGAAGAGGACGGTTCGAATAGCCAAGGAGTGAGATCATGCGGATTGCCTGTCTGGGTGGTGGACCGGCCGGCCTGTATTTCGCGCTGTCAATGAAGCTGCGCGACCCCTCTCACGAAATCGTGGTCTACGAGCGCAATCGTCCCGGCGATACCTTCGGCTGGGGAGTGGTGTTCTCGGACCAGACGCTGGAGAATCTCGAAGCAAATGATGCCGTCACCGGGCGACAGATCAACGATCGCCTGATCCACTGGGACGACATCGAGGTGCATTTCAAGGGCACGCTGGAACGGTCCACAGGTCACGGATTCTGCGGCATCGGCCGCAAGCGTCTGCTCAACATCCTTCAGGACCGCTGCCGGGAACTGGGCGTCGAGCTCAAGTTCGAGGTGGAGATCGAGCCCGACTTCGTGCAAAGGGAAGACTTCGACCTCTTCATCGCCTCAGACGGCATCAACTCGAAGATCCGCACGCATTTCGCGGAACATTTCAAGCCCGATATCGACGTGCGCCGCAACAAGTACATCTGGCTCGGCACCCACAAGATTTTCGAGGCCTTCAATTTCATTTTCGAGGAAACGGAGGCCGGCTGGATCTGGGCGCATGCCTACCGGTTCGACAAGGACACCTCCACCTTCATCGTGGAATGCACGCCCGAGACCTGGCGCGGTCTCGGCCTCGACAAGATCGTCGATCATGATGCCACCTGCCGCGCTCTGGAGCAGATTTTCGCGAAATATCTTGACGGCCATGAGCTGATGTCCAACGCCCGCCATCTGCGCGGCTCGGCCTGGCTCAACTTCCAGCGGGTATTGTGCGAGAAATGGCACCATGACAATGTGATTCTGCTGGGAGATGCGGCCCATACGGCGCATTTCTCGATCGGATCCGGCACCAAGCTGGCCTTCGAGGATGCCATCAAGCTTGCCGACGTGCTTCACCAAAAGGATCTCTCGCTTACCGAAGCCCTGGCCGAATACGAGGCCGAACGGCGACTCGAGGTCCTGCGCCTGCAGAGCGCGGCCCGCAATTCCACGGAATGGTTTGAGAATGTGGAGCGCTACACCCATTTCGAACCGATCCAGTTCACATACTCGCTGCTGACCCGCTCCCAGCGTGTCAGCCATGAGAATCTGCGCCTGCGCGACAAGGCCTGGCTGGAGCGTGTGGAAGAGTGGTTTGCGGAACGGGCGACGGGAGGGCGCGTCAATCGGCCGATCCCGCCGATGTTCGCCCCCTACCGCCTGCGCGAGATGGAGCTCATCAACCGCGTCGTCGTCTCGCCCATGTCGATGTATTCGGCAAAGGACGGACTGATCGGCGACTTCCATTTCGTCCACTATGGCGCCCGGGCCCAGGGCGGCGCCGGCCTGCTGTTCACCGAGATGACGGATGTCGCTCCCGAGGCCCGGATCACCCCGGGGTGCGCGGGGATCTGGAACGATGAACAGATGCGGGCCTGGAAGCGGGTGGTGGACTTCGTGCACCGGGAAACCCAGGCGAAGATCTGCCTCCAGCTGGGGCATGCGGGTCCCAAAGGGTCCACCAAGGTCGCCTGGGAGGGAATGGACGAGCCATTGGAGGAAGGCGGCTGGGAGGTGATCGGACCGTCACCCGTGCCCTGGTCTCCCCGCAATCCCGTGCCGCGGGAGATGACGCGGGAGGACATGGAGCAGGTCATTGCCCAGTTCGTCGCCGCCACCGAACGTGCGATCGCTGCCGGTTTCGACATGATCGAGCTTCATGCCGCCCATGGCTATCTGCTGTCCGCCTTCATCACCCCGCTGACCAACAGGCGTACCGATGAATATGGTGGAAGTCTCGAAAACCGGCTGCGGTTCCCGCTGGAGGTCTTCCGCGCCATCCGTGCCGTATGGCCGCAAGAAAAGCCGATGTCGGTGCGGATCTCGGCGCATGACTGGGTGGGAGAAGAAGGGGTTACGCCGGATGAGGCGGTCCTCATCGCCAGGGCCTTTGCCGAAGCCGGTGCCGACATCATCGATGTCTCCGCCGGCCAGACATCCCGCCGGGCACGGCCCGTATATGGGCGCATGTTCCAGACGCCGTTTGCCGACCAGATCCGCAATGAGGCGGGTGTGCCGACGATTGCGGTGGGCAATATCTACGAGATTGACCATGTCAATTCGATTCTGGCGGCGGGACGTGCGGATCTCGTGGCGCTGGCCCGCCCGCATCTGATGGATCCCTACTGGACGCTGAGAGCGGCCGCCCAGCATCACTACCACGAAGCCCCCGTGCCGAAGCCCTATCTGTCGGGCTTCGAACAGCTCGAACGTCTCCTCGAACGGGCGGACCAGATGCTGGTCATGAAGGTCTAGCAGAGGCGAAAAGAGGAGCAGCCGGAACGAAGGGAGTGTCCTTCCAGATGGACAAGACCGGCCGTCATGTTCTGGTCACGGGAGCCGGCAGCGGCATCGGCGCCGCCATCGCCCGCCGATTCGCGGCTGCCGGCGACCGGGTGACACTCGCGGGCCGCACCCCGGCAAAACTGGAGGCGGTCGCCGCAGACTGCCCGAATGCCGCGACCGTGGCGATGGATGTCAGCGATCCCGAGTCCGTCTCGCGGGCGCTTGAGGAAGCCACCGCCCGCTTCGGGCCGGTGCTGGTCCTGGTCAACAACGCGGGAATTGCGCCCACGGCGCCCTTCGAGAAGACGACACGCACGCTCGTGCGCGAGACCATGGCCGTCAATCTGGAAGGCGCATTGCTCTTGACACAGGCCGTTCTTCCCGGCATGCGCGAGGCCGGTTTCGGCCGCATCGTCAACATCGCCAGTACGGCCGGACTGAAGGCCTATCGCTATTGTGCGGCCTATGCGGCCTCAAAGCACGCCCTGATCGGGCTGACCCGGGTGCTGGCGCTGGAGACGGCGGACCAGGGGATCACGGCCAATGCCGTCTGCCCCGGTTTTACGCGCACGCCGCTTGTGGAACAGGCGATCGAGCGCATCGTTGATCGCACGGGCAAGGCGGTCGAAGAGGTGCTGGAGGCCTATACCGCCGACAACCCGCAAGGGCGACTGATCGAACCGGATGAGGTGGCCGACCTCGTTTTTTATCTCGCCAGTGCGGCCGCGCGGGGTATAACGGGGCAGGCGCTGGTCTTGGCGGGTGGAGAAGTCATGGCATGACTGTGTCCACACAAAAACAGGAGAAGGCGGACGAGCGGGCCGATTCACCGCCCGTCTATGAAAAGCTGGGTGGCGGAGCTCCGCACTCCAAACAGTCGCTCAGGCTGTGGCTGAAGCTCTTGAGCTGCACCACGGTGATCGAGAACTGGCTGCGCAACCGCCTGCGTGCCGAGTTCCAGACGACGCTGCCGCGCTTTGACGTGCTGGCCGCGCTTGACCGTCATCCCGAAGGTCTGCGCATGGGCGAGCTGTCCCGCTATCTGCTCGTCTCGAACGGCAATGTGACCGGCATCGTTCAGCGACTCGAGGAAGAAGGCCTCATCGCCCGCGAACAGGCTCCCAATGACCGGCGCGCCATTCGCGTGCGGCTGACCCCCAAGGGCAAAAGCCGCTTCGCGGAATGGGCGCGCGAGCATGAAGGCTGGCTGGACAGCCTGTTTGCCGAGCTGTCCACGGAGGAGATGGCGGAGCTGATGGACCATCTGCGCCACCTCCAGGAGTCGCTGGCCAGACGCGGAATCCCCGGAAAGGAGCGCTAGTCGAACCATGATCCCACGTCGCGGGCGGTTTGCGCCCGAATCCTTCAAGCCTGAACATTTTCGCTGGGACTGGGACGCCCCCGTCGCCAGGATCACGCTTGCGCGGCCCGAGAAGAAGAACCCTCTTACCTTCGAATCCTATGACGAACTGACCGACACTTTCCGCCGGCTGGCCGCAACCCCCGAGGTCCGGGCCGTCGTGCTGACCGGTGAAGGGGGCAATTTCTGCTCGGGCGGCGATGTCTTCGAGATCATCGGCCCGCTGACCGAAATGACGATGCCCGAGCTGCTCGCGTTCACCCGCATGACCGGGGATCTCGTCAAGGCGATGCGTGCGGCGCCCCAGATCGTGGTGGCGGCGGTCGATGGTGTGGCCGCCGGTGCCGGTGCGATACTGGCCATGGCAGCGGATCTGCGAATCGCGACCCCCCGTACCAAGACCGCCTTTCTGTTCACCCGTGTGGGGCTGGCCGGCTGCGACATGGGGGCCTGTGCCATCCTGCCGCGGATCATCGGGCAGGGCCGCGCGGCCGAGCTGCTTTATACCGGCCGGTCCATGACGGCCGAAGAGGGACTGGCCTGGGGCTTCTACAATCGGCTTGTGGCGCCGGATGCCCTGCTGGAGGAAGCGCATGCATTGGCCCGTCGGCTGGCCGAAGGGCCGATGTTCGCCCACAGCATGACCAAACGCCAGCTCGATCAGGAATGGGCCATGAGCATCGAGACCGCCATCGAGGCTGAAGCCCAGGCCCAGGCCATCTGCATGCAGACGCGCGACTTCCGCCGCGCCTTCGAGGCCTTTGCCGCCAAACGGAAGCCTGCTTTCAAGGGGGATTGAGGGTGGATCGAAGCTATCTTTCCTGGCCCTTTTTTACGGAGCATCACCGCGCGCTGCAGGCCGCCGTCGATGCCTTTGCCCGCACGCGGATCAAGGCCGATGAGCCCGAGCCGGCTGATGAGGCTGCCCTTGATGCCCGTTGCCGCGAGCTTGTGACCGCTCTCGGTGAAGCGGGACTGCTGCAGCATGCAGTGCCCTCGGCAGAGCATACCGATGCAGGTCTTGATGTGCGGAGTCTGTGTCTCATCCGCGAGACTCTCGCCTATCATGACGCGCTTGCCGATTTCGCCTTTGCCATGCAGGGGCTGGGCTCGGGTCCGGTTTCCCTGTTCGGCAGTCCCGAGCAGAAGGCACGCTATCTGCCCAAGGTGGCGGCCGGCCAGCAGATCGCGGCCTTTGCGCTCTCGGAAGAGAATGCGGGTTCCGATGCGGCCGCGCTTGAGACCCGCGCGCTGCGCGATGGTGATGGCTATGTGCTGGAGGGCGAGAAGCTGTGGATTTCGAACGGCGGGATCGCCGATTTCTATGTGGTCTTCGCCCGCACGGATCCCGACGCTCCCGCCGGCAAGGGCGTCAGTGCCTTCATTGTCGAGGCCGGCGATGCGGGCCTCGAGATTGCCGAGCGCATCCCCGTGATCGCCCCGCATCCCCTTGCCCGACTGCGTTTCCGCAATCTGCGTCTGGGACCGGAGCGACTGGTCGGCCGGCCCGGGGAAGGCTTCAAGGTCGCTCTGGCCACACTTGACGTTTTCCGGTCCACGGTCGGTGCTGCGGCGCTCGGCATGGCCCGCCGGGCGCTCGATGCCGCGCTCGCCCGCGCGCAAAGCCGCCGGATGTTCGGCGGCCTGATGCAGGACCTGCCGCTTGCCCAGGAAATGCTGGCCGAGATGGCACTTGAAATCGATGCCGCCGCGCTTCTCGTCTACCGTGCAGCCTGGACGAAGGATGAAGGCGCCGCGCGCGTCACCCGCGAGGCGGCCATGGCCAAGCTCTATGCGACGGAGGCCGCCCAGCGCGTGATCGACCGGGCGGTCCAGCTTCATGGCGGACTGGGCGTGCGGCGCGGCACCGTGCCTGAGCGCCTCTATCGCGAAATCCGCGCTCTCAGAATCTATGAGGGTGCGAGCGAAGTCCAGCGACTGGTCATCGCGCGTGAAACGCTGAAGGCGGCCCGGGCGGGTCCGACGTGATGCAGGCCGGCCCGCGACGGAATTCATTGGCATGAGAAGGCTACCGAACCGGCCCATGACGACAAACCATCAGGATACGGTGCAAGAAAAGAGGTTTTTCCGTGAACCAGGAAACGAACGCTGACAACAGGAAGGATCGAACCGGCTCACAGGCAGATGGCGGCCGTGGTGGGCCTCATCAGGTGCTGCTGCCTCCCGGCTGGCCGCGCCCGAAAGGCTATGCCAATGGAATCGCCGCCAGCGGACGGATGGTCTTCGTGGCCGGACAGGTGGGCTGGGATCAGGAAGGGCGCTTTCCCTCCGATTTCGCCGGTCAGTTCCGTCAGACACTGGAAAACACTCTTGCCATCCTGGCCGAGGCGGAAGCCGGACCGGAACATGTCGTGCGCATGACATGGTATGTGACGGACCTCACGCGCTATCGTGCCGCCCTGCCGGAAATTGGCC
This sequence comes from uncultured Sphingomonadales bacterium, assembly GCA_964471405.1. Lineage (GTDB taxonomy): Bacteria > Pseudomonadota > Alphaproteobacteria > Sphingomonadales > Rhodothalassiaceae > J084. Next base: position 81,029 of record CAYYGH010000003.1, on the reverse strand, counting down.
GGATCTATCGGGAGCTCATGGGCCGGCATTACCCGGCCATGGCCGTCGTCGAGGTTCGGGGGCTCGTCGAGCCGGAAGCCATGATCGAAATCGAAACCACCGCTGTCATCCCTGCGTCGTGATCGGAATCGGCCGACCGCCGGCCATTCCCGCCGGCGACACCCTCCGCGCCCGCCTCGGACCGGGACTATCGCCCAAGCCGGGCACATGGCACGAGCCGGCAGGTGGAAGAAGGCCCCCGCTCCGGAAACGGAAGCGGGAGCAGAAGGGGAACATGGTCATAGGGGGAGCATGATCATGCCCTCCTTCATGAGGGCATCTCGCGGGGAGATCCCGCCCCGGCCGGCCGGCTTATTCCTGGCCCACTCCCTGGTCCGGCATCTGCCCGCATACTGATCGTTCCAATCGATCTCTATTATCTAAATAATCCGCATAGTCGCTTATTGATTCCCGCCTTCCCCACCGCCATCTCGGGAAATGGACCAACCGAAGAATGGAAGGAAGGAGTGGCGTCATGACCACCCATATTTCTCTGCCCGACAATGCGCGAAAGACCGTTGCAGGCCTGCTGAATGCCAGTCTTGCCGATGCGGTTGTCCTGGCAAGCCATGCCAAGCAGGCCCACTGGAATCTGCGCGGGCCGCATTTTCTCATGCTCCATGAGCTGTTCGACCGCGTTGCCGGGATGGCGGGCACGCATGCCGATGCTCTTGCCGAGCGGGCGACCACGCTGGGTGAAGAGGCGGCCGGCACGGCGGAGATCGCCGCCCGCGAGACGAAGCTGCCGCCCTATCCCGAGGGGCGGATCTCGGAAGGCGCGCATCTTGCCGCCGTTGCCGAGCGACTGGCCGGCTATGCCAACACCCTGCGCCGTCATATCGGCAAGGCGGAAGAGGCGGGAGACCCGGTGACGGCGGATCTGTTCACGACACTGGCAGGCGAGGCCGACAAGATGCTCTGGATGGTGGACAGCCATCGGGCATGACGGTCCCTTGATGGGTCTTCCCTGCGTGCAAGGCCGCATCTGGGCGGATGCAGCGGACATCCGTTCAGAAAGCCGTCAGAAGCTGCTGACGGGGCGGCTGTCCCCGCCCGCTCTGCGCCTGCCTGGTGCCGGCCCCCTTCCGCAGGATCGACGATGGGACTGTCGGCACGAGGGGCGCCTTGCCTGCGGCCGGCCGTGGCGCCCTTTGCCATGTTCCGCCGGTCTGCCGGCATGGACCGGCCAGGATGGATCGGATATGAGAGGGCTCCTGCAGTCCGCCCGGCGTCGGGCCGACCCGGGCTGGAGGCCGGAATGCACAGAGAAGGAAAAGAGGCTGCCCGTGCCGCCCCGTCGCGAATTCCTGCGTGCCCTCCTGGGCTTCGTCGCCGCCAGCATCGTCATCGGCTTTCTTCTCGACATGCTGGCCATCACCCCGCTTGATCTGTGGCGCGAGATCTGGGCGCATCTGGAATCGGCGGCAACCTTCCTGTGGGCGCAGAGCGGGCGGCTCCTGCGGTGGTTTCTGCTGGGCGCCGTGATCGTCGGCCCCATTCTGCTCGTGCGGCTGGTCCTGCGGGCACGCCGGTGACCGGTGCTCCCCTTACCGCCGACGGGCGTTTCCTGGGTTGCAAGGATCCCGGCGCCAGGGATTCGGGAAAGGGGATGCCCTCGGCTCAACCCGGCCCCGCCTCCTTCACTTCCGGCCCCCATTCCTTCACGAGAGCGAGCTGACGCTTTTCCACCTCCTTGATCCGCTCATCATTGAGGGCCTGAAGCACGATGGCCGCAAGAAAGGGGCCGATCCACAGCAGACCGGCGCCAAGGGCCGTTGTGCCGTAGATCACGGCCCAGACATAGATGTCGGTGATCATCGAGAAGAATTCGCCCACCCGGTCATGAGCACTCAGCAGCCGGGCGAAATAGGGCAGAAAGCCGGCCAGATTGAAGCAGCACAGCGTGATCAGCCGGGGGCGCCGGAAAGCGCCATGATCGAAGAAGAGCGCGACGAGAGACGGGGCAAGGCCGACCACGATGAGCGCCGCCATGGTCGGCTCGAAGAGCAGCAGGGCCCCGAAAGCCGCATAGCCCGCGAACAGCAGGAGGTGACGCAGCCCCCGGGCATTGCCCGCCCTTGCCGCCTTCTTCCCGCCCCTGCCGGTGGCGGGGACCGCCGCCGTGGAGGGGGATGACCGTCCTGCCTGCTTCTTTGCTGCCTTCTTTGCCATGATCATTGTCTCCCGCATCCCGACTGTCCGGGCCGGCCGTCAGGGGATGATGAAGATGACGGTCGCCGTGAGCATCACAGCGATCACCGCGATCACGCTGGCCGCCCGATACCCCAGGGCCCGGGCTTCCGGGTCGCTGGGCAGCACCTTGCGGCTGAAATGCTTGCGCCGGCTCTCCAGCTGGCGGTATCGCCAGCGGGCCTGGCGGAAACCCTGCGTATCGGCCCGGATGATGGCGACAAGATCGAACACCTTGGCCAGCTTCGTGATCGAGCCTGACTCCGCCACCTCCTTCAGCATCGCCAACGATTTTTCGCGCCGCTTGCGCCCCTTGAGCTTGCCCAGCTCGGGACGCAGCAGATCGGCGATCCGCGCGGTCAGGTGCGGCAGCTTCGCAAGCCGGCTCTTGTCCTGCAGATAGCGCAGCAGCTCGATCAGAGCCGCCAGAGTGCGCCGCTGATCCTTGGGAGTGGCGCGGACAGCCGCGACCAGACGGGCCGCGCCAGGCTCGCGTGCGGCAATAAAGGCGAGAACATGAGCGTCGATGAGCTGCAGCAGATTGCCCGGCTTTTCCGCAATCTGGTCAAGCGCCTCCAGAAGCCCGCGAATGCTCCCGACCCACAGCCCCTTGAAGACGGGGCTCAGACAGGGCAGAGCCGGATTGAGCTCATAAAGGGCCCGTTCCAGCCCCTTGTCCGCCCCCTTCGCCCGCACGAGCTGGGCCAGCTGCCCCAGATCGAAGGCCAGTTTCTGGACCTCGGCATTATGCTCTCCCATGATTTCCACGGCCGCCGGCATCACGCCCTGATCGAAGAAGTGGCGCATGTCATCGAGAACATGTTCGTCCCGCTCGGCAAAAGCGCTGGCAAGAGCAGACCCGATTGCATCGGGCATGATCTGCCGGCCGCGCCAGCGCAGGGGGCCGAAAGGGTCCAGCAGCGCCGCAAAACGGCATACCAGGGCATGATCCCCGTGGTGGGTGCTGGACAGATCCGGTTCGGCATGCAGGTTGAGGTGCTTTTCGATCTTCTCGGTCAGCGTTTCAGCGGTCAGATAGGTCTGGAACCAGAGATTGAAGTCGAGCGCCCGCAGCCACCGGGCCGCCTCCAGGGGATGCCGGGCGAATTCCTGAGCGAGCATCCGGCGGTCGGAGAAGTTCTGGCGCATGAAGGTCACAGGCCTGGCGAATGTCCAGCTCAAATTCAGCACGCGGCGGGGACGCGCGGCATTCTCCGTCCAGGCTTCGACATCCTCCAGCGTCCAGCGCTCTTCGGGATCGTCGTTGAGGAGCCCCCTCAGCAGCATGCCGAGCAGGCCCGGGATCTCCTCCCCGCCTGAGAGCGCCCAGAAGGAGCCCTGGGCGATGCGGGCCCGCATCAGGCTGTCGGGATCCCGGCGGCCGCCGAGCGGCCGGCCCAGATAACAGGCAAGAAGGGTCGCCCCCAGCGAAAACAGATCCGCTTCCGGTCCGGCCGGGCCGCGGGCGGTCGGATCGGCCATCGCGCGCTCGATGGGCTCGTAGCAGGCAGCCAGATCGATGCCCGGTGGTCCGGAGAAGCATTCTCCGAACACGACATCTCCGCCTTCCGCATTCGCAAAGAACAGATTTTCCGGAAAGATCGCACGATGCGTAATCTTGCGCGCATGCAGGCCGCTCAGCATGCGCACGGCCGCGGGCACGACGAGCTTGCGCAGAATCTGGGGCGAAATCGAATGTCCCTTGAGTGCGCCGGCAAGGGAGGGGCCCGCCGGAGCCTCGACGATCGTGATCAGCCGTGCCGGGCCCTTCGGCCCCAGCCGGTATACGCCCTGGGCAAGAGGATTGAGCAGATTCGAGACCGGGTCGCGGTGAAGGGCCGCCAATACGTCCTTGCGCTGGGGAACGGCCTTGCGCTGGACAAGAGCATAGACCGGCCGACTGGAATCCTTGATATCCTCCGCAGCAAAGGCCTGGCCGCCGGCACGGTCAAAGGCGGGCTGCGGCCGTTTGAGATCGACGGCATAGCGCCCGTCCACCACCAGAGGGGGTGGCTGTCGCCCCGGCTCCTTTTCCGGGCTTGCGGCCGCACGCCTGCTTGCGACAGCCTTCTGCGCTCCTTCCCCCCGTTCGGAAGAAGGCGGCATCTTTCCGGTCTCCGGCGGGGCGCGCTGTTCTGTGGCGGTCAGCTGGTTGTCCACCGCCCGCTCCCTTTGCTGCGATACCCACAGGGCCCTTTGCGAGCGCTTCTGTCCCGGACGGTAACGGTTTCCTGCTTAAAGGGGGGTAAACGGACGGTCCGGTTCCCCTGCGGCCTTCTGTCGCTGGACAATGGGAAGCTCAGGTCAGAAATTTCTCGAAATGAAATTCCGTCGTATCCGAGGGATCGTTGAGCCGGCGGGTTCGTCCGCTGCGCCGATAGCCCAGCGCCAGATAGAAGGCGTGGGCCTCGTGAAAGCGCGTGTCCGACCACAGCTCGATCCGCTGTGCGCCCCTCGCCCGTGCCCAGCTTTCGATGCGCTGGACCAGCTGGCGGGCAAGTCCGCACCGGCGCGCCGTGGGATGCACATAAAGGCGCTTGAGCTCAGCCACATCCGGCAACCTGCCGGGCACGACACCACCGCAGCCCAGGATTCGCGGTGCCGCCGGCCGTCCATTCTCGACGACCCAGAACCGCCCTCCCAGACTGGCGAAATGCGTGGCGACCCGAGGCAGATCGCTGTCGAGCCCGGGCAGATCCATCACGCAACCGGGATAGGCCGAAAAGCACAGATCGATGAGGGCGATCACATCCGCCGCATCGGCATCCGTCGCATCGCGAATGACGGCACCCTTGACGGGGTCTGCCGGCTCGAAGGCCCGCGTCTGAACGCCTTGCCTGGATCCGCCTTCCGCCATGTTCCGCTCCCATTCCTCCTGCCGCTGGGGCAGACCGGGCGGGAATCTAGAACGAAGGGCAGCCGGAAGGCAAAGGCTCAGCGCGAATAGAACTCGATGACGAGGTTGGGTTCCATCGTCACCGGATAGGGCACCTCGTCCAGTGTCGGCACGCGCAGAAAGACCGCCTTGAAGCCGTCGACCTGGATATAGTCCGGCACATCGCGTTCGGCGCTTTCGCGGGCTTCCAGCACCATCGGGATTTCGCGCGAACGCTCCCGCACCTCGATCACATCACCGGGCTTGACGAGATAGCTCGGGATGTTCACCCGCCGACCATTGACCAGCACATGGCCATGATTCACGAACTGGCGAGCGGCAAAGACCGTAGGCACGAACTTCGCCCGATAGACGACGGCATCCAGACGCCGCTCAAGCAGGCCGATCAGATTCTGGCCCGAATCGCCGCGCATGCGCACGGCCTCGTCATAGTAGCGACGGAACTGCTTTTCCGTGATGTTGCCGTAATAGCCCTTGAGCTTCTGCTTGGCACGCAGCTGAATGCCGTAATCGGAGAGCTTGCCGCGCCGGCTCTGGCCGTGCTCGCCAGGCCCATAGGGGCGGACATTCACGGGGCTCTTGGGCCGCCCCCAGATGTTTTCGCCCATCCGGCGATCGATCTTGTATTTGGCACGAATGCGTTTGGTCATGATCGAACCGCGTCCTTCCTTGATCGTCTTCCTCTTGCGCCGCAGGCGGGGCTTGATTTCGCCTTTGCGCGCCCGGCTTCGGCGGGCACGGCCTGCGTGGACGGCGGACAAGCTGGCCGCCCGTTCGCTTTTGGTGACGCGCCCCTACACGAAGCAGCGCCCGGGGTCAAGCACCACCGCCAGCGCGGGATGGATGCTCTTCCGGCACGTCCGTACCGGCAGCCGGAAAGTCCGGCAAAGAGATACCCCCTTGCCTGACAAGGAGGACACGGGCGGCCATACGGTCAGGCGCCGTTCTGCTCCTGTTCGGCCTTCTTGGCATCCTGCCACCAGGACTCCAGACGATCGATATCCGTCCGGCTGTGCGGTTCACGGGCAAGCCGCCGCTCAACAGTGCGGAAGCGGCGGGCGAACTTGGCATTGGCCTCCATCAGCGCCATCTCGGGATCAATACCGAGATGCCGGGCGAGATTGACGAGGGTGAACAGCAGATCGCCGACCTCCTCGCGCACGGCCTCCTGCCGAGGGTCCGACTTTCCGCCGTCATCACGCAACACCGCTTTGAGCTCGGCGATTTCCTCATCCAGCTTGGCAAGGACGCCTTGTGCCTGCGGCCAGTCGAAGCCCAGGCGGGCCGCCGCCTTCTGCAACGCAAGAGCGCGGCGCAGGGGGGGCAGATCCCGGGGAATCGCACCCAGCACGCTGGAGTCCGCCCCCGATGCATCCTTGGCCTTTTCTCTTCGTTCGGCCTCCTTCAGGCGCTCCCAGGCCGCGGTCTGGGCAGCCGCGTCAGCAGGACGCTCCGCCTTGCCGAAGACATGGGGATGACGACGAATCATTTTGGCAACGATGGCGTCCAGCACGGTGCCAAGGTGGAAAAGCCGGGCCTCTTCGGCCATGCGGGCATGAAAGACCACCTGCAGGGCAAGATCGCCGAGTTCGGCCGCCAGCTCGTCCCAGTCTTCCCGCGCAATGGCGTCGGCCACCTCATACGCCTCCTCGATGGTATAGGGAGCGATCGAGCTGAAATCCTGTTCGCGATCCCAGGGACATCCCTGCTCCGGATCCCGCAGCCGGGCCATGATGCGCACCAGCCGGCGGAAACCGGCCAGCCAGACATCCTCATCCGGCGAAGCCGGCGGCAGGGCGTCCGCAATCGCCCGCCAGTCCTCGGATCCGGACATTTCCGCCATGCGCCGCCTTCCTTCCTCGTCCAGAAACCTTCAGGGGGGTGATGCCAGCACCGGCCGCACAAGACAAGGCCGCCGGCAGCAGGACTGCCGACGACCTTGCATGTTCCCGTCACCCGCCCGGGCCCGTCAGGCGCAGGCGGGTGACAAGATGATCCGAATTCCTCAGATCAGTTCGAGATTGGCTGCCGAGGTGCGGCCGCGCCGGTCCTCCTCGAGCTCATAGGCGATGCGCTGACCTTCGCGCAGGGTGCTCAGCCCCGCACGCTCGACCGCCGAGATGTGCACGAAGACGTCCTTGCCGCCCGCATCCGGCTCGATGAAGCCATAGCCCTTCTGACCGTTGAACCATTTCACGGTACCGTTTGCCATCGTTGAAGTTCCTTTCCTATTGCGATGGTTGTCGTTCCTGGGATCGGGGCTGGAAGGGAAACACCCGTTCCCCATCGCCAGCCGCATGTCGAACCGGGACCTGCCGACGACCACCCCGCACAATGCGACGACCAGGGGCCGGGCATGCGCGTCCTCTGTGCATTCGTTCGCCTGTGGGTGAAGGAAGCAAGAGTTGAGGCCGTCTTTCAGTCCGGCTTATTGGAGCCGCTTTCTCGAACGTCCATCCCAGGTCGTCGTCGATGGCAGCGGTCCGCCGGAGTTCTCTTCGTGCAAGCGCAGCGTTCAAGAGCCGCGATCGCGTGGGTCGTTTCCCCTGTGCGGGCGTCAGGAAGCCGGATCTTACCGGCCGCCTCTTGAACCGCCGCCCGCCCGGGGTCGGTTCGTGGGAGCGACCGTGACAGAGCCGCCCTCCCCTGTCAAGCACTTGTTTCCAGATCGGGGACTTTTATGGAGCGGCATCAGTCAGACAGGCGCGCGAAAAGCAGAGCCCTGTCTGCCAGCAGCCGGTCTGCCCCATGCCTTTCTTGCGCCATGGAGGACCGGCCTGCCGTCCCATCAATTCGCCTCGATCGGATGGCGTTGCTCGAAGGCGGTGATATAGTCCCGCGTCAGAGGAACGACATCCACGCCCGGGCTCATCTGGGCCTGGGCGACGACATGCCCACCGTGACGGAAGGCCATCTCCGAGCCGGCGAGATAGAATTCCCACATCCGGCAGAAGCGTTCGTCATACAGCCTGGCCATCCGGTCCCATGCTTTCTTGAAGCGCTGGCGCCAGTGGGCCAGGGTCTTGGCGTAATGCAGCCGCCAGATTTCCAGATCCGTCAGATACAGACCGGCCCGCTCGATGGCCGGCTGAAACTCGGAGACGGCCGGGATGTAGCCACCGGGGAAGATGTATTTGGCGATGAAGGGGTTGGTCACGCCCGGGCCGTCCGCCCGTGCGATGGTATGCAGCAGGGCCACGCCGTCTTCCGTAAGCAGTGCGCGTATCCTGTCGAAGAACCGGCGGTAGAAACCGACACCGACATGCTCGAACATGCCCACCGAGACGATCCGTTCGAAACGTCCCCGGGTTTCCCGATAATCTTCCAGGCGAATCTCCACCCTGTCCTGCAGTCCTTCACGGACAACGCGCTCACGGGCGAAGGTCGCCTGCTCCTGCGACAGCGTGATGCCCACGACCCGCGCACCCAGCTTTTTGGCCAGATAGATCGCCATTCCGCCCCAGCCGCAGCCGATATCAAGCACGCGCATGCCGGGCTCGATCAGAAGCTTGGCGGCAATGTGCCGCTTCTTCTGCTCCTGGGCGCGTTCGAGACTGTCATCCTCATGCATGAAATAGGCGCAGCTGTATTGGCGGTCGGAATCGAGGAAGCTGCCGTAAAGCTCTCCGGACAGATCATAATGGGCATGCACATTGCGACGGGCCCGCGGGCGGATGTTCCACTGCTGGAGCCGCCGCATCAGCCGTCGCCAGCCGCGCAGGAAGCGGGCGGAAAGGGGGTCGGCCGCAAAGCTCGTGCCCATGTTGCGTCCGATCAGATCGAGCAGATCCGCAATCTCCCCCTCCTCCATCACGAGTCCGCCATCCATGTAGGCCTCACCCAGCGCCAGATGCGGATCGAAGGCGATGCGCCAGGCGGTGGCCCGGTCGCGAATGCGAATCACGACAGGAGAGCCGGAACCATCCCCAAATCGATGCCGGCGCCCCTGCCAGTCGATCAGCGTAAGGTCGCCTTTCCGGACCAGACGATCAAGAATGCGCAGAAGTGCCATGTCATCCTCCAGCCCCTTGCCGCTGCATTCTAGCACATCAGCTGGGAACGACACAGGCCCTGTGCAAGCGCATTTTTGTTGTTGACAATCATTCTCATGATCACCATAACAAGAGAATGCAAGTGACTTGCAAGATCAGATTCCATCAGACTCCCATGAGGGAGCGCCGCATGAGCCGGGGATGATGAGGGATGTATCTTTGTGTCTGCCAAGCAATCCGTGAAGGCTGCCTTGCCGAGATCAGGCAGGCGGGCATGCGTCCCCGGCGGGCGCGGGAGCTGTTTCTGGCGCTGGGCAAGCGGCCGCAGTGCGGTGTCTGCCTCCGGCATATTCAAAGACGGCTGGAGGCGCTCACCCGGGACGATCCGGGTATCGCCACCGCGGCCGATGCTTGTGGCGTGATTGACGGCGACAGGCATGCCACCTGCTCCGCCGGCCGGGAACAGGCCGCCTGAAATGGGCGTCACGCAAGGCCATTCCTGCCGGCAGGACCAGGCGTGCTGAACGCCTGCGCCAGGCGGAGGGCCGGGGCCGAGGATCCTGTCTGACATTCCCCCCTGCAGCCGGCTTTCCCCTGCAATTCCCATCCTTCCCCCATGCCATCCTTTCCCTGTCGGCCGGATTGACAGGGAATACCCCGGCCGCCCATGGCCAAATCCTCACATGGACCAATCCTTGCAGAGAGGCGAACGGGACTTGACAGGGCGGGTCGCCTTCGCCATCTGCAAACCGGACTGAATTGGTCACCTTTTATGGTGACAAGGCAGGAAGGCCGATCGTGATGATCCGGCTCAGCCAGATGGCCGACTACGCCGTGGTGCTGGCAGGCGCTCTGGCCGAGCGCAGCGGCGAGCAGATGAATGCGGCAAGCCTTGCGGCGGCGACCGGTGTGCCGCAGCCGACGGTCGCCAAGCTTCTGAACGCCCTGGCGCGGGCGGGCGTTCTGGTCTCGCGGCGTGGTGTGGGCGGCGGGTTCACGCTGGCGCGCAAACCGGATGCGATCACATTGCGCGAGGTCATCGAGGCAGCTGACGGGCCGATCGCCCTGGTCACCTGTCTTGGTGGCACCCAGGACAACTGCGGCATCGAGGATCTGTGCGCCATGCGGCCCCACTGGATGCTGATCAATCGGACACTGGCCGAGGCCCTGGATTCCATCACGCTGGCGGATCTCGCGCATGCAGGTGGTGGCCTCGACGACACGGGCAGCGGCAGATTTGCGGCCGCCTCTTAAGGATCGCGGAGACGGGCTGATGAGCAAGGCGAAGACGAAAGCCGAAATCGAGGCACTGACCGGTCGCTACGAACATGGCTGGGTGACGCCCATCGAGTCCGAGCTCGCCCCCGCCGGACTGAGCGAGGACATCATCCGCTTCATCTCGGCGAAGAAGGGCGAGCCGGAGTGGATGCTGGAATGGCGGCTGAAGGCCTACCGCATCTGGCGCGACATGAAGGAGCCGACCTGGGCGCGGGTCCACTATCCGCCCATCGACTACCAGGCGATCCATTATTACGCGGCGCCGAAGCAGAAAAAGCGGCCGAAGTCGCTGGACGAGGTGGATCCCGAGCTCCTGCGCACCTATGAGAAGCTCGGCATCCCGCTCGCCGAGCAGAAGGTGCTGGCCGGGGTCGAAGGCGCGCCGAAGGTGGCGGTGGACGCCGTCTTCGACTCGGTGTCGGTTGCGACCACCTTCCGCGAGGAGCTGAAGAAGGCGGGCGTCATCTTTCTGTCGATCTCGGAGGCGATCCGGGAATACCCGGATCTCGTGCGGCGCTGGCTGGGCTCGGTGGTGCCGGTGCGCGACAACTTCTTCGCCGCGCTCAATTCCGCCGTCTTCTCCGACGGCACCTTCGTCTACGTTCCGAAGGGCGTGCGCTGCCCGATGGAGCTGTCCACCTATTTCCGCATCAATGCCGCCAATACGGGCCAGTTCGAGCGCACGCTGATCGTCGCCGACGAGGGCTCCTATGTGAGCTATCTGGAAGGCTGCACGGCGCCGATGCGCGACGAGAACCAGCTGCATGCGGCCGTCGTCGAGCTCGTCGCGCTGGCCGATGCCGAAATCCGCTATTCCACCGTCCAGAACTGGTACCCGGGTGATGCGGAGGGCCGCGGCGGCATCTACAACTTCGTCACCAAGCGCGGGCTGTGCGCAGGCCCGCGGGCCAAGATCTCCTGGACGCAGGTGGAGACGGGCTCGGCCATCACCTGGAAGTATCCGAGCTGCATCCTGAAGGGCGACGAATCGGTGGGCGAGTTCTACTCGGTCGCCGTCACCAACAACCGCCAGCAGGCGGACACCGGCACCAAGATGATCCACATCGGGCGCAACACCCGCTCGCGGATCATCTCGAAGGGGATTTCCGCCGGCCATTCGCAAAACACCTACCGCGGGCTCGTGCGCGTGCTGGCGGGCGCGGAGGGCGCGCGCAACTATACCCAGTGCGACAGCCTCATCCTCTCTCCCCACGCCGGCGCCCACACGACGCCCTACATCGAGGTGCGCAATCCGACGGCCCAAGTGGAGCATGAGGCAACCACCTCGCGCATTTCCGAGGACCAGCTCTTCTACTGCATGGCCCGCGGACTGAACGAAGAGGAGGCGGTGGCGCTCGTCGTCAACGGCTTTGCGCGCGAGGTGATGCAGCATCTGCCGATGGAATTCGCGGTCGAAGCCCAGAAGCTGCTCGGCATCTCGCTCGAAGGCGCGGTCGGCTGAGCCGGAACGCAAGGCACAGGAAAGGCAGGACAAGAGATGACCCATCTGCTCGAAATCCGCGATCTCCATGTCGCGGTCGGCGAGACGGATATCATCAAGGGCCTCGATCTCGTCATCGACGCGGGCGAGGTGCACGCGGTGATGGGCCCCAACGGCGCGGGCAAGTCGACGCTGGCCGCCGCCCTCATGGGCCGGCCGGGCTATGAGGTGACGGGCGGCAGCGTGCTCTATGAGGGGCGCGACCTGCTGGCGATGGAGCCGCATGAGCGGGCAGCCGCCGGCGTCTTTCTCGGCTTCCAGTATCCGGTCGAGATCCCGGGCGTGAGCAATCTCAATTTCCTGCGCACGGCCGTGAACGCCCAGCGCAAGGCACGCGGCGAGCCGGAGCTGGATGCCGCATCCTTCCTCAAGCTGGTGCGCGAGAAGGCGAAGCTTCTGGGCATCGACATGGAGATGCTCAAACGCGCCGTGAACGTCGGGTTCTCGGGCGGCGAGAAGAAGCGCAACGAGGTGCTGCAGATGCTGCTCTTGGAGCCCCGGCTCATGATCCTGGACGAGACGGACTCGGGGCTCGACATCGATGCGCTCAAGACGGTCGCCGCCGGCATCAATGCGATGCGCGGGCCCGAGCGCGGCATCCTGCTCATCACCCATTACCAGCGCCTGCTGGACCATGTGGCGCCCGATGTCGTCCATGTCCTCCAGGACGGCCGGATCCTGCGCTCCGGCGGTCCGGAGCTGGCACGCGAACTGGAGGAGAAGGGCTATGCGGCCGTTGCCTGAACCCTCCGCACGGGAAGCAGCCGGCGGCGCAGCGCCAAAGGAGCCCGCGATTGCGGATCTCACCCTTGCGCGCCGCATCGAGGAATGGCTGCAGAATCTGCCCTGTCCACAGGACGAGCGGGCTTTGCGGCGCCAGCTGTTCCGGCAGGCAGCGGCGGCCGGCCTGCCGGATTCCCGCGAGGAGTCCTGGCGGTATGCCGATCTGAAAGGACTCGCTCTTGCCGATTTCTTCCCTTCCCTCGCTTCCGCGGGCGAGGCGGGCGAAGGGCAGGCCGACCCCTGGCCGGCGCTGCGCTTTCATGAAGGCTGCCTGGCGGGTTCCGCATTCTCCTCAGAGGATGAAGGGCTCATGGCCTGGAGCCTTGCGCAGGGGTGCCCTGCCGATCTTTCCGGACAACCGGCCCAGGCGGACGACAGCATCTGGCAGCTCGCCCGGGCCTTTGCGACCCATGGCAGCCGCATTACGGTGGCGGCCGGCCGGAACTGGCGGCTGGAGCTTGCCTCGACTGCCGAAACCGGTCCCGTTCATGGGCTGCATCATCTAACAGTCGCACAGGATGGGGACCTCACCCTGCTGATCCGGACCAAAGGCGGTGCGGCCGCGGGCAGCGAGCGCCTGCAGTTGCATCTTGAAGCCGGTGCCCGGGCCCGCATCCTGCTGCTGCAGGACACGGCCGCCGGCGCACATCATTTCCTGCGTCTGGATGCGGAAATCGGCGCCGGGGCGGAGCTCCTGCTCGTGCAGGCGATGACCGGTCCGGGATATGCACGAGCCGAGCATCACTGGCGCCTTGCCGGTCCTGAAGGATGCGGCCAGCTTGCTCTCCTCGCCCTGCCATATCGCCGTGGTCACGCCGACGTCCTGACCCGCTTCCGGCATCACGACTGCCGGACGCGATCCCACCAGACGGTGCGGATGCTGGCGGCCCGCCGCGACCAGGCCGCCTATCAGGGACTCGTCCATGTCGCCCAGGGCGCCGATGGCACGGATTCGCGCCAGGATGCGAAGGGCCTGCTGCTCGCCCGCGGCGGCGAGATCGACCTCAAACCCGAGCTTGAGATCTTCGCTGACGATGTCGCCTGCGCCCATGGTGCAACCGTCGGCCAGCTCGATCCGGCTGCGCTTTTCTATCTCATGGCGCGCGGCATCCCGGAAGCGGAGGCGCGGCGGATGCTGATTGCCGCCTTCACGGATGCGGTCCTTCAGGCCTGGCCTCAGGAGGACCTCTTCTCCGGCCGGATGGAGGAGACGGTCCTGCCGGCACTTGCTGCGCTCAGCATGGCGGATGGGGGAGAGGCGGAATGAACGAGCTGCCGGTCAGACATGCCGCCTTGGCGGCGTTTGATGTGGAATCAGTGCGGCGGGAGTTCCCGATATTCACCGCGGCCCGGCCGCATGACCGGCGTCTGGCCTTTCTCGACTCGGCGGCCTCCGCTCAGAAGCCGGCAGCCGTGATCGCGCGGATCGCCCGCTTCTACGAGACGGAATACGCCAACATCCATCGCGGCATCTACACGCTCTCTGCGCAGGCCACCGAGAGCTTCGAGGCGGTGCGTGATCAGGTTCGGCACTTCCTCGCAGCCCCGGCACGCGAGGAGATCATCTTCACCCGCGGCACCACCGAGAGCATCAATCTTATCGCCCGCTGCTTCGCCCGCGCCTTCATGAGGCGGGGCGATGCGATCCTGCTCACCGAGATCGAGCATCACTCCAACATCGTGCCCTGGCAGATGGTGGCGCAGGAATACGGGCTCGAGATCCGGGTGGCGCGCGTGGACGAGGCGGGCGCGCTCGATGTCGCCGATTTCACGGCAAAACTCGCCGACGGGCGGGTGAAGATCGCCGCCTTTACCCATGTCTCGAATGCGCTGGGCAGCATCCTGCCCGTGGCCGAGCTTGCGGCGCTGGCCCATGAGGCGGGCGCGAAGGTGCTGGTGGACGGGGCGCAGGCGGTCCCGCACATGGATGTCGACGTCGCCGCACTCGATGTGGATTTCTATGCTTTCTCCGCCCACAAGCTCTTCGGTCCCACGGGCGTCGGCGTGCTCTATGGCCGGCGCGCGCTGCTGGAGGCGATGCCGCCCTGGCAGGGTGGCGGCGACATGATCGACGAGGTGAGCTTCGCCGGCACCACCTGGGCGGATCTGCCCCACAAGTTCGAGGCGGGCACGCCGAACATCGCCGGTGTCATCGGCTTCGGTGCGGCGCTCGACTGGCTGGCCGGCATCGACCGTGCCGCAGCCGCCGCCCACGAGCACCGGCTGCATGCCGAAATGGAACGCGCACTCAAGCAGATCCCGGGGCTCAGGATCATCGGCGAGGCGGACGGGAAGGCGCCGCTTACCTCCTTCGTCATGGAGGGCGCGCATCCGCACGACATCGCGACCATCCTCGACCGTGAGGGGGTGGCGGTGCGGGCCGGACACCATTGTGCCCAGCCGGCGATGGCGCGCTTCGGCGTGCCGGGCACGGTGCGGGCCTCGCTCGCCCTCTACAATACGGATGAAGACATCGCGCAGCTCGTGGAAGGCCTGCGCAAGGTGCAGAAGATTTTCGGGTAAGGGTCATGAGCAGGGACAGCCGCAGAAAGCCGGAACGGCCCGTGTGGTCGCACAAGACGGAAGAGGGGTTCCTGGAACGGTTCCTCAAGGGCGAGACCGAGGAGGATGCGCTCACCCCCTCCTCCAGTGAGGCACCGGATGCCGAGACATCTTCGGCCCCTGCTGGAGATACGTCGGACGCCACCTTGCCCGCCGCCTCAGCCACCGCCCGGGCCCCGGCCGAGGCGGATTCCGAACCGGACGCCGCTGCTGGCGGACCTGCCGCCCTGAAGGAGCGGGTGATCGCGGTGCTGCGCCAGATCTACGACCCGGAGATTCCCGTCAATCTCTATGATCTCGGGCTGATCTACGGGATCGACGTCTCGGACGATGGTGAGGTTGACGTGACCATGACACTGACGACGCCGCACTGTCCGGTGGCCGAATCCATGCCCTACGAGGTGGAGACCAAGCTGCTGTCAATCGAAGGGGTCAAGGATGTGCGGGTTCATCTGGTCTGGGATCCGCCCTGGGACATGTCACGCATGAGCGACGAGGCGAGACTGGAGCTCGGCCTGCTGTAGGGCCGGGCGGATTTTGGAGGTGAGAGGATGAGCGAGGAGCAGATCTTCACGATCACGGAACGCGCGGCCGAACGTGTGCGTGCGCTGCTCGCGCGCCGCGATCCGCCGGCTGCCGGCATCCGGCTGACAACCAGGGTCGCCGGCTGCTCCGGCTTCATGTATGACATCCAGTATGTGGACACGCCCGGGCCCGATGACGTGGCAGTCACCGACAAGGGGGTGACGCTGTTCATCGACCGTGCCTCTCTGCCCTACCTCAAGGGCACGGTGATGGACTGGCGCGAGGACCGCTTCGAGACCGGCTTCGTTTTCGACAATCCCAACGCCACCGCGCTTTGCGGCTGCGGAGAAAGCTTCATGGTGGAAAAGCAGGCCGGCTGACGGCAGCGCCGGGCGTGCCCTGCTTTCCCTCACATCACCCCCTTTTCTGGCCTGGAGCCCGACAGGCAGACTTGACCGGCGCGCTCAGCGAAAAGCCGGGTCGCTCACGGAAGCGGAAACCGCCTCCCCTGCCTCGGAACGGCCTTCAAAGATCGGCCGGGCTCGCCCCATCCGCCAGCAAATGACGAAGGGGGCGCTGCCCGCCGATACATTCCCTCTGCGCCTTCCGGTCTTTTCCCCATCACCCGCCGCCCTCTTCTCGTTCCGCCACCTCCTGCCCCTTCTTCGTCATCCGCCCGCGTGACCGGCGGATCCAGCGGGAGGAGAAGAAGGCATCCAGCACCAGGGCCGTTTCACCCTGCGGCTGGATTCGCCTCCTCTGCCGGCGAATGACGCCAAAGGGGAAGGGCTTTGCCGGCCGAGCTGCTTGCTCACTTCTGCGAATGACAGGTCGGTGATCGGTGGAGCATATGGGGATGCGCCACCAGAGAAACCCGCCGGCTGTGGAGGCCAAGGCCATGAAGGAGACGGTCGGGCGAGATCGATCGATCTCGGTTGAAGGAGGAACGGCATGGGCAAAGCGGCCGGATCCGGCACCCCCTTGACGCATGGCGCGACCTCTTGGCGTCCGGCATGAAAAAGCCTTCCCTCCTTCCCGAATTGCCCCGCCAGCAGCGAACGGCACATGGCGGCTTTCCCAGAACCGTCGGCACCGGACCGCAGGACAAGCAAAAAGCGCGCTGCCGTCCGGTTTTTCGCCATGTCTCAAGCCTGCCTGCCAAAAGGCCCTCCAACCCGCGGTTTGCCCAACACGCCAGAGCGCAGGGATGGGAACAGGAAGCAGACGAAGCAGGGATAATCCTGGAACGCCAATTTAACACATATATCATGTATTTTTCTATTTGTATCCAGATACCATCTCAAAACTATATTGAAGGCTACGGCTGTTGATGGCAGCGAGAAGGCATAAGGCAGAATATAAATTCAATTTGATACAAAGTGGATTTGTCATTCGTCTCATCCTGCCCTATTTTGGCCACAGCCACACGCGGCAGATGGTCGCGCCATGTGACCAGAAAGAGTCACGGCTCGTCACAGCGATCTTCGCAAGGGGCATGGGCAAAAATGGGGGCACGAGACAATGCATGAGTTCATCCCACGCCGGAAGACCGGCCTTGCGGCCATGTTGATGGGCGGGCTTGCGCTTGTTGCATGGGCTGCACCCACGCCGGGTTCCCTCGCGGCCGGTTATGGAGCCGAGCCGCGTGCGGTCGAGCAGGTGATCGCCGAGGCGGGCGATGCTCTGCGCGTGAATATCCTGCTGCCACCGCGGCCGCATTCCATCCGCGATCCGAAGACCGGTCGATGGCTGTACGGCTGGCGCGTATGCGCCCATCTTGAGCCGGGCGATCGTGTTGCCTTCTTTCTGCTCCAGGGGCGCCGCATTCTCTACCAGCTGATCGAACCGGTCGGGGCGAACGGCCTGGGCGCGCGCTCGGTGGCGGATCTTTGCGGTCTGCCGCTGCCACTGCGCCAGGCCGGCGGCAAGCACAGGCCGCGGGAAGAACAGCATGTCGATCCCCTGCTCGGCGGCGGATGAACCGGTGAGGAAATGTCCGCAGGCAGGCGGACGCGCCTGAAATGCTAGGTCACCCCGGCCGTCTTCACGATCTTGCGCAGGAAGGTGGAGGCGCATCGGTGGATCTCGGCGGGGGCAAGCCAGCTTCCCGAAAGCTTGAGGCCGTCTCCGCCAGTCGGCACCCGCGCTTTCAGGGGAACGGCCGTCATGTCCACATGCGTGAACAGATGCCGCACGGGATGCCCCACCACCTGCCAGTCGGCTGCAACCGGTGCATGGCGGGCAAGAGCCCGCCCGTCCTGATCCGCCGCCGCATCCTCGGCCAGCGGCGGGGAAAGGGGCACGCACCAGGTGCCCTTGAGCAGCCCTTCCTGCCGCCGCTCCCCATAGACGCGCCCATCGCCGTCCAGCAGAACATAGGCCGCCACGCGCACGCGTCTGCGGGCGCGCCGGATCTCGGGTACGGGGATCTCGTCCACGCGGCCGGACCGGTGTGCCTGGCAGAACGCCCCGACGGGACAGCACGCACAGCGCGGGGCACGCAGCCGACAGACCATCCGCCCGAGATCCATCAGCCCCTCAAGCAGCGCGCCGGCCCGCCCCGAAGCCTCATCCCCCAGCGCCAGCATGCCGCCGCAGCGCCGGCGCAGGCCCGCCACGCTTTCCGCAAGTCCTGCCAATCGCAACAGCACGCGCGCCACATTCGTATCGAGACCGATGACGGGACTGCCGAAGGCAAGTGCCGCAATGGCGGCTGCCGTGTAGCGGCCAATTCCGGGAAGTGCGGCAAGAGCCTCGATGGACTCCGGCAACCGACCGGCATGGTCCTTCACGATCCGCTCGGCCGCGCGATGAAGGTGCCGGGCGCGGGAATAGTAGCCGAGCCCCGCCCAGGCATCCACGACCGCCGCCTCTCCTGCCGCCGCCAGCGCCTTGGGATCGGGAAAGCGCCGCAGAAAGGCGGGCAGCCGCCCGCTGACGACAGCCACCGTCGTCTGCTGCAGCATCACCTCGGCAATCCAGGTGACATAGGGATCCCGTGCACCGGCCGGCCGGTCGCGCCAGGGCAGTCGGGGCTGCGCCCGAGCCCATGCCGCAAGCTCCGCCATCAGGGCCTCGGAACGAAGAAGCGCCCGGATCGCCCTGTCGGGAGCATCACGATCGCCCGCTGTCTCTTTCCCGCTCATGGCCGATCCGCTAGCATGACCGTGACAGCGGTTCCAGAGCGGTTCCCATGATGACGACGGCGAGAATGCCCGAAAAGGCCGGAGGAAAACGAAAGCGGCGCGCATCCGCCACCGCCCGCCTTGGGCGTCCCATGCGCATCGGTCGATTGCTGCCGAAGGAAGTGGTGGCCATCTACCGCCGGCGCGGCTTTCTGCATCATGAGATCGTCGCCCGCTGGCCGCTGATCGTGGGTGAACAGCTGGCACGGGTGACCCTGCCGCTCGCGATTCGACGCACGGCTGCTCGCGGACGGGGAAACACCCTGCGGGGCGGCACCCTTGAGATCAAGGTGGCACCGGGTTTTGCCCCCGCCATTCAGCATGAGCAGGAGCGTCTGCTGGCTGCCGTCAATCGCTATTTCGGCCATCGCGCGGTGACACGCCTGGCCATCCGCCAGGGACCGGTCCCGCCGGCGGGCCCGCCGCCTTCTCCTGCCGCGCCCACGCCCTCGCCCCGGGCCCGTCAGCGCGCGACAAGACTGGCCCGGCATGTCACCGACCCGCAGCTTGCCGCTCTCCTCGCCCGCTGGGGCGCCTTCGTGCTGGACAAGCCGTCCAGATGAGCCCGGCCCGGCAGAAATACCCCGGACCCTCCATCCCCCTCGCCACGGGGATCGGCAAAATGGGACTGGCCAAAACGGGCCGACTTGCCGTAGTCTCCGGATCGATCGGGCCTCTAGATCTAGCATGCGCGGGAAAGACATCTACCAGATAAGGCCATGCGCCGCGGGATCGTGCCGGACGCATGAGATGGGAAGGAGGATGACGATGCACAACAGGAGAAGCTGGACCGACCCGGCTGGCGCAGCCGTGAAGGCCCTCTGGCTGGTCATGGTTCTCTTCCTGGCCGGTGCCCTGGCGGCCTGCCAGCGCCAGGGGGAGAACAAGGCAGCCGATGAAGGGGCGACGGATCGTCCGGCGGCGGGCGGCGAAAAACCGGCTGCCATCGATGATGAGACGGTTACTGCCGGCATTCCCGACATCGTGATCGGCTCACCCGATGCACCGATCACCATTATCGAATATGCCTCGCTCACCTGCCCGCACTGCGCCCATTTCGCGGAAGCGATCTATCCCAAGCTCAAGGAGACCTATATCGACACCGGCAAGGTGCGCTATGTCTTTCGCAATTTCATCCTGAACCCGCTGGATCTCGTGGTCTCCACGGCGGTGCGCTGCCAGCCGCGGGATGTCCAGTGGCCCTTGATCGAGATGCTGTTTGCGCGCCAGGCGGAGTGGATGCGCAATCTGCGCTCGGGCGATCGTGAAACGATCCTGTCCGATGTTGCCGCCGTGTTCCGGCGGGCGGGTGTCTCGCGGGCGGATTTCGATCGCTGCATCGCCGACAAGACGCTGCAGCAGAAACTGGTGGACGCCACCAAGGCGGCCGGAGAGCGGTATGATGTCCATGGAACGCCGACCCTGATCCTCAACGGGCGCACCCTCCCGCCCATCGGCAATTTCGAGGAGCTCAGCAGGGAAATCGAAAAGGCGCTCTGATCGGCATGTGCCGCTTGAATGCCGGAAGCGTGACTGCAAGCAGGACGAGCTGAAGGCCGGACAGGAACAGGCGTGCGGTTTACGCGGCTGAAGATCGCGGGTTTCAAGTCCTTCGCCGATCCGACCGAGTTGCGGATCGAGGAGGGGTTGACAGGCATCGTCGGCCCCAATGGCTGCGGCAAGTCCAACCTGGTAGAGGCGCTGCGCTGGGTCATGGGCGAACATGCGCCTTCGACCCTGCGTTCGAAGGCCATGGACGATGTCATCTTTGCCGGCACCGACCGCAGGCCCGCGCGCAACATCGCCGAAGTAGGGCTGCTGATCGACAACCGCGACCGCAATGCTCCTCCTGAATTCAACGATTGCGACGAGATCGAGATTCTGCGGCGCATCGAGCGCGGGATCGGTTCCCTGTACCGCCTGAACGGCCGGGAAGTGCGGGCGAAGGACGTTCAGCTGTTCTTTGCGGATGTCGCGACCGGTGCGCGCTCGCCGTCGCTCATCGGCCAGGGGCGGATCGCCGAGCTGATCCAGGCCAAACCGGCTGATCGTCGGATCGTGCTGGAAGAGGCGGCCGGCATCGCCGGTCTTTACGGCCGCCGGCGCGAGGCGGAACAGAAGCTGGCCGCAGCCGAGCGCAACCTCGAACGGGTCGAGGAGGTGATCGCGGATCTTGCGGCCCGCATCTCCCAGCTCAAGCGCGAAGCCCGGCGGGCCGAACGCTATCGCAAGCTGTCGGCCCGTATCCGCAGTCTCGAAGCACTGCTGTTGTGGTGCCGGCTGCGGGATGCGGAGGCGGCAGGATATCAGGCGCAAGATCGCCTCAAGAGAAGCGACCAACTGCTGGCCAATGCCGCCCAGGACCTTGCCAAAGCCGAGAAGGCCAGCCTGGCTGCCGATGAGGCGGTCGCCCCCCTGCGCCAGCAGGCCGAAGCGGCGCGGGCGACTGTCAATCGTCTTCTGCTCGAACGCCGCTCGCTGGAGGAGGAGCGCGACCGTCTTGCCCGCCAGGCCGAAGAGCTTGCGCGGCAGCGGCAGCAGCTGGCCGAAGACGTCGCCCATGAACGCGCCCGGCTTGAAGATGCGCGCGAAAGCCTGGCACGCCTGGCTGCCGATGCGGCCCGGCTGCAGGAACGGGAACCGGCTCTCGCCGAGGAGCGTGCAGCGGCCGAGGCCGCGCGCCAGGCCGCACGCAGGCAGCTGGAGGAGGCCCAGTCGGCTCGTGACGAGGCGGCCCGCCTGCTCGCCGAGGCCCGGGGGCGCCGGGCCGGGCTGGAAAGCGACATGCTGGCAATCCGGCGCCGACTTGAGGCCATCGCGGAAGACCTGTCCGACTGCGACCTTGAGGCTGAAGAATCGGCTCTTGCCGCACGGCGGGAGGAAATCGCAACCACCCGGGCCAGCCTGGAGGAAATCGCCTCCGCATCGACAGCGCTTGAGGAAGCGATCTCTGCTGCCACGGCCGCGCTTGCCGAGGCATCGGCCGCCCGTGAGGCGGAGGAGGAAAAGCTTGCCGCCTGCCGGGCGCAGCGGGTTGCTCTCGAATCGGAACGGGACGCCCTTGCCGAATCCCTGGCAAGGAACCGGGCCCGGGAGAACGGGCTGCTCGCCTTCCCGGTTCCGGAGGGTCTGGAAGCTGCCGTCGCCAGCGCGCTTGCCGATCTCGTCCGCCTCCCACTTCTCGCGGACACAGAGGAACCGGAAGAGGGGCTCGCCCTGCGCGCGCTTGCCCCCTTTGCGGCCGGCACGCTGCCAGCCTGGCCCGAGGATCTGGTGCCGCTTGCCGATCTCCTGCCCGAAGCACCGGATCCCTTGAAGCGGCGGCTGCAGACTGTCGCCCTCTGGAAAGGTGAGGAGGATGCGGGCATCCTGCGCGCGCGGCAACAGGAACTGGCGCCCGGTCAGAAGATCGTCACCTCCTCGGGTGTGCTGCTGAGCGCCGAGGGCATCACCGGCCGTCCCAGCGAAAGCGCGGAGGAAGCGCGCCTGCTGGCCGCCCGCAATCGCCAGCGGGCACTGGAAAAGGCGGTAAAGGAGGCGGGCGAGAAGGAGGCGGCACAGGCCGCTCGGCTGCAGGCTGCTCATGAGCGTGAGGAACAGGCACGCCGGAAGCTGGCCGCCCTTCAGGATCAGCGTCGTGCATCGCAGAGCCGTCAGGAGACCCTGGCCGCCGCTCTGCGCCAGGCCGAGCGGGAGGTGGCCGCAGCGGAAGCCAGGCTGGCTGCCGAACGCAGCCGGCTGGCCGCATTGGGTGAAGAGCGGGAGCAGCTGACGGCACGGCTGGCCGAGCTTGAGCGCGAACACGCCGCCCTCACCGATACCGCTGCCGGAGAGGCCGCCCTGCGCCGGGCCGAGGAGGCCGTGGCCAAGGCACGCGAACGCTTCGAGACGGCGGACGGACGTGTGCGCATGCTGCTGCGCGAGGCGGAGGATCTCGTTGCCCGGCGGGATGCTCTGGCCCGCGAAGAAACCGCCTGGTGCGAACGCCGGGACAACGCAACCCGTCGGCTCCAGAATCTGGAAAAGCGCGCTGCCGAGCTGGCCGGGCAGGAAGCCGCGATCGCCCGACGCCCGCAGGAGATCGCCACCAGGCTGGAGGAGCTGGATGCGCTTCTTGATGGGGCCGAACGCGGGGCCCGGCAGGCGGATGATCGGGTTGCGGAAGCCGAAAACGCCCGCCGCGAAGCCCAGGGCCTCCTGAAGACGGCGCAGGAGGCCATGGCCGCGGCACGCGAGGAGCGGGCGCGGGCGGAGGCCGATGCGGAGCATGCGGCACAACGGCTGGCCGAGGTGGTCCACGAAATCGAGGAGCGCTTCTCGCTGACCGCCGCCGCGTTCAAGGAACGCATGACCGGCCGCGAAGAGGAACTGCCGGATGACATCACCGAGCTCGAGGCCGAACTTGCCGCGGCCCGAACGGCGCGCGAGCGGCTCGGTGCGGTCAATCTGCGCGCCGAGATCGAAATGAAGGAGCTGGCCGAACAGCAGGACCATCTGGTGCACGAGAAAGCCGATCTTGAAGCCGCCATTCAGCGGCTGCGCCAGGGCATCGGCAATCTCAACCGCGAAGGGCGGGTGCGGCTGCTGGAAGCCTTCGAGACGGTCAACCGCCATTTCGCCGACCTGTTCGCCCGCCTGTTCGAGGGCGGCCATGCCCGGCTTGAACTCGTCGAGTCCGACGATCCCCTGGAGGCCGGCCTCGAAATCATGGCCCGCCCGCCGGGCAAGCGGCTGCAGTCGCTCTCCCTGCTCTCGGGTGGAGAGCAGACGCTGACGGCACTGGCGCTGGTCTTTGCCGTCTTCCTGACCAATCCGGCGCCCATCTGCGTGCTTGACGAGGTGGATGCTCCGCTTGACGAAGCCAATGTCGAACGCTTCTGCGACCTGCTTGACGAGATGGTCCGGCGCACGGGCACACGCTTTCTCGTTGTCACCCACAATGAGCTCACCATGGCACGCATGCACCGTCTTTATGGCGTGACCATGCGCGAGAAGGGCGTCTCGCAGCTGGTAAGCGTCGATCTCGAACGCGCCGAACGTCTGCTGGCTGCGGAATAGCAGGCTCCTCGCCTGCCATTCCCCTTGCCAGCCGCGGGAGCGACAGCTATAAGCGCCGCGCTTGTGCCTGCTCGGACGGCTCCTTCTCGGGCGCCCAGGGGCGGCACCGGCATGAACAGGAGGCGGCCCGGCCAGATGCGCATGGCGCTTAAGGGCATGCCGCGGCGGCCTCAAAAAGGGAAGAAGAAGCGGGCCTGTCAAAACGGCCCGCACCGGACAGGAGACTGAAAATGCCCAAGCTCAAGACCAAGAGTGGCGCCAAGAAGCGCTTCAAACTGACCGCCTCGGGCAAGGTCAAGGCGCAGCAGGCGGGCAAACGCCACAACATGATCAAGCGTTCGAACAAGCAGATCCGCAATCTGCGCGGCACGAAGGTGCTTTCGGATTCGGATGCCCGGATCGTCAAGAAGTTCCTGCCCTACGGGTAACGGGAATTCGCACGGAAACGCTTCCTGAAAGCCGGGACAGGACCGGAAAGGGAACCGTGCGGAAATCGCCCGCCGTCTTTTCGCGGCCGATCACCGCCCGCTGGAATTCCGTCCCGGTCGAATATCAGGCGCAAGGCGTTCCGATTTTCGTGCAGGACAAGCATCATCGACAAGGAGAAGACCGATGGCCCGTGTCAAAAGAGGTGTCACGACCCACGCCCGCCACAAGAAGGTGATCAAGCTCGCCAAGGGCTATTACGGCCGGCGCAAGAATACCTATCGCACTGCCGTCCAGGCTGTTGAACGCGCCTGGCAGTATGCCTACCGCGACCGGCGCCAGCGCAAGCGGCGCATGCGGGCGCTGTGGATTCAGCGGATCAACGCAGCCGCCCGGGAACTGGGGCTGACCTATGCGCGCCTCATTCACGGTCTGAAACTTGCCGGCATCGCGCTGGACCGGAAGGTGCTGGCGGATCTTGCGGTGCGGGATCCCAAGGGTTTTGCCGCAGTGGTGGATCAGGTCAAGGCGGCCCTTGCCAAGGCCGAAAAGACGGAGAAGTGACGGCAGAGCGGGCGCAGCCACAAGGCGGTTTGCCAGACACCCGCCAAGGGGGAGGGATGAGTCGTGCCGGAGGAGCTTGAGAGCCTGCGCGCTGAAATCCTGGAAGCGGTCGGGGCGGCCGCCGATCTGACGGCCCTGGAGAAGGTGCGGGTGCAGACCCTCGGCCGCAAGGGCGCGATCTCCCAGCGCCTGAAAGAGCTCGGCCGCCTTCCTCCCGAGCGCCGCCGCGAGATGGGCGCCGCCCTCAATGCCTTGAAGCAGGAAGTCGCCGAGGCGATCGCCCGGCGCCGGCAGGCGCTGGAGGAAGAGGCGCTCGCGGCCCGCCTCGTCCGCGAAAAGCTGGATGTCACGCTCCCGCCGCCG
The DNA here is from genome assembly GCA_964471405.1 of uncultured Sphingomonadales bacterium. Taxonomy (GTDB): domain Bacteria; phylum Pseudomonadota; class Alphaproteobacteria; order Sphingomonadales; family Rhodothalassiaceae; genus J084. The sequence continues at coordinate 55,667 of CAYYGH010000003.1, read as the reverse complement.
CCGATTCCCGACGGCCGGATCCATCCGGTAAGCCGGGTGATGGACGAGCTTGTCGAGATCTTCGCCGACCTCGGTTTCTCGGTGGCCGAAGGCCCGCACATCGAAGACGACTTCCATAATTTCACGGCGCTCAACATCCCGGAGCATCACCCCGCGCGGCAGATGCACGACACCTTCTACTTCCCGCCGGATCCGAAGACCGGCGAGCGGCGGCTGCTGCGCACGCATACGAGCCCCGTGCAGATCCGCACGATGCTGGCGAGCCCGCCGCCGATCCGGATCATCGCGCCGGGCCGCACCTTCCGGGCCGACTCGGATGCCACGCACACGCCGATGTTCCACCAGGTCGAGGGGCTCGTCATCGACCACGGCATCCACATGGGTCACATGAAGGGCACGATCGAGGCCTGGTTGTCGGCCTTCTTCGGCGTCGAGGACATCGAGATGCGCCTGCGCCCCAGCTACTTTCCCTTCACCGAACCGTCCGCGGAGGTGGACGTGCGCTGTCGCTTCGAAGGCGGGCGGCTGATCGTCGGCGAGGGCGATGACTGGCTGGAGGTGATGGGCTGCGGCATGGTCCACCCGAAGGTGCTCGAGAACTGCGGGCTGGATCCCGCCGAATGGCAGGGGTTCGCCTTCGGTGCGGGCATCGATCGGCTGGCGATGCTCAAATACGGAATGACGGATTTGCGGCCCTTCTTCGAAGGCGATCTGGACTGGATCCGCCACTACGGCTTCTCGCCGCTGGATGTCCCGAGCCTGGCTGGAGGGGTGTAGACGGCCATGAAGTTCACGCTCTCCTGGCTCCGCCGCCATCTGGATACCGAGGCTGATGTGGACGGGGTGGCCGCCACCCTCACCCGCATCGGGCTCGAGGTCGAAGGCATCCATGATCCGCGCAGGCTGCTGGCCCCCTTCCGGATTGCGCGGGTGCTGGAGGCGAATCCCCATCCCAATGCCGACCGTCTCAAGGTCTGCATCGTGGATGCGGGCGAGGGACCGGTGCAGGTGGTCTGCGGCGCCCCGAATGCCAGAGCCGGGATGAAGGGCGTCTTCGCCCCGCCGGGCGCTTATGTGCCGGGGACCGATCTGCATCTGAAGCCCACGAAGATCCGCGGCGTCGAATCGCGGGGCATGCTTTGTTCCGAACGCGAAATGATGCTCTCGGACGACCACGAGGGCATCATCGAGCTGCCGGAGGATGCGCCGGTGGGCGCCTCCTTCATGGAATATGCCGGGCTCGACGATCCGGTGATCGACATCGCGGTCACCCCCAACCGGCCGGATGCGCTGGGCGTGCGTGGAATCGCGCGTGATCTCGCGGCTGCCGGCCTCGGCACACTCAAGCCCGAGACCATCGACCCGGTCCCGGCCGCCTTCCGCTCCGGCCTTGCCATCCGGATCGAGGATGAGACCGCCTGCCCCGCCTTCGCCGGCCGTCTCATCCGCGGGGTGCGCAACGGCGAAAGCCCCGCCTGGCTGAAAAGGCTTCTCGAAGCGGTGGGATTGCGCCCCATTTCGGTGCTGGTCGACATCACCAATTTCATCATGCTCGACCGGGCGCGGCCGCTGCATGTCTATGACGCGGCCAAGGTCCATGGCGCCATCACCGCCCGGCGTGCCCGGCCGGGCGAGACGCTGCTGGCGCTGGACGGCCGGCGCTACACCTGCGCCGGCGGCGAGTGCCTGATCGCCGACGAGCGCGGCCCGCTCGGCTTCGGCGGGGTGATGGGCGGCGAGGAATCGGGCGTGACGGCGGAGACCACCGATGTCATCGTCGAATCCGCCCTCTTCGATCCCGTGCTCACCGCCGAGACGGGCCGGCGCCACGGCATCGAATCGGATGCGCGCTACCGCTTCGAGCGTGGCGTTGATCCCGAGTCGACTTTGCCGGGCATCGAGCTTGCCACCCGCATGATTCTGGAGCTGGCGGGCGGCGAGCCGGGCGAGGTGGTGCTCGCAGGCCGCATCCCTGATGCGCGGCGCAGGATCGCCTTCGATCCGGCCACGACCGCCCGGCTTGGCGGCCTGGATCTTCCTGCATCCGAGCAGCGCCGCATCCTGGAGCGCCTCGGCTTCGGCTGGAAGGAGGCGGCAGACCATGTGACCGTCACGGTTCCGAGCTGGCGGCCGGATGTCGAGGGACCGGCCGACCTTGTCGAGGAGGTGCTGCGGATTGCCGGCTATGACCGCATCCCGAGCGTATCGCTGCCGCGGCCGACGCCGGTGGCCCGCCCCATCCTCACCCCGGCCCAGAAGCGCGCGCGTCTCGCCCGCCGTCTGCTCGCAAGCCGGGGGCTCAGCGAGGCGGTCACCTGGTCCTTCATCGACGAGGAAAGCGCCCGCGCCTTCGGGGCGGAGCAGCCGCTCGCCCTCGACAATCCCATCGCCAGACAGCTCAAGGTGATGCGCCCCTCGATTCTGCCGGGACTGCTGCAGGCGGCCGCCCGCAATCTTGCCCGCGGCGCAAAGGAAGTGGGTCTGTTCGAGGTCGGGGCCGTCTACCACGGCCTGGCCCCCGCCGACCAGGAGGAGGTGGCCGGCTTCCTGCGCGCCGGACGGCGGCATCCGCCGCACTGGCGTGACGGCGACCATCTCGTGGATGTCTTCGACATCAAGGCGGATCTCTTCGCCCTGCTGGCGACTCTCGGCTTTCCGGCAGAGCGGCTGCAGATCGCCGAGCCGGCCGCAGCCTGGTATCATCCTGGCCGCTCGGGGCGGCTGATGCTGGGCAAGGGGCGCGTGATCGCGGAGTTCGGCGAGATTCATCCGCGCATCCTCAAGGAGCGGGACATCGCGGTACCCGTGGTGGCAGCCGAGCTCTTCCTCGACCGGCTCCCGGGCGAGAAGGCGAAGAAGCGCCGTGCCCGTGCCGCCTGGTCGCCGAGCCGCCTGCCGTCGGTGGAGCGGGACTTCGCCTTCATCGTCTCGCGCGATGTGCGTGCCGGTGACCTCGTGACGGCCGTGCGCAAGGCCTCGCCGCTGATTTCCGATGTCCTCGTCTTCGACCGCTACGAGGGCGCTCCCCTGGCGGAGGACGAGATCTCACTGGCCCTGCGTGTCCGCCTGACGCCGAGCGATCACACGCTGACGGATGCGGAAATCGAGGAAACGGCAAAGGCCATCGTCAAAGCGGCCGCCAGGGCCGTCGGCGCACGGCTGCGCGGCTGAGGAGAGGAAAGGCCGGTCTCCCCTTCCCCCCTCCTTCGAGGCAGGCAGCACCGTGCCACCTGCGCAGACGGGCGCACCGGCGATCGATCCTTTACTGGCACTCCTTGCGCCGTCCGCTTTCCTTTTCGGAAGCCCGCATGCCGGCACGTCCCCTTACGCGGCCGCCGTGACCACGCGATTGCGGCCGCGGCTCTTGGCCTCATAGAGCGCCATATCGGCCTGGTCGATGAGTTCGTTGCTGGTGGTGATCTCGTCAGTCAGAGTCGCCAGCCCGAGACTGGCGGTAACGGAAATGCGTTCTCCCGAGCTCAGCAGAAACGGCTCTTCCGCTACCACTTCACGCAGACGCTCGGCAATGCGTCCGGCCTCGTCAAGACGGGTGTCGGGCAGAATGACCACGAACTCCTCGCCCCCGTAGCGGGCTGCCAGATCGACACCGCGAATGTTGCGGCTGATGCGCTGGGCGAATTCATGCAGCACCTCGTCACCGGCCGCGTGGCCGTAGCGGTCATTGATCTGCTTGAAGTGATCGAGGTCCATCATGATGAGCGAGAGCGGCTTGCCGCGGGCACGGGCGATGCGGAGCTGGTTGTCGAGGTGGCTGGTCATGTAGTGACGATTGTACAGGCCGGTGACGGCATCGGTGGTGGCCAGCTGCATGGACAGGTGGAAGTTCTCCCACAACCGGTCCGCATAGCGCTTGCGCTTCAGGTTCGTGCGCACCCGGGCGAGCAGTTCCAGCTGATCAACCGGCCGGATGAGATAGTCGTTCACCCCCATCTCGAAAGCGCGCACCAGCTGACGGCGCCCCTGCTCGTCGTCATCCACGATCACCAGAATGGGCACACGCCGCGTCTCCTCGAAGGAACGCAGGCGCGAACAGATCCACAAGCCATCCGTTTCCGCCATCCCGAGCGAGACGATGATGAGGTCGAAATTCTTCTCCCGCGCGCGCTCGGCAACATCCTCTCCCCCGGAGGAGAGATGAACGGTCGCGATCTCCTGCAGGGCGCGGGCGATGCGGGCAGCCGATTTCGGCTGATCGTCCACGATGAGAATCTGGGTATTGCCGGGCTCGAAGACCTCCTCGGTGCGATTGTCGGTCTCAAGCCCGAACGCCTGGCTTGTGCGCTCGCGATTTTTGAGCTCATCGACCATCACCTTGAGCCGCACGAGCGAGCGCACCCGCGCGAACAGGGCCGTATCATCAACAGGCTTGGTGAGAAAGTCATCGGCACCGGCCTCAAGCCCCGCGATGCGGTCGGAACGCTGATCAAGAGCCGTGACCATCACGACCGGAATATGGGCCGTCGCCGAGTCCGCCTTGATGCGGCGGCAGACCTCATAGCCGTTCATCCCCGGCATCATGACATCCAGAAGCACGATGTCGGGATGCTCCCGCTGAACGATTTCGAGCGCCGCCGGGCCGTTGGTCGCCGTCAGCACGTCGAAATACTCGCTGGACAGCTTGGCTTCCAGCAGCTTGACGTTGGGCAGAACGTCATCGACGACGAGTACCCGCGCGGTCATTCCTCACCTTCGCCCAGGAATCGGCGCACCGTCTCCAGAAAATCCGTCACCGAAATGGGCTTGGCGATATAGGCCTCGCACCCGCCTTCACGGATTTTCTCCTCATCCCCCTTCATGGCAAAAGCCGTGACTGCGACCACGGGAATATGGCGCAGCTCATCGTCTTCCTTGATCCACTTGGTCACCTCCAGCCCGGACACTTCAGGCAGCTGGATGTCCATGAGAATGAGATCAGGCTTGTGTTCCCGAGCAAGATCCAGAGCTTCGAGCCCGTCACGGGTCTGGATCGTCTCGTAGGAGTGCGCCTCCAGAAGATCGCTGAACAGCTTCATGTTCAGCTCGTTGTCCTCAACGATCAGGATCTTCTTGGTCATCGGGTCTTCCCACAGCGGTGCCTTCTCGGCAGCAGACACGCCCAGACATGGCGCAGGTGCACCGCCCATCCCTGAAAATCATCCGCGGGACCGGAAATTCCGCCACGCCCACGGCCGACACCCTAGTCCCTTTATCCTAACGAATAGTTATCCCCCTTTCTCGGGGAGAATGCAAGAATCCTTCTGCGTGGTTGTGAAGACGAAACGAGAGATATTCCCGGCCGGAAATTCTTGCCGGAGCAGGTGAATATTTCTCCCCTCCGCCCCTGCCGGCACATCCTCATGCCGGAAGGATTCCTCCTCTTGCCAACCCCTGCAAGAGGGGCGTCCGCTTCCGCTCCAAGGCGGCCGGACAGCAGGGCATGCATTCGGCACGACTCTTGCTTGCCCTTCGTGGAGCGGCTTTGGCACCCGAAAGCCGTCATGGGCGGTGCAGGCAGAAGATGAGAAGCTGAGGAGACGAACAGATGAACATGCTCTCGCGGGTCACTTCAGAGATGGCAACGGCCCTGCCTCATCCGGATCTGGGCGGACTGGCGATCCCCGCAACCGAGGATCCCGCGGCCCGGATACCGGTCTCGCCGGAGCTCGTGGCGCGATTTCTCGCCTATGCCTCCGCCGCCGAACAGGCCCTGGCAGAGCGGGAGGCCCGGATCCGTCGGCTCGAATCCCTGGCCCAGACGGATGAACTGACCGGCCTGCTCAACCGGCGCGGCCTGCTGCAATTCCTGCAGCGGGCTCTCGCCTCGGCTCGCCGCCATCGCGAATGCGGCGTCATTGGCTATCTGGACCTCGACAATTTCAAGGGCATAAACGATACGCATGGTCATCAGACGGGCGACAGGCTGCTTCGCCACATCGGTCGGCTGATCCGGATGCAGACCCGCCTTGAGGATGCCGCGGCCCGGGTGGGGGGCGATGAATTCGTCGTCGTGCTGGCCCGCTGCAGTCTGCGCGCCGGCACGCGGCGCCTGCAGCGCCTGCGTTCCACCCTTGCGGCGCGGCCCTTCCGGGACGGCGATATCGTCATCCCGGCGCAGGCGAGCCTCGGCATCGTGGCCTTCGATGGCGAAAGCTCGCTGGATGCGCTCCTCGCCCGAGCCGATGAAGCAATGTATGCCGACAAGCGGCTCCGGGCCCGAAAAAGCGGATGATCACCTCCTGCCGCCACCCGCCGCCCGCGGTCCGGCAAGATGGTGCATGGCGATGATGAGGGCAGCGGCCACCCATGCGAGAGCGGAAACCGGCAGCCACGCCTGTCCTCCACCGGCAAGCTCCACGAGCCGGGCGGCGGCGGCCAAGGAAAACAGCACCGCCGCAGCCTCGACCGATGGATCCAGTTCCGCAAGCGGAACGATCCGCTGAAGGCGCGCCTGGAGGCTGACACTGCCCGCCAGTATGCCCAGCCCGCCCACAAAAGCCGGGTGCAGGGCCACGAGAACGGCATGCGGACCAAAGAGGGCGGCATCAGGGTGCCATCCCATCCCTACGAGCACCCATCCCAGACCCAGCAGATACAGCCGCACCCGTCTTGACCGCAACGCCGGTCCGGGACGCCAGAAGCCGATGCGCAGCACGCCGAAAAGAACGACTCCCACAGCAGCTGCACGCCCGATACTCCCGGCACCGGGAAGAAGTGCACCCAGCCAGACCAGCATGCCCAGGGCCGTCATCCATTCCAGGCGGGCATCCCGGTGTGCGACCACACGGCTCAGCCCTCTTTTCTGTCGCTGGCCATTGATGGCGGCGACGGCCAGCCGACCGCCCATCAGCAGCATCATGCCGATCACGGCCGCTGCCGCAAGCAACAGCGCAACCGTCCCCTCACCGCCCGCCAGACGGCTCCACAGGAACAGGGCCTCCGCACCCAGCAGCAACACAGGTGGCAGGCCAAGCAGTCTGTTGCGCAGCCGCAAGCCCCGCCTTGCAAACAGGCGCAGGGAATGAAGCGCAAGGGCAAGGGGGTAGAAGAGGGCCAGCAGAGCCCAGGCCGGGCCTTCTCCTGCCGCCATCAGCAGGATGCCGACCCGCCCGGCCAGCCACGCCATGAGGAGCGGGCGCACCGCTCGGGGATTCCGCAGGCCGACGAGATAGCCTCCCATCATCCCCGCGGCGAAACCCAGCAGCAGCTCATGACCATGCCAGAAAACGGAAGCGGAGGCGGGTGCGGACAGCCACCCCATCGTGATGGCAGCCCGGGCGAGAATGATGAACGCCGCATGCAGGAACAGAATGGCAAAGAAGACCCCGAGCGTGCCGTCGCCCTCGCGGGACGCCCATCCGTCCTTCCGCTTTGCGGCCGCGGCCTGATGAGCGACCACCGCCGCCGTCACCTCACCGCCGACAAGGACCGGGCCCCGCCGCGATCACATTCCGTTTCGGATCCGGAACAACCATCAGGCATGGGCCGCCTCGCTCAGGATATTCTCGGCATCCCGGCCATAGACCTCCTGATAGCGCAGAAACCGCACCGTAAAACGGCCCGTGCCCTGAGTGGCGCTGCGCACCTCGCCTACCAGCGCCTGAAGGGCCCGGCCCGGCAGCTCGGCCTTGAGGATTTCCCATCCCTCATGATCAGGATCGCGCGCAAAACCCTGGATCTGGCCGTGCAACTGGGAGATCCGCGGATTGAGCGCACCGGAGAAACTGTCCGGGATGGCGAATTCGACCGCATAGATCGGCTCCAGCAGAACGGAGCCCGCCTCCTTGACGGCCTCGCGAATGCCCATGGATCCCGCAATCTTGAAGGCCATGTCGGAACTGTCCACCGAATGGTGCTGGCCGTCATAGAGGGTGACGGCCACATCGACCACGGGAAAACCCAGCGGCCCCTGTTTCAGCCCCTCCTGCATTCCGGCCTCCACCGCGGGGATATATTGGCGCGGCACCGCACCGCCGTGAATCGTTTCCTCGAAGGCAAAGCCGCTCCCGCGCGGTGCCGGACGCAGACGGAACTTGATGTCGGCGAACTGTCCGGCCCCACCGGTCTGCTTCTTGTGGCGATAATGCTTGTCCACTTCCCGCGCGATGGTCTCGCGGTAACTGGGCTTGGCGGGCCCGAGGTCGACCGTGATCCCGAAGTCCTGCTCCAGGATTTCGGCCACCCGTCGGAAGTGAAGATCGCCCTGGCCTTCAAGGACGAGATTGCCCGTTTCCTCGTCATGCACGAGCTTGAGCGAACGGTCATCCGCGGCCAGCCGGTTGAGCGCCTCGCCAAGGCGCACTTCATCCTTGGCATGACGCGCGGCCACGGTGACGCGGGCAAGCGGCTCCAGCACGGGCACCGGATGGGCCAGCTCCACCGGTCCCTGGGGGCCATAGGCCGTGCCGGCAAGAAAGGCATCGGTCTTGACGAGCCGCCCCACCTCGCCTTCCGCAAGCCGGGAAACCACACCGCCGCCATCGATCGCCGTGATCTGTCCGATCTTGGTGCCCGCGATCTCCCGCCCCGTCTCGATCGGCCCCTTGAGCGCCCGCACCAGAAGCACCTTGCCAAGATGGCGCTCCTGATGCGCATGCATGACACCCAGCACAGCCTCCTCATGCCAGCGCTGATTCCGGCTTTCCGCCACCTCGGGGGCCTCGTGGCGCAAGGCCTTCATCAGACGCCTGAGACCATTGCCCTCGGCCGCCGCCCCGAAGAGAACGGGCAGTGCCCGCTCCTCCTTCAGCACCCGGGCGCAGAGTGCATAAAGGGCATCGGAAGGCGGCGCCTGGTCCTCGATCAGCTGTTCAAGCAGGGCATCGTCGAAATCCGCCAGCGTCTCCAGAAGTTCCTCACGGGCCTGTTCCTCCCGAGGCTTGAGATCGGCCGGCACCTCGACAAGCTGGGAGGGCTGGCCCGGCCGGTAGCGCCAGGCCCGCTCGGAAATGAGATCGACCGCACCGACAATCTTCTCCCCATCGCGGACCGGAATCTGACGCAGCAGCAGGGGACGCTTGGAAAAGTGCTGGAGGGAGGCGACAAGATCGGAAAGCCGGTCCTCCGATTCGGTGATGCGGTTGATGAAAAGCACGGCCGGCAGATGCGCATCCTCCACCATCCGGATCACCGGGGCCACCAGCACGGCCGCTTCGGGATCCGGGGGCGCGACGATCAGGGCGATGTCCGCGAACTGGAGGGCATCAAGACTGTGCTGAGCGAGATCCACCAGCCCGGGCGTATCCAGGAGCACCCATGGGTCGCCCAGATACTGGAAGGAATAGATGCCGAGGGGTCCGCTTTCCTCCCGTTTGACATGGGAATTCTCGAGTCGTGCCAGGGCCTCGACCAGGGTCGTCTTGCCCACACCTCCCGGCCCCAGCACGGCCGCGACACGTGTTCCATGGGTTTGCGCCATACTCCGTCTCCCTTGAGCCGTCATCGATCGCGCACGCCCGAAGGACGTGCCCCCTCCACATCGCTCATTCTGCCAAGGCGAAGCCGCAACTGGCAAGCAGTATGCACCACCCGACCAGATGAACGGCCCTCATGAATCGGGAGCGCTTCGCACCAGGAAGGACAGCCCCAGCCGCCCGGCCAGCCGGGACAGCCGACGCAGCACCACCTCTCCCACCAGCGAAGCCGCTGCGGGCCTGACCGTCAGAACCAGTCTGTCCTCTTCCGTGGCGAGAGCCGTTTCCGTCAACGGGCCGGGCGTGCCGGCCGCCAGGCGCTGGGCAAGCCTGAGCGCCATGCCGACGAGCACGGCCCGCTCCGCCTGCTCCTCCTTCAAAAGCCGGCGGCAGCGGCGCGCGAAGACCGTGTCCTCTTCTCCCCCGTAAAGCGCATTCATCACGAGAGCCAGCCAGGCGCGTTCCCTGTGATTCACCCCCACGAAATGTCCCGAGAGCACTTCGAGCGTCGCACGCTCAGCCCGGAAATCGGGATGGGCATGCCAGGCGACATCGGCCAGAATGGCGGCCGCTCCCACCAGGCGGGACTCGCCGGTTGCCAGAGCGATCGGCCCGCGTGGGGCAAAGAGGGGATCAATCCACTGCCGCAGCAGCTCCGGCGGCATGCCGAAACGCCGGTTCGCCCGTGCCAGAACCTGGCAGGCGGCGATCAGGGGATCCTTCCGCTTGAGCCGTCGCGGCAGCTGGGCATAGATCAAGCCTTCGCGCAATCCATAGGCCGACACCACCAGGCGGCGAGGCGCAAGCCAGTCCAGAAGCTCACCCAGCACCGCCGCCGCCTGGGGCAACACCAGCGCCCGGGCCGCGGGCACGCCGCGAATCTGCGCCAGGCTCGCCGGCTCCTGACGGGCGATCAGGTCGGCCAGTTCCAGCGCCCGCCCGGCATCAACCTCGAATCCGTGCAGAATCGGCAGAACGGCCCGCTCCTGCGCCATCATCACCCTGGCAAGAGCCCGCCAGGCGCCTCCCACCAGGTAGAAGTCTCCGCCGGCGGCCGCTCCCCGCCACCGGGCATGCGGTGCCAGTGCTCCGCGGGTCACCTCACGCACCGGAGCAATCTCGTCCCCGAAGGCGCCCCGCAATCGCAAGGAGCCGATCGGCAGCGAAAGCTGGGAGACGACCGCTCCGGCACCAATGCGGGCCAGTTCCAGACTGCCACCGCCCAGATCTCCCATCACGCCCTGCCCATGGGGAAAGGCAGAAATCACCCCAAGCGCCGAAAGCTCGGCCTCCCGGGCGCCGGAAAGCACGCCAAGCGCGATCCCCGTCTCCCGTGCGACGGCCGCCACGAACTCTTCGCCATTTTCGGCTTCCCGCACCGCCGCCGTGGCAACCGCCTCGATCGCATGCACTTCCATCTCGCGACACAGCAGCGCGAAGCGGCGCAAGGTGGCGAGCGCGCGGGCAACGGCTTCCTCCTCCAGCCGGCCCTTCTCCCCCACGCCACGCCCCAGGCCGCACAGGACCTTTTCGTTGAAGAGCACCCGGGGATGCCGGTCGAGCCCCTCGAATACCACGAGCCGCACCGAATTCGACCCGACATCGATGACCGCGATCGGCTCACGCCGCCCGTTTCCCGCATCCCAAGCCAGCGCAGGCCTGCGGTCGCGGCGGTGTGTTCTGTCCCCGGCGGCGACCTCCCCTTGCGTGTCCATGGGGCGGCTCCTAGTCCGTCTCCTCGCCCGCCATTCCGCCGGTCCCGGCAAGCGAGATGTCAAGCGGTTCGGGCCGGTGCGTCTTCAGGCCGCTGCCGCGGCCCGAAAGGGAGGGGTTGTGCATGAAATACTCATGGGCGCTGAAAGGCTCGTCTCCGGGATCCAGACGGCGATAGGTCCCGTCCGGATCGAGACGCCAGGACTGCAGGTTGTCCTTGAGATTGGCGACCATCACCTGACGCAGGATCTGCTCATGCACGGTCGGATTTTCGATCGGCACGAAGTGCTCCACGCGGCGATGGAAATTGCGCTGCATCCAGTCGGCCGAGGAGATGAAGACCTTCGCCTTTTCATGCGGCAGCCCATGCCCCGCACCAAAGCAGATGACCCGCGCATGCTCCAGAAATCGCCCGACGATGCTTTTGACCCGGATATTGCGAGAGATGTCCGGCAGACCGGGGCGCAGACAGCACAGCCCCCGCACGATGAGATCGATCTGCACACCGGCCATCGAGGCCTCATAGAGCTTGTCGATGACTTCCGGATCGATCAGCGCATTGAGCTTGGCCCAGATCGCGGCCGGGCGGCCGGCCCGGGCATGGGCGATCTCCTCATCGATGAGCCGGATCACCCGGTCCTTCAGATAGAAAGGAGAGATCGCCAGCTTTTCCATCGCCTTCGGCCGGGCATAGCCGGTCAGGAAATTGAAGAGCTTGGCGGCGTCCCGACCAAGCACGGGATCGGCCGTAAAGAAGGACAGGTCCGCATAGGTGCGGGCGGTGACGGGGTGATAGTTGCCGGTCCCGAAATGCACATATGTCTGCAGCCGCCCGCCCTCACGGCGAACCACCATTGCCACCTTGGCATGAACCTTCATGTCGAGAAAGCCGAAGACCACCTGAACGCCGGCACGCTCCAGCTCCCGGGCGAGTTCGATGTTCTGGGCTTCATCGAAGCGCGCCTTGAGCTCGACCACCGCGGTCACGGACTTGCCGGCTTCAGCCGCCTCTTTCAGGGCCTGGATGATCTGGGACTGGGAGCCTGCGCGATAAAGCGTCTGCTTGATGGCTACCACCTGGGGATCCCGGGCCGCCTGGCGGACGAAGTGATGCACCACTTCGAAGGATTCATAAGGGTGATGGACCACGAAGTCCTTGGCCCGGATGGCTTTCAGGACATCGCCGCCATAGTCCCGCACGCGTTCGGGATAGCGGGGCTGGTAGGTGGGATAGCGCAGATCCGGCCGGTCATCGACGATGAGCTGTTCGGTTTCGCCCACATCGAGAATCCCGTCCACGAACAGGACCGAATCCTCCGGCACGCCGAGCTGCTCGGTCACAAGACGGGCCAGAGGAAGCGGCGTGGAACGGGCGAACTTCAATCGGATCACCCGCCCGCGACGGCGGCGCTTCAGGGCAATCTCGAAAACCCGGATCAGATCCTCGGCCTCTTCTTCGATCTCGATGTCGCTGTCGCGCACGATCCGGAAGAGGCCACAGCCCGTGACGGTCGATGACGGGAAGATCTCGTCCAGAAACATCTGGATCAGAATTTCGAGCGGCAGAAATCGGATCTCCTGACCATTGTCCGGCAGGCGGATGAAACGTGCAATCTGTTCCGGAACCGGAATGAGTGCATGGATCTCCCGCCCGTCGCTCGCCCGCTGGAGAGAGAGCACGAGAGCAAAGCTGCGGTTGGGCAGGAAGGGAAAGGGATGGGCCGGATCAATGGCCAATGGCGTCAGCACGGGGAAGACATTGTTCAGAAAATAGTGCCGGCACCAGAGCGCCTCTTCCTTGGTGACCTCGTCCGCATCCAGCACCCGTATGCCGTTCTGGGCCATCTCCGCTACCAGCTCGCCCCAGACCTTCTGCTGCAGGGCGATCACCTCGGCCATTGCCGCACTCACCTTGACGAGCTGTTCGGCCGGGGTCAGCCCGTCCTCGCTGGTAACCTTGACGCCGGATTCGGCCAGATTGCGCAGCCCTGCCAGCCGCACCATCGTGAATTCGTCGAGATTGTGTCCGGAAATGGCCAGAAAGCGCAGCCTCTCAAGCAGAGGATGGCGCGTATTCTGGGCCTCTTCCAGAATCCGTCCCGTGAATTTCAGCCAGGAGAGCTCGCGATTGAAGTATTTGTACTGCGGCGGCAGGCTGGCGAGATAGCGCCGGGCCTCCTCCCGCTCTGCCTGCAGAGTGCGGGACTTCTCTTGCGCCTTTCCCGGCGCCGGAGCGGCCGCCTTTGCGAGGGATGGCGTGCCTGCTGTGGTCTTTTGCGTCACCGTCCGTCTCCATCCGCCGCAAGCCTGGCGAGGACGCGTCTGGCAAGCGGCACCGTGATCCGCCTCTTTTCCGCAAGAGCCAGCCGGTCCAGTTCCTCGACCACCGTCGCCACGGCTGCGAAGCTGCGCTCGATGCGATCGAGCACATAGCCGACAACGGCCGGCTCGATCTCCAACTGACGGTCGCGCAGCTGTTTTACCATGACGACCGCAAGCAGGCTATCGTCAGGCGGTAAAATTTCGATGACCGGCAGGGCATTGAGACGGGAGGCGAGATCCCGCAGGCGCACGGACCAGCGGGCGGGCGGGCGACGGGCCGTCATCAGCAGGGCACCCCGCCGGTGCCAGATGCGGTTGAGAAGATGGAAGAAGGCCTCCTCGCCCGCAAGGCCGGCCCGGGAAAGGACCGCTTCGGCATCATCGCACAGCACGGGCCCCGCCTCGCCCCGGCCCGAGAGGGCGGGCAGGTCCGCGGCCGTCACCTGACGGGCTGCGGAACGCTGCTGCCAGACGGCGGCCAGATGCGTCTTGCCGGCTCCGGCCGGACCCACGATCACGGCAGCCGGCTGCGGCCAGTCGGGCCAGCGGTCGACAAAGGCCAGAGCCGCCCGGTTGGCCGGTGCTTCAAAGAAGACGTCGCGCCCCCAGGCTGGACGATGGGGCAGATCGAGCACGAGCTGGGCGGCGCTCACGAGGCTCCGTCTCCTTTCCGCGCAGGGTTGTCTTTCCTGATGGCGTCCTCCGACCGGAGTCCGGCTCCTGCCGCATCCGGAGACTCCCTCAGCCGCCCGTCCCGCGAGAGGGCATGGCGCACCAGCACGATCACCACCGCCGCAACCGGCACGGCAAGGAAGACACCCAGAATGCCGGCCAGCTCACCACCGGCAAAGACGGCAAAGAGCACGAGCACGGGATGCAGGCCCACCTGGCTCCCCACCAGACGCGGGCTCAGGATGCTGCCCTCGATGGCCTGAACGAGGACAAACACGCCCACCACCGCCGCCAGCATCACGGGATCGGCTCCCCAGCTGCCGAAGGCGACGGCAAGCGCCGTCACCAGAGCGAAAAGGGGCCCGAGGAAGGGCACGATTGCCAGCAGTCCCGCCAGCAACCCCAACACCAGCGCATAGGGCAGCCCGATGACCAGCCAGCCCGCAGCATAGAGCACAGCGTCGGCCGCCATCACCAGCAGCTGCCCGCGCACGAATCCTGCAAGCACATGATCCACATCACCGGCAATCGCCAGCCAGCGCTCCCGCCACTGTTCGGGAACGAGTGCGAGCATGCCGGCCATGATCCGGTCCCAGTCCTTGAGCAGATAGAAGGCGACAACGGGCGTGATCAGCAGCAGCCCCAGCAGGTTGAGCACCGCCATCCCGGACAGCAGCACTTCCCGCGCAAGGCTGCTCAGCCGTCCTCCGATCCCGGCCAGCAGCGTGCCGCCCAGATCACGACTGCTCGCCGCAATTCCCCATTCCTGCAGCTGGCCGGCCCAGCTTGCAAGCGCATCCCGATACAGCGCCTCCACTCGCGCAAAAAGTCCGGGCAGCGCCGCCAGCAGCCCCATGAACTGGGCCTTGAAAAGGGGCCAGAAGGCGCCAAGCAGAATGCCGCCCAGCACAAAGAAGCCGATGAGCGTAATAAGCGCCGCCAGACCGCGGGGAAGGCCCACGCGCTCGAAGCGGTCCGCAATCGGATCGAGAAGATAGGCGATCGCGATCCCCAGCACGAAGGGCAGCAGCACCCCCCGCACGGCATAAAGAAAAACCAGCGCAGCCCCGCCCAGAACCAGCCATCCCCAACGCGGCAGGCTCCCCTGGGCGACGGATGGCGGCGGCAGACCCGCTCCGGCTGCCGCCTCGGCCGCCTGCCGGCTTGCTGGAGCTGGATTTCGGTCGCCTGCTGTCATGGCTGTCGCGCCTCTTCGGAGGCCGGTTTTCCGGCCTTCTGACCTCGTGCCCGGAGAACGTAGTGACCATCCGCCGTTTCGTGAAGGCGATAGCCGCGCTCACCCAGCGCCAGGGCCAGAAGCTCGACATTGCCTTCGATCTCCAGCCGCAGCGTGCTTTCCGGGATCGCGAGCGTGACCGTCTCAAGGCTCCGCAGGATCGCAAGCGCCTGAAGCGTCCGCTCCGTTTGCAGGAATTCCGCAAGCGTGCGGCTTGGAACCCGCAACAGGAGGGTCTCAACCGCCCCCGGCCGCACCACCGTTGCCTGGCGCCAGACCGCATCCAGGACATCCAGCCCCCGGGCCAGCAGGCCGGCTGCGGCATCCTCGGCGGCTTCGGCAAATGGCAGATCGGGAGCGATGGTCGTCTCACGCGCAAAGACGACGGCAGGCTCGCCATGGGAGACGAGATCAAGCCGCACCTGCCCCGGACGCGGCCCCAGGGAAGAGGTGGCCGTCACCACCGCCACCACCACGGGCCCCATGCCTCCCTCATCCAGCGCCGCCATCAGCGCCCAGCCGGGATCCGGCTCGCGCGATCTCCCGGCAGAGCCGGCACGCAAGGCCGCATCAAGCCGCAGGCGCAGGCGCCGCCTGGCAAGATCGTCGGGCATCAGCTCGACCGGCACCAGCCGGTTGGCCGGGTCCGCCCGCAGCAGCAGATCCGCCGCCCGTTCGCCAGGGACCGGCACCAGCGCCCCCTCCCGCCCCTGACGCCAGAGCAGCAGGAAGGGTCGTGGGCGGGCGGGCGTCTCACTGTAGCGGACAGCGAATCGGGCAAACAGCGCCCGCATCGCCGCGGGCCGGAAATGGACGGCAAGCCGCGCGAGATAGCGGCGGCTGCTGTATTGCTCGTTGAGAATGTCGATTCCCTCTATCAGGCTGGGAAGGGAGACTGCTTCGGCAGGGGGAAGGCGGTGCCGGTCAGCCGCCAGGACGAGGCGATGAATGAGCCGGCGATAGGCTGTCCGGCGCGCCATCTCCAGGGCCTGGCGGCGGGCGTCCGCAGCATTGGTGGCAGAGATGTCCACCGCAATATCGCGCAAGGTGTAGGCGGAATCTGCCGCCAGTCCCGTGCGTGGGCCGGCCCCGGTTGAGGGCGCGGGCAATGCTGTGGCCACGGGGATGAGGGAGGTGGCCACAAGAGCAAGAGCACCGGCCATGGCCATTCTTCGCAACCAGCTGCCCATGCCTTCCCGCTCTCCGCCTGGCGATGCCCGCTCGTGATTCGAAATCTGCACCATGCTTGCAACGGCGCAACAGTGCCTCTATGGCATGGCGAAACTGTGGTTCCAAGCTTGCAGCGGCCTTCTGCGGGCGGCGGTTGCAGTTGCAGCCTGCGGTCGGATCCGGGGTCGCATGCACGAAGCGGAACGGGGCTTGCGGATGACGGAAAAGGGCTTGCGCTACCGGGACGCCGGTGTGGACATCGCAGCGGGCGAGGCGCTTGTCGCCGATATCGCCCCCCTTGCCCGGGCCACCAGGCGCCCGGGTGCGGATGCGGCCCTGGGGGGGTTCGGCGGTCTCTTCGATCTTGCGGCAGCCGGCTTTCGTGATCCGATCCTGGTCGCCTCCACCGACGGGGTGGGGACCAAGATCAAGCTGGCGATTGCAGCCGGTCGCCATCATGACATCGGCATCGATCTGGTTGCGATGTGCGTCAACGACATTGTCGTCCAGGGTGCCGAACCCCTCTTTTTCCTCGACTACTATGCGACGGCTCGGCTGGAACGGACGATCGCCCGGGATGTCATCGCGGGAATCGCGGAAGGCTGCCGCAGCGCCGGCTGTGCTCTCATTGGCGGCGAAACGGCCGAGATGCCGGGCCTTTATGCAGAAGGAGACTATGATCTCGCGGGCTTTGCCGTCGGTGCGGCAGAACGCGGAACGCTGCTGCCGGATGGAACCATCGCTCCCGGAGACGTGGTGATCGGGGTGGAATCCCACGGGCCTCACGCCAATGGCTTCTCGCTGATCCGGCGCATTCTGGAGCAGAAGGAGACACCGATCACGGCGCCGGCCCCCTTTGACCCGGCGCACACATTGGCGGACTGTCTGCTGGCCCCGACGGCGATCTACGTGCGCCCGATGCTCGCCCTGCACCGTGCCGGTCTCATCAAGGGCCTCGCCCATATTACCGGTGGCGGCCTGCCCGAGAATCTGCCGCGCTGTCTGCCGCCGGACACCCGCGCGGTACTGGCGGCCGAGCGGTGGCCCCTGCCGCCCGTCTTCGCCTGGCTGAAAGACGAGGGCCGGATCGCCGGCCCCGAGCTGCTGCGCACCTTCAACTGCGGAATCGGCATGGCCGTGGTGGTGGCCGAAGACCGGGCAGAGGCGGTCCGGCAGCATCTCAAGGCGGAATTCGGCCTCAATTCCTGGCTCCTTGGACGCATCGAAAGGGGTGAGGGCAGACCGAGCTGCATCATCGAAGCGGCTGCCGGCACATGGGGCTACGGGGAGGGCTTCCTGGCCCGAACCGGTGAAGAGGACCAGGAGGAATAGCGGCACAAAAGCTCCCCCTCGCCAAAAGGGGCAGGAGACGAAAGGACATCGAGACACGCATGGTCGCAGCATCCGCCCAATCCCGTCGCTTGCGCCTCGGCGTCCTGATTTCGGGGCGCGGGTCGAACATGAAGGCGATTTTGGACGCCACGGCCGATCCCACCTTTCCGGCCGAGGTGGTCTGTGTGATTTCGAACAACCCGCAAGCAGGCGGTCTGCGTCTGGCTGCGGATGCCGGCATCGATCCGCTGGTGATCGATCATCGCGACTTTCCCTCCCGCCAGGCTTTCGAGGAAGCCCTGCATGCCGCCCTCGTCGATGCGGATGTGGAGCTCGTGTGCCTGGCCGGCTTCATGCGGCTGCTCGATGCGGAGTTCGTCAACCGCTGGCGCGACAAGATCGTCAACATCCATCCCTCTCTGCTGCCGGCCTATCGAGGGCTGCGCACCCATGAGCGCGTGATCGCCGATGGCGTGCGCTTTACGGGCGCTACCGTTCATTTCGTACGCCCCGAGATGGATGCGGGGCCCATCATCGTTCAGGCCGTCGTCCCCGTCGCCTCGGATGATACGCCGGACACGCTCGCCCGGCGTGTGCTCGTCTTCGAGCATCGGATCTATGTGACGGCGGTGCGGATGATCGCGGAAGGACGCGTGCGGGTCGTCGGCGAACGGGTTGTCATCGATGGAACGGCACCCCCTGAAGGAGGTCTGATCAACCCTCTCTTGCCTGCTGACCGGGAAGACGGGCGGCAGCAGGAAAAGGAAGGCTGAAGCATCGGGATCAGGACGCAATTCCGGCATGAATCCTGCTGGACTGCGCAGCAGGATTGCGGCACCCTCACCAGGCAGAGCATCATCGCTCGGAAATGCCGAACAGCGAGGAAAGAGCAGGACGATGGGACGGAACAGGATCATTACGGCGGTCATTCCCGTTGCGGGGCTTGGCACGCGCATGCTGCCGGCCACCAAGGTCGTGCCGAAGGAGCTGCTGCCGGTGGGCGACAAGCCGCTGATCCAGTATGTGGTCGAAGAATGCTGGGAAGCCGGTATCGAACGGGTCGTACTGGTCACCGCAATCGGCAAGTCGCTCATCGTCGATCACTTTGACCGCAGTCATCTTCTCGAACAGTATCTGGAGCGGCTCGGCAAGGAGGACGCCCTCGATCGGCTGGCGACCACCCTGCCGCCGGAGACGGGCAGCATCGTCTCGGTGCGCCAACCGCAGCCACTGGGACTTGGCCATGCCGTGTGGTGTGCGCGGCATCTGATTCACGAGCGGCCCTTTGCCGTGCTGCTGCCCGATGACTTCATTCTCGCACAGCCCGGCTGCCTGAAGCAGATGATGGCCGCCTGGGAGGAAGTGGGCGGCAATCTGGTGGCCACCATTACGGTGCCGAAAGCGGAAACCCACCGCTATGGCATCATCACCCCCGGCCGCCGGAAGGAATCGCTGATTGCGGTGGAAGGCCTGGTCGAAAAACCCGATCCCGAACATGCGCCTTCGCGTTATGCCGTGATCGGGCGCTACATTCTGGAGGGGGAAGTGCTTTCTGCGCTCGCTCATGCGCAACGGGGCAAGGGGGGCGAGATCCAGTTGACCGATGCGATGGCCACCCGGATCGGGCAGGCACCTTTCCATGCCCTGCTGTTTGATGGTGAGCGCTTCGACTGCGGCCACAAGGCCGGCTATCTGGAAGCGCAGCTTGCGCTGGGCCTGCGTGATCCCCGGGTGGCACCACAGCTTCTCGCCCGGCTCAACCGGCAGGAAGAAGCCTTCGTCAAATAGCGCAATCCCCTTCTGGACGGAGCGCCGTGGCGTCTACCCCTCCTCCCGGCGGAAGGGAAGATGGCGGTGGAGAAGGCGGCGCGCCAGAGCCACTTCCCGCCGCTCCGCTTCCAGATAGGCCGCCACCGCCTGCTGCATCCGGGGATCGGCAAAGCGGTGCAGGGACCAGGTGGGCTGAGGAGCATAACCGCGCTGAAGCTTGTGCGGTCCCTGGGCGCCGGCTTCCACCCGCGCGATGCCATGGCGGATGGCATAATCGATCGCCTGATAGTAGCACAGCTCGAAATGCAGGAAGGGGCGGTCTTCCAGCGCTCCCCAGTAGCGTCCATAGAGGGTGTCATCCCCCACCGCATGAAGGGCCATGGCGATCGGGCGTCCACAGGCAAGTGCCAGGGTGACGAGAAAGCGTTCTCCCATCGTCGTGAACAGCCGGCGAAAGCTGTCGGCATTGAGATACGGCCAGCCGCCGCGTTTGCGCACCGTTCGACGATAGCAGCGATGGATGAAGGCGATCTCCGCCTCATCCAGCCGATCTCCCCGGCGCCAGCGGATCTCCACCCCCTCCCGGGCCCGCGCGCGCTCCCGCCGGATCTGCTTGCGGCGTGCAGCCTTGAGAGAGGCAAGAAAATCCTCAAAATCGCTCCAGCCACGGTTTTCCCAGTGAAACTGCTGGTCGCTGCGGATGAGCCAGCCTTCCTGCACACCGAGTTGCGCCTCCGCCTCCGTCAGAAAATCGACATGGGCGCCGGAAAGGCCGAGGCGACCGACCTCCTCCCAGACGGCCGCCAGCGCCCGCCGCCGCAGCAGATCCGCCTCTGCCATACCCAGCCCCGCACGGAGCAGCAGCCGCGGCCCTGTTACCGGCGTAAACGGCACGGCCACGAGAAGCTTGGGATAGTAGCGGCCGCCGGCCTGCTCATAGGCTTCGGCCCAGTGATGGTCGAAAACATACTCGCCCCAGGAATGGCTCTTCAGAAAGGCCGGCACCAGGGCAAGCAGTCGCCCGCCAGGGGGGGCGGATGCGGCCTTCCCGCCATGGCCATCGCGCAAGGCGATCAGATGCGGGACCCAGCCGGCCTCCGGTCCGAGTGCGCCGCTGTCTTCCAGGGCAAGCAGGAAGGCGCGGTCGAGGAACGGATTGCCGGCCCTGTCCAGCCCGGCCCACTCCTCTGCCGGGATCTCGCCCACATGCCGGTGGATGCGCAGTCGGAGGGAGCGGGGGGCGGCCATCGTCCTCAGGACCGGATGAGCACGGTCGCCTCCACCTCCACGGCCGCACCGAGTGGCAGGGTATTGACCCCCACCGCCGCCCGCGCATGGCGTCCCGCCTCGCCGAAGACGTCCACCATCAGATCGGATGCGCCGTTGATCACGCGGGGCTGGTCGGTAAAGCCGTCGGCGCTGTTCACGAAGCCGCCCAGCCGCACGATGCGGCGCACGCGCCGCCAGTCTCCTTCCACGGCCGCCTTGATCTGCGCCAGGATTCCGATCCCGCAGGCCCGGGCCGCCGCGATTCCCTCCTCGATGCTCATGTTCTCCCCGAGCCGCCCGGTGATCACGCGCCCCTCGGCAAATGGCAGCTGGCCGGAGATCAGGAGCAGATCGCCCATGACCACATAGGGCACATAGTTGGCGACCGAGCTGGCAGGCTCCGGCAACGTGATTCCGAGCTCCTCAAGACGCGCTTCGACATCCATCGGCTCACCCCTTCCTTTCGCCAGACAACATGGTAGAAAACGACCATCCCATCCGCGCCATAGCAGGACGGGGTGCAGCTGTCGATCACCTCGGCAGAGCCAGGAGGGGAGGGTAGGCCGGTGCACAGGATCAGCCGATGGCGGGAACGCGGCCTGCGGGCCCTCTCACGGGCGGCAGCGCCGTTCCTGCGCCTGCTCCTGGCGGGGCTGCCGTGCAAGCGGTTGCGCCACAGGCTCTGGCACTGGGCGGAGCGCCATATCAACTGGCGGGGAGCGGAACTGACCGGCCGCACCCGCTTCGGAGCCCGCATGCGCACCCGGCTCGATGATCTGGTGGAACATGCGATCTACTACTTCGGATGCTGGGAACCGAATCTCACGGCCGTCATCGCCGAGCGTCTCAGACCCGGCATGCTGTTCGTGGACGCGGGGGCCAATGTGGGATATTTCAGCCTGCTGGCCGCCCATCTGGGCGCGGATGTGGTTGCAATCGAAGCGGCACCTCACACGGCCCGGCGCCTGCGTGACAATCTTGCCCGCAATCCCCGCCTGGCGTCCCGCATCCGCGTGGTGGAAGCCGCTCTGGCACCCGAACCGGGCAGTCTTGACCTCTTTCTGGCGCCGGCGGCGAACCGGGGAGCGACGACCACATCAGCCGTCCGCGCCCGCCAGGCCGGTTATGCGAAGGCGGTCCGTGTCCCCGCCCGCCGGCTGACCGACATCCTGAGCGCGGACGAACGGGCACGGCTTACCTTTCTGAAGCTGGACATCGAAGGCGCGGACATCCCCGTCCTGGTTCATCTGATGACCGAGGCGCCCGATTTGCTGCGCCGCATCACGACCGCTGCGGAAATCTCCCGGGACGGGCTGGCCGCGGCCGGCCTTACCCTCGCCGCCTTTCAGGAACGGCTGGCCGCACTCGGTCTTGAGATGAAGGTGCTGATCAATCGATACGATTTTGCTGATCTGCTTGCCCGCCAGCCGCCACAGCCGCCACAGCCCTTCCGATCCTGGCCGGAAGACAAACAGCAGATCGACGTGCTCATCACGCCCCGGTGCTGAGCGCTCCCGCCAGCTGTCACCCAAACGATCGCCTTGCCCAATTCCTTGCAACAGAAACTCTTTCTTCCCGTTTCTCTCTCACGGAGCCGGGGCGGAAAGCTTCTTTGTGACAGATATGTTGCAGTGCACAAAAATCCCTTGACGGCGATGCTGCGGCGCACTATATCCCGCATAGCAGAGCATCCTGGTGGATGCGTCCGACAGAGCAGGCATCATGAGCAAATCGGCTCAGGGCTGGTGACGGATGAGACGTGAATAAGGAGACGGGTGATGAGCGAGAATGTGAAAAAGACCCAGGCCAAGACCAATGGCGCCGCGAAGAAGCAGGACAAGGGGTTTCAGCCCTTTGCGATGCCCTTCTTTGATCTGGAGCTTCTGCTTGAGGCGGGGCGCAAGAATGCCGAGGCCTTCTTCGAGGCCGGGCGGATCACCTTCAAGGGCTATCACGAGCTGCTGGAGCGGCAGGCCGAGCTGACCCGGGAGCTGATCGCGGAGGCCGAAGAGGCCACGCGTTCGCTCTTTTCCGGCAAGACCCCGGAGCTCAATGCCTCGGCCCAGTTCGAGATCGCGCAAAAGCAGGTCAAAAAGCAGGTCGAGAACTGGCGCGAGCTTGCCGAGCTTTCGGTCAAGACCCAGCGCGAGGCCCTGGCTGTGATCGCCAAGCGCTTCGAGGATGGGCTTGACGAAGCGCGGCGCCTGCAGAAGGCGGCTTGACGGTTCCTCCTCCCTCCTTGCCAGGCGTCGATCATGGCATGACGACGCCAGGAACGGCGAAGCCCGCGGTCAATGCCGGCCGCGGGCTTTCCTTCTTGTGCCCGTCTCCCCTATCAGGCACACGAGAGCAGGATCAGCGACAGGCAGGACAGCCGGCATGAGCACAAGAGCGGGATTTCCCGCACGGACCATCATATTCGACCTTGACGGGACACTGGTGGACACCGCCCCCGATCTTGCCGCCGCGGCCAACCGGCTGCTTGCCCGCCATCATCGCCCGCCCCTGCCTGTGGAGACGCTGCGGAATTTTGTCGGCTCGGGCGCCCGCGTGCTGCTTGAACAGGCCTTTGCTGCGACCGGAACACCGCCTGAGCCGGACATTCTGGATGGGGAGCTCCTGCCCGCCTTTCTCATGGATTATGAAGCCCATATCGCCGACCACAGCCGCCTCTATCCCGGCGTGCGGGAAACCCTGACCGCGCTGCGGACCCGGGGGCATGTGCTCGCGATCGCCACCAACAAGCCCCAGAAGCTGACGGAGAAGCTTCTCTCTCTTCTGGAGTTGCGAGATCATTTTGCGGCCGTCATCGGGCGTGACGCCGCACCGCGCCCCAAGCCGGATCGAGCGCATCTCGATCATGCCCTTGCGGCAAGTGGCCACCAGGGCCCCGCCGTGATGGTGGGCGACAGCATCACCGATCTCAAGGCGGCACGGGCGGCGGCGCTGCCGGCCATTCTTGTCCCCTATGGCTATACCGCCGAGCCGCTACACGCTCTTGGTGCCGACCTCGTCCTTTCCGAGTTCGCGGCGCTGATCGATTGTATTCACCCGGCCTGAGGCGGTTGCACGCGATCATGCTGCGTGCCCGCGCCAGGCGATGACACTGCCCCCCGCCTCTCATTCATGCCGGCGCCCTTCGGCGGCGCCACCACTTGGTGGCGAGATGCCGCAGCAGCAGGGGGAAGGGCATCCGCAGCAGATGTCCCCGCAGCCACAGCAGCCAGCGCGCTGCCGGAGCCGGACGCCCCCCTTCTTCTTCCTCCTGCACCCGCCGGAGGGCGTGGCGGGCCAGCCGCAAGGGGGCCGACACCCGCCGTCGGGATCCGTCATGGACTGCACCGGCCAGCTCTTCCACAAGAGCGAAGGCCGCCTCGATGACCGCTGCAAGTTTCAGCTCCCGGGCGCGCGGCATGATGGCCGCGCGGGCGGTCTCACGGTCGGGCCACAGCGCAAGAAGATCGTGAAGCTCCACGAGTCGCCGCGTGGCTTCGCGTCCCTCTCCATCGATCAGGAAATGGATGGCCGCATGGATGAACAGATCGACATCGGCCAGCCCGTAATAGGGTGTTCCGGTCAGCAACTGGACCCGCTCCCAGATCGGCTCCATCGCAAAGGCATGACGGTGGGTGCGGGGCAGCAGCCGGAAATGGAGATCCAGCTCCACATCACGCACCGGATGTCGGCGAGGAGCGATCTCATGCATGTAGAGGCGATAATAGCGGCGGTCGTAGGGATTGTCCTTGTCGCGTGCGACCTCATAGCCGAGTTCGGCCAGCAGGGCGCTCGCCCGGTCCACCGCCGCCTCGGGGACCAGCAGATCGACATCCGCCGCCACGCGCCCTCTTGCAGCTTTCAGACCACGGATGAGATAGGCGGCGCCCTTGAGAGCCACGACGGGGACATCCATCAGGGGCAGAAAGTCGCGCGCAAGAATGTCCAGCTCGCGGCGGATGAGACCGGCGCGATAGCGCTGCCGCCGCTCGATGCCGGCCAGCGCGGCCCGGGCCACGGCATCCAGTTCTCCCCAGACCCCCGCCTCCCGCAGGCCGGCCGCAAGTCGCCCTGCCATGGCCTGCCGGCGCGCCCGCTGGATCAGCAGCCCCTGCTCGGCCGGCGGGAGCGCCAGAAAGCGCCGTGGTGCAAGCAGCACGGCAAGCAGCGAGCTGCGCGGGAAGCGGCTCATCGTCCGCCCTCCCCGCGACCGCGGAGCAGGTCCTCCAGCAGCCCGAGCGCCGCCGTCGCCTCGCCATAGCGCAGCGCATAGGCCGGGATGGTGGTGACCAGATCACGCAGAATGGCGAGAGCCGGCTCGCCCTGGGTTGCAAAGTTCATGGCCGCTTCGAGCAGACGCGTGGTCGTCTCGATGGGATCGAGAGGGCGCAGGTGGGGATCGCTGCCGGGGCGGCGGACCGGGAACACGACGGCGCGGGGACGGAACCGGGCGGCCGGCGCGATCGGCCGGGCCGGCAGGAACGCGATCGTGCCCTTGGGCGTGCCGGGGTAGCGATGGCCCAGCCGATCGGCCAGCGCGAATCGCTCCCCAAGATAGGCGATGGATTCATTCTTGAGCGAGACCGCCCGCGGCACCGCCACAAGCCGGCGTTCCCCACAAGGCTCAAAGGCGGCGTATTCGTCCGAAAGCAGCGTCCATCCGGACAGCATGGCCGCAGCCGCCAGGGTCGATTTGCCGGCACCGCTTGCCCCCGGCAGCACCAGCGCATCCTCCCCATGCGCGATCGTGGCCGCATGGAACATGACGAAGCGATCGTTTTCGCCGGCGGTGGCCAGATTCATCGCGCTTTCCAGCGCCACCGGGGCAAGCCGGGCCGGCAATGGCACGAGCGGGACCGGCGCAGGCACATCTGAGACGAGATTGGGGCGGATCAGCCGGCGCCAGAATGTCGGTGCATGCAGACTGATCCAATGGTCCACATGGCCTTCGGCCGCGGGATAATCCCCGTAGCAATGCGCAAGATGGCGCCGAATGAGCCGCCCACCCGTGCGCGCCGTGACGGCGTAGGCGACGGCACCGACCTGGACCGTGGTCATCATCACCGGAGCATGTGCTCCCTTCCCCTAGCGCCCGCCCCCCTCTTCTTGCGAAGCAGTCAACAGGCCGATCTCGGCGAGCCTCCGCCGGCTTTCCCGCAGGCGCGCCAGCGTGGGTTCACCTTCCGGCAGATCCAGCTCCCGGCCGAGCGCAGCCTGCAGCACCTCAAGGGGAGCCGAGCCGGCCGGATCCAGCACCAGCAGGCCGGCACTGACCACATCGAGAACATGATTCTGGGCATACCGCCGATCATGCACAAGGGCCAGCGCACCCAGCGCATGGACGACGAAACGCCCTCTGCTGCCGGCATGATTTCCGGGGGAGACCATTCCTCAATGGTGGCGGTTGGTCAGGAAGTCCATGGCCGAGGTCCAGCAGCTTCCCGATCCAATGATCCGGGCTTTGCCCCTGGCCAGACGCCGGATTGCGCGCCGGATGCGCCGGGCTTCCTGGGGATCCACATAGGGACCGGTCTGGCTTGTCGGATAGATCGGCTCATTGAAATGCCCGTCGGCTGCGAAATCGATGTAGTTGCGGGCATTCACCACGACAACGTCATCGCATTCATCATCGTCGTCATCGTCGTCGTGATGCCCATAGCCATGGCCCTGGCCATGGTGATAATGGCCGCGGCCCCGCCGATGCTGATGGCGGTCATCATCATCGTCTTCGCAATCCTCATCGTCATCATCGTCGTGGTGGCCATAGCCGTAGCCCCGGCCATGATCATCATGACCACGCCCCCCCTGATGGCGATGGCGATCCTCATCGTCATCGTCGTCATCATCGCCGTGATCATCGTCGTCATCATCGCAACGCTCGTTGTCGAGACAGATGACGATCTCGCAATCCGGCACCGAGATGGCCTGGGCCCAGCCCGGCTTTGCCGTCAGGACAATGGGGCCGGCTGCCAGCAATGTCCCCAGAACGAACCGGCGGGTGGCATGCGGAGCGGTTTCCATGCCGCGCCGCAGGGCGGCCAGCACGTCATCGGCTGCAACATCCTCCTCCGCATCTGTCGCCCCCCGGGCAGGGGGAAACAGGTCATCGTCCTTCCTGGCCCTGCTCACATTCGTCTCCTCGCGGTCGAAGCTGCTGGAATTTGACGCAATTGTAACCTAGGCAGGGGATGTAAGGAAAGCGTTAATGGCAGGAAGAAGACGGGAGCCGGCGCCTGATCGCCCTCTCTGGAGAAGGGAAAGGATCGCTCCATGCGCCTGTGGCCCTTTGGGCGCGCCGGAAAGAGGGCCGACCACCCCTCTTCCTCCCGGCAGGAGGAGAGAGGGCCTTCTGCCGGATCGCGCAATCCCGATCATCCGTCGCCGCACCGCTCCTGGCCGGGTGCCGTCCGTTTCCAGGCCCAGGATGTGCTTGAGGCGATCGATGAGCCGCTCATTCTCGTCAATCGCCGCCTGCGCCTGCTGTGGGCGAACGGGGCGGGACGCATGCTGCTGGGGAGCCATGCTGAAGCCGGTCGCGACATCCGGCTGTATCTGCGCACGCGCGATGTCATCACGACACTTGAGCGAATGGCCCATTCGCCCGCATCCGCGCCCGTGCGTCTGGTCACCCGTCACCGGCAGGGGCAGATGGAAAGGGTCTACGAGCTCCATCTGCACGCGATCCGTCCGCCGGCCGGGGCGGACGAAAGCGGCACCGGGGAGGAACCTTCCATCCTGCTGCATCTGCGCGACATTTCAGCTCTTGACCGGGCCGAGCGCATGCGGGCGGATTTCGTTGCCAATGTCAGCCACGAGCTCAAGACCCCCCTTGCCGCCCTGATCGGTTTCATCGAGACATTGCGCGGCCCGGCCCGCGACGACCCCGAAGCGCGCGAGCGTTTTCTCGCGCTCATGGATGCGGAAACGCGGCGCATGGATCGGCTGGTGGGCGATCTGCTCTCCCTGACCAAGCTGGAAAGCGAGCCCCCTCTCGCACGCGATGCCCGAGCCGATCTCGTTACCGTCGTGGAGCGGGTGATTTCCCTCATGCAGCCCGTGGCCGCCCGGGCGAATGTGCCGATCAGATCACAGATCAGCCCGGCCCGGGCACCCGTGCATGGTGAGGAGGATCGCCTGGTGCAGATGCTCACCAATCTGGTCGACAATGCGATCAAATATGGCAGGCCGGGCCCCGTGACCGTGGCGCTGAAAGCTGCGGGAAGCGAGTGGGTGCTTGCCGTGGAAGACCGGGGTCCCGGCATTGCGGCCGAGCATCTCCCCCGCCTGACGGAACGCTTCTACCGGGTGGATACGGCTCGCTCCCGTGCGATGGGCGGCACGGGGCTGGGACTGGCGCTCGTCAAGCATATTCTGCGGCGTCATGGCGGGCGGATGGATATTGACAGCCGACCGGGCCGGGGCACGACCGTGACCGTGCGCCTGCCAATGCCGGAGGGGCCTGCTGCGGCGCCGGCTGCCTCCCGCTCCGAATCCGGCACTTCCTAGTCCGGCTCCCTAGCCGAAGCGACCGGTGATGTAGTCCTTGGTGCGCTCCTCGCGCGGCGAGACGAAGATCTGGGTCGTGGGGCCGAATTCCACCAGTTCACCCAGATAGAGAAAGCCGCAACAGTCGGAAATGCGGGCGGCCTGCTGCATGTTGTGGGTGACGATGGCGATCGTGTAATCACGCTTCAGTTCCCACACGAGCTCTTCGATCCTGGCGGTCGCGATCGGGTCGAGCGCCGAGGTGGGTTCATCCAGCAACAGCACCTCGGGCCTGACCGCAATGGCGCGCGCAATGCACAGGCGCTGCTGCTGGCCGCCCGACAGGCCGAGCGCACTGGCCTTCAGCTTGTCCTTCACCTCATCCCACAGCGCCGCCTTGCGCAGGGCCCACTCCACCCGCTCGTCCATGGCTGCGCGGGAAAGCTTCTCATGCAGCCGGACACCGAAAGCGATGTTCTCGTAAATGGTCATCGGGAAGGGAGTGGGTTTCTGGAACACCATCCCGACCCGGGCACGCAACAGATCGAGATTTTCATTCTCATCCAGAATGTTGCGACCATCGAGCAGAATTTCGCCCGTGGCACGCTGGCCGGGATAAAGGCTGTAGATGCGATTGAAGCAGCGCAGGAGTGTCGACTTTCCGCAGCCCGAGGGACCGATGAAGGCCGTCACCCGCTTTTCCGGGATGCCAAAACTGATGTTCCGCAGCGCCTGGGTGCGTCCGTAGTAGAAATTGAGATTGCGGACCGCGATCTTGATGGGCGGTTCGAGGCCGCCATCATCCATGGATTCCGGCGCGCAGTCGCACCGTTCCTGCTCCCGATCCTGAGCCATGGCCGCCGGGCCGATCGCATCGCCGCCGGCCTCCTGCGGCCTGCCATCAGGGGAAACGGACTGTTCAGCCATGAAGCTTGCACCCTTTCCTATGCCTTGCAGGCGTGCACCTCTCTTGCGCCTTCACGATCGCCCGCGACGCGAACCCAAAGCCAGCCGCGCGAGAATATTGAGCCCCAGAACCGCAAGGGTGATCAGCAGGGACGCCGCCCAGGCGAGCCCATGCCAGTTTTCATAGGGTCCCATCGCGAAATTGAAGATCATCACCGGCAGATTGGCAATCGGCTGGTTCATGTCCAGGCTGAAGAACTGGTTGTTGAGTGCGGTAAACAGCAGAGGCGCCGTCTCGCCGGCTATCCGGGCCACCGCCAGCAGGATGCCGGTGGCAATCCCGCTCACGGCCGCCTTCCAGACGATTGTCACCACGATCTTCCACTGGGGCGCGCCCAGAGCGGCAGCCGCCTCACGCATGGCATCCGGCACGAGACGCATCATGTCCTCGCTCGTGCGCACCACCACGGGCACGACAATGATGGCCAGGGCAACCGCTCCGGCCCAGCCGGAAAAATGCCCCATGCCCACAACCATGAGCTCATAGACGAACACGCCGATCACGATCGAAGGGGCGCTCAGGAGCACGTCATTGACGAATCGGATTCCCTTCGCCAGCCAGTGATGCCGGCCGAATTCGGCAAGATAGGTGCCGGTGAGCACGCCAAGTGGCGCTCCCATCAGCACGCCGAAAGCGGTCAGCAGCAGGCTGCCCACGATGGCATTGCGCATGCCCCCGGCCTCATCACCCGGCCCCGGCGTGTCATGGACGAACAGCGCCCAGTCGAAGCGGGCCAGCCCCCGGGCGAAAAGCGTCCACAGCAGCCAGCCGAGGAAGAACAGAGCCAGAGCCGTCATCAGGACGGAGATGCTCAGATGAACCATGTTCCACAGTCGGCGTCGCTGGCGAATGTCGAATGCCATCTTAAAGGCGCTCCTCCGTCAGCTTCTGACACCTTCGCGTTGCGCCAGCCGGTAGAGCATGAAGCGCGAGATCGCGAGGACGATGAAGGTGATGAGAAACAGGATCAGCCCCAGGGCCACAAGAGAGGCCGTATAGAGCTCGCCATCGGCCTCGGTGAACTCGTTGGCGATCGTGGAGGCGATGGTGTTGCCGGGCAGAAAGAGCGACAGGTGCAGGTCATGGGCGTTGCCGATCACGAAGGTGACCGCCATCGTCTCGCCCAGCGCGCGACCGAGCCCCAGCATCACGCCGCCCACGACACCGATGCGCGTATAGGGCAGGATGACATGCCAGACGACCTCCCATGTGGTGCATCCCAGCCCGTAGGCCGATTCCTTGTATGGGGCAGGCGTAATCTCGAACACCTCCCGCATCACGGATGCAATGAAGGGAATGATCATGATCGCCAGCACGATCCCGGCCGTAAATACGCTCACCCCGATCGGCGGCCCCTGGAAGAGGGGACCGATCAACGGCACCTCACCCAGGGTTGCCGTCAATACGGGCTGGATGTGATCGGCAAAGAAGGGAGCGAAGACGAACAGCCCCCACATGCCGTAGATGATGCTGGGAATCGCGGCCAGCAGCTCGATCGCCATCGAAATCGGTCGCTTGAGCCAGACCGGGGCCATCTGGGTGACGAAGACGGCAATCCCGAAACTGACCGGAAGGCCGATGATCAGGGCAATGGCCGAGGTCACGAGGGTGCCCACCGTCGGCGACAGGCCCCCGAAAATCTCCGTGACGGGGTTCCATTCCGCGGTGGTAAGGAACGTCCAGAAACCGAATCGGGAAAAGGCCGGCTGCGCTCCCTTGATGAGCATCACGATGGTGCCGCCCAGCAGCACGAGCACGCCCACGGCGGCAAGCCAGGCCAGTCCTCCCAGCAGACGGTCACCGACCGCCCGATCGCGACCGAAGACCCCTGTGCCCAGTCTGGTCAGCACCGCAAGCGTTCCAGCCATGCCGTGTCCTTCGCCTTGTCCCTCGCCGGCCTGCCGGCGCGCGAGTCCGATAGCGCATCAGCGCGTCTTTAGAAAGCCGTCAGCCGGAGCGTTCCGTTCCACTCCGGCCTCGGGCTGAAAGATGCCGTGTTCTCGCATCAGGGCGATTACGGCCACACCGGCTTGCCCTGCGGATCGCGGATGCGGTTCTTCCAGGTGTTCTCCACCATGCTCACCACGGCCTCGGGCATGGGGACATAGTGCAGGTCGATCGCCATCTGCTGACCGTTCCGGAAGGCCCAGTCGAAGAACCGCAGCACGGCGCGGGTGCGTTCGGGCTTGTCCGCCCTGGCGTAGACGAGAATGAAGCTTGCTCCCGTGATCGGCCAGCTCTTGGCACCGGGCTGATCGGTGAGGATGAGATAGTAGCCCTTGGCGTGCGCCCAGTCCGCACCGGCGGCCGCCGCCTGGAAACTCTCGACGGTGGGAGCGACGAACTGGCCGTCCCGGTTCTTCATGAGGGCATATTGCATCCTGTTCTGAACGGCATAGGCATACTCCACATAGCCGATGCCGCCTTTGATGCGCTTGACGTAGGAAGCCACACCCTCATTGCCCTTGCCGCCGATTCCCGTCGGCCAGGAGACGGCCTTCGCATTGCCGACCTTCTGACGCCACTCATCGCTCACCTTGGCCAGGTAGTTCGTAAAGATGAAGGTCGTCCCCGAGCCGTCCGAGCGGTGAACGACGGTGATTCGCAGATCCGGCAGGCTCAGTCCGGGATTGAGGGCAGCAATGGCCGGATCACTCCACTTCGTGATGCGGCCAAGGAAGATGGCCGCCAGTGTGGCCCCGTCGAGTCGCAGCTGACCCGCCTTGAGGCCGGGCAGATTGACCACCGGCACCACGCCGCCCATGACCTGCGGCCACTGCACGAGGCCGTATTTGTCAAGCTCGGACGGCTTCAACGGCGCGTCGGATGCGCCAAAATCGACGGTTCTGGCCTTGATCTGCTTGACGCCACCGCCGGAGCCGATGGACTGATAGTTGAGCTTGACGCCGGTCGCAGCCTCATAGGCCTTCGCCCAGGCGGCGTAGATGGGATAGGGGAAGGTGGCGCCCGCCCCATTGATCTGCTTGACCTCCCCGGCTCCCGCCGAGGCGGCGGTTACGATCGCAACCATCGCGCCTGCAAGAAGAGAAAGAATTCCGCGGAGCATGATGCCCTCCAGTTCTGATCCGTTCAGGGTGCCCTTGTGCCCGGCCATGCCGGAAGAGCATCCTCCCGGCCTGCACCCTTGGTGCCGGGGGACGCGGGCAAGCTAGGCCTGCTTTGTGACAGTCCTGTTACCACCCGAAAAGGGGTGAAATCCCCACCGCCCTTGCCTCCCTCTGCGCTTCTTCCATGACGGCGGAACCAAGTGGGACGGGCACGGCGCGCTCTTGCAATAAAACCGTCACAAACCCCTTTCAGGCTATGCTGCGATTGCCTAGATAGCCTAGAGTGGTGGCGGCCGTCGGCCGGCCCTGACGGGGAGATGGCCTTGAAATTCGGGAGCAGGCAAGCATGACATCCCAGCATACGCTGCAGGTCTATGACGAGGATCTCGAGCGGCTGCGCGCCCATGTCAGCCAGATGGCGGCCCTTGCCGATGAGGAGCTGGCCGATGCCGTGCGGGCCCTCGTGGAACGCGACTCGGCGCTTGCCGAAAGCGTCGTCCAGCGGGACAGGACCCTCGATGCCATGGAGGCCGAAGGCGAGCGCAAGGCGATCGAGATCATCGCGCTCAGAGCCCCCGTGGCCGACGACCTGCGCGAGATCATGGCCATCGTCAAGATCATCAATGCTCTGGAGCGTGTCGGCGACTATGCGAAGAACATCGCCAAACGCACGACCGTGCTGATCGGCACGCTTCCCGATGCGCCCTCGCAACTGCTGCCGGTGCTGGCGGAAGAGGTCCGGGGCATGCTGGCCCAGGTGATCGACGCCTTCATCGGCCGCGACACGAAGGCCGCCGTGGCCGTCTGGCAGTCGGACGCCAAGGTGGACGCCCTCTATACCAGCCTGTTCCGCGAGCTGCTCACCTACATGGTTGAAAATCCGCGCCGGATCACGGCCGCAACCCATCTGCTGTTCATCGCCAAGAATCTGGAGCGCGTCGGCGATCAGGCCACCAATATCGCCGAGCTCGTCTATTTCATGGTCGAAGGCGAGCAGCTGCCGGACGAGCGCCCCAAGAGTGATGAAAGTGCCGTGATCACCGCGCCTGGAGATGAGGGCGATGGCGAGCACTGATTCCGCCTCGTCCCGGCCGGCGGCCGAAGAAGGCCCGCGCGTGCTGGTGATCGAGGATGATCCTCATCTTCTGGAGCTGCTGTCCTACAATCTTGTCGCGGCGGGCTTTGCGGTCACGACCGCACCGGACGGCGAGGAAGGCTGGCTGCGCATCCTGGAGGATCCACCCGATCTTGCGATCGTGGACTGGATGCTGCCCGAATTGTCGGGGCTTGAGCTCTGCCGTCGCCTGCGCCGGCGCAAGGACACCCGCAATCTGCCGATCATCATGCTCACCGCCCGGGGCGAGGAAGCCGATCGGGTACGCGGTCTTGAAACCGGAGCCGACGACTACGTCACCAAGCCCTTTTCCCCACGTGAGCTGATCGCCCGCATTCATGCGGTGCTGCGCCGGGTGCGTCCTGCGCTTCATGGTGAAATCCTGACCGCCGGCGACATCACCCTTGATCCCGTCGCCCACAAGGTCCGGCGCGGCGCGCGTGAGGTTCACTTGAGTCCCACGGAATTCCGACTGCTGCGGCATCTGATGGAACATCCCGGCCGCGTGTTCAGTCGCGAACAGCTGCTTGATGCCGTCTGGGGGCTCGACAGCGACATCGAAATCCGCACCGTCGATGTCCATATCCGGCGGCTGCGCAAGGCGCTCAATGCGGCAGGAGAGGTCGATCCCATCCGCACCGTGCGCGCGGCGGGCTATGCCCTGGAGGCTCCGCCCGCTGATGCAGGCGCATGAGGGACCCCACCAGCCTCCCGCCCTTGCCTCCTACAGGACGAGACGCCAGACCAGCGCGAGACCCGGGCCAAAGGCTGCCGCCGCCAGAAAGGCGGCAAGTCGGGTGACGGGAATGCGTGCCGGCGCCCCGGCCGCTTCCTCTCTGCCGGCAGGAGGGGGATGGTGGCCGTCCCGTCCGGTCAAGGGCCAGGCAAGAAGAAAGCTCAGCGCCAAGGTGGCCAGGAAGAAGATGAGACCATAAAGCCGGTGGTCGATGCCCTGGGCCACGAGAAGGCCATATCTGGCGGCCAGAAGCAGAATGCCGGCCGCTCTCAAGGCGTTGGCAAAGATGGGAACGAAGAGGAAGATGCCCACGATCACAAGCCGCCGCAGACCGCGGGCCGCGATCCAGGCGAACAGCAGACCAACGGCAGCACTTGCAAACAGATAGCGTACGCCCGAACAGGCCGCCTCGATGGAAAAGCGGACGATCCCCTGCGGCGTGACCAGATCGATGAAAAAACCGTCCTGCCAGAAGGTGACGTCCGAAAGCGCCAGAATCCGGACGGCCAGCCAGGCCGTCCAGGCCATCAGAGGAGGGACCAGCAGCAGACCGGCCGGCACCGACAGCAGAAGATAACCCAGCGGAAAACGCAGCTCCCGCCATCGCGATGCCGGCACAGCCAGGAGGGCCGCCGCACCGAGAAGGCCGATGAACCCCGCATGCATGCCGATTGCCAGATCCGCAAGCCAGGCGACAAACCAGCCCCAGGACAGCAGACCCGCCAGCACGACCGGCATGATGCTGCCGCCTTCCCTTCCCTGCCCGTCTGCCCGGATGACCTGACGCCAGATCAGCCAGGCGGCCACGGCCAGAACGAGGGGCTGGTGATGGAAGACAACATTGCCCGTCCATACGGAAAGCAGATGACGAAGCGTCGGCAGATAGAGCAGGCCAAGGCCGACCCAGACCGCCATGAGCGCAGCCCCTGCAGACGGCGCCGGCCAGAACCGTCGCCCCAATGGGGGGGCGGACCACCTCATGAGGATGCCTCCCCCATCCGGCAGCCGGCAGCAAGCCCTGCGATCATCTCCGCAAGGCGCCGCCCCTGCTGCGCCCATCCATAGCGGCCACGGACGAAGTCTCGCGCCTGCTGTCCCTGCATCCGCCGCCGGTCGGGATTGCGAAGCAGGGCATCCACGGCCGCCACCCAGGAAGCCGGTTCCGCCGGCGCCACCGTCAGGACATCGCACGCCCCGGGATCAAGGCCCTCGAAGGCCGCCGGAGAAGCCACCACCGGCATCGCCATCGCCATGGCTTCCAGAATCTTGTTCTGGATGCCACGGGCCGTCATGAGCGGGACGATCGCGATATCGGCCTCCTCATAGAACGGGCGGACATCCGGCACGCGTCCAGTTACCGTGATGCGGGGATCCCGGGCCAGGCGTCTGACCGCTCGCACCGGCTCGGCCCCCACCACCAGAAGCCGCAGCTGCGGATGACGGGCGACAAGCCCGGGCCAGACATGATGGACGAACCAGCAGATGCCCTCAACATTGGGAGCATAATCCATCCGGCCCGTGAAAATGAGTGCGGGCGCCCCGCCGGGCCGACGCGGACGCGGCACGAAGAAGCCGGTATCCACCCCATTTTCCAGCACCGCCACCCGTTCTGCCGGGATGTCGGGATGAAGACGGCGGAAAAGCGTCGCTTCCGCCTGCGTAACAAGGGTCACCAGCCCGGCCGCCGCCGCGGCGCGTCCCTCGAAGGCGGCCAACCGGCGGCCTTCCAAGGCATAAAGCGGACCGACGGGAAACGGACGCCGCCGGGCCAGGGCCGCCCATTTTGCCGAATCGACATCGACGAGATCGAGCAGAAAGGGCATGCGCGCACGGCCCCGATGATCGCAGACATACTGCGCCATGGGGCCGGAGAATACGTAGGCCGCCTCCACTCCCCGCTCGCAGGCTTCCTCCACAAATCGTCCAAGCTGCCGATCGTGGAAATAGCCTGCGCTCAAGGCACCGCCTGCGGCCATGGCCATGCCGCCACGCAGGAGAGGGCGGCCGCGTCCCAGCGGCACCAGTCGCCACCGTTCGGCATGGCGGGCGAGAAAGGCCTCGGCCTCGGCCTCCTCTCCCTCGTCAAAGAAGGCACCGATCTCAAGGGCGAACCGCTCGGCCAGAGCGGCAAGCAGATGGAATCCTCTCAGCTTCTCCCCCTTGTCGGGAGGAAAGGGCACCCGGTGGAAAAGGCACAGTACACGCATCGACCCCGCTTTTTTCGCTCGTCACCCCCTTTGCGTGCCGACATCCTCAGCCCAGCCCCTTGACGACGAGCGGGCCGAGGCGGTTGGCCAGCGCGAAGGGCAGCTTCCGCCACATCTGCACGAACAGCCGATAGCGTCTGTTTTCCGGACGCATGTCCGGCGGCTCGCCGGCGGTCACCAGATCATATTGGTAGACCAGCTCCCGAGGGGCAAATCCCCAGTGGCGTTTGTAGTGATAGGGGCCGCTGTCCACCCGCGATCGCCCGAAATCGAAACGCCGGCAGCCCCGCTCCCAGGCATGCGCCATCAAGGCCCAGTACATGTAGTCATGAGCGAACAGACGTCGCGCGGCAGGTGCCGTGCCGGCATAATAGGGAAGAACCGTCTCTCCTTCATAGAAGCTCATCACGGCGCTTACCGGCTCTCCCTGATGGGTGACGACGAGAATATCGAGGGAGTCTTCGGGAAAAACCGCCAGCAGTGCCGAAAACCAGCGCCGCGGGAAGGCCGGCGTGCCATGATGGTGGAGATTGCGCAGATACAGCGTCAGAAACGGCTCGATCTCGCGTGTGACGTAGTGATCGAGGCCCAGCTTCAGACTCTTGCGCACGCAGGCCCGTTGCTTGCGGGGGATGGCCTTGAGGCGTGCTTGCGGATCGGCCGCGATCTCGGCGACGAAATCGGCATACCGGCCCGTGACCGCCTGGCTGTCGGGGATGCGCGGTTTTCCGCTGCGATATTCGACCCAGGCGAACCCCCGCTCGGATGCGAGCGCGCGCGCGCGATGCACGAGCGCCTCCACCACCGCCTCATCCTCCGCCAGCACACCCGCTTCCGGCAGGAAGGGCAGAGAGACAAGCCGGCTTCCAAACAGCCGGCTGCGAATGGCCACAAGGGGCAGCACACCGCAGATGAGCGGACCGGATGATTCCGGATCTTCCCGCTCGGCCAGCAGATAGAATGTTTCGTATCCGAAACCGTCCTGAAAGGCGCGGCTCCACTGCGCGCGATGGAAAAAGCCGCCATCTTCATGCCGGGCGACATAGGCATTCCAGTCCGTCTCCTCCCCGCCCGTCATCGTCCGGACATGGATGGCCGCCCGCCCGGGCGCGGGCTGGGAAGGGATCGTCTCTTTGCCGCTCACGATTTCTTCTCCGCCACCTCGGCCCGTTGCCGCCATGCGGCAAGCAGGGCATCCATGCGGCCCCATGGATGACGGCGCAGCAGCCGCTCAAGCCGGGCGCGCATGCGTCCCAGCCCCAGATAGTGACGCACGCGGGACTTGAGGGGGGCGGCCACCCGGGGCTGGCCCGGATCGCATTCCCAGGGGTGGCAGTAGAAAAAGACGGGCCGCCCCGCAGCCACCAGGCGCCGCACGCCCCATTCGTAGAGCGCATCGGGCATCAGCCGATAGTAGCCGCCGCCGCCCCAGGGCCAGTTGCGGCCGGCAAGGCGCAGGGTCGGCACCGGAATCTCCCAGAAATCCGGCGCATCGGCAAGCGGTCGGTAGGGCTGCCTGGGCGCGCCGGCCATTCCATAAAGATCCGTCCTGCCGGGAAAGACGCTGGAAGAATAGGCAAAGCCTTCCTCCGCCAGAACCCGATGGGCGAAGGGGGTGCGCTCGTCGATGGAAAAACTGGGTGCACGATAGCCGGTCACCGACACGCCGGCCGCATCTTCCACCGCAGCCCGGGCCCGGCGCAGATCCTGGCGGAAGGCTGCTTCCGTCATGCTGAAGACGGGCCGGTGATCATAGCCATGCAGGGCGATTTCATGGCCGGCCTCGGCCAGAGCCCGGATCCACCTGCCATGCCGTTCGGCCACCCAGCCGAGAACGAAAAAGGTTGCCCGCCGATCGGCCTCATCAAGCAGGGCGGCCACCACTGCCAGACCGTTCTCCACCCGGCTCGGCCAGCGATCCCAGTCGTCCCGGGCAATCACGGAGGCGAACGCCGCTACCTGGAAATACTCCTCCACATCCACGGTGAAAGCAAAGGGCGGGGTTTCTTCCATGGTGCCGTGCGAACTCTCAGCCTCTACCCGCCTGCGCTCCGACAGCCGCAGCAGGCTATTCCTGCGAGCCGACCGGCTGTTCCTGCGCCTCGGTCGCCGGGGAATCCGCATCCGCCTCATCAAGCGGCCCGTCTTCGACCTTCGGCAGTTCACGCAGGCCGGCCGCCTTGGCGATATGCGCGATCAGCGCTTCATGGCGGCGGATGTAATGCTCCAGCACGGTCAGCCGCCGCTCAAGTTCAGCGAGATTCTGCGACTCCTCCAGCGTCTGCCGGGGCGGCACGGCTTCCATGGACGGTTCCTCTTCAAGCTCGAGCCGCCTGGCGCCCTCCTTTGCCTGATAGATATTGTCGGCCTCCAGATCCTCGATCACGGCCTGGACCACTTCGCCGTCAATGCGATGCAGCTCCTCCAGCGCCCCGAACAGCAGAATGCGCGAACACAGGAGATTGACACGCCGCGGCACACCCTGCGTGTAGTCGTAGATCGCATCATAGGCATCCTCGGTGAACTCGGGATCACCCTTCCAGTCCACAAGCCGCAGGCGGTGCTCGATATAGCCCTGCAGTTCCTCGCGCGCCATCGGCTCCAGATGATGAGTTGCGATCACCCGCTGGCGCAGCTGTTCGAGCGCCGGCGTCTGGAACAGGCGGGCCCGGAATTCGGGCTGACCAACAAGAAAGCATTGCAGAAGCGGAGCACCCTGATCCTGAAAATTGGAGAGCATCCGCAGCTCCTCCAAAGCCGCCAGCGGCAGATTCTGCGCCTCGTCAACCACCAGCAGCGCCCTCTTGCCGCTGCGGCGCACTTCCCGCAGGAAGCTTTCGATCTCGCGCAGGGTTCCCGCCTTGTCGTCACTCCTGGGCTCCAGCCCGAAGCCGCGGGCAATGGCAGCAAGCATCTCGTCGGCGTTGAGCTGTGTCGAGACCACCTGCGCGACGACAAATTCTTCCGGGTCGAGCTGTTCCAGCAGATGACCAAGCAGGGTCGTCTTGCCGGTGCCGATCTCGCCCGTGATGATGATGAACCCCTCCTCCTGACTGAGCCCATAGGTCAGATAGGCCATGGCCTTGTGGTGGGTGCGCGCATCAAAATAGAAACGCGGATCCGGCGTCAGTTGAAACGGTCGCCCTGAAAGCTTGTAGAATTCTTCGAACACCCCTCGTCCTTCTCGACTTGCCCCTTACAAACCAATCCGCAATCCCGCAAACAATGCATGTTCGGCAAATGTGACATCGGGAAGGTTACTGAATCTTTTACTGAAGGTATAGCGAATTTCGCCGGTCAGATTGCGTGCGATCGTCCAATTGCCGCCTGTGGCGACGATGAGATTGTTGTCGGTTCGCGTTCCGGTCTCGAATCGGTCATGGCGCAGGCTGCCCTCCACGACCCAGGTGGCCCGTCTGGTCATCTGATGACTGATGGTCAAATCGACTCCGAAGCCCCTCGCAAGGGAGCCGTCCTCGAAGCGGCGACGCTCCCAGGAGCCGGTCAGCTGGGCGCTTTCCCGACGCCGGGTCCAGGCAAGCTCCACCGCCGCGCGGCGCTGACGGAAATTGCGGTCTGAAAAATCGAAACCGGGTGGTGCCAGCAGCGGCACATTGGGCTCGAGCGTGAAACCCGGCGGCAGAACCGGCTGATTGGTGTCCAGGCGCGGAGCGGTCAGCCGCAGCGCGTCATCGAGCAGCAACTGCTGGCTTGAGCCCACGATGTCCGTATAGCGCGCGGAAACCGAAAGATGGCGGAGACGATAGGAAGAGGTGGCCTCGATCGTCGTCTGGCCCGCGCGCCGACCGATGCGGGCGCCGAGTTCCAGCCGCGGCCCCTTAAGGCGCACCCCTGCATCCCAGCGCAGGCCGCGCAGGCGACTGGTGCCGAAGCGCGTATTGGTCGTGAAATAGCCGACACTGCCTTCCAGCCGCACGGCCCGGGTGAGCACATAGGCCAGATCCAGGCCGCCCTGAGCCGTCTGGAAGACGGGCAGAACCGGCTGGACGAGCGGAATGTTCTGCGGCGGGCGGGAGCGCACGGTGCGATTGAAGCGGCCGAACAGCCGCCATTCAAGGCGGCGCAAGCGATCCCGACTGCCGGCAAGATCGAGCGAGACCTGATGCCCATGCGAGTCCGAGAAGGGGATGACGGGCCTGTTGGCGGGGGCGCTCTTGCGACCACTGTCATTGAGCGTGAGCGAGAAGCGGTACTGACCCTGGAATTCCGCCAATGACCCCAGGCGAAAGGAAAGATCCGGACCGAACTGATAGCCCTGGACGGTCTGCCGGCCCTGCGCAAGATTGGCGCGGCTGCCCGAGAAGACGCCGGCCCGGCTGGTGAAGGCCTCCCGCACCACGCCGGTTGCCTCGATCCGCAGGATCCGTGGCAGCACATCATAGCGCAGGATGCCGGAGCCATCATGCTGGAGCTTGTCCCGGCCGGTACGCGCGAAATAGAGATAATCGGCGAAATACTGCACATTCGCCCGGAAACGGGCGCCATTGGCGATGAACCCGAAACCGGCTTCGAGCTGGCTGCTGAAATCCTCCTGACGAGCGGTGGGCTCAAGAAAGACATTGCTGGTTGCGGCCAGCGACAGGCCGCCGAAGGGCGTCAGCCGCAGCTCCGCCGCATGCGCCCCGTCCACCGGCCGGGCCACCAGCCCCCCGAGCAGCCCGACCGCCCCGGCAAGAGCAAGGCGCAAAGGGTGCCGGCATCCCCCCGCCGGCCGGTTCCTGTATGCCCTCGCCGACACGACCTGCGCCCGTCCCTTCCTGCCCTAGCGACCGTATGCATAGCCATAATAGGCTCCGAACCGCCGGTCCGGTCCGAGGAAGCGCACCTTGTTGAGGATGAAGCCGATATGCTTGCAGCTGGCGAGCATGTTCAGCCCTTCGCGGATCTGCTGCTCGGTGGTGCGCTCGGCTTCAACCACGAAGGCGGTCTGTCCGGTATGCATCGCCAGTGCCGAGGCCACGCTGCTGGCCAGAACCGGGGCGCAGTCGAAGATGACGATGCGGTCCGGATAGCGCTGGGCGATCTCGTTCAGAATATTGCCCATCCGCGCACTGGTGAGCAGCTCGGGCGTCAGGTTGTGCTGGCGGCCGGCCGGCAGCACCGTCAGATTGCGCACATTGGTGCGGATCAGACAGTCCGCCAGATCCACCTCCGGATCCAGAACGGCATCCATCAACCCCTTGGTGGCCGTGATGCCGAGAGTCCGCAGGGCCTCAGGCTTGGGAAAATCGGCATCCACGAGCAGGACCCGCACGTCCTGCTCCAGAGCGATCGAAAGAGCCAGATTGATGGCGCAGAAGGTCTTGCCGTCGCCCGGCCGGCAGGAGGTCACGAGCACGAGATTGCCGTTGGGAATCCGGTGCTGACCCTGGGCGAAGGCCTTGAGCAGGATCGGACGCTTGATGATCCGGAACTCCTCGCTGGTCGTGTTGGGCCCGGCATCGGGCGTGATGAAACCGAGCCGCCGCAGCCGATCGACATCGAGCTCCTGATACCGGCTGCGCTTCTTCACCGGAGGCCGCCCCGGCGCCGCCTTGGCAGAGGGGGTGGCACGGGGGGCCGGAGCCGCTGCAGTGGCGGCGGCAGTCGCCGAGGCCGCTCCTGCGCCTTCCGCCGGCTGGGTGGCCGGTCCGGCCGCCGAAGAGGGCGAAGCATGGGCCCGCAACTGCTCGGCGGCCCGTTCGATCAGTCGCTGCTGGCGCCGGCGACGGGCTTCATCGGCTGCGGAGGCGGCTTTCCTGCTCTCCTCGGCCTTGCCCTGCTCACGCGTTCGCTCGCGCATGCGCTGGGCGGCGCGTTCAAGCAGGGATTCGCGGCCGGGTTTGCGGCTATCGTCCATCCCCGCCTCCTAGAGCAGTGCGCCGCTGGTCATTGCCAGCCCCATGAGGCTGGCATAGCCCATGAGCAGCAACAGCAGGGAGGCCACAAACCCCATGAGCTCGAGCTTGTATTGCCGGCGATCCCGTTCGAGGACCACCATCGTCACCACGCCGAAAACGGGAAGACCGAAGGTCTCGGCCAGTCGCTCGCTGCTCAGGAAGACGGGTCGCAGCTGGGAGAGAACGAAAGCGATGCCTATACCCGAAAGCACCCCTGCCGCCAGCACCAGCGAGAGCAACTTCGGCCTGTCCGGCCGATAGGGCTTCGTGGGCAGATTGGGAGGATCGATCACCTCGAAGCCGACATTCTTCGCACTGGCCTCCAGATCCTGCGAAAGGGCCGCCTGCTCCCGACGTTTGACCAGATCCTCATAGTTCTCGCGCAATACGTCATAATCGCGATCGAGACGCTTGAGCTCGGCTTCAAGCAGCGGAATCCGCCCGGCTTCCGATTCCAGCTCATCGAGCTCGCGCTTGAGCTTGTCCCGCTGGGCGGTGAGGGTTTTGACCCGCGTCTCGGCATCCACCAGCTTGACCTTCAGTTCCTGCCAGACCGGGTTGGGTGTAAAATTGCCTTCCGGAGGCGCTTCCGGGTTCTGCTTGAGCGCTTCCTCGGCCTTCTTCTTCTCATCCTCCAGCTGCTGCTTGAGAATTTCGAGCTGGCGGGCAACGAAGACCACATCGGGATGCTGGTCGGTGAACCCGCGCACCTTCAGCTCGTCAAGGCGTTCCTGCAGCTGCTCGATGCGGGACTGCA
Source organism: uncultured Sphingomonadales bacterium (assembly GCA_964471405.1). Taxonomy (GTDB): domain Bacteria; phylum Pseudomonadota; class Alphaproteobacteria; order Sphingomonadales; family Rhodothalassiaceae; genus J084. Next base: position 12,544 of record CAYYGH010000003.1, on the reverse strand, counting down.
ATCGCGGATTGAGACCGCCGCTTCCTTCACCCGAAGCCGACAGCGGCAGATAAGCGGGGATGTCCTTGAGCTGCCGCGCCAGCTCATCGCGGCTGAGCTTGGCGTCCGCCAGCTCGTCCTCCTTCGCCTTCAGGGCATCCCGCAGCTTTTCCAGACGCGCAAGATAGGTGCCCTGGGAGGAAAGCAGCCCCATGTTCTGGCGGCGGAATTCGGCACGCCGGCGTTCGGCTTCTTCGAGCTTGCGTTCGAGATCCTGGATCTTGGAATTGATGAAGGCCTGGGCCGCCTCGATGTCCTCACGCTTGAGGCCCAGATGCGCCTCCTTGAAGATGTTGAGCACCTGGGTCACGACGTCCCGCGCAAGCCGGGCATTCTGCTCATCGGACAGCTGCTTGAAGGAGGCCTCATAGGACAGAACGAAAATATTCTCCCCCGGTGTGGAAATCTGGATCTTGTTGCGCAGATCCGCGATCAGGGGCGCAAGATTGTCTCCGGCACCAAGCAGAATGTCCATGTCCGTGCGCCGGATGATCTTTTCCAGATTTTCCGTATTCACGATGGTCTGACGCAGAAGATCGAGCTGCCGGAAGACATCGACTTCCACCGCCATGCCGCGCATCAATGGGCGCAACAGGGACTCCGTGTCCACATAGACACGGGCCTGGGAGCGATAGGTGTTGGGGATGAGCGCGATGAACACCCAGCCGACCACACAGATGACATAGGTGACGGCCAGCCCATACCAGCGCCGCCGCCAGAGGGCATAGAGCATCAACAGAAAGTTCTGGTAAAGTTCATGCATGCCCTGCTGCCTGCCGTCTCATCCGCTTGGCGGGGATCCGTTCCCGCATGCCGTACGCCCTTTGTCCGCTCTCTCTCCTCGACCCTGCCGCCCCCTTGAGAAAGCGGCCGTCGCGCCACCTGGCGCCCATCCAGGATCTGCTCCTACTAGAATAAGCTTTCCGGAATGATAATGACATCCCCCGGCAGGATTTTCACATTGGCACTGATGTCCCCGTCCTTGAGCAGTGAGGCGATGCGCAGGCGATATTCCTTCTGCCTGCCGTCCACCATCCGCACCAGCCGCGCGGAATTGCCGGCGGCGAATTCCGTCAGCCCCCCCACTTCGATCATGACATCAAGCAGCGTCATGTTCGCGCGATAGGGAATGGCGCGGGGATTGGTGGCCTCGCCGACTACGCGCACCTGCTGGGCGAAGGGCCCCGTGAACTGCTCCACGATGACGGTCACGATCGGCTGCTGGATGTAGACGGACAACGCCTCCTCGATATCCCGCGCAAGCTGGGACGGGGTCTTGCCCGTGGCCGGAATGTCTTCGATCAGCGGCACGGAAACCCGGCCGTCCGGGCGCACGGTCACCGTGGTGGTCAGCTCCGGATTCCGCCAGACGAAGACGGTGATCGAATCAAGCGGACCAATGCGATAGTTCGGCCCCGGCCCTTCATCCGGCGAAACGAACATCGCTGAAGGAAGCTTGTCGAGATGCCCCGCGCATCCTGCCAAAAAGAGAGCAAGTAATAGCCCGTAAAACCACCTCGCTCGACGTATCCATGTCATGCCATTCGCCACCCGTGCTACTGCCCCACCCAGTGATACCTTCCGTCGCATCACGACATCATCTTGCCCCAACCGTTACCATGCCGGCAACCGGCGAGACAAGCCCGCCTCGTCGCGCAAATCATGGCCACGGGCCCGATCGCCCCAGGCAACGCCCACCTCCTCAGGGACATCCCTGAACCAGGGCATGCCGGTGGCGCCTTCTGCCCCCGTACCTTTGCGACGCGTGGTTGTTTCTTTCTAGAAGAGAGAATTGACGTGTCCTCTAGCGGGCAGGAAATGCTGCGTCAACTCTCCCCGGCGTGGGGCGGCTCGATGAACAGCCGCGCCGGTGGGGGATGGTGCAGAAAGGCCTGGGGGCTCGCCTCGAAGCCATAGGCGCCGGACTGGAAGACCGCCACCAGATCGCCGGGGCGGGCCGGTGGGAGGCTGATGGTCCGGGCGAAGACATCGAGCGGCGTACACAGCCGACCGGCAATGGTGACCGTCTCGCGCGGTTCGCCTTCCCCGGCAGGCCAGCTGTCCATCCCGGCCGGCATGCGGGTCGCCAGGGCCATCGGAAACGGCCGGTGCAGCACCTGCCCGAAATTGCCCGTCGCTGCGAGATGGTGGTGCAGACCGCCATCCGTTACCAGCACGGTGCGGCCATGAACCGTCTTGCGGCGCAGCACCCGCATCACATAGACCCCCGCTCCGCCGACGAGATAGCGCCCCAGTTCGATCGCAATCCACGCCCGCGGAGCAATCGTCCGCAGAATTGCCACGGCGTCCCGCAGGCCGGCCGCCACGGGAGCGAGATCAAGAGGACGCTCGCCCGTCACATAGGGAATGCCGTAGCCGCCTCCCAGGCTGACCCAGGCCAGCGCCATCTCATGAGCCACAGCCAAATCTCGCAGAAGGCGCGCCGTCTGCCGGTGGCTGTCGGCCAGTGCCATGCCATCCAGGCTCTGAGAGCCGATGAAGACGTGCAAGCCGTCGATGACCAGCCCCAACGCACGAGCGCGGGCCAAAAGGCTTCCCAGGGCTTCCGGCGGAAGGCCGAAGGCAGTGGCCTCTCCTCCCATCCGCAATCCGACCCGCTTCAAGGTGAAGGGCGGATTGATGCGCACGGCCAGCGGCGGCGGGAGGGATGCACCCGTCATCGCCAGGGCCGCTGCCACATCGTCAAGCTCGTCCTTGTCCTCGATCACGATCCGCACTCCCGCTGACACGGCGGCCGCGATCTCCTCCACCCCCTTGCCCGGACCGGCGAAGGCAAGCCGCTCTGCCGGCACACCCAGCGCCAGAAGCGCTTCCATTTCCCCCCGGGAGGCGACATCGAAGCCGTCAGCCAGCCGGCTCATGAACGCCAGCAGCGGAGGAAAGCCATTGGCCTTGACGGCATAATGAACGGCCACGTCCTGCGGAATCGCCTCACGCAGGGCAGCCAGCTGCGCCTGCAGGATCCCGCCATCATAGGCATAAAAGGGGCGGCAGCCGACACTGCGGTGCAGATGGCTCACCTTTCGGCCGCCGATCAGCAATTCTCCATCCTGCCAGCCGAAGCGACAGGCAGGATGAAACGGCCGATTTTCCCTGCTTTCCGTCATGCCTTTCCCTCTTTGTGCCGGCGCGCGGCCTCCTGCCATTGCTGCCAGCGTGTCCGGGCGGCCAGCCGGTCGACCTTTCCATTGGGCGAGCGCGGCAGCGGGAATGGTGCAAGCGCAATCACCCGCGGTTGCATGTAGGCGGGAAGGTGGTGATGCGCCGCCTGACGAACGCGATCGCAAAGGCCGGATCGTTCGGAGTCCGCCAGCCCCTCGGCCGCCTCGACAAGCAGCACGACAACCTCGCCCAGCAGCTCGTCGGGGATGCCGAAGGCGGCAGCCAGCGCCACCCCCGCTACCCCATAGGCCGCTTCCTCCACCTCCTCCGGGCTGATCCGGTAGCCACCGGATTTGATCATGGCATCGCGGCGGCCGAGGAATGTCAGATAGCCCTCCTCATCGGCCACAACGAGATCGCCGGAAAACACGCAGCGCTCGGCGGTCTCGGGGAAGGTCGTGGCCAGAGGCCAGGTTCGGAAGCGTTCGGCGGTGCGCTCGGGATCGTTCCAGTAGCCGAGAGCCACCGTCGGCCCGCGGTGGACGAGCTCGCCCGGCGTGCCCGGTGGCACGGGGCGTCCCTTCTCGTCCACCACCACGATTTCGGTGTTGGGAATGGCCCGACCGATGGAGTGGGGACGGTGCGTCACCTCATCCGGCGGCAATGTGGTGGACCGGAAGGCCTCGGTCAGACCATACATCAGATGGATGCGGGTTTCCGGCAGCACCGTCCGCAATTTTTCCAGCACGCCGCGCGGCATGCGGCCACCGGAATTGGTAATATAGCGCAGCCGGCGTGCGGCATCCGGCCACTCAAGGCGGGCCAGCTGCGCCCACAGGCTCGGCACGCCGGCCAGTCCCGTGATCCGTTCGGCCGCAAGCTGCCGGAGGACATCCCGCGGCAGCAGAAAGTCCATCAGCACGACACAGGCACCCACCAGAAAGGCCGTGGTCAGCTGCGAAAAACCATAATCGAAGCTGAGCGGCAGCACGCCGAGCAGGCGATCATCGGCGCGGTTTTCGAGATAGCTGGCGACCGCATCCGCACCGGCAACGAGATTGCGGTGACTGACCACCACCCCCTTCGCGCGCCCCGTGGAGCCGGATGTATAGAAGATCATTGCCGGTGCCGTCTCCACACCCTGCCAGGGGGGCGGCCCGCTCTTCTCCTCCACCGCCGGCAGCTCGTCCACCAGGAGCACCGCCATGCCGGCCGGCACCACGAAGCCCTCCTCGCCCAGCGCCGCCATCCGGGCCCGGCTGGTGACCAGTACCCGGGGCGCACAATCGGCCATCAGATGCGCAATCTGGGGGGCCTTGAGCACGGGATTGGCCGGCACCGCGATCCCGCCCAAGGCGGATGTGGCGAAGAGGGCCGCAACCGTCTCCACCCGCTTGTCCAGCCACACCACGACCCGATCCCCGGGCCTGACTCCTGCCGCCGCCAGGCGAGCGGTCCACAGTTCCGTGTCCCATGCGAGCTGCTCATATCGGCATCGCCGCCCACCGGCGATGAGGGCTTCAGCATCGGGAGTCCGTGCCGCTGCCACCGCCAGCAGCTCGTGAAGCAGCCGGGCGGGCTGGGAATGGACTGCCGGAATCCGCTGCTTGCCGGCCACGTTTCTCAAAGCTCCCTTCTTGACAGCCCCATGGAAGGCTCCATAGAGCCTGTCGCCGGCAGGCGGCAAGCCGTCACGGGCGCAGGGCAGCCACGCGAAAACTCGGGGCGATGACGACTGGACCGACGAATGACGGAAATGGCGATCTGAAGGCGCGCCTGAGGGCCGTGCTCCGGGAGGTGCTGGAGCTGGGCCAGCGGGCGGAGCTGCTCGATGAGTCCACCCCCCTGCTCGGGGCCCTGCCGGAGCTCGATTCCATTGCGGTCATCGAGCTTCTTTCGACAATGGAGGAGCGGTTTGGTATCGTCATCGCCGATGACGAGATCAGCGCGGACACCTTCGCCACCTTCGGCAGCCTGCTCGCCTATCTGGCAGACAAATGCGCAGGACGGACGCATGCGCGCGGAGCGGCGGGCTGAGCGAACGCCATCCGCGCCCCCGGACGACAGCGCGATTCTCGATGTCCGCATTCTGGCCTGTGCCGGAGCCCGGCTCGTCGCCGTCACCCACGCTCCGCAGGATGCTCTGGCGCAGCTGCTGATCCTGCCGCCCTGGGGAGAGGAGGAAAATCGCAGCCGCGCGATGCTTGCCACGCTTGCCCGACGGCTGGTCGCCCATCGCATTGCCACCACCCTCCTCAATCTTTCCGGAACCGGTGAAAGCTGGCCGGCAAGTCCGCCCCGCACGCCCCGGCAATGGGCGGACGAGCTGGCCGAGGCCGCGAACCGGCTGCGCGATACGGGCAGGCCCCGTCGGCCGCTCGCCCTGCTCGCCTGTCGGCAGATGGCAGCCTGGTGCGCCGGGCATGTGCTGGCGATGCTGCCGTCCCACAGTTATGCCCCGATCCTGTTGTGGGATCCTCCGGAATTCTCGCACAGAAAGGCCTTGCAACAGGCTGCGGCCACGCCGGAACCGGTCTGGGCGCAAGCGCGATGCCGGTCGAGGCGCCGTGATCTGGTGATCCTGCGATCACCGCGGCAGGCCGGCCGGATCTGGACGAGCCGGGAAGGCCGTCTTGACGGCCAGCTTCTGGACTGGGCCTGCCACACGATCGTAAGCCACCTCCTCCCGGACCAGCCCGGCAAGCCCCCATCGCCCGCCAGGAGGAGGCAGCCATGACCGCCATGCGCCCCCTTGTCTGGCGGTGGAACGGCCATCGCATCCTCGGCATGCTCCATGAACCGCTCCTGCCAGCGGGTGATTCCGGCATGCCGGCCGCTCTCCTGCTGCCCGGCGGCACCCAGACGCGCATGGGCGCGGGCCGTGCTCTGGTGGCTCTTGCGCGGCTGATGGCGGCCCGCGGCATGCCCACGCTGGCCTGCGACTGGGCCGGCCAGGGAGACAGCGAAGGAGAGCCGGTGCCCTTTACCGACCGGCTCTCCCAGATCGCAGCAGCCCGGCAGGCCCTGGCCGAAGCCACCGGCACCACCCGTCAGCTGGTGATCGGAATCTGTGACGGCGCGAGTGCTGCCCTTCTGGCGGCCGGGGAAGACCAGGGGCCTGAAGGCGAAGGGGCTCCGGGCCGGCTGGCCGCTCTCGTGCTCGTCAACTGCTGGATGCGCGACGACGATCTCGCCCCGCCCCGCGGCTGGTTGACCGGTGCGCTCGCCCGCCGCCTGGCGGGAAAACGGCTGCGAGGAAAGGCGGCTCCTGCGGCGGGACATCTTTCCTGGCGGGCACTCTGGAGGGGTCTCAGGGCGGTGCGCGCTGCGCGAAAAGCGGGCGAAGGCCGGCTGGAGGGCAGGCTGCGCGCGGCGGCCGCCGCCTGCCCGGCACCGATCCTGTGGGTTCTGGCACGTCACGACCCCACGGGGCGGGATGCGCTCACCCGTCTGCGTCATCCGCGCTGGCGACGGCTGATGCGGAAGCAAAACCACCGTCGGCTTCTGCTGCCCGGAGACGACCACGGCCTTCTTGACCCGCGCAGCCGAATCGCCCTCGCAGCCGCCATCGAGGAGGTCATCGGGGCCGTCCCTGCGCCCGCGATCATCCGGCCCGCTTGACTCGACAGCCGTGAACGCCCACTTGCTGGGGCCGAGAATACCGGGCAGAACGAGCAATGCCCAGGCAGAGCCGATCAAGCGGAACGTCCGAGGCCATGTCACGCGTGATCAGCATCCGCGGCGCGCGGGAGCACAATCTGAAGTCCATCGATCTCGATCTGCCGCGCGACCGGCTGATCGTGATCACGGGACTGTCCGGCTCGGGCAAGTCCTCTCTCGCCTTCGACACCATCTATGCCGAGGGCCAGCGGCGCTATGTCGAGTCGCTGTCGGCCTATGCGCGCCAATTCCTCGAGATGATGCAAAAGCCCGATGTCGACCACATCGAGGGGCTGTCGCCGGCGATTTCCATCGAGCAGAAGACGACCTCGCGCAATCCCCGTTCCACCGTCGGCACGGTGACCGAGATCTACGATTACATGCGCCTGCTGTGGGCGCGCATCGGCGTCCCCTATTCGCCGGCCACCGGCGAGCCCATCACCGCCCAGACGGTAAGCCAGATGGTGGACCGGCTGATGGCGCTGGACGAGGGCACGCGGCTCTACCTGCTTGCCCCCATCGTGCGCGGGCGCAAGGGCGAATACCGCAAGGAGCTCAAGGAGCTGCAGCGCCGCGGTTTCCAGCGGGTGAAGATCGACGGCAGTTTCTACGACATCGAGGAGGCGCCCGCTCTCGACAAGAAGTTCAAGCACGAGATCAGCGTCGTCGTGGACCGCATCGTGATCCGCGCCGGACTTGAAACCCGGCTGGCCGACAGCATCGAGACGGCGCTGGAGCTGGCCGACGGCCTGGCCATCGCCGAATTTGCCGATCCGGCGCCCGACGGCAGTCCGCGCGAGCCGATCGTCTTTTCCGCGAAGTTTGCCTGTCCGGTCTCCGGATTCACCATTGAGGAGATCGAGCCGCGGCTGTTCTCCTTCAACAGCCCCTATGGCGCCTGCCCGGAATGCGACGGGCTGGGGATGAAGCTCGTCTTCGATCCCGATCTCATCGTTCCCGATCCTGCGAAATCCCTGCGTGAGGGAGCGATCGACCCCTGGAACCGCGGCATTGTCGCCTATTATCGCCAGATTCTGGACAATCTGGCGAGAGCCTTCGCCATTGACCTCGACACACCCTGGCAGGATCTGCCGGAAGAGCATCGCCGTCTCATCCTTCATGGCTCGGGGGAGGAGGCGGTGGCCTTCGTGCTCCATGACGGCCGGCGGCGGTTCAAGGTGACCCGCCCCTTCGAGGGCGTGATCGCGCATCTGGAACGGCGCTGGCGCGAATCCGAGTCCGCCTGGATGCGCGACGAGATCGCCCGCTACCAGGTCGAGCACGTCTGTCCGGCCTGCGGCGGCCACCGCCTGAAGCCTGAGGCGCTGGCGGTGAAGATCGCGGGCCGGCATATCGGCGAGGTGACGGCGCTCTCGGTCAAGGACGCGCTCGCCTGGTTCGCGGCGCTGCCGGACCGGCTTTCCGACAAGGAACGCATGATCGCGGACAAGGTATTGCGCGAGATCACCGAGCGTCTGGGATTCCTGCAGAATGTGGGACTGGAGTATCTGACGCTTTCGCGCGCGGCCGGCACGCTGTCGGGTGGCGAGGCGCAGCGCATCCGGCTCGCCTCCCAGATCGGCTCGGGGCTGACCGGGGTGCTCTACGTGCTGGACGAGCCCTCCATCGGCCTGCATCAGCGCGACAACGCGCGGCTGATCGCGACGCTCGAGCGGCTGCGGGACCTCGGCAACACGGTGATCGTGGTGGAGCATGACGAGGAGGCCATCCGCGCCGCCGACCACATCGTCGACATGGGCCCCGGCGCCGGCGAACACGGCGGCGAGGTGGTGGCCCAGGGCCCGCTTTCCGACATCATGGCCGCACCCCGCTCGCTCACCGGTGCCTATCTCGCCGGCCGGCGGGAGATCCCCGTGCCGGCCGAGCGGCGCCCCGCGGACGGGCCGCGGCTCGTGCTGCGCGGGGCGCGGGCCCATAATCTGAAGAACATCGACGTCGCGATACCCCTGGGCTGCTTCGTCTGCGTTACGGGAGTCTCGGGCTCGGGCAAGTCGACGCTCATCAACGAGACGCTCTACAAGGCGCTCGCCCGTCAGATCATGGGCGCGCGTCGCGTGCCGGCCGAGCATGACGCGATCGAGGGGCTGGAGCATCTCGACAAGGTCATCGACATCGACCAGAGCCCCATCGGCCGCACCCCGCGCTCGAATCCGGCCACCTACACCGGGGCATTTACGCCGATCCGGGAATGGTTCGCCGGCCTGCCGGAGGCGAAGGCACGCGGCTACAAGCCCGGGCGCTTTTCCTTCAATGTCAAGGGCGGGCGCTGCGAGGCCTGCCAGGGCGACGGCGTCATCAAGATCGAGATGCATTTTCTGCCGGACGTCTATGTGACCTGCGACCAGTGCAAGGGCGCACGTTACAACCGCGAGACGCTGGAGATCCGCTACCGGGGCAAGTCGATCGCCGACGTCCTTGACATGACGGTCGAAGAGGCCCACCGCTTCTTCGAGGCGGTGCCGGCGATCCGCAACCGGCTGGAGATGCTGGAGCGGGTCGGGCTCGGCTACATCCGCGTCGGCCAGCAGGCGACGACGCTATCAGGCGGCGAGGCGCAGCGGGTCAAGCTCGCAAAGGAGCTCTCACGGCGCGCCACGGGCCGCACCCTCTACATCCTGGACGAGCCGACGACGGGCCTGCATTTCGAGGATGTGCGCAAGCTGCTCGAGGTGCTGCAGGCGCTCGTCGACCAGGGCAACACGGTGCTGGTGATCGAGCACAATCTCGACGTCATCAAATGCGCGGACTGGATCATCGATCTGGGGCCCGAGGGAGGCGATGCGGGCGGGCGCATCGTCGCAGAAGGCACGCCGGAAGACGTGGCCCGCGTGGCCGAAAGCCACACCGGGCGGTATCTTTCCCGCATCCTCTCGCGCACCGCCGCCCCCGCCCAGAGCGCGGCGGAATAGCGGAGCGCGGAAAAAGCGCGGAGGAAAAGCATCTCCCCCCCTCTTTCAGCGGTATCCTCCTAGAGTGCGCGGACGATTGTGACGACATAGGATTCCCGATAATCGCGCGTCGGCACCGGCTTGCCGTTCTCTAGCCGCGGGGCGTACCGCCAGGTGGCGATCAGGCGTCGGGCCTTCTTCAGCCAGCTTTTGGAGCGCTTGCCTTTGAGAAACCGAATGCGGATGTGGGACACGCGCCCCGTCTCGTCTATGTCGAGAAGGATCTCGGCCTTGGCTGTCCCTTCGGCAGCATGGGGTGGCAGGGCGGGGTCATAGAGCGCCTCCGGCGGACTGTTTGAAGGGCGCAGACGATTGAGCTGGTCCAGATAGGACCGCGCCTCATCCTCATGACCGAAGGCATAAAGGGCATGAAGGCCAAGCTTGAGGAGCTCGGTCTTCTGCTCATCCGTCATGGATGCGGTGAGACGGGCATTCGCCATCACTTTTCTGAAGGAAGACAGCAACTCTTTTTCCCGCCCCAGTGCATGCAACAGACGAAGCTCACCCAGAGCGACCCGGCGATGCAGAGGGTGATCGACCGGCAAGAATGAAGCGGCAGCCTTTGCCTTGGCGAGGTAGGCCATCGCCTCGCGGGTCCCACGCGGCCTGCCCTGCCAGGCACTGACAGGGCGCGCCACTATTTCAGCAAGAGACAGCAGAACCCGCACGGTTTCCGGATCATGTGGCCCGAATCCCGACACCGCCACCTCTTCCAACCGACGGCACAATTGATGTTGGGTGGCGGGGGAATGCTGAAAGGGTGGATCAAGCATCGTTTCAAGGATGGTGACCGCAAAACGCGCCTGCTGTCGATCCCGAGGATCGAGCCGTGCAACGCGCTCACGCAGAACCTGAATAGCGCTGGCTCCGGAACGCACCGCCGCTTCCAGGCGTGCCACATTGAGAACAAGGACGCGCAATGACTCGCGTGTCCGCTTGTCAGGGCCGGTGGCAAACAGAAAGCGATCAAGAGCGGCTTTCTCAAGCCTCCGGGCTCGCTGAAGCTCATCATTCCGGGCAGCGCTCACGGCTTGACGGTGAAGAGTCCGCCAATCGCCTTCGATCTCTTCCGGCTGAGACGCCGAGACCGGTGACATGGGGACCACAAACACCAGAAAAACCCACGCAACGGCGGCCCACAAACACAAAAGAAGAGCAGGATGCCCATGCAGTCCGAATGCCCGTAGCTTCATTCGCAACCCCTCCTGCCCGGATACGACGGCATCTCCCCCAGCCCTTCTTGCCCTCAATTTCAGTATCGCGTCGTCGGAATCCGGGAACCGGTGGGAACCCATTTTTCCGTAAGAAGGGTGAACTGATATCTGAGACCCCGCGTCCAGACGGGCTTGCCGTCTTTCATGGCCGGCTTGAACCGCCAGCGTTTCATCGCCTCGCGCACCTTTGCCTCCCACTGCGGCGCTCCGGCAGACTGCAGGCCTCTGATATTGGTCGCCTTCCCTTCCGGAGAAACGTCGTAGGTGATAACCAGCCTGGAGCGTTCAAATGTCGGCGGCGGATCAGGCAGAAGTGCATAAAGCTTCTCTGCCGGACCATTCGGTTCCGCATTCGCGATCACCTTTTGCAGGAGGGAATCGGCCCTCGCCTCATCCCCCTTCCTGAGAGCGAGATAGACGAGCTTTCCGAGCGCCAGCTCGCGAATTCGGCGCAACTTGCGATCACTGCTGCGGTCACAGATCGCAAGGATTCGTTTGAGCTTGCGTTCCGCCTGCCTGTCCCGCCCCCGTTCGATCTCGAACTTGGCTTCCTCATGAGCGACAAGAAGGCGTATGGGATCGTCCTCGGGACGATCGGCCACCGCTTCACGCGCTTCCTCCAGGTAGCGGGCCACGACCGCGGTATCATAAAACCTCTTTGTACCCTCCGCCAGGGCCAGATACAGCTTGGCGACTTCCGGACTTTTCTCCCCAAACCCCTTCCGCGCCGCGGCCAGGGCCTTCAGGCGAACCCGCTGGGCGTCATGATATGTGCCCGCCACAGTACGCTGATCGGCCTCGGCAAGACGTATCCTGACAATGGCGGCGGCATGCTCATGATCGGACGGCCGGAGCAGATCCGCCGCATCGGCCAGAACGCGGGCGGCATGCTCTGCACCACCCAGTCTCCTGGCAAGCGCGGCAGCGTTGAAAGCCAGCTTCGTATATGTGTCGGCAAGAAACGGGGTCTCCTGTGCATAAAGCTCCACGGCCCTGTTTGCCGCACGCAATGCGCGGCGCAGATCGCCTTTCTTGAAAAGGGCCACCGCCTTGCGGTTTGCCTGCAACCAGGGCGGCCCAGATGCGGGCCTTTCCTGATGGCCTTCGCCGCGACCTGCGCTGTCCTGGGCCAAAGCCGGATGAGGCAGACCGCCGCCTGCTGCAAGAGCCGGAAGACCGACAGCAAGGATGAGGGCCGCCACTTTCCCCCACATCGCCGGTGATCCTCTTTTCCCCCTTTCCCTGTCTGCAGTCTGGCCAAGATGGGACCGGATGACAAGCCCCCCGCGGATGGGGGCTCACCGGTGAGTCCCGTGCTTCAGGCGTTGGGAAAAGGGGCCTTCTGATGGCGCCCCCCCTTGCCCCCCGCATACCCTCGCCACAGGCTCCGGGCACGACCGACGACCCGAAGGTGCAGAGCAAGCGCGGGCGGATCCGCACGAAGGCGCGCACCGCCGCCCCCGCCCAGAGCGCGGCGGAGTAGGCGGCGATTCGTCACCAGCCGCTTGCCAACTTATGCGTGATCACCCTTACCCCCCA
>CAYYGH010000002.1:0-121104 GCA_964471405.1 uncultured Sphingomonadales bacterium | reverse complement strand
CGGCCATGGCTGAGTATGTCATCGAAGGGGCGAGCGGGCCGTGGGAGATCGTGGTGGGCATGGAGGTGCATGCCCAGGTGATCTCGCGCGCCAAGCTGTTCTCGGGAGCTGCCACCGACTTCGGCGCCGAGCCCAACACCCAGGTCAGCCTCGTGGACGCGGCGATGCCGGGCATGCTGCCGGTCATCAACCGCGAATGCATCTTTCAGGCGGTGCGCACGGGGCTGGCGCTCAACGCGCAGATCAACAAGTGGTCGCGCTTCGATCGCAAGAACTACTTCTACCCCGACCTGCCTGCCGGCTACCAGATCAGCCAGTACAAGCACCCCATCGTCGGCGAGGGCTTCGTCGAGATCACGCTCGCCGACGGCACGACGAAGAAGATCGGCATCGAGCGCCTGCACCTGGAGCAGGACGCGGGCAAGATGCTGCATGACCAGCATCCCCGCTGGTCGCTCGTCGATCTCAACCGCGCGGGTGTCGCGCTGATGGAGATCGTATCCAGGCCCGACATCCGCTCGCCCGAAGAGGCCGGTGCCTATCTGCGCAAGCTGCGCACGCTGCTGCGCTACATCGGCTCCTGCGACGGCAACATGGAGCAGGGCTCGATGCGCGCCGACATCAACGTCTCGGTGCGCCGCCCGGGCGGGCCCTTCGGCACCCGCTGCGAGATCAAGAACGTCAATTCCGTGCGCTTCGTGATGGCGGCGATCGAATACGAGGCGCGCCGGCAGGTGGAGATCCTGGAGGCCGGCGGCGCGATCGAGCAGGAAACGCGGCTCTTCGACCCGAACCGGATGGAGACGCGCTCCATGCGCTCGAAGGAGGAGGCGCACGACTACCGCTATTTCCCGGATCCGGACCTGCTGCCGCTGGAGCTCGACGACGCCTTCATCGAAGAGGCGCGCGCCAGCCTGCCCGAGATGCCGGACGCCAAGCAGCACCGCTACCAGCAGGAATGGGGGCTGACGGCCTACAACGCCGCCACCATCGTCACCGAGCGCGAGGCGGCCGAGTATTTCGAGGCGGTGGTGGCGGCTCTTGCGAAGGCCACCGGCAGGCCGGAGGCGGAAGTCGCCAACCGGGCGGCCAACTGGGTGCTCGCCGATCTCTTCGGGCATCTGAACAAGGCCGGGCTTGCGATCACGGAAAGCCCCGTGCGTCCCGAACAGGGCGCGGAGCTGCTGGCGCTCGTTGACAAGGGGACGATCTCGGGCCGTGTCGCCAAGGAGGTGTTCGAGGAGATGTTCGCCTCAGGGCGCGGCGCGGCCGAGATCGTCGAGGAGAAAGGCCTCACCCAGGTTTCCGACGAGGCGGCGCTCATCCCCATCGTCGAGAAGGTGCTGGCCGACCATCCGGCGCAGGTCGAGCAGTATCGCGGCGGCAAGACCAAGGTGATCGGATTCTTCGTCGGCCAGGTGATGAAGGCGACCCGCGGTCAGGCGAACCCCGCGGTCGTCAACCGCCTGCTCAAAGAACGGCTCGACGGCTGAGCCGCCCCCTCATCCACAAAAAAGCGGAGATCCCGGTGCTTCGGGAATCGGGGACTGGCCGACAGTGCCTTCCCCTTACGCCTGACGGCGGTTGCGGCCGGCGGCCTCGCGCGCCTCGAGGCGGGCGATCTGGGCGCGGTGCACCTCGTCCGGCCCGTCGGCGATCCTGAGCGTGCGTGCGCCCGCATAGGCGTAGGCCGTGCCGAAGTCGTCCGCGACCCCGCCGCCGCCATGGGCCTGGATCGCCCAGTCGATCACCCGGCAGGCCATGTTGGGCGCTGCGACCTTGATCATCGCGATCTCCTTGCGCGCGGCCTTGTTGCCCACCGTGTCCATCATCCAGGCGGCCTTCAATGTCAGCAGCCGTGCCTGGTCGATAAGAATGCGGGATTCGGCGATCCGCTCCTCCCACACCGAATGCTTGATGATGGGTTTGCCGAAGGCCTCGCGTTCCGACAGCCGCCGGACCATCTTCTCCAGCATCCGCTCAGCCAGCCCTATGAGCCGCATGCAGTGGTGAATGCGTCCCGGTCCCAGGCGGCCCTGGGCGATCTCGAATCCCCTGCCTTCGCCCAGGATCATGTTCGCGGCCGGTACGCGGACATTCTCGAAGTCGATCTCCGCATGGCCGTGGGGCGCATCGTCGTAGCCGAACACCGGCAGCATCCGCCGCACATGGATGCCCGGCGCATCCATCGGCACGATGATCATGGACTGGCGGCGATAGGGGTCCGGATTGTCGGGATCGCTCTGGCCCATGAAGATGAGCACCTTGCAGCGCGGATCGCCCGCCCCGCTCGTCCACCACTTGCGGCCGTTGATCACGTATTCGTCACCCTCGCGCCGGATCGAGGCGCGGATGTTGCGGGCATCGGAGGAGGCCACATCCGGCTCCGTCATCGCGAAGGCGGAGCGGATCTCGCCTTCCAGCAGGGGCTTCAGCCAGCGCTCCTTCTGATCCGGGCTGCCATAGCGCCAGAGCACCTCCATGTTGCCGGTATCGGGCGCCGAGCAGTTGAAGACCTCGGACGCGAACGGCGAGCGGCCCATCTCTTCCGCGATCGGCGCATAGTCGACATTGCTGAGCCCCGCCCCCAGCTCGGGGTCCGGCAGGAAGAGGTTCCACAGCCCTTCCGCCTTCGCCTTCGCCTTCAGCTCCTCGATGATCCGGCTGGGCTGCCAGCGGTCGCCTTCGGCGATCTCGGCGCGGATCGCCTCCTCGTTCGGATAGATGTGCTCCTCCATGAAGGCGCGCACGCGTTCAAGGTAATGCAGGCAGCGTTCGGAATAGGCGAAGTCCATGGCTTCCTCTCCCTGGGAGCTGGCGGCGGACCCGGGTCGCCCGCGCACATGACGCCGGCGAGACTAGCGCCGCGCCACTGCGCAATCCAGCCGTCCCGCCCATCACCTGCCGCCAGCGGCTGGCCTTTTTCGAGACACGATGCTTGACGCCTGATGATATCACCAGTAGATATCACTCATGCGGACGATCGTAACCATTCCTGAGGATCTTGCAGCTCGCCTCGACGCGGTAGCTCGACGGCGAGGTATTTCGCGGGCGGAGGCCATTCGGCACGCCATCCGCATCTATCTCTCGTCGGAGGCCAAAGAGCAGCGTAGCATGTTCGGCGCCTGGCGGGGCCGGGGCATTCGGGATGGCTTGGAGTGGCAGCGGCGCTTGCGCGAAGAATGGGATGATTGACGCCGTCCTCGATACCAACATTCTCATCGACTATCTGATCGGGATTGAGGAGGCGGAGCGCGCTCTCGCAAGCTTCACGGCCCCTGCAATCAGTATCATTTCCTGGATCGAGGTTCTCGCAGGCGCCAGAGATGCGCAGGATGAGCGGGATCTCGAAGGATTCCTCGCCCGGTTCGAACGCATGGAGATCGACGGCCCGCTTGCCCGGCGTGCAGCCAGACTGCGGAGGACGCACCGAATCAAGCTCCCCGACGCAATCGTTCTGGCGACGGCCGAAGAGCTGGGCGCTCCCCTCGTCAGCCGGGATGAAAAGGCATTTGCGGGCACTACAAATCTGCTCGTCGTTCCATATCGCCTGTAGAAGATTCGTCCCTCACTTCTGCGCGGCGGGTGCAAGGCTCTCGTAGAGCGCAGCGTAAGAGGCGACGAAGGCGTCCACGGAAAAGCGCCCTTGCGCGCGTTCCAGGGCGTGTCGCCCAAGTACCGTCCGGCGTGCGGGATCGGCAAGCAGCCCGACAAGCGCATCCTTCAGGGCCATCTCATCTGCAGGTGGCACCAGCTCCGCCGAGACACCGGCGGTAACCAGCTCCGGCGTGCCACCGACGGCGGTGGCGACGATCGGCAGACCTGTTGCCATCGCCTCCAGCAGTGCGTTCGACAGTCCCTCAAAGCGCGACGGCAGGACGAAGATGTCGAATGCGCGCAGGAGCTCGGCCGTGTCGCTCGCGCGCCCGGTGACGAGAAACCGGCCGCCGAGCCCCGCCTCGCGCGCCAGCTCCTCCAGCCGCAGGCGCTCCGGACCGTCACCGACAAGCACGCCGGCCACCTGCTTGCGCCATGGATCGGCCAGCCCCGCGAGCGCTGCGATCAGCCGGTCATAATCCTTGACCGGATCGAGCCGGCCGACACTGCCGATGAGAATCGTCTGCGGATCCGCGATCCGTCCCGCCACGGGCTCGGCGGCATAGGCGGCAAGTGCGGCGCGGGCGCGAGCCTTTTCCGCCGCATCCGCGGGCGGGTGGAAGCGCGTGCAATCGACGCCATTGTAGAGGATCGCGATCCGGCGCGGATCGGCACCGATATCGGCCACGAGAAAACGCTTCAGATCCTCGCCCAGCGCCACGAACTGGTGGGTGAAGCGGCGGGCGAGCCGCCGGCGCCAGCGCTCACGCCGCGCCAGGCCGTCAAGCTGGTCCGCGCGCCGGCCGTGCTCGCCGTGAATGCGCCGCGGCACATCGGCCAGCGCCGCCACCCAGGCCGCATCGATGGCCGGGTAGTTCCGGCTGTGCACGATCTCGGGCCGGATGCGCCGCAGCAGCCGCCACAGCCGCCACAGCACCGCATCATCACGGCGAAAGGGGGCCTTGTGAAGCACATGAACCGTGGCCCCGCTGGCCTCTACGCGCGGGCGCAGATCGGGGTGTATGTCGGCCAGGCAGATCAGCGTCTGGCGAAAGCGGGCGGGGTCCAGACGCTCAAGCAGGGTCAGCACCCCCTTCTCCATGCCGCCGATGTCCATCGCGAGCAGGACATGGGCGATATGAATGGGCCGGTGCGGCATTCCGTCCTGCTGCATCACTCTCCCCTTTCCCCGCCTTCTGCCGGGTGGTTCCCGATTTTTCTCTCGCATTTGGGCGATCATCATGGCAAGCTCGAACGGTTCGAATCTGGGAGGACAGATGCGCATCCGCCTCACCGCCAGGGGGAGACGATGAGCGAGAAGGAACCGCTGACGGTCGCCATCGTGGGTGCGGGGCCGGCCGGCTACTACACGGCCGAACGGCTGCTGGCGAGCGACCGGCCCGTCGAGATTGCGATGATCGACCGCCTGCCGACACCCTATGGCCTCATCCGCTTCGGCGTGGCGCCGGACCATCAGTCGATCAAGGCGGTCTATCGCCGCTACGAGAAGACGGCAATGCGCCCGGAGGTGTCCTTCTTCGGCAATGTCGAGGTCGGCCGTGACGTGACGCTGGATGAGCTGCTGGAGCTGTTCGATGCCGTGGTGATCAGCTGCGGGGCCGGAGCCGATCGTCCCTTCGAGGTGCCGGGAGCCGACAAGCGGGGTGTCATCGGCTCGGCGGCCTTCGTCGGCTGGTACAACTGCCATCCTGACTACTGTGATCTCGATGTCGATCTTGACGTCGAGGCGGCGGCCGTCATCGGCCACGGCAATGTCGCCGTGGATGTCGTCCGGATACTGGCGAAGACGGAAGAGGAGCTGGCCGAAAGCGACATCAACCCCGAGGCCGCCGCCCGCATCGCCCGTTCCCCGCTCACCGATCTCTACATGATCGGTCGGCGTGGCCCCCATGAGGCGAAGTTCACGCCGAAGGAGCTCGGCGAGCTCGGCAAGCTGAAGCGGGCCGTGCCCCTCGTAGATCCGGCGCAGCTGCCGCCCGCCGAAGAGGATGCCCGCCTCGATTCCGCTCACCGCAAGGTGATGGAGATCCTGCGCGGCTATGCCGGCAATCGCCCCGATGCAAGGCCTGTGCGCATCCACATCCTTTTCTACGCTCGGCCCGTTGCGGTGCTTGGCGAGGGCCGGGTGGAAGCCTTGAGGCTGGAGCGCACCCGGGTGGAAGGGGACGGGCGTGCGGTGGGCACCGGTGAGATGTTCGAGATCCCCTGCGGCCTCATCGTGCCCTGCATCGGCTACCGCAGCACACCGATCGCGGGGCTGCCCTATGACCCGCGTCGGGGCTGTTTCGAGAACGAGAACGGGCGCATCCGTGAGCGAATCTATGCGGCCGGCTGGGCGCGGCGCGGACCGACGGGCACCATCGGCACCAACAAGCCGGATGGCGCCGAGATCGCGGATCGCCTGCTCGCCGAAGTCGGGCCTGGCGGGCGGCCGGGCCGCGCGGGGCTGAGACGGCTGCTGGCGGCACGCCACAAGCCGGTGGTGCGCTTTCGTGACTGGAAGCGAATCGAGGCGGAAGAGGAGCGCCGCGGCGGCGGTATCCGCCCGCGTGTGAAGATCGCCCGGCGCGACGAGCTTCTCAGAATCGCCGAGGCACAGCCTCCCGAGGAGGAAGAGACCGCCGGAACCTTGCGCTCATCCGCCGCCGAATGACGGTCACAACAGACGGGACGGACGACAGGAGGACAGGCATGAAACGGATTCTGGGATTCATCTGGTCGGCCATCAGGGCCTTCAACACGCTGGCCCTGTTCATCCTTCTCTTTCTGCTGTTTGTCGGACTGGCGAACAGCGCCCTCAAGCGGCCCGTCCCATCCGTGCCGAAGAATGCCGCGCTGGTGATCGCGCCCCAAGGCGTGCTGCGCGAGCGGCCCCTGCCGCTTGATCCGGCTGCGCTCGTCAGCCTGGCCGAGCAGGAAAAGCCGATCCTGCTGCGCGACATTCTGCGCGCCATTCGTGCCGCCAAGAATGACGACCGCATCAAGCTGCTCGTGCTCTCGCTTGACAAGCTGGAGCTGGACGGCATCGCCGCGGCTCACGAGATCCGCCGGGCGGTGAAGGAATTCCGCGAGAGCGGCAAGCCCGTGATCGCGGTGGGCGACAGTTTCGATCAGCAGCAATATCTGGTCGCCAGCGCGGCCGATGAGATCTGGATGCATCCTGCAGGAGCCATCATCCCCACGGGCTATGGCAGCTACCCCCTCTATTTTGCGGAAGGACTGCACAAGCTTGGCATCAATGTGCATGTCTTCAAGGTGGGGACATACAAATCCGCGGTCGAGCCCTTCATCCGCAACGACATGTCGCCCGCGGCCAAGGAGGCCAACAGGGCGTTCCTGTCCGTGCTGTGGGACGCCTTTCTTGACGCGGTTGCCGACGGGCGCGGGATCGAACGTGAGGCGCTGGTCAATCTGCTCAACAGCCTCGACCAGGCCGTGGTGGCGGCCAATGGCGACCTGGGCCGGCTGGCGCTTGATGCCAAGCTCGTTGACGCCTTGAAGACCCATGAGGAAATGCGCAAGGGCATCGCCAAAAAACTCGGCAAGCAGGGAGACAAATATCCACGCATCGACATGGCCCAGTATCTGCGGACACTGGATCACAAGGACGAGCCCAAGGCGGATGCGGCGATTGCGGTTGTCACGGTCGAAGGCGCCATTGTCGACGGCAAGGGTAATCCCGACGAGGCGGGTGCTGAGCGCATCGTCCCCCTCATCCGCAGGGCGACAAAGGACGACAAGGTCAGGGCCATCGTGCTCAGGGTCAACAGCCCGGGCGGCTCGGCCTTTGCCAGCGAGCTGATCCGCCAGGCGCTGCTTGATGCCCGGGCCGCCGGCAAGCCGGTGGTCACCTCCATGGGTTCGGTCGCAGCCTCGGGCGGCTACTGGATCTCGTCCACATCCGACGAGATCTGGGCGGAGCCGACGACGATCACCGGCTCAATCGGCATTTTCGGCCTGTTCTTCACTTTTGAAGACACGGCCGCCAAATTCGGCGTGCACAGCGACGGTGTCGGCACCACGCCCTTTGCGGACGCGTTCAACCCGGTGCGGCCCTTCAATCCGCGGCTGGCCCCCATCATCCAGAAGGTGATCGAAAAAGGCTATGACGATTTTCTGACCCGTGTGGCCGAAGGCCGCAAGATGACGAAGGAGCAGGTCGACCGGATCGGCCAGGGCAGGGTATGGGCCGGTGCAACGGCCAAGGAGCTTGGTCTTGTCGACAATTTCGGTGATCTGAGGGCGGCCGCTGCCGCAGCCGCCCGGCTGGCCGGCCTGAAGGAAGGACAATACCGCATCCGCTTCTTCGAGGAACCGATTTCACCCCTTGCCCGCTTGCTGATGCAGATTTCGCGCAATGCGGCTGCGGTCATGGCCCGGGTCGAGGGACTTGTCGGCCTGAAGCGGGAAGTGGCCCGGGCAACCCGCGAAATGGTGAAGCCGCTCACCGTCTTCACCGACCCGCGGGGGGTCTATGCGCTGTGTGCAAGCTGTACGGTGCGCTGACGACAGGCGATGACGGACAGGAGCCGACGCAATCATCGGCCGCGACAGGAAGACCCCGACGAGGGGCTCCTGCCGCTGGCCGAAAGCGAGGAAGAGTGGCGACGCCGCCTTGGCGAGGCGCGCTTTGCGGTCTGTCGCATGGGTGGCACCGAGCCTCCGTTCACCGGCGCCCTGCTCGCCGAAAAACGGCCGGGACTGTTCCGCTGCGCCGCCTGTGGCGCACCGCTTTTTCGCAGCGAGACCAAGTTCGATTCGGGCTCGGGGTGGCCATCCTTCTTCGCTCCCGTCAGCGAATCGGCCATCCGCTATCTGACCGACCGTTCGCACGGCATGGTCCGCACCGAGATCCGCTGCGCGCGCTGCGACAGCCATCTTGGTCATGTTTTTGACGACGGTCCCCCGCCCACGGGTCTGCGTTACTGCGTCAATTCCTTGAGTCTTGTCTTTTCCCCGGCCGAGGAATGAAGGCCCGGCCTTCCCCGACCTGACCACGGCCGGTGCCGGCAGCGGCTGAAGACTGTCACCAATCTGTCATCTGGAACCGGCATGAGGGCGCTGCGCGGACGGCATCCTCTTTCCCCTGCCGTTGCGCAGATGACCCCGATTTTCCCTTCGAGGGTGCTGATCGACAAACAGGAGGAAAACCATGATGAAAACCGTGCGGCAGCTCGCCACGCTTGCGGGGACGACCGCCATCGCTTTCGCCTGCCTGACCGCGCAGCCGGCCGCCGCCCAGAGCGCGGAGGAGCTGAAGGCGGAGCTGGCCGCTCTCAAGGCGAAAATGGCTGAGCTGGAAAAGCGTCTGGAAAAGGCGGAAAAGACGCAAAAGGAGCAGAAGCTCAAGGTGGAGGCCAAGGGCGCACCGCGTTTTTCCGGCAAGGGCTTCAAGAAGTTCAAGGTCCGCGGCCGCGTCCAGACGGATTTCGGCATCGTGGGTGATCCCGACCGGATCGGCACCGGCAACGCCATGGACTTCTCGCCCGACCATGGACTTGGCACGACCACCGAATTCCGGCGCGCCCGCCTTGGCGTCGAGGGCGAGATCACCGACTGGAAATACAAGTTCGAGGCCGATTTTGCCGACAACGAGGTCGATGTCACCGACGCCTATCTGGAATACAAGGGCTTCAAGGGCATCGGCATCACCATCGGCAATCAGAAGACGCCGGTCTCGATGAACGAGCAGACATCCTCGCGCTTCATCACCTTCATGGAACGCGCGGCATTCACGGATGCCTTCGGTTTTTCGCGCGAGCTCGGGGTCACCGTCAACTTCCATGGCAAGAACTGGCACTGGAAGAGCGGTGTATTCTCGGATGCCGGCTTTGGCGGCGATGATGAGGACAGTGGCGTCATCCTGGCCTCCCGTGCCCATTACACGGTGCCGTTCGAGAACGGTTTCCTGCATCTGGGCGGCTCGGTGGAGTATCGCAACAAGGGGGCTGCGCACAGCCGCTTCCGGCAGCGGCCCTTCCTGCACACCACCAATACCCGCTTCGTGAACACTGGTCGCATGCCGGTCGACAACAACGTCTTCACCGGCTTCGAGCTTGCGGCCCAATATGGTGCGCTCACCTTCGAGGGTGAATTCGGCAATGACCATGTCAGCTTCACGGCGCCCATCATGCCCGGCGGCAAGTCCGGCGCCAGCTTCCAGGGCGGCTATGCCACCCTCGGCTGGTTCCTGACCGGCGAGCGCAAGGCCTACAAGGCCTCCAAGGGGGCGTTCGATCGCACCAAGCCCCTTCACCCGGTCAACCAGGGCGGCATCGGTGCCTGGCAGGTCAATGCGGGAATCGACTGGGTCGATCTCACCGACCGGAAGGCGGAGGTCTTCGGCGGCAACCAGTACAGCTTCAATCTGGGCGTGACCTGGATTCCGATCAGCCATGTCCGCTTTCTCATCAACTACGGGCATGTGAAGGTGGAGGGCAGCCCGGACCGCGTGAAGCTGACCAAGAGCGGCGCCGTGACCAGCAGCTTTTCCACCAACGCCTTCGGCATCCGCGGCCAGATCGACTGGTAGGACTGTCTGCGACCTGCGGGACAGGTCGGGGAAACGGGGGCCGGTTGCGGACAAAGCGCAGCCGGCCCCTGTTCCGTGATCCCCCTTGCCCATGCAGCCCTTCTGCTCTCCCGTTGGCGACTTGTCCGGCTGCAGCTGCCGGTCATCTTGACTTGGCCGCGCCCCTGTCCCGATAGAAGGGGGCATCCCGCCCACCCAACGAAAGTTGAGCGCCGTGGACTGGAGAATCGACAGCGAACGCCCGGAAGATGCCGCGGCCATCGAGGTCCTGCTCGATGCCGCCTTCGGGGCGGAGCGTCACAAGCGCACGGCCTATCGCTTTCGCGACAACAGGCCGCCGCTTGCCGCCCTCTCCCATGTCCTGCGGGCGGCGGACGGGCGCGTGCTGGGAAGCATCCGCTTCTGGCCGATCCTCCTGGCAGCCGCCGACCGACAGGAACAGGCTTTGCTGCTGGGACCGGTAGCGGTCGCATCTCACATTCGCGGGAACGGGGCGGGGCTGGCCCTGATCGATCATGCCCTGCAAGCGGCAGGCCGCCTGGGCGGTGCGCGCTATGTCTTCCTTATCGGTGATCTGCCCTACTACGGCCGGGCCGGCTTCCGACCTACGCTGCCGGCCCGGGCGGAGCTGCCGGGCCCCTGCGACCCGCAGCGTCTGCTCTATCGTCCTCTGGCCGCTGCGGCGCCGCCCCTGCCGCTCCGGTTTGCGCTGCGTCCCTGGCCCGGTCCCGCCGCGTGAGACGGCCGGCCACCGACAGGGGCACGTTCCAGCCACCATGCTCCGATCAGAGACAGCAGCGCCGCCAGCGGCAGCACCCACAGCGGCAGCAGTGGCCGCATCCGGCTTGCGGTAATCAGCCGGGCATCGCGGCGGGGGATGGCGAGGATCCCCTGACCACGCCCGGCCCCCGGCGAGGATGCGGACACCAGGCTGGGAATTCCGGCTGCGAGCCGATGGACCGTTCCGCCGGATGCCTGGACCAGGGGCATGAGGTGGTCCGCTGTCGGCACCACCTCCGCAAACTCGCGCGCATCGGGATCGGGCAGCACCGCCAGCGCCTGCAGGCCGTCACTGCGTAGGCGATAGCGTCCCGGGGCCAGCCCCGTCATCACAAGCCGGCCTTCGCCTGTCGGATCCACCACGAGCTCCTTGCGGATGGATTTCCCATCCGCGGCGGTGATGGTCACCGTGACCGGCCCCGGCTTCAGACTGCCGCGCGTGATCACCAGCCGGCCATTGGCATCGATGTGGGCCTTCAGGCGTTCGGCTTCGAGGTCCGGTTCGCGCATCAGCCAATGCAGGCTGCGCCTGAGCAGCGGGACATAGGGCCCGCCGCCTTCGACACCCCGGGCCCACAGCCAGAACTGATCGGATTGCAGCATCGCCACCCGGCCCTTGCCCGCATCGGCAAGCACGAGCAGCGGGGCGCCCCCTGGTCCGGCAAGCACCGCAACGCCGCGGTGCTGGCGCACCGGCAGGTATCGGTACCAGTGTCCCCACCGCGGCGCGCCCTCCATCCCCTCCGCCTCGGCGAGCGGACGGGTGACCGGATGCCGGCGCCCGAGCGGTGTCAGCCGCGGCCGGAACGCGATCATCCGGGGCGTGCCGGCCGGCAGCGCCGGTAGCAGCTCCCGCAGGGGGGAGTTCGCCAGGGAACCCGGGCCAGCGAACTCCGGTCCGCTCGCCACGAAGAGCGAGCCTCCAGCCAGGACATAGTCGCGAATGGCGTCAAGATGACCGGGCTGGAGCACGCCACGCAGGCGATAGCGATCGAAGATCACCAGATCGAAACCGGCAAGCTCCTTGCCGAACAGTCTGTCCGTGGGAAAGGGGATGAGAGAGAGCTCCTCCGGTCTTGCGGGGTCCTGACTTTCAACGAGCCGCAGGATCGTGAAGTGGACCAGATCCACCGCCGGATCCGACTTCAGGATCTCCCGCCAGGCCCGCTCACCGGGATGGGGTTCGCCGGAAACCAGAAGCACGCGCAGGCGATCCCGAACCGCCTCGATTTGCAGGATATGCCGATTGTTGGCGGTGACATCCTCAGCCGGCGCGGCTGCCACGCTCAGTGAGACCCAGCTCGTCCCCCGCCTGCGCGGGGTGACGGAGATGGTGACCGGCTCGCCTGGCGGAACCAGTCGCTCCTGCCGGCCGCCATCCTGCGTGTCGATGACAAGCGGGATCTCCCTCCCGTCGGTCTGCCCGCTTTCCTCGACCCGCAGACGAATGGCGACCGGTCGTCCCACCACGGCATAGGGAGGAGCGGATTCGATCACGAGGCGGCGATCGCGCATCTGCGGATCACCGGCAAGCAGCAGATGCAAGGGGCGACCGCCTGGCAGCGCCTGCCGCAGACGGTCCGGGTCCTGGATGAGCCCGTCCGTAATGACGATGACGGCGGCCAATGCCCGATCCTCGCCCGCAAGCCGCGCCTGACGCAGCGCCTCGCCGGCCGGCTGCTCGCGATCGTCGAAGGAGGCCGTCTCCACCACGAGCCCTTCTCGCCGGGCGGCTGCCGCAAGACTGCGGACCGCCTCATCGGCCATCGTCTGCCGCTTGCCGATGCGCATGCTTGCCGACCGATCGACCAGCAGGATCAGTCGATCGGGCAGAGCCCGTTCCGTCTCCTCCAGCCGCTGTGGCCGGGCCAGCGCCACGAGTATGGCCAGCACGGCCAGAAACCGCAGTCCGGCCGCCATCGCCGAGCGCAGATGGGCGCGCATCACCACGACCCGCCCGAGCTCGACCGCTCCCCAGAGCGCAAGCAGCGCCAGAAGCGGCCAGGCCAAGGCGGGAGCGAAGGTCATGGTGGTTTGCGTCATCATCTCTCCCACTGCCCCGGGGCCTAGCGCCGCAGTCTTTCGAGGATGGCCGGCAGGTGGATCTGGTCTCCCTTGTAGGTGCCGGCGAGGGCATAGATCACCAGATTGATCCCGAACCGAAAGGCAAATTCCCGCTGTTCGATGCCGCCGGGAAGCTCCGGCACGAGAAAGCGGCCATCCGCGCCGATGGCCCAGGCGCCTGCCCAGTCGTGCGCGCCGATCACGATCGGGGTGACCGCAGGATCCTTGCCCAGGGAATGCGCACTTACCCAGACCACATTTCCATCACGACGCCCCGGGAACCAGTCGAGCAGATAGAAGCTGCGCGCAAGAATGTGGCGGTCGTCAAGAGCGATCAGCGGCGGCAGAAAGGCTTCGCCGCCGAGCAGCCGGCGCAGATCCGCCTGGTGGTCGTCACCCCCGACAAGATCGATGAAGAGAATGCCGCCCGAGCGGATGTAGCGCTGCAGCCGGTTCCGTTCCCGTACCGTCAGGGTCGGCCTGTCGGGCGGGGGCGCCCAGTAGACGAGCGGGAACAGGGCCAGTGGAAGATCACCCGTCAGCGTCACGCCCATGGGCTGGCCGAGAGCGGCGGCCGTGCGCAGACGCACGATCCGGGTCAATCCTTCAAGACCGGCGGCGATCCGTTCATCGCGGGCCCGCTCGCCGGTGCGGATATAGGCGATCCGCGGCTCGGAAACGGCCGCCACCACCCGGGCCACGTCGGGGCTCCTCTCCTGGGCCAGAGCATCCCCGGGCAGGATGAATGCCGCCAGCATCACCGCCAGCATCGCGCCGCCCGAAGACAGCCCGCCGATGCCTTGGCGAGCGCGCATGAAAAAGGCCATAACCCCCGATCGGGACAACAGCAGCCGCTCCAGCATCATCAGCAGCAGCGCAGCCACCAGCAGGGCGGGCCACAGGGCCAGCCGGCCGGCGGCCAGGGCTTCGATGTCTTCATACCCTCGTGCAAGAGGCCGGAAGGTGAAATCCGGCCCGATGCCGCCAGGAATGCCCTGAAGCGGCCGCAGAACCAGGCGACCATCCGGTCTGCGATAGAATCCGGCCGGCGCCTCCCAGGATAATGGCCGTCCCTGAAGCTCCGCCGCCGCCAGCGCCTTCACACCTGCCGGTGCGGCGACGAGCCTGCCCCTGCCCGTCAGCACCAGTTCGGGCACCAGCGCCGCAGTCCTGACCGCCCTGGTCCTGCCTGCGCCCTCGCCTGAGATTGCTGCCCCGCCGTCCGGAGGGGCGGAGGCGGCCGGGACCGCAAGCAGCGCCTTCAGAAAGCGCGGGAACAGGGGTGAAAGCGCAAGCCTGCTCCAGCTCGGATCGGCGCTGGTGTGCACGAAGATCAGCATGCCCCGGCCAAGGGCACGGGCCGTGACCAGCGGCGTGCCGTCCGCCAGGCGGGCAAACACCCGGGCCTGCTGAGCACCCGGCAGGGCCAGAACCTGGCCCGATACCGTCACGTCCTCCGGGATGTCCAGGCCGAAGAAGGGGCTGTCGGCCGCAAAGGCCGCAATCCGCTGCGGCCGTTCCCAGGACAGGTCCCCCCCGACCAGCCGCGCTCCGCGGGCGAGGGCAACGGGATGAAGCGCATCATGCCGGTTCTCGTAGCGGGGGCCGGCAAAGCGCAGCAATGTCCCGCCCGCGCTGACGAAACGGCGCAAGGCATTCTGTTCCTCATCCTCCAGCACCGGGCGGTCGGCGACGATCACCACATCCGGACCGGCTGCCATGATCTGCTCCAGCGGACCGGTGATGACCGCACCGGCATCCTGCAGGGCACGGGCAAGATAGTAGGCGGGAGAGGCAAAGGGGCGGGCCGAATCCCCGGGGCCGGCCAGAATGCCGATCCGATGCCATTGTGCCGCCCGATCCAGATGATACACATGCGCCGCGCTTGCCTCTCCCGGCACGCGCAGGCGCACCGCAACAGCCTGCCGCCTGGTGAACGCACCTGGCTTCAGCACGATCCGGGCCTTCTCGGCACCGGCGGCAAAGGCCAGTCCGGCCGAAGCCACCACCAGCCCGTCCTGGCGCACCAGCTCGGCCTCGATCCGCGCCTCGGGCTGCCCGGGAGGGCGAACGACCGTGATCGCGTAGCCCTTCTGGCTGCGATGCAATGTCCGCACCGCGAAGGGACCGAGCGGCTGGCTCACGCCGAGCGTCGTAAGCGGCCCAAGCGCGGTGAGAGCACCGGCCAGAGCCTCCGTCCCGGGCCAGACGAATCCGTCCGTCACCCAGATGACCCGGGCAAGGCGCAGCGGGCGGTTCTTCTCCCGCCAGGCCCGCAGCCGCTCCGCCAGCCGCTCCCGCTGCGGCAGAAAGGGCTGGGGTCTGAGCTCCGCCAGAAGATGCCGAGCCGTGGATGGAGTAAGAGGATGGGCAAGAGGATCGCCCCCGACCGGCGGGCGGCCGGGCGCGGGGGCAGTGGTGATCAGATTGACTCGCGTGTCGGCGGGCCACTCGCCCATGAGCCGCTCCAGCGCCGTGATTCGGCGATTCCATGTCTCGGCGGCAGGAAAGCCGTTGTCGATGACCACCAGCACCCGCAAGCGGCCACCGGCTGCGGCATCGGCCGGCTGCAGCTCGGCACCCGTGCGCCAGTGGGGGCCGGCGGCGGCCAGGATCAGCAGGCCTGCCAGCAGCAGACGCAGCATGATCAGCCAGCGCGGCGGCCGCTGCGTCTGTCTGACGGCCACCTCCTCACCGTGCAGGATGGCCGCTGCCGGATAGAAAAGCCTGCGCGGAGCGGGTGGCAGATGCCGCAGCAGCCACCAGAGCACCGGCAGCAGCGCCAGCAGCAGCAGCGCAAGGGGATGGGCCAGACTCACCATGGCAGCAGTCCGGCCAGCAGGGCTGCACTGGCCTCTTCGCCGGTGGCGGTCGCAAGCCTGAGATGCGGCACACCCGCGCCGGCCAGCAGGGATGTCACCGCCTGGTGATGAGCGGCAAGCTGACGGTCGATCGCCTCGGCTGCAGCCTCACCGTCCTCCACGAGCAGCTGGACATCCTCATCGCCTGTCGCCTCCAGCAGCAACCGGCCGGAATAGGGGAACCGTTCCTCGGCGGGATCGACAAGCGTCACCACCATCGCCCGCAGTCCCCGGCGGCGCCAGCGGTCGAGACAGGCGGCCAGTCGTTCGACTGGCCACAGGCCGTCACTGACGATGAGCAGGCGGCTGCCCGGCCGCAGGGGGAGCTGCCCAAGCGCCTGCAAATCGGACGAGGAGGCATGGCTTGCGGCCGCCAACAGCCGCCGCGCCGCGGAACGCGTGACCGCTCCATGCTGCCTGTCATCCAGCCAGCCTGCAAGCTCGCCGCTCTCCCAGGCCATCCAGGCCGCGGTGAAGCCGATCAGCAGAGCCCGCGCCTCCTTGCTGGGCAGTCCGCTTCGGGAAGCAAAGCGCATCCGGGTCGAGCGGTCCACCCACAGCCAGAGGACGCGGTTCGTCTCCCACTCATGCTCACGCACGTAAAGCCGGTCCGAGCGGGCGGACCGCCGCCAGTCGACCAGGCGGGCCGGCTCTCCCGATTCGAAGGGACGATACTGCCAGAAGCTGTCCCCGGCGCCCTTGCGCCGACGGGGATGAACGCCGCGCTCAAATCGGGTCGTGATCTCCCCCCGCTGCTGGCGGATCAGGATGCGCCTGGCCAGCGCCCGGGCGTGCTGGAAGAGACGCGCGCATGCACCGGCATCCACGGTCGGCGCCATTGCTTCTGCGGTCAGCTGGGCCGGCATGTGGCCTCAATCGCCTCCTGAATTACATCCTCGCTCGTGCGGCCGCGCGCAAGGGCCGCATAGTCCAGGGCCATGCGATGGCGCAGCGCCGCCGGGGCCAGACGGACGATATCCTCAATCTCCGGAGCCGCCCGCCCCTCGATCAGCGCCAGTGCGCGCGCGGCCAGCATCAGCGCCTGTCCCGCGCGTGGCCCCGGTCCCCACAGAATGTCGCCGCCCTCCGTATCGGGCTGGGGGCGCAGCCGGCGCACCAGATCCAGAATAGCCTCCACCACCGTCTCTCCCACCGGCATCCGGCGCACCAACGCCTGAAGCCCCGCCAGTTCGCCTGGCGCAAGGACGGGCTCGGCATTCTGCTCCTGTCCGCCCGTCGTTTCGATGATGACCCGCCGCTCCGTCTCCCGGTCAGGATAGGGAACACGGATTTCCAGAAGGAAGCGATCGAGCTGGGCCTCGGGCAGCGGATAGGTGCCCTCCTGCTCGATCGGATTCTGGGTTGCGAGCACGTGAAAGGGCCGGGGCAGAGGCCGTCTCTTGCCGGCGATGGCGACCTCGCCTTCCTGCATCGCCTGCAGAAGGGCCGACTGGGTGCGCGGGCTTGCACGGTTGATCTCGTCGGCCATCAGCAGCTGGGTGAAGATCGGTCCCTCGATGAAGCGGAAGTGCCGGCGGCCGCCTTCGTCCTCCTCCAGCACCTCCGCTCCCAGAATGTCCGCCGGCATCAGATCGGGCGTAAACTGGACCCGCGCCGTCTCCAGCCCCAGCACCCGCCCCAGACTTTCCACCAGCCGCGTCTTCGCCAGCCCCGGCACGCCCACGAGCAGGGCGTGACCGCCGGCCAGGAGCGCCGTCAGCGCCTCGGTGACCACCTGGTCCTGTCCGAAGATCACCCGGGCGAGCTCGGCGCGCACGGCAGCGAGTCGGTGATGGGCCTCCTGGAGCAGATTTTCGGGATCCGAAGAGGATCGCATGGTGGGGTGTCCTTCCGTCCTCGCTGTCATGCTCGTCCATCTCCCCTGCGGGCGCTCCGGGCCGGAACAGTCATGGCGTTTCCGCAGCCGCGCCTATATAAGGCCAGAGACGGCGCAAGGTCGAGGCGCGAGTGGGATGGCGGAGCGGATCCGCAGCACAACGGGCGCCACTACGGGAGAATGCCATGACGGCTCTGGACGGCACGCGCAATGGTGCTTCCTTCGCCGCTCTTCTTCAGGCGGCCCGCCGTGAGGGCTACCCGCCGGTGGACCGTTGGGATCCTCCCTATTGCGGCGAGATCGACATCCGCATCGCCGCGGACGGGACATGGTATCACGAGGGCCGCCCCATCCGGCGGCCGGAGCTGGTCAAACTCTTCTCGCGGGTGCTCAGACGCGACGAGGACGGCCACACCTATCTCGTCACGCCGGTGGAGAAGATGCGCATTACCGTGGAAGATGCCCCGCTGCATGTCGCGCAGATGGAGGTGGACGGCACGGATGAGCAGCAGCGCATCCTCCTGCGCACGCTCACCGATGATGTCTTTCCCCTGGATGCCGAGCATCCCCTGCGCATGCGCAAAGCCCCCGGCAGAGATGAGCTGCGCCCCTATGTGCGGGCGCGCGGCCGGCTTGAGGCCGTGCTTTTGCGTCCCGTCTACTACGAGCTGGCGCAGCTTCTGGTGGAAGGGCGGGACGAGGCCGGTCGCCCGGCCTGGGGTGTCTGGAGCGCCGGCTGCTTCTTTCCTCTCCACCCGGCAGAAGGGGAGGGCTCATGACGGGGCAGACGGAAATCGATCTCCGGAATCGTCTGCGGACAGCCATCCGGCTGCCGCCGTCCCGGCCGCTGCGCGCAGATCGGGATCTGTGGCCGGATGAGGGTGGCGGGTGTCCGGACACCGGCCGCCTGCGCGAAGCTGCGGTCCTCATTCCCATCCGCTGGGTGGATCCGGCAACGGGCTTCGTCATCCTGACGAAACGGGCTGCCGACCTGCCGCATCACGGTGGCCAGGTGGCCTTTCCCGGTGGCAGTCTGGAGCCGGGCGAGGATCCAGTTGCAGCGGCCTTGCGCGAGGCCGAGGAAGAAATCGGTCTTTCTCCCGACATCATCCGGATAGAAGGCCGGCTTGAGCCCTATCGTACGGTCACGGACTTCCTGGTCACGCCCGTCGTCGGCTTTCTTGAGACGATGCCGCAATTCCAGCTCGATCCGCGGGAGGTGGACGCGGTTTTCGAGGTGCCGCTTCAGCGCGTGCTCAACATCCGCGCCTACCGCCGGGCCGAGGGAGAACGCGATGGCCGGCGGCGTGCCTTCCTCATCCTGCCGCATGAGGAGTTCTTCATCTGGGGGGCAACGGCGCATATGCTCTATGGACTTGCCGAACGCTGGCAGCGTCTGGCCCGGGATGCCGCCGACAGGATGGAGGCCTGAGCAATGGGCATTTTGCTGCGTCTTCTTGCCTTTCTTGCGCCCTTCCTGGTTTTTTTCGCTCTGGTATGGCTGGTGCGCCGGCTTGATCAGGCAGGCCGGTTTCGCAACCCGCGCACGGCCCGGCGGCTGATTCTGGCATTCTTCGTGACGGCCGTGGTCGTGACCGGCCTCATCTTCTATGTCGCTGCCCGGCGCCCGGCGATGGATCCCCGCAGCCTGCACTACGTCCCGCCCCACTATGAGGAGGGGCGGATCGTGCCCCAGGAGTTCGACCGCGACCGCACGCCACCCCGCCGCCGGCCCGAGGAGCAGCCGGATGACGGATCCTTCTGAGCCCCGTCTGACACCGGCCGAAGCCCCTTGGTTGGCCGATCCCGAATGCCGGACCATAATCCAGGCGCTGGGGGAGGAGAACGCCCGCTTCGTGGGCGGTGCGGTGCGTGATGCCCTTCTGGGGCTGCCGGCACCGGATGATCTTGACATCGCCACCCGCCTGCCTCCGGAGGAGGTAATGCGCCGCCTTGCTGCTCATGGTTTCCATGTCGTCCCGACCGGCCTGGCGCATGGCACGGTCACCGCCGTGGGAGCCGATGGCCGACATTATGAGATCACCACGCTCAGGGTGGATGTTGAAACCGACGGGCGCCATGCGACGGTCGCCTTCACCACGGACTGGCAGGCGGATGCCGCCCGGCGGGATTTTACCATCAACGCGCTCTATTGCGATCTCTCCGGCCGCATCTACGATTATTTCGACGGACTGACGGATCTGCGGGCGGGGCGCGTGCGTTTCATCGGCGATGCCCATGCACGCATCCGCGAGGACGCCCTGCGCATTCTGCGCTTCTTCCGTTTCCATGCCTGGTATGGCCATGGCCGTCCGGATGCGGCGGGACTTGCCGCCTGTGCGGCACAGGCCGACATGCTCAACCTGCTGTCCATCGAGCGGGTGCGCGATGAGCTCCTGAAGCTGCTGGCGGCGCCTGATCCGGGCGATGCCCTGGCTGCAATGGCCGAGATATCGGTACTGGGCCGGGTGCTGCCACGGGCCGTGCCGACCCGCGTGGCCCTGCTCGCCCGACTGTGCCGCCGGGAACCGGCCTTCACATCTCTTCTTGACGAAGCGGAGGAGCAGTTCTGGCGCCCGCTTCGGCGCCTGTTCCTCCTCTGCCCGCTCGGCAGACAGGAATGGGAGCAGGAAGGGCGCCGTCTCAGGCTCTCCCGCAGACGGATTGCGGCGCTGGCTACTCTTGCCGAGCCCCTTGGAGGCCATGACGAGACCGCCCTGCGCCGGGCGATCTATCGCCATGGTCTGGCCGCTACCGCCAACCGCGCCATGATCGAGGCCGCCGAGCTTGATGACGACAAGGCCCGGCAACTGGCCCGCACCCTTCTTGCCCTGCGCAAGTGGCAGCCGCCACGGTTTCCCGTCTCCGGACGGGACCTGATCGCAGCCGGCTTTTCACCCGGCCCCCTGGTCGGCACCCTGCTGCGTCAGCTGGAGGAGGAATGGCTTGCAAGCGGCTGCCGGCTGGACCGCCAGGCTCTGCTCGCTCGCGCCCGCAGTCTTGGCCGGTCTGGTGCAAGCGGGCCGGACCGGCATGCATCACGGAAGCCGGAGGCCCCGTCTCAGTAGCGTTTTTCCTCGGGCCGCACCTGCCCCCGGAAGACCCGATAGACATAGAAGGTATAGCCCAGCACGAGCGGCAGGAACAGCAGCACGCCCACCAGCATGAAGGCCTGCGTGTCGGGATGCGAGGCGGCTTCTGCGATGGTGATTCCATAGGGAACGGCATAGGGCCACAGCGAGATGGCCACCCCGGCCAGTGCCAGCAGGAACAGTCCGACGGTCAACGGGAACGCCGCCCGCACCCATCCGCGGGCAAAGGCCAGCAGCAGCGCAAGGCCCAGTCCGGCCGTCACCGCCGGCACCGGCATCAGAATGACGAGCTGCGGCAGGGAGAACCAGCGCCGGGCGATGGCGGGATGTGTCAGCGGCGTCCAGATACTGACGGCAAGAATGGCTCCCAGCACGAGCATCACCAGCACCGGACCGATCCGGAGCAGCCATCTGCCCAGCTCGCCCTCCACCCGGGGCAGCAGCCAGGATGCTCCCAGCAGAGCATAGCCCGCCACCACGGCCAGACCGACAAAGACACCGAAGGGCGTCGCCCAGACCAGCGGGTCCGGCAGCGGCCGGCCGTCGGGGCCGAAGGGCAGACCCTGGATTACGGCACCGAGGATCAGCCCGTGGGCGAAGGCGGCCGTCCATGAGCCCCCGGCGAAGGCGGCGCTCCAGAGGATCTTGCTGCTGTCCGCCTTGCCGCGGAACTCGAAAGCCACTCCCCGGAACACGAGGCCGATCAGGAACAGCACGACAGGCAGATAGAGATGCGAAAGCAGCTCGGCATAGGCGACGGGAAAGGCCACGAACAGGCTGACGCCGCCAAGCACGAGCCAGGTCTCGTTGCCGTCCCAGAACGGTGCCACGGCGTCCATCATCACGTCTCGCGAGCGTTCATCAGGAGCGAAGGGAAACAGGATTCCGACACCCAGATCGAAGCCGTCGAGAATGACATACATCACGACCCCGAACAGGATGACGGCCGCCCACAGAAGAGAAAGATCGGGTCCCGGCATGATCATGCCTCCCCCACCGCGGGAGCCACGCCGGCCGCAGGAAGGACTTCCCGGCCCTCCGGAGCGCGTTCGCTCCCGGTTCCCCGCAGCACGAGCTTGGCGACGAAATAGACGAAGGCGACGAAAATCAGGCTGTAGGCCGCGGCAAAGGCGATGAGCGAGAGAATCAGCTCCGGAGCAGAAAGATTCGCCGACACACTCTCGGCCGTCCGCAGCAGTCCGTAGACGGTCCAGGGCTGGCGACCGACCTCGGTCACCACCCAGCCGGCAATGATCGCAATCAGACCGCTCGGCGTCATGGCGATGGCCGCAAGCAGAAAGCGCCGCTCGCGCGCCAGTCGCCCCCGCCGATGAAGAAGAAGGCCCCACAGGCCGAAGGCGATCATCGCCAGACCCAGCCCGACCATTACGCGGAAGGCGAAGAAGACGGGAGCCACCGGCGGCCGGTCTGAGGGCGGCACGGAATCCAGGCCGGTCACCACCCCGTCAGGGTCATGCTTGAGAATGAGGCTTCCGAGTACCGGAATCTCGACGGCAAGCCTATTGCGCTGGGCCTTCTCATCCGGCCAGGCGAAGACCACGAAAGGTGCCCGTGTCCGCGTCTGCCAGTGCCCTTCCATCGCCGCCACCTTGACCGGCTGATGCCGCTCGGTATTCAGGCCATGCAGGTCGCCGAACACCAGCTGCACGGGCGCGAGCACCGCCACCACCAGAACGGCCGTCCGCAGCGCCAGGGGAGCCGTCTCGTCCTTGCCTCTGCTGACGATCAGACGGGCGGCACTCAACCCCGCAACGAACAGCGCAGCCGCCAGATACGCCGCCGTCACCATATGGGCGAAACGATAGGGAAAGGAGGGATTGAAGATGACGGCCCACCAGTCGCGGACCACGAAGGCGCCATCCTGCCAGACCGCCCCGGCAGGGGTCTGCATCCAGGAGTTGGCGCTCAGAATCCAGAATGCCGATGTCAGTGTCCCCAGGGCCACCGCGAGGCTGGAGAGGAAATGAATGCGTGGCGGCACGCGATTGGCCCCGAACAGCATGATCCCCAGAAAGCTGGCCTCCAGAAAGAAGGCCGTGAGAACCTCATAGCCGAGCAGCGGGGAGATGACATTGGCCGTGGCCTCCGAAAACGGCGCCCAGTTCGTCCCGAACTGGAAGGACATCGGAATGCCGGAGACCACCCCCATGCCGAAGGACAGGGCAAAGATCTTGAGCCAGTACCGGTAAAGCCGCCACCAGCGGGCATCCCCCGTGCGCAGATGTCGCCATTCGAAGTAGACAAGAAAGGCCGAAAGCCCGATGCTGAGTGCCGGAAAGATGATGTGAAAGGCTACCGTCGATGCGAACTGGACACGCGCCAGCCCCAGCACGAGCGCCGATTCCCACGACATGGTCAATCCATTCCAGCCGGCTGCGTCAACGATTGATACCAGCATATTCGTGATGACGAATATATGTCAATCCTCTTTCCGTCATGAAACGGGCCTGCAAGCACACATGTGACCGCACCGGTCGGGCAGGGAGCTGTGAACATGATCGACATGCGGCGCCGCCACCGTCTGGCAGGGAGCTCTCTCAAGCCCCGCCCACGTGACCGCTGGGAATGGGTTCTTCTGCTGGGCTTCTGGGGGTTGGTGGCGGCGGTACCGGTTTTCCTGCTCATCAGCGCTCTGATCACCTCCTGGACCATCAGGGTGACACTGATGATGCCGGCACCGGCCGATGTGGTCTTCCACGCCGTTGCGGATGCGGATCGGCGGCTGGCCTGGGAGCCCGGTCTCGTCGCCGTGACCCCGATGAAGGGGGATGGCAGTCGGCCGGGGGACACCCGCATGCTGTTCCTCGCCGGCCCGCGCGGGCGCTGGCATGAGACGGAAACCCTGTGCGGCCGGCAGCCACCCCGGATGCTGTGCTGGCAGCGAACGGGCCATGACAGCAGCCGGACGATCCAGATCACGCTCACGCCCCGGCAGTCGCCTGCGGCCCGCAGCTCCGCGAGCACGGATCTCGCCTGGCGGGAAGAGGTCCGCTATCGGACATGGCGCGGCCGACTGTTCGCCTGGTTTGCGACGCGGGAACGACGGAAGCGCCTTGCGGCCGGCCTGGCCCGCCTGCGTGAGCAGCTTGGCCGCCATCCTTCTTCCGCCACCCGCAGCGGACCCCGCCCGTCTGCTCCCGAGTGAGCCGGGTCCGGCATCATCCCTCCATCCGTTACGGGCAGGGCGGGTACTCCTTCATGATGCGATCGATGACGCCGTTTTCATGGAGGTGAAAGAAGCTGTCGACCACCCGCGGGTCGAACTGCGTGCCGCGACATTCCGTAAAATAGGCAAGGATCTTCGGGATCGGCCACGGATCCTTGTAGGGGCGGCGCGAGGCGAGAGCATCGAAGACATCCGCCACCTTGACGATCCGGGCCGACAGCGGAATGTCCTCGCCTCTGAGCCCCTCGGGATAGCCGCTCCCGTCCCAGTTCTCGTGATGATAGCCGGCAATCTCCCGGGCCACCTCGTAGAAGGGATGATCCCCCAGGATGCGCACGCCTTCGGTGGTGTGGGTCTTCATGATCTCCCACTCTTCCGGCGTCAGCTTGCCGGGCTTTTTCAGGATGGCGTCGGGAATGGACATCTTGCCCACGTCATGCAGGATGCTCATCACACCCATGTGCTGGGCCTGGTCCTCGGCAATCCCCAGTTCCATCGCCATCGCGGCTGTGTAGTGCTGCACACGCTGGACGTGATTGCCGGTATCCTCATCCTTGCCCTCGCATGCGATGGACAGCATGGTCACGGCATTCTGATAGGCTTCCTCCAGCTCGCTGGCGGTGGTCCTGAGCAGACGCTCCAGATGCAGCGCCTCGAGTGCCCGCTCGACCGTCAGGCGCAGCATTTCCGGCTCCCAGGGCTTGGTGAGATATTTGTAGAGCCCAGCCTCGTTCACGCAGGTGATGAGGGCCTCGATGTCGGAATAGCCGGTCAGGAGAATCCGGATCGCCTCGGGCCGCACGGCACGGGCGGCAGCCAGCACCTTGTCGCCCGTCAGATCCGGCATGCGCTGATCACAGATGATCAGGTCAACCGGCTCGGTGCGGATGAGTGCCAGTCCCTCTTTGCCGCTGGTAGCCGTCAGTACGCGATATTTCTTGCGGAATAGACGCCTGAGCGCATCGACGATATCCGGCTCGTCATCGATGAACAGCAGGGTGAAGCGCGGCATCCCGGATCCCGAGGCAAGCGAGGTTGCCCCCGGCCGGGCAAGCGGCTGATCGTTCATGGCTGTTTCTCCCCTTTGCCCGACGGCCGGTAACGCAAAGGCAGGCGGATGATGAAGGTTGCGCCCCGGCCCGGCGTGCTCTCGACCAGAATCTCGCCGGCATGGTCCTGGATGATTCCGTAAGAGATCGACAGGCCGAGTCCCGTCCCCTCGCCCACTTTCTTGGTGGTGAAGAAGGGATCGAAAATGCGGTCCCGGATCTCGGGAGGAATGCCCGGCCCATCATCGCTGATGCGCACGACCGCCATCTCGTCTTCCCGTTCGGTCACGATTTCCAGACGCCCCTTCTCGCCCATCGCCTGAATCGCGTTATGGATGATATTCATGAACACTTGGTTGATCTGACTGGAGCGGCATTCCACGGGCGCGCGCAGACGATAGTTCTTGACCACCTCGATCCGGTTCTTGATCTGGTTGTGAAGAATGGCGAGCGTATCGTCGATGCCGTCTTCCAGCAGCACCGGCTTGACCTCCGCCTCGTCCAGCCGTGAGAAGCGGCGCAGGGCCGAGACGATCTCCTTGATCCGCGTGGCCCCCGATCGGCCGCTCCTGATGATCTTCGGGAGGTCTTCGCGAATGAAGGGAATGTCGTGGCGCTCCAGAATTTCTTCCAGATGCCTGAGCGCCTCCTTCGGCATGCTTGCCTGCCCGATCTCATCAAGGGCGGCGAAAAGCTCGTCCGTATACTCCTGAAGATGCTGGAAATTGGCATAGATGAAGCCGATGGGATTGTTGAGCTCATGGGCCACGCCGGCAACCAGCTGACCGAGCGAGGCCATCTTCTCCGAATGAACGAGCTGGCTTTGCGCCGCCTTGAGCTGCTCAAAGGCATCCTTGAGCTCGGCATTCGCCTTCTGCAGCTCGGCCGTGCGTTCACGCACCCGCCGCTCGAGCGTGACATTGAGCTGGGCGAGTCGCCGGAGCGCCTCCTCCCGCTCGCGTGAGGCCCGCTCCAGACTGTCGGCCAGATCGTTGAAGGCCCGGGCCAGTGCGCCGATCTCGTCTTCTCCCGTCACGTCGGCCCGCAGCGACAGGTCCTGCCGGCTGCGCATCGCCCCGACGGTATCTGTGAGATCCTGCAGCGGTTCCGTAAGGCGGCCGGCCAACCAGCGGATGCTGATCGCGATCGGAGCCAGCAGCAGGATGCCGAGCAGCGCCAGCTGCCAGCCCACACGCCGGATGGGAGCATTGGCCTCATGGGCATCTTCCAGCACGGCAAGCCGCCAGGGTGCCGGCACGCTTCCACGCCCGTCCGCATAGCCGGCGATGAAATCCCGACCGGCCAACCGCACCTCCCGCGCAGCCAGGAACAGGGGCTGCCAGGAGACCCGTCCTGCTGCCGACAGATCCAGTGCCGCAGGCATGAGCAGAGGCTTCCTCTCGGCGACATCCAGCAGCAGCACGGGCGTTCTGCCCTTCTCCACGATCCGCTCCACGATCGCCGACCACGGCAGGACCGCGACCAGAACGCCGATCCTCGGATGATCCGCAAACCGGCCGCGGATCTGCCGAACAAGGGCCACCACTTCCTGCGGGGAAGCGGCGGTCTTGCCGTTCCGGCCCTGCTTGCGGTCCACCTCGGGAGGCGTCCCGCCGGCCAGCGGATCCGGGTGCTTGCCGATGAAGGTCTCTTCACGCTCGCCGAGATCCCAGCGGGCCGGCAGCATCATCTCCGACAGGGGGCCTCTCGTGGCCGCCACCAGACGGCCGCCCGTGTCAAACACGTAGAGGTCTCCGGGCAGGTCGTATTGTTCCTTGAGCCTGGCGAGCGTGCTGGCGATGCGCTTGTCCACATCGGCCGCGAAGATGTCGTTCATCACCTCCAGTCCCGCCCAGGCTCGCAAATTCTGCCGGATCTGGGTGAAGAAACCGGCAAGGCGCTGCCGCTTTTCAAGCGCAATCTGGTCGAGGGTGGCGACCTGCTCCGCCCGCATTGCGGATTCGATCGAGCTGAAGATCACCACGGCAGCCGGTCCGTAGGTGATGAAGAAGATGCCGAGAAAGGCCGCCATCAGCTTGTGACGGATGGAGCTTTTCCACCATCTGGACAGAACGCCCGCCATCCTAGCGTTCCTCCGCCTTCAACCGTGCAGGGCCGGATGGTCTCTCCCCTTCCTGTTCCGGCAGGAAAAAGGATGACCGGCTCTCGCGCGGGGAGGTGTCCTGATCCGGAACCGGAATGCGGCCGACCACCCGCACCTCCGGGGGCAATCTCGTTCCCTCGCGGGCCCGCACATAGCCGATGGCGCCCGGAACATGGGCCACGAAACCCAGCACCGCCGCGTCCGATTCCTGCACCACGGGCGGCATGTGACCGCGAAACTGCATCTGGTTCCAGTAGCCGATGAGCGCCCGCACGGAGCGTCCCAGCACGATGCGCGTGAACAGCTGACGGGCTCGGCTTTCCGCTTCTCTGTTCACCGGCACGATCGGGCGTCCATCGGGCCAGCGCATCTTCTTGAGCAGGAAGATGCGGGCGAGCTCTTCCCGGTCGATCCGGTCCACGGGCACGGAGCGGTGAGCGATGATCCACAGTTCCTCGGCCCGGCCCGGTCGAGAGAGGGCGCCGAGAAAAAGCAGCAGCAGAACTGCTGCCATCCTTCCCGCTTTCCCTGCCTGCCGGCGTCCTCTCACCGCCTGTTTCTCCTAGAACAGAATATTGAAGGATCCACGCACGCCCGTGCGCAGATCCAGCATCCCGCCCCAGCGGTCGAGATATTCGATCTTCCAGACAATGGGAGGACGAGGCCGCCAGCTGATTCCGATCACGACATTGCGGCCCGCCCGACGCACCGCCCGATCCCGGTAAACCTCGAAGCGGGTGATCAGCGACCACTCCTCGCTCACATGCCACTGCCCCTGAACATAAAGGCCCAGCTCGTGCCGGCGCAGGCTATCGAGGCGCGGGCGATGCAGGCGCACATAGGTGAATTCCGAAGACAGCTCGAACGGTCCCTGCACAAGGTGGACATTGGCGCCCACGAGATTCTGGCGCTCTGTGGTCTTGGCCACCCGCGCGTGCTGATAGGAAAGGCCCACCGTATTCTCCAGGCCCCAGTGCCAGGCAAGGTTGAGACCGGCGATGTCGTGAAACAGGCGCCCCGGCACGGCTTCTGGATTGGAATCAAGCTCTCCGCCCGGCTGCCAGTAGACGGTCAGATCCGGGATGCTTTCCACCTCCGACTGATACAGAAGGGCGGCACCCGAATAGAATTCGGAAAATCCCCGGAATGTCGTCAGGGGACGTGAGGTGGTTTCGACCAGCGGGCCGGCATGAATGCCGTTCCATTCTCCCACCGGCGTCAGCGCCTTGCCCAGCCGCAGACTCCAGTGATCGGAAATCACGAAGTCGTTGTAGAAGCGTTCCAGCACGACATCCGCATCTTCGCCCTCGAAGAGGCCATGATGCTCGACCGCTATCGGCAGGGAGGCCGCTTCGGCCTCGATGAAGGGGTTGAACCAGCGATTGAAGCGTCCCTGGATGAAGAGGCTAAGATCATCGACGACTAGCCTGGCGTCTTCACCGCGGGCAGCCTCGCCCTCGACGGTCAGGTAACCGGAAAGGTTGAGCTTGCCGATCCACAGGCCCTGGCCAAGGGTATAGGATCCTTTCTCCTGGGCTCGGACCGGTCCGGAGCTTGCCAGCCCCGCCACAAGAATCAGCACCCCCAGCATGATCTGCAGGGCTGCGGCAGCATTCGCCCGTCCCGGGCGGGGCGATGTGCGGCTGCGCACAAGTGCCCGTGCACTGGATGCGCGTGCTGCCGGCTCATGCCGCAGGAGCTGTGAACAGCCCATCGGACCACCTCCGCCCGAGGCATTTTTCCGCATACCACCTTGCAGAACAATCCGCATCCCGGCCCCGCCTGTGGGAAGCCCCTGCCTGAGCCGTGCCAAGCCTCCCGCCCAATGCCGTCGTCCCGTCCATTTCCGGCTGCCTGCCCGCATCTTGCCCATGATCCCGCTTCCAAACCATTCGGCACAATTTGGGAAGAAATCGTTGAGAAAGCGTATCCTTCCTCCCTTCGGCACCATAAAAAACGCCGGAGCAATCGACTTATTCCCCTCCCATCTGGCGCAATTCATTTGTTGTTGGCTCGTAATCGGACATTCGCCTGCTCCCCATCTTCGCAAATGCCGCCTCCTGCATCGCACCGCCGGTAACTGGCGAGGGGCTTCGGTGTCCTCCTCCGATTCGGTCATCTCCCCGGCTCTCCTTGTGTGCATTCACATATTCTGATATGCGAATATACAGGCAGATGGATGAGCGTCACGATGCAGAAATGGCAGGGGGACCGATCCGATCATGATCGTTCAGGGTTTTTATGACGAGGTTACCGCGACGATTTCCTATGTCGTGCATGCGCGCGCGAAGGGAGCAGCCGCCATCATCGACCCGGTGTGGGACTATGATCCGGCAGCAGGCAGGCTGGAGAGCCGCTCGGCCCGTCGGCTGGTGGAGTATGTGCGCGCCCATGACCTTTCCGTTGCGTGGATTCTGGAAACCCATGCCCATGCGGATCATCTCACGGCCGCTCGCTGGCTGCAGAAGCAGCTGGGTGGCCGTATCGGCATCGGCGCGCGGATCACGACGGTCCAGGCCCATTTCTATGCGCTCTTCAACTGGACGGATCGCTTCGCGGCCAATGGCGAACCCTTCGATCGCCTGTTCTGTGAAGGTGACCGCTTTGCCATCGATGACATCCCGGTACGCGTGATGCACACTCCCGGCCATACGCCGGCCTGTGTCACCTATGTGCTGGGTGACGACGAGGCGGCCTTCGTGGGTGATACGATCTTCATGCCGGACTACGGGACCGCCCGCACCGATTTTCCGGGAGGAGACGCGCGCACGCTCTACCGCTCCATCCGGCGGATTCTGACGGAACTGCGCCCCGATACCCGTCTTTACATGTGTCATGACTATCGCCCGGGCGGCCGCGAGGCGCGCTGGGAAACCACGGTCGCCGAGCAGCGTGCGCACAATGTCCACGTCCATGACGGGATAGACGAGCAGACCTTCGTGCGCCTGCGCCAGGAGCGGGACCGCAGTCTTGCCCCGCCCCGGCTGCTCTATCCTTCTCTTCAGGTCAATATCCGCGCAGGGGAACTGCCGCCTGCCGAAAGCAACGGCCGGCGCTACATGAAGATCCCGCTCACCGATGCGGACGAATCCGGCAGGAGGAACGGATGATGGGCTGCGCATTCGTCATGATCGCAGCCCCCGCCTCGCCTGCCGTCCGCCTCAGGGGACCAGGCGCAGAACCGCCCGCAAGGGAGCGACCCGCTTGAGTCGGCGGCCGCGCCAGACGGGCGCCCGCGCCCCGGGAGCCAGAATGTCGCCACGGCCTTTCTCATCAAGACGGGCAAGCTTGCCGAAGTAGCAGAACCCCTCTTCTTCCTCCACATAGGCCTCGCATCCTACCGCCTCCTGCCAGGCCGCCGGTTCAAGCGGGCGGCACAGCAGTACGTCCCCGGCCCGATAGGCTCCCAGATTCTCCTCCACCCTGAGCGCGATCGCATCCTGTGAGATCTGGCGCAAGGCAAGAATCTCGGCCAATTGCGGGCTGCGATCGATGCGGCCATGCAGAGCCACCGTGCCTGCGATCTCCAGATCACCGGCCCCGGGCACCACCAGCAGTTCCGCCGGATCCACCTCCAGCGCCTTGGCGATCTTCTCAAGCCATTCCAAGGTCAACTTGCGTGCGCCCGTCTCAAGCCGGCCGATGGTCTGCGGCGTCGTGCCATCAGGGGGCACGCGCTCAGCCACCTGCTGGAGAGTCAGGCCCTTGCGTTTACGGACTTCTCGCAATCGTGCATGTATCATGTCTTCCTCCCGCCGCCCGCCGACCGGTGCGGGTCGGGGCAGCCCCCGCCCGCAAGCTGCGTTTCAGCCGCCGTTTCCGCCCCCGCTCTTTGGCGTTTATAACCATCGCGTCACTTATTCAAGGGGTCTTTACCAATGAGGCAAAGGATGTTATAACCATATTGGCACAAACAAGGTTTATATGTCCATGGAAAAGGTTATTTCATCCTATGCCGAGGAAATTCTGCGCCGGCTTGTGGCGGCCGGCTCCTTTCCGCTTGATGATCAGGGGCGCCCCGTGCATGGGGGGCGGCCGCTGCCGGCGCGGGTGACGGAGGCGCTGACGGCAGCAGGGCTGATGACCTGTGCGGGCGGCCGGGCGCGGCCGAGTTCGGCGGCCCTGCTTTTTCTGCGGCGGCGGGAGGCGATTCGCAACGAATCGGGCAAACACGGGCGCCGGGTGCCGTCGGGGCCCGAAATTTCCCCTTTTCGGCGCCAGCACATGGTGCTTTCTCCAGCGCGACCGCGTGGACGGCGACGGCCTGGCCCGCTGACGAATCATGCGGAATCGCCTCTTCAGCGTCTGGCCCGGCTGAAGGACCGACGCGGGCGCCGATGGTTCACGCCTGCGCTGATCACGGC
This sequence comes from uncultured Sphingomonadales bacterium, assembly GCA_964471405.1. Lineage (GTDB taxonomy): Bacteria > Pseudomonadota > Alphaproteobacteria > Sphingomonadales > Rhodothalassiaceae > J084. The sequence continues at coordinate 89,616 of CAYYGH010000002.1, read as the reverse complement.
GGGAGAACGCCTGCGCACCGATTTCGAGCTCGCCGGGCTGCGCCCGCACATGACCACCCGCTACGAACCGATCGGACCCGACCGCAGCGATTACTGCTGGCGGGGAATGACGCTGTCCGAGCGCATGCTCGATGCCCGTCGCCGCTTCGACCGGGCGCTTGCGGCCGTCGGGCCGGGACTGCGCGACATTCTCATCGCCATCTGCTGCCATCTGGAAGGTCTGGAAGAGATGGAGCGCCGGCTCGACTGGCCCAAACGGTCCGCGAAGCTGGTGCTGCGTCTGGCGCTGGAGCGTCTGGCCGAGCATTACGACCGCGAGGACGGCTGCATCCCACAGCCGCCGCCTGCCGGCAGCGATGCCGCCACGCGCGCTTCCTCTTCCCGACAGGGGGTTCTCCCTGCCGGCCGACAGGACTGAAGGGCGCGGCAGCCCCTCCTCCTCGGCCACGGCATGATCGCGCTCCGCTGACCGACCACTGATGACTGCCCCCTCACTCGTCATCCGCCGGCTTGACCGGCGGATCCAGCGGGCCGATGGGCCGGCCGTGGAGGCAGACGCCGTCTCGGCTGCCGGCTGGATTCGCCGCTTTCGCGGCGAATGACGAGGGAAAAGAAAGACATCCGCCGACACCCCTTTCTGGCTGTCCGCCGAGGCGGGGTCAGGATCGGGGCGGGCTTGATCGATGGGCCCCCCTTTCCCACCATTTCCTCTTTCCGCATCATTCGGGCCGGCTTGATCGGGAGGCATCCCTGCTTGCCAAGCGGAAGTCCTTCGGCTAAGCGAAGCGGCGACGCAATGGAGCCTGTTCGGGCAGGATTCGGCAGCTGCGGGGATGGCGAAAGCGTTTCTTCGTGGCTGTGCGAGGGCAGCAAGAGCAAGAGAGCGATACCATGACCTACGTCGTCACCGAAGCCTGCATCATGTGCAAGTATACGGATTGTGTGGAGGTCTGCCCGGTCGACTGCTTCTATGAAGGCGAGAACATGCTCGTCATCAATCCGAATGAATGCATCGACTGCGGCGTCTGCGAGCCGGAATGTCCGGCGGAGGCCATCCTGCCCGATACCGAGGATGGGCTGGAAAAGTGGCTGGAGCTCAATGCGAAATACGCCGAGATCTGGCCCAACATCACCCAGAAGAAGGATCCCCTGCCCGATGCCGACGCCCACAAGGGCGAGGAGGGCAAGTTCGAGAAATATTTCTCGGAAAACCCCGGTACGGGCGACTGACCTTCATGAGCTCCCCGCCGCGCCTTTGAAGGCGGCCGGCGATCCGGCAAAAGGAGGAAGGGGAAAGCCTCCTCCTTTGCTGGGGATCTGCCCCGTGCGGGGCAGGGCGAGACTTTTCTCATGAGCCATTGGGGGAGCGCTTCCCAAGAAGCGGCTTTTGCACAGGTGGCGGGATGATCTTCCCGCCGCCTTTCTGTTCTGATCTTTGCTTGGGGGGTAGCCGTTTTGTGCTCCGCCTGCCGATCTCTTTGCGGTGCCTGCCGTCATCCTGCTTCCACCTCACCGATGGGCATCTCTCTCCTCGTCATTCCTCTGCATCTCGCATGTCTCTATCCTCGCGCCCACCAACTTTCCGCATCATCACCCGCCGGCTTGAGCGGGAAGGGCAGCTTTTCCCTTTCGCCATCTGCCGACCCCGGGTCAAAGCCCGGGGCAGGCTTGCTCGGCGGATCCAGCGGAAAGGAAAGACAATGCACCGGAAGGGAGCACGCACATCGGCTGGATTCGCCGCATTTGTCGGCGCAGGATGCCGGGGAATGGATGACATGGCTGAATGGATTCGCGGTATCTGCCGGTGAGAGAGATGGGGCAAGCTGGAAGCGTGTTCCGAAGCGGTGGGCCGGTCGCTTGGGTCTACCACCCCTGCCGGTGAATGACCGGATGGTGACCGGGTATTGGCAATTGGGTGTCAGGAGCGAGGACAGGCCGGTTTTTCTCTGCCGCTTCCGGTCCTTGCCTGGGCGCAGGGCGGCGGTCAGCGGGCCGGAAGCTCAATCACGGATCCGGACAGCTGCTCTTCCTGCCCGTGCCGCGGCAACGGCTTCCGCGATTCGCCCGATGGCATGATCGATTTCCTCCATCGTCGTGAAGCGGCCGAATCCAATTCTGAGCGTGCGCTCGGCCTCTTCTTTCGAGCGACCGATCGCCCGGAGCACGTAGGACGGTTCGCCCGATCCCGATCCGCAGGCCGCGCCGCTTGAGATCGCCAGATCCGGAATCCGCGCCATCAGCTCTTCGGCCCGGACATCCGGGATCGTGACATTGCAATTGCCCCACCAGCGCTGCTGTGGATGGCCGTTGAGGAGAATGCCGGGGACGGCGTCCTGCAACCCCTGCCACAGACGGAGGAAGAGGCGGCGGGCATGCTCGGCATCCTTGGCCATCTCGGCGGCGGCGATCCGGGCGGCCTCCCCCAATCCCACGCACTGGTGCGGGGCGAGCGTGCCTGAGCGCAGTCCCCGTTCCTGCCCGCCGCCCAGGATCAGCGGCGTGATTTGCACCCGCGGAGCGCTGGTACGCACATAAAGGGCTCCTATCCCCTTCGGCCCATAGATCTTGTGGGCGGAGATCGAGAGCAGGTCGATGCCCATCCGGTCCACATCAAGAGGGATCTTGCCGAAGCCCTGTGCTGCGTCCGTGTGAAAGTAGACGCCGCGGTCCCGACACAGGGCGCCGATCTCCGCAAGCGGCTGGATGGTGCCGATCTCATTGTTCACCGCCATCACGGAAACCAGGGCCGTGCGCTCATCGATCGCCGCGGCAAGTTGCGTCAGGTCGACAAGCCCATTCCGGTCAACCGGCAGAATGGTCGCCCGACCGCCATGACGCGCAATCCAGCGGACGGTCTCAAGCACGCATTTGTGCTCGGTAGCCACCGTGACCACATGGTCGCGCCGGGAGGACAGGGCGGCGAACACGCCCCGGATGGCGAGATTGTTGGATTCGGTTGCCCCCGATGTGAAAATGACGGCCTCGGGCCTTGCCCCGATGAGTGCTGCGACGTGACGGCGTGCCTCTTCGACGGCCTCATGGGCTATCCAGCCATAGGCATGCTCGGCGGAGTGGGGGTTGCCGAAATGCTCCTCCAGATAGGGCCGCATCGCAGCAAACACCCGCGGGTCAAGAGGAGTTGTCGCCTGATAATCCAGATAGATGGGCTTGCGCGGCACGGAAGGCATTGTCTCCTCATCATGGCAGGGCGGGGGAGGTGGTCCGGCTGGGGACAAGAATGTCGCCGGCCACGGCCAGAAAGCGGGTGATGTCCTCTTCGGTCGTCGACCACCCGAGGCTGACGCGCACCGCCGCCTCCCGAATGGCGGGATCATCCGTCATGGCGGCGACGACATGGCTCGGCTCCGTGCGCCCCGAGGAACAGGCCGCCCCCGTGCTGACGGCAATTCCCGCAAGATCGAAGCGCATCACCAGCACCTCGGCTTTTGTGCCGGGAACGGCGAACAGAGTCGTGTTCGGCACCCGGGGTGCCCTTTCGCCCAGGATCACGAGATCCGGACGGATGGCCTTGAGTGCTTTTTCCATCTTCTCGCGCAAGCGCGCAAGACGACGGGATTCCTGCGCCTGCTGCGCCACCACCGCCCGGGCGGCGGCACCAAGACCGACTATGCCGAGGACATTTTCGGTCCCGGGGCGCATGCGCCGCTCCTGTCCGCCACCACGCCAGAGGGAACGGAAAGGCGCATCCGCCCGCACATAAAGCGCACCCACCCCCTTCGGACCGCCGATCTTGTGGGCGGACAGCGACAGGTAATCGATGCCGAGCGTGCGGACGTCGACCGGAATTTTGCCCACCGCTTGCACCGCGTCGGTGAAGATCAGATGGTGCCGCCCCGACTCTTCCAGCATTGTCCGGGCCGCCACCACGGGCTGAATGACCCCGCTTTCGTTATTGGCGAGCATGAGCGCCAGGAAGACCGGTCGGGAAGAGGTGTCGTTTGCCAGGACATCCGCCAGGCGATCGAGATCGATTGCGCCATCGGCCCCTGCCGGCAACCAGGTCACCGCCGCCTGCCGTTCCGGTGGGAAATTGTCACGGACCGCCGGATGCTCGATGCGGCTGGCAAGGGGCAGGGCGTCCGCCGGCAGCTGGTGAAGCGCCACGGCGGCCGCTTCCGTACCGCCAGAGGTGAACAGAATTTCCGACGGGTCGGCATTGATCAGCGAGGCAACGGCTTCCCGCGCATCCTCGACCAGAGCCCGTGCGGCCCGTCCGAAACGGTGAACGGAAGACGGATTGCCAAAGCAGTCGAAGGCATTCGCCATGGCCTCCCGGACCTCCGGCCGCAGCGGCGTCGTCGCGTTGTGATCAAGATAGACGGTCTTGGACACGGAGCTGGTCAAGGGCTGCATCCTGCTCTGGGAACCTCCAGCGAAAGATGGGACGCAGGCGCGTCACAGTCAATCGCCGGCGGAACGGGCCGCTTGTGCGAGGGGCGCCGCCTCCTATATAAGGCTGCGCTCACACCGGACGAACAGACGGGAGACATGGGTCTGGCAGTCGCCCGGGGCAATCCCCGTACAGCCAGGAGGGCTGGTTCTTCTGAAATTTCTGAGGGATGCCGCGACAGTCCATGGCCAGGCCGATGCCAGCAATTGGAGAAGGAGCATGCCGGAGGTCATTTTCGCTGGACCGGAAGGACGTCTGGAAGGGCGGTTGCAGCAGGGCCGCAGCCGCAACGCCCCTCTTGCGATCGTGCTGCATCCGCATCCCCAGTACGGGGGGACGATGAACAACAAGGTGGTCTATCACCTCTATCAGACCTTCGTGCGGCATGGCTTTACGACCTTGCGTTTCAACTTCCGCGGTGTCGGCCGCTCCGAGGGGCGCTATGACGGAGGAGTCGGCGAGCTCGCTGATGCGGCCGCCGCGCTGGACTGGCTGCAGGCGATCTATCCCGAGGCCCCCTTCGCCTGGGTGGGCGGTTTTTCTTTCGGGGCCTGGATCGGCATGCAGCTTCTGATGCGCCGACCGGAATTTCAGGGCTTCATCTCGGTCGCGCCGCCCGCGAACCATTATGACTTCAGCTTTCTTGCGCCCTGTCCGACATCGGGGCTCATCGTCCAGGGGGATCGGGATGATATCGTGCCTCTGGAATCGGTGGAAAAGCTGCTGGAGAAGCTGCGCCAGCAGAAGCGGATCACCGTCGACCTAGCCGTGATCGAGGGCGCCGACCACTTCTTCCAGGGGCGGCTGGACGAGCTGGATTCGATCGTCGATTCCTATCTTGCCCGCCGTCTTCAGGAAATGGCCGCTCCCCGCATCGCCGCCCGCCGCTAGCAGCGGAGTCCCCAAGCGGCTCCGGAGCGCCCCCGTCCCTTCTTGCCGGAGCCATGGGGCAGGGCCGGGGGAGGTCCCCCCATCCGTCGGGCACGGATGCAGGCCCATGCCGGCTCCGGTTGGCAGAGCCAGATGGCGTGCGGCATGTGCATGCCCCGTGGCTCGGCCAGTCCACCCGGCCAGCCTCCCTTGGCTGCGGGGATATTCTCCGGCGCCGGGCGCTCTCCCCGCTTCCCGCTGGACCCGCCGGCCAAGCCGGCGGGTGACGATGGGAAGGAGGGTACTGGCGGGTGAGACTTCGTCCTCGCGTCATTCGCCAGCCAAGACCGGCGAACTCATGAGGCGGTGAGGGCCATTCCGGCATTCGCGATTGTGACCGCCGCCCACTGGATCCGCCGATCAAGCTCGTCCCGGACCCGGTGGATGATGATTTGGTGAGCAAAGGCCATTATCAGTAATCAGTTATCGATATTGGGAGGTAGGCCCTGTTTGAGTGCGCCTGCTCCCATTGCGCCTTTCGCTGCCTTTGTCGAGGACACTCTTCACAGTAGTAAACCCTTTCCCACGTCGTTTGCCGACGGAGGAGCAAACTCGGCCATCGGTTGGTGGGCTCTGCCGTTGTGGGACTGGGGCTTCTTGCCCGCAGTCCCACGTGAAAAGAAGAGAAGAGACGCACCCGCACCTGCCTTCATCACCCGTCAAAGGGCGGAAGTGTAACCGAAGATGCCGATTGCGAAGGCACCGATTCAGGCCGCCATCGCCCACGCACCAGCAGGGTCTCCAAGGCAGAACATGTCCCACAATCGATCCGGACTTTCGTCTCGTCGCGCAGGATCTCCATGTGGCGCAGCGCCGGGATGAGGCCGAACACCGCCACCACCCTGCCCAGCGCCCATAAAAGTGCTGCGGCATGCGGGGTCCTGAAGGATGGGGGGATCAGCATCCCGCTCCTGCGATTTCGATGCCTCGCCAGGTTGACCGGAGGCACGGGCCAGGATTGCATGCTCCAAAAATTTCCTGGCTCTGCCCATCCAAGGGGTAAGTTTTCCGCAAAGCCAGCAGGGCGCAATGGATATTGAATCCTGATCAACCTGCTGTCAGCTTCCCATGTCCCTAATAATGAACGTTCTCTTCTGCCTCAGTATGTAAAAGTAGATGGCCAGTAATCCCAGCAACATGATTGTCACGCCTGCAAGCGAGAGGAAGTCGGAAACAGCAGTTCTCGGCAGCAGGACGGGTATTCCCGTTACCAACGCCAGCAGGCCAGCCAGCATCAGGGCTTCGATCCTGTAGGGATCCCGAGTTGAGAGAATGATATAGGACCCCAATACGCAGCCAAAGAAATCCCCCAGTTGAAACAGAGCCGGCAAATTCCAGTCACCGTGATGATACAACCTCATCAAGATGCCCGTGTTCCATAACCCGAATGCAAGAATTCGCCACCACATCAATCGCTTCATCACGCTTCTCCTTGTCTCTCGGAGGAAGGGAGAGGGGGCATGCCCCCCTCTCCCCACTCGATAGCAGGAGCTAGTTAGAGCGAAGCCCCTCGCCGACCTCGATGCCAGCAGCCGTACCAATAGCGGCGGCTGCCAGTGCCGTTGCGTAGTAGGCCGCTCCAACAAATGCAGCCTCCGGGAGGGCCACTATTGCCAGTATGCCAAGCCCCAGTGTTGTCAGGCCTTCAGTGACCTTGTCGGCATTTACGCCACCCCAGACAATGTCCATTTCTTCCCCGGTCAACTCGCGAACGGCGGAACCGGAGGTGACGGCCGGCATGGTCTCGTCACATCTCGCAACACCACTTGTCATGGGTTTGACTCCCCTCTTCCAGTCAATTTGCACCAGGATCCGGGCCCCGGACAAGAGAACCGAAGCGGCCAGCGGGGCAGGGCACAGTCCGCCGCAAAGAAGAGAGCCATCTCAGCCGGGCTGCTCTTCCATGCCGAGACCGGCTTGTGCGGGAAGCCCCCCTGCCGTCTCCTCGGGCGCGAGGAGATGAACCCATCGTTCCCTCCCGGACCACCCGGTGACCACCACCGGGCATCAGTACGAGTACCCCCCCCATTTCCTTTGTCAAGTGCATAACATCTATTTCTTGCACGGCATGCGCGTCCGGGCCTTCCAACTGCGCATCGGGCGGCGGATGGGGCGATCTTTTCGGGCGCGCATCTCCTCCCTCGTCATCCGCCGGTTTCGCCGGCGAATCCACCTGGGGGGTGGCGGCATCCCCCCAACGCCAAGGGCTGCACTTTCCCTTACCTCCGTTGGCCAAGACATCTCAACTGGTGGACACCCTCTTTCCTTCCCGCTGGACCCGCCGGCCAAGCCGGCGGGTGACGAAGAGGGGCCGAGCAGCCGTAAGCGAAAGGGCAGGGGGCGGAAAGATGTTGGCAAGGGGCAGAGCCCGTTGCTGCCGGGCTGGCAAAAGGCGGTTCTGCCGGCCCGCAAGGGGGGCATGTGCAAGGTGGCATGGGCGGTGTTCCGCCTGACGTCTTCTGCTCAGCCGAAGGCGATGCGGGCGGCCGCGAGCAACAGGAAGATTCCGAAGACCGCCGAGAGCGCCCGGTGCGGCAGGGCGTGGGCCGCCCGTGCTCCCCAGGGGGCGGCCAGCATCGCCGCGGGTGCCATCACGACCGCCGCCGGCCAGTGCACGAAACCCAGGTAGCTGGCGGCATCGGCGAGTGCCGCCACATTCCAGCCACCGAGAACATAGCTTGCAACGCCGGCGCTTGCGATGGCCGCGCCGATGGCGGCGGCCGTGCCGACCGCGCGATGGATGGGCATGCCGAAGAGCGTCATGTAGGGCACGGAAAATGTCGCCCCACCGATGCCCATCATCGCCGAGACAAGTGCAATCAGGAAAGGACTTGCTGCCGTCCAGATTCCCCGCGGGATCCGTTCACCAAGGCGCAGATCGTCCAGCGGCAGCAGCATCTTGAGGCCGAGCAGAGCGGCAATCGCCCCAAAGACATCGGCAAGAGTTTCGCTGGCCAGCTGGCGGGCCAGCAGCGCTCCACTCGCCGCTCCCAGCAGGATCCAGACAAGCCAGCGCCGAAGAAGGGCGGCATCCGTCGATCCGCGGCGCCAGTGCGCCCGGGCCGAGACCAGCCCCGTCGGCACGATGACAGCCAGCGATGTCGCCACCGTCACATGCATGTGCCAGGCTTCCGGGACCGAAAGCCGCTCCAGCACGAGGAACAGTACCGGTGTCATCACGATGCCGCCACCAATGCCGAGCAGGCCGGCCAGGAATCCGGCAAGAGCGCCCGCGGCCAGCAGAAGCAGCAGATAGGGGAAGAGTGCGTCCATGGGTTTGCATCGTCCTTTCCGGGCGCCGCCTTCCGGAACCCTGCCGGCCCGCTGGAAGGTTAGCGGGTCGTCCGTGATCCTTTCTCCTGGAAGAACATGAGAAAGACCAGCCTGCCGTTCTCCGGCCGGTCACCAAAGCCAGGCCCTGCAGTGTGAAAGAACCAGGGCCGGAACAGCACCAGCCGATTGTAGCGCATGGGAACCGTCATGATCTCCTCCCAGGCGCTGCGATCCTTCGACTGGGGCACGAGCACCCTGTCCCAGAAATCCTCGAAGCTCTTCACGCCGAACCGGGCCAGCTCGTCCCGGGAAAGCGGCGCGTGGTCCATGCCGCTGGCCTTGTGACGGAAGAAGACCGTGCCTCCCCGGCAGTCCTCCGGGCGGCTGAGATAGAGAATGCCTGACCAGAAGCATTCATCGATATGCACATCGCCCAGCCCCTCATCCCCGGCCAGTGTCAGGCGAAAGCGGCCATGGCCGGTGCCTGCGGCCGCCTCCACCGGCACCCCCAGGATGCGGGAAATCTCCTCCTCCAGCCCGGCAATATTGAGCCGGCCGGCGGAGTTGCGGCCCGGGAAATAGGTCGGGGCCTCGGGGCGTGGATACTGCTGCTGGAGCCCGATCCGGCGGATCTCATCCACATTGACCAGAAAATCATCCAGTATCAGGAGGCTGAGAGGCATTGTCACGTCCTGCCGCTGCGCTTGTCGTCCCTATCAGGGCTCAAGCTCGGTATCCCAATAGAGATAGTCGCGCCAGGATTCATGCAGATAATTGGGTGGAAAGGCGCGGCCGGCCTCCTGCAGCTCGCGCCGGGTGGGGCGATAGGGTCTGGTGCGCGGGAACATGCCGGCCGCCTCGGGCGTCCGGCCCCCCTTCCGGAGATTGCAGGGCGCACAGGCCGTCGTCACATTCGTCCAGGTCGTGCGACCGCCCAGGGCACGGGGAATCACGTGATCGAAGGTCAGATCCTCCCGCGCCCCGCAGTACTGGCAGCGAAAACGGTCTCGCAGGAAGAGATTGAAACGCGTAAATGCCGGCCAGCGCCCCTGCTCGACATATTCCTTGAGCGCGATCACGCTCGGCAGCCGCATCGCGAAGCTGGGTGAGCGGACGACGCGCTCGTATTCGCTGACCACCATCACGCGCCCCAGAAAGACGGCCTTGAGCGCATCCTGCCAGTGCCAGAGAGACAGCGGAAAATAGCTGAGCGGCTGGAAATCGGCATTGAGCACAAGGGCCGGGCACGCCTCGGGCGAGACCGCCTGTGGCGATACCCAATTCTCCCCGCCTGCAACCCCGTCCAGCATCCGTGGCCTCCCTCCACCGGATATCCGCTTTCACTTATCAGGCTGCTACAAGATACTGTATGTCAGGGTCATGACAAGGAAAAATCGTCCCGAGACCGCATTGTGCCTGCGTCCGTGTCGGTCATGTCTTGCACCCATGTGACCACCCGTCCGGCGAGCGCCGTCATCTGCTGGAAGGAAGGCCATCGTCCTGTGCCTTGACAGGAAACGTCCTTCCTGTCCCTGGCGTTGCTGCTAGCGCAGACGGCGGCTGTGCTGCGGCGCCCGAAAGATGGCATTGGCGATGAGCATGTCCAGCCCGTCCTGATAGGCGCGCGCCGGCTGATCCTCCGTCACGGCGATCACGAATCCTCCCCCCAGGGGGGCGATCATGGCATAGGGGTGGAAGGCCGCCAGCTCCGCCGCCCGGGGCCAGATCACTCCCGAGGCGGGCTGACGGGCGGCAGGTGCGTAGCGGATGACATTCCATCCTTCCTCGACCGTCAGCGGCCGCCACAGACGCTTGAGCATGGCGAGTGGATAGACCACCGGTTTCAGACCGGGAGCAAGCCAGTGATCCTGCATGACGAAGGCCGTCATCAACGCGCCGGCAGCCAGCGGTGGCCGCGGTCTGCCGACACCGATACGGGCGCGATAGGCCTTCTCGTCCGCAATGACGGGCTCACGCTCGGGTCCGGCCGCAGCCCCTTCCTCCTTTCCATCAGCCTCGGCCTGCTCTCCGGCCCCGGCCTTGTCCAGCTCATCCTGGCTGGGCAGGAGGCCGACATCCTCGCTGGCCAGCCAGTCGAGCGCACCCGCAAAACCGACCACGACCCCTCCATTCCGCACCCAGGCCTTCAGTCGGGCGGCAAAATCGGCATCCAGACTCTCCCCATAGCGGCCATCCGGCAGCAGCAGCACATCGGCGCGCGAAAGATCGAGGTTCTGCAGACGCTTCACCCGCACCGGCACGACCGGCCAGCCGAAGCGGCGTTCCACGATCATGCGCAGGCCGCCGGCGCTTGTCGGGCGTGTCGGCTCGTCCCAGGCAAGCCACACTCTGGGAGGCGGCACGGTCAGCGTCTTGCGTGAACCGAAGCTCGGTCCCGCGTCCACCCAGCTGGACGGGAGTGCCGCAAACGGCGCATGCGACGAGGCAAGCAGACCAGCCAGCCGCTCCCGGGCGTCCCGATCGCCAGGACGCAGCGGCAGAACGAGGCTGCCAGCAGGAAAGGACCTGCCATTGACGACGAAGGGCTCATCGCTCGCGCGCACCACCAGCCCTGCCCGCAAAGCGGCCGTCAGCAGCCGTACCGCGGCCAAGCCCTCCCAGGGCACCGCCACGGCCACCACCTGCGGACCGAGCGCAACGGCGCGGGAGGCACCGTGCGGCTGTGCCGAATCGGCCGCAAGCGGCACGCTTGGGCCCCTGAACGGGCTGGCACAGCTCTTGATTGCGACATTCATCATCAGCGGCAGTGACCAGGCCGTCACATCATAGATCTCGTCTTTCAGCCCCTTTGCGCGCCGTTCCCGCTGGCGGGCCAGAAAATCCGGATCCATCGGGATGTCCCGATCGAGCAGCACCCGCACCCGACGGGCTTCGGGCTGATCAAGGGGGATGACATAGGCGCCGGCGGCAAGGCGGCCGCCACAGTAGGAGACCGGCTCCGTCACCTGCCGCACCTCGATACCGTGAAAGGCAAGCAGTCGAGCAAGGCGGCCCGCCGCTTCGCGATCATCGACCGCGGGCAGGACATAGGCTGCAAGATGCATCTTGCGGCCGACAGTCAGCGCGCTGCGGCGATAGTCCAGATAATGACGCCACAGCTGCTCCCGGTTGGTGACGGCGGCTTCGCTGGTCGTCACCGCCGTCAGGAAATGCTGCATCACGGCCTGGGAATAGGTCAGCAGTGAGCCATCCCGCCGCCGAAACCGCAGGCCGGCAGGACTGGCCTGCTCATAGGTCATCGCGATGCCGCCGGAATAGCTGGGCCAGCTTGCACCATAGCCGGGATAGAAGGCGTCATAGATGTCCCGCACGAAATAGGGCAGGCCACGGGCGTCGAAGGCGCGGGCGTTCGCCCGTCCGAAAATTTCAAGATCAGCCTTCTGCTCAGGCGTCAAATGCGGATTGAAGGGGGCGACTTCGGGGGAAAAGAAATAGGTTTCATCCCCGCCCATTTCATGGAAGTCGACGGTAACCAGCGGCTTGATGGTGCGCATCAGGCGGATGAGACCGCGGATTTCGGGCTGGGTGGCTCGCAGCCAGTCACGATTGAGGTCGAAGAGATCATGGTTGAAGCGTCCCTCCGGCCAGGGTTGATCATGCTCGGCAGCAAACCGTTCGGCAATCGGCCAGGGGCCTCGTGCCGCCCGATAGCTCTGCAGAAACCGCGCCCGCCCATCGGGATTCTGGATGGGGACGATGAAGACGACGGCCTGATCGCGGATCCGTCGCGTCCGCGCATCCTCCCCTGCCAGAAGATAGTAGGCGGCAGCAAGCAGCGCGTCGGTGGAGGAGATCTCGTCGCCGTGAACGGAGCCCATCAGCCACACGGGTATCGCGAGCGTCTGCGGCCAGCGGGCCGCGTGCCGGGCCCAGTCGCCTCGCCGGGGGTCGGCCGCGGCGGCGAGTTCCCCCTTCCAGGCTTCATAGCGGCTCATGTTTTCGGCACTGGAGATCACGATCGCCATCAGCGGCCGCCCCTCCCGACTGGTGCCATAGCGCAGCAGCCGGCTCCGTTCCGGGCGGGCGGCCGCCAGTGCTTCCAGATAGCGCATGGTATCGGCGACCGTGGTGATCTCCCCACCCGGGGGATAGCCCAGGACCGCTTCCGGTGTCGGCACCTTCGGATCGAACGGTCCGGACTCGAAGCCGGCAAAAGGCAGCGGCGAATCGGATGCCTGTCCCGCTTGTCCACCGGTCAGCCACGCCGCCAGCACGAGCACGATCACCGTCCACGCTCTGCCGCCCGTCATCTTCATCTTCCCTGATCCCCTCATCCTCATCATTGAGCCTGCCTGCCGTCCATGTCGTCCCCGGCCGCATTCACCACGGCAGGCTTGACGATTTCGGTCCGGCACGGCAAGTCCTAAATTCGTTGTGGATGGTGCCTGGGGCATCAGGGGGGCCGGTAGCTCAGCTGGTTAGAGCGGGCCGCTCATAACGGCTTGGTCGCAGGTTCGAATCCTGCCCGGCCCACCATCAATCGATGTCCGGAGTCGGACCATGGGAGGCCCGAGCGATGGGAGAGGTTTCCACCTCCGGCAAAATGCTGGCAGGACACGGTAAGGAAACGACCGCCTTGCGCAAGGCTGCGCAATACAGGGAGGTAGCCGCCCAGATCGCATCCCTGATTGCGGATGAACCCCAGCCGGTGGCGCGCATGGCCAGCATTGTCTGCTTGCTCTCCCAGGCTTTTGCCCATTTCTTCTGGACGGGCTTTTACTGCGTGGATCCCGATGATCCCGAAACCCTCGTCGTCGGCCCCTATCAGGGAACGCCGGGCTGTCTGCGGATTGCATTCGGACGGGGAGTCTGCGGTGTGGCGGCGGCCCGGTGCGAGACCCAGATCGTGCCTGATGTCCATGCTTTTGCAGGCCATATCGCCTGCGATTCGCGCTCGAATTCGGAAATCGTCGTGCCAGTGGTCAATCGCGCCGGACGGCTGCTTGGCGTTCTTGATATTGACTCGACCGCCTTTGCCGCCTTTGACGAAACGGATGCCCTGTGGCTGAAACGGATTCTTGATGCCAGCTTTGCGGACTGCGGGCGGCTTCTCTAGCAGCCATCCGGACCGGACGCAGCCCCCCTGTAACGCCCGGCCATTCCGGTTTCGGTGAGGAAAGAAGGGAATGGAGCATGCGTGTTCAGCGGACGGGTCACGTGGCTGGGCTGATCATTTTTCTCGTCCTCCTCATGCCTGCATCACCTGCCCCAGGGCGGGCGTCTCCTGCAGGAACGGAAAAGCCGGCCTTTGATCCCGCACTCTGGCGCACGGTTGCGCCTGAAAATCTGCTGGTGATGGAACTGGAGACCGGCCGGGTGGCGATCGAGCTTTACCCGGAGATCGCACCCCGCTCGGTCGCGCGGATCAAGAAGCTCGTGCGGACCGGCTTCTATGACGGCCTCAGCTTTTATCGCGTGGTCGAGAATTTCGTCGCCCAAGGCGGGGTCGGTGAGGGATCGCCCGCCCACCGCAGGCAGCCGCCGCTTAAGGCCGAATTCACCTTTCCGGCCGGACAGGCGGAGCCCTTCACGCCGGTGCAGAAGCCCGAGACGTTTGCTCCCGAGACCGGTTTCTGGCGCTCCCTGCCGGTGGGCCGTGATCCGGGCACGGGCCGGGCCTGGGCCGTCCATTGCCCCGGCACCTTCGCTCTGGCGCGGGATGCCGATCCCGATACCTCCAGCTCCGAATTCTACATCACCATCGGTGAGGCACCGCGGCATCTTGATCGTAACCTGACCGTTCTGGGGCGGGTGATCGCCGGTTTGCGCTTCGTCCAGGCAGCCCCGCGCGGCGATCGGGAGGTCAATTATGGAGTCATCCCGGACGGACGGCCCCGCTTGCGCATTCTGCATGCCTGGATTGCTGCGGATCTGCCGGAGGGCAAGCGCCCTCTCTTCCATGTGATGCGCACCGACACCGAGGCGTTCCGCAAACGCATTGCCGCCCAGCGGGCCCGCAACAATCCGTTCTGGGTGGTTCACCCCCCTCCCTATCTGGATATCTGCACCGTGCCCGTTCCCGTCCAGCCGATCTGGTGATGGTGCCGAGACCCTTGCGGCAGTGGCGGCAGCTCGATCCGCCAACCGGCGCCGCGGGCATCCCGGGTGCCGGCATCTGCCGTTCAGCGAGGGTTCACGGCTGCCCCGCTATAAGGCGCAGGCTGGCAGATCCGTCAGGGAAAGGGTGGGAGAGATGATCGGAATGCGCCTGTTCCCGATCGGCAGCCGAGGGGCCCTCGTACTGCTGGCCGCTTTTCTGGTCCTGAGTGGGGCAGGGGGACTGCTGATTCAGCCGGCTCTGGCCGGGGGTGGCCATCACGGCAAGCCCCACAAGGTCAAGGCCGTCAAGAGCAAGGTTTACAGGACCAGGCCCCGCAAGGCCAAAGCTCTCAAGATCAGGCCCGTGCGCACAATGGCGCGCGGGAGCCGGCCGCATGGGATCGCGCCGGCCGACATCAGGATCTCCAGGCCGAAAAAGAAGCTCCAGCAACCCCTTCAGACAAGGGCGGTCCCGCGACCCAAGCTGCGGGCGGTGCCCGCGCATGCGCGCGCTCATCCGCCCTCGTCTTCGCTGGCGTCTTCAAAACCCCTGAAAGCGCGTCGGGGGCTGCCGTCCCGTCCGGAACCCGATCTGCGCGTGCCGTCTGAGGTGCGTGCAGGACTTCGTACCCGCCACATGCGTTCCGCCTCTCATCGCCATACCCGACGCGCGGGTCATGAGGTGAGCAGCCGCACCGTCCGCCCGATCGTGCGGTCGATTCCGCACCGGCCGTTGTCTGCCGCCCGGCCGCTCCCAGCCAGCCATCGGCAGACCATTCGGCCCGATCGAGCGCGCAAGCGGCCTCTTCCTGGAGCGGGGAAAGACCGTGCCGGGGCGGTTGCCCCCCTCTCTCCCGCTGTGGCGCGCGGGGCTCCCGATGCGGCGCCGGCGGTTCACGGCCTTCCCGGCCGGGTGCGAGCACGGGAGGATCTGCGGCTCAAGCCCGATCTTCATCCCTTCCGCCAGCCCGGCCGACGGCTGACGATGTGGGAACGCCGCACCGGCCGTCCGGCACCCGTCCATCAGCTGCGACACCTGGCTCCTGCGCCGGAGCGGGTTCATGACCGCCGTGCCGCTCATCGAGCCCGCCACCATGCCCGCAAACACGCACGGGCCCGCCACAAGGCGCATCGCCATGCCCGCCATCACCGGCATCACCATCACCGCCTCGTCCACGGCCACCGCCATTACCATTACCATCACCACCATGCGATCCTGGCCTATTCCTACTTCCCCATCTTTCATCCGGTCTATGGATGGTATGATCCCTGGCCCCATGCGATCTTCGCCTATTACGGCCATTGGCCGGTGTGGATCCATGACGTGCCGCCCTGGTTGCGGTGGCGGTTCTGGGTTGCCCACTACCGGCTTTATGGCAGCTATCCACATGAATACTGTCCGCACAGCGTGGCCGTGCTGGCCTATCTCGGCTATGCGGGCGATGACGACGGCTATGATGACGGCTATGACTACGCCGATGATTATGACGGTGATTACGCTGATGATTACGACGAAGTCGCCTATGGCGGCGAGGCGGACGAGGATTGTCCCGATGATGACTGATCGGCTGCGAGTTCGGGCCGCTTGTCGCATCATGTGCCGCCTGTAGGGAGAGGGATGGGCTGAAGCGGGCAATGCCGTGGACCAGGAGCCGCGGGCCGCTTTCACCACCCGGTGGGAGGATGAAGCGGCAGCCTGTGCCCTCCCCCTTTTCTTCTGATCCTGCCCGCAAGGGCTTTCGGTGAGCGATGCCCCAGATCTTGCGCCTGGTGGCAAAGGGGGGCTAATCCTGTCTTGTTGCAGCGCGAAAGAGGTGGCTGCTGGTGTGATGCCGGCAAAGCTGCGGAGACAGGAAGGTATGGATGAGCCGCGCGATATCTCCCTGATGGAAGGCTTCCCAGCACCCGAGCTGGCGGAATGGCGCGAGGCGGCTGAAAAGGCGGCGCGGCGGCCGCTGGAGCGCCTTGTCGCGCGCACGGATGACGACATTCCGATTGCGCCTCTTTACACCCGCGCGGACCTGCCGGATGCCCCGGATTTCGCCGGTTTTCCGGGTTTCGCTCCCGAGCTGCGCGGCCAGCGGGCGGATGAGCGCGCATGCCGCAACCTGCCGCGGCTGAGCACGCCGGATGCGCAGACGGCGGCGGCCGAGGCGCTTCAGGATCTGGAAGGCGGCGCCGATGGCCTGGTCCTTGTGCTGGATGACGGCCGCCCCGAGGACGAGGGCGCGGAGGGTATCGTGCTGCCGCTCGACGCCGATCGGCAAGCGGCGGTGGACGCGCTGGATGCGCTGCTGGCCGATGTCCGGCTCGACTGGGCGCCCGTCGTGCTGGAGGCCGGATTGCGCCAGCGTCCGGCGGCCGAGGCCCTGCTCGCCTTGTTCGAGCGGCGCCGCCAGCAGCCGGCTGCCGGGACGAATCTCGGCTTCGATCCGCTGGCATGGGCCGCGCGCACAGGTGCGGACGGCAGGGCGGCGCTGGATGAGACGCTCGCCTGGCTGCAGGAGCGCGCTCTTGTTGCCCGCAGCGATCTGACCGTCCTGCGCCTGTCGGGGCGCGTGTGGCATGATGCGGGGGCGAGCGAGGCCGAGGAGCTGGCCATCCTTGCCGCTTCGCTTGTGGAAGTGCTGCGCCGGGGCGAGGCGGCCGGGATCACGCCGGCGCAGCTTGCCGCGGGCATCGACATTCATCTCATGGCCGATGCGGATGTGCTGCTGACCATGGCAAAGCTGCGCGCCGCGCGGGCGATCATGCGGCGGATCGCCGAGGCCGCGGATCTGCCTGCGGGCACGCGCCAGCTTACCGCCGAGACCGCGCCGCGCATGTTTACCCGCCGGGATCCCTGGACCAACATCCTGCGCGCGACGCTCGCCACCCAGGCGGCGCTGATCGCAGGAGCTGTGGCAGTGAGCGTGCGCCCCTATACCGACGCCCTGGGATTTGCCGACGCCCATGCCCGGCGCATCGCCCGCAACATTCCGCTCATCATGACCGAGGAATCGGCGCTGCGGCAGGTGATGGACGCAGCTGGCGGCAGCCATGCAGTGGAAGCGCTCAGCCGTGCGCTCGGCACACGCGCCTGGACGCTGTTCCAGGAAATCGAGGAGCTCGGCGGACTCGCTGCGGCGCTGGCCTCCGGCCATATCGCCGAGATGATCGCCAAGACTGCCGCGCGCCGGCGCAAGGAGATCGCGACCCGCCGCCGGCCGATCACCGGGGTCTCCGAATACCCGAATCTGGACGAGCGGCTGCCGCAGCCGCCGGCGGGGCCGACGCGTGCCGCGCTTCGCAAGCAAGTCGGGCTTAGCGATCCGGCACCGGCTGCGCGCTGGGAGTTCCGCCCCCGGCGGCTGGCGGCCGATTTCGAGGCTTATCGGGCGCTTTCGGACCGGTTGCTGGCCGATGAGGGCGAGCGGCTTGCGATCTTTCTGGCCAATATCGGCCCCATCGCCCGGCACAATGCGCGCGCGACATTCGCGGCCAACGCCTTTGCGGCCGGCGGCATCCGACCGGTCACGAACGACGGGTTCACCGATGCCGGGACCATGGCCGAGGCGTTCCGCGCAAGCGGCGCGCGGCTGGCCGTTATCTGCGGCCATGACGAGGACTATGCGACCGAAGCGGCAGCCTTCGCAGAGGCATTGAAGGCGGCCGGCGCCGCGCTCGTCTGGCTGGCGGGCCGGCCGGAAGCGGAACAGGCCGAGGCCTGGCGCAAGGCCGGTGTCGATCGCTTCATCGGTCTCGGCTCGGACATGCTGGTGGAATACGATGCGGCGCTCGAAGCACTCGGGATCGCCTCGCCGCGCAGCGGGGGCGGAAAGGAGTGACGATGTCACGGCTTCCCGACTTCACCAAGATCGCGCTCGACTGGCGCAAGGAGGGCGACCGCGCGGCCTGGGAGAAGGCCTTCGCCGCCGAGGCCGGCATGCCGCCCGCGGCCGCGGCGCGCAGGACGGCGGCCGGGCTTGCGCTCAAGCCGCTTTATGCGGACGCCGAGCGTGCGGGCCTCGACTTTCTCGATGCGCTGCCGGGCTTTCCGCCCTATCTGCGCGGGCCCTATCCCACCATGTATGTGACCCGGCCGTGGACCATCCGCCAGTATGCGGGATTCTCCACGGCCCGCGAGTCCAACGCCTTCTACCGCCGCAATCTCGCGGCCGGCCAGAAGGGGCTGTCGATCGCCTTCGACCTGCCGACCCACCGCGGCTACGACAGCGACGATCCGCGGGTGGCCGCCGATGTCGGCATGGCGGGGGTCGCGATCGACTCCATCCTCGACATGCGCGAGCTGTTCGCCGGCATTCCGCTCGACCAGATGTCGGTATCCATGACCATGAACGGTGCGGTGCTGCCGATCATGGCGCTCTACATCGTCGCGGCCGAAGAGCAGGGCGTGAAGCCGGAGCAGCTTTCCGGGACCATCCAGAACGACATCCTGAAAGAATTCATGGTCCGCAACACCTACATCTACCCGCCCGAGCCCTCGATGCGGATCGTCGCCGACATCTTCGCCTACACGGCGCAGCACATGCCGAAATTCAACTCGATCTCGATCTCCGGCTACCACATGCAGGAGGCGGGCGCGACGGTGGATCTGGAGCTCGCCTACACGCTCGCCGACGGCCTCGAATACGTCCGCACGGGGCTGAAAGCGGGCCTTGAGGTGGACGACTTCGCGCCGCGACTGTCCTTCTTCTTCGCCATCGGCATGAACTTCTGGGAGGAGGTGGCGAAACTCAGGGCCGCGCGGGCGCTGTGGGCGAAGCTCATGCGGCAGTTCGCGCCCCGGAACCCCCGCTCGCTGATGCTGCGCACCCATTGCCAGACCTCCGGCTGGTCACTTACCGCCCAGGACGTCTACAACAATGTCACGCGCACGATGATCGAGGCGCTGGCGGCTGCACTCGGCGGCACCCAGTCACTCCACACCAACAGCTTCGACGAGGCGCTGGCGCTGCCCACCGACTTTTCCGCCCGTATCGCCCGCAACACCCAGATCCTGCTGCAGCAGGAGTCCGGCATCTGCCGGACGGTGGATCCGATGGGCGGATCCTATGCCCTGGAACGCCTCACGCATGATCTGGCCGCACGCGCGCTCGCCCATATCGAGGAGGTGGAGGCGGCCGGCGGCATGACGAAGGCGATTGTTGCAGGCCTTCCCAAGATGCGCATCGAGGAGGCGGCAGCGCGCACCCAGGCGCGCATCGATTCGGGCGAGCAGGTCATCATCGGCGTCAACAAGTTCGTGCCGGACGACGAGCCGCCGGTCGAGGTGCTCAAAATCGACAACCGCGCCGTGCGCGCCGAGCAGATCGAGAAGCTGAAGCGGCTCCGGGCCGAGCGCGACGAGGAGGCGGTGCGTGCGGCGCTTGCGGCCTTGACGAAGGCTGCGGAAACCGGCGAGGGCAATCTTCTGGCGCTGGCGGTCGAGGCGGCGCGCGCCAAGGCCACCGTCGGCGAGATCTCGGGGGCGCTGGAGAAGGTCTTCGGCCGCTATGCCGCCGAGCCGCGCACCATCGGCGGCGTCTATGCCGGTGCGGTAAGGGATGCGCAGATGATCGAGGAGCTGAGGCAGCGCACGGCCGCCTTTCTTGACGCCCATGGGCGGCGGCCGCGGATTCTCGTCGCCAAGCTCGGCCAGGACGGCCATGACCGCGGCCAGAAGGTCATCGCCTCGGCGTTCGCGGATCTCGGGTTCGACGTCGATGTCGGCCCGCTGTTCCAGACGCCGGAGGAGGTCGCGCGCCAGGCGGTGGAAAACGACGTCCACATCATCGGGGTATCCACGCTGGCCGGCGGCCATCTCGCACTTGTGCCGGCGTTGAAAGACGCGCTCGCGCGCCTCGGCCGGCCGGATATCCTGATCGTGGTCGGCGGCGTCATCCCGCCCCAGGACGTGCCCGCACTCAAGGAGTCGGGAGCCGCCGCCGTCTTCCTGCCGGGCACGCCGATTCCGAAAGCTGCTGCCGCGCTTCTCGACATTCTCGAAGCCCGCAGCCGGCCGGGTGATGCGGCCACGCAGGCGCGGAAGGCGGCTTCATGAGCACACAGAAGGCCGCCTTTGCGGAGGCCCCGCCGGGCTTTCCGCCGCTGGAGGAGCTGCGCACCGGGGTGCTCGCGGGTGACCGGATCATGCTCGCGCGTGCCATCACGCTGGTCGAAAGCCGCCATCCGGCCCATAGGCGTGCCGCGGAAGCCCTGCTCGAGTCCCTGCTGCCGCATACCGGAACCGCCCACCGCATCGGGATCTCCGGCGTGCCGGGCGTCGGCAAGTCCACACTGATCGAGGCGCTGGGTCTGAAACTGCTCGATGCCGGCCACCGGGTGATGGTGTTGGCGATCGACCCGTCTTCCGAGCTTTCCGGCGGCGCGATCCTGGGCGACAAGACCCGCATGACGCGGCTTGCTGCCGCGGACGGGGCCTTCGTGCGGCCGACGGCGTCCGCCGGGCGGCTCGGCGGCGTGGCGGCGGCGACCCGCGACGTGATCCTGCTGGGCGAGGCGGCCGGCTTCGACCGCATCATCGTCGAGACCGTCGGCACCGGCCAGTCGGAAACCGAGGTCGCCGATCTCGTCGACAGCTTCCTGCTTCTGCTGCTGCCGAGCGCCGGCGACGAGCTGCAGGGCATCAAGAAGGGCATCATGGAGCGGGCCGACATCTTCGTCATCAACAAGGCCGACCGCCATCCCGAGGCGGCGAAGACGGCCGCCCGCGACATCCGGGCTGCCCTGCGCATCCTGCGTGCCGGGAGCAGAGATGGCTGGATGCCGCCGGTGCTGACCGTCTCGGCACTGACCGGTGCGGGGCTGGATGATGTGATCGCGGCGCTCGATCGCCACCGCGCCTGGCTCGATGAAAGCGGGGAGGGCGAGGCCCGCCGCCGCGCCCAGCGGCGACGCTGGCTGAAGGAGGCGATCGCGGAATCTCTGGCCGAGCTGTGGGACCGCGATCCCGATCTCGCAGCCGAGCGCGCACGGCTCGAACAGGCGGTGCTGGCGGGTCGGCTGCTGCCACGCCGGGCCGCACGCGAACTGGTCGAACAGCGACTCGGCAGTCCCGGAGAAAAAGCGCGCGACGGCTGACGTGGCAGGTCATGCCGATTGCGGGCAGACGGATAAGGGGAGGGTGAGGACATGCACATGAAGAATCGGAGGTCACGGCCATTCGCGTGGGTGATCCTGCTTCTGCTGGCGGCTTTCGTGGGCCTGCCGCGCACGACCGATGCGGCCGGGTCGGGCGAAGAGCTGACCGTCGAGCGGCTGGAATCCAGCCCCTCGCTCAACGGCCCCTCGCTTGCCGGGGTGCGCTTTTCGCCGGACGGGAAGTTCGTGAGCTATCTCAAGGGCAAGGCTGAGGACTTTCGCGTCCAGGACCTGTGGATCTATGACATCGCCAAGGGCACACACCGCCTGCTCGTCGATTCCCGGGCGCTGCTGGGCGGCGCATCCGAGCAGCTCTCGGAGGTCGAGAAGGCCCGGCGCGAGCGCCGGCGCATCGCCGCCTCCGGCATCGTCGAATACCAGTGGGCGCCGGACGGCTCGGCGCTGCTGTTTCCGCTGAACGGCGATCTCTATCTCTACGAGCTGGCCAGCAGGAAGGTCCGCCGGCTGACGAAGACCGAAGCCTTCGAGACCGACCCGAAATTCTCGCCGGACGGCCGCCATGTCGCTTTCGTGCGCGAGCGCAACCTCTTCGTCATCGACCTTGCTGATGGTAGCGAGACCGCCGTCACCACCGACGGCGGCGGGCCGATCATGAACGGCATGGCCGAGTTCGTGGCCGACGAGGAAATGGACCGCCACACCGGCTACTGGTGGTCACCGGATTCGCGGCGCATCGCCTACACCCGTGTGGACGAAAGTCCCGTCCCGCTGGTCCAGCGCTTCGAGGTGGCCGCCGACGGCTCGGTGACCACGGTGCCCCAGCGCTATCCCTTCGCCGGCGGGCCGAACGTGCGCATCCAGCTCTTCGTGCACGACCTCGAAGCCGGCACGCGGCGCGAGATTCCGCTGGGTGACGACCCGGACATCTATCTCACCCGTGTCAACTGGCTGCCCGGTGGGCGCGCCCTCAGCTTTCAGGTGGAATCGCGCGACCAGAAGCGGCTCGATCTGCGGCGGGTGGATGTGACGCGCCCCGATGCAGTGCCCGAGACCGTGCTGGTGGAAACCGATCCCTTCTGGATCAATCTCCACGACGACCTCGTGTTCCTGAAGAAGGGGCGGCGGATCCTCTGGTCATCGGAACGGAATGGATTCCGGCATCTCTATCTCTTTGATGCCCGCGGCCGGCTGCGACGCCAGCTGACTGACGGCGCCTGGGTCACCGACGGGGTAAGGGGTGTGGATGCCCGGCGCGGTCTCGTGTTCTTCGAAGGCTACCGTGACACGGTGCTGGAGCGCCATCTTTATGCCGTGCCGCTTGCCGGCGGGCCGATCCGTCGGCTCACCCGGGAGGCCGGCACCCATCGCACCGTGCTCTCGCCCGACCGCAAATATTTTCTCGACTTCTGGTCGTCGGTGGACCAGCCGCCACGGGTCGACCTCAGGCGCATCCGGGATGGCCGCCTGGTTACCGCGCTCGTCGAAAACCGGCTGGATGAGAGCCATCCCTACCACCCCTATCTTGCCGGGGCTTCAATCCGCCGCTTCGGGACCATTACCGCCGCCGACGGCACCACCACGCTGCACTACGAGCTGCGCCTGCCGCCGGGCTTCGACCCGGGCAGGCGGTATCCCGCCATCGTCTCGGTCTATGGCGGACCGCATGCCCAGCGGGTCCTGAACGCCTGGTCGATCGGGTTCGACGAAATTCTGGCGCGACATGGATTTGTCATCCTCAAGCTTGACAACCGCGGTGCCGCCCATCGCGGCAAGGCCTTCGAGAGCGTGCTCTACCGCCACATGGGGGATGCGGAGGTGGCCGACCAGCTGGCCGGTGTCGCCTTCCTGAAGGCCCAGCCCTGGATCGATCCCGCGCGCATCGGGGTGTGGGGCTGGTCCTATGGCGGCTACATGACGCTCGAGCTGCTGGCCAAGGCACCGGAGACCTTCACGGCCGGGATGGCGGTGGCCCCCGTCACCGACTGGCGGCTCTACGACACCCATTACACCGAACGCTATCTCGGCCGGCCCGGCGAGACGGACGCCTACGAGACCTCCGGCGTATTCGCCGCCATCGACGGGTTCCGTCCGAACCGCCTGCTGCTGGTGCACGGCATGGCCGACGACAACGTCTTCTTCAATCATTCGGTCAGGCTGATGAAGGCGCTGCAGGACAGGAGCGTTCCCTTCGCGCTCATGACCTATCCGGGCAAGCGCCACGGCATCCGGGGCAGGGCGACCCGCATCCACCTCTGGCGCACGGCGCTCGCCTTCTTTCTCGACAGGCTGGGCGACGGGCATCAGTGACCGGTGATCATCAGTCCTCGGTCATCAGTCATCGGTCTTCGGAAGGAGGGTGCGGGCCGGCTGACGGGGATGTCTGCCGGTTGTTGGTGGGCAGGTGCGGGAGATATCTTTCGTGGGGTCCGGAAGGCCGGGCGCCTGCGTATCTAGTGGAACAGGGCAGGAAGACGGAAAGTGCCACCACCCGCACGGATGATGGCACCTTCCATCAATCTTCGGCGATCGGGCCGGTCTCAGGCCGCCTCGATCTTGATCTTGCGCTCCGGTTCGGGACCGCGCCTTTTCAGGGCGAGTCGCAGAACGCCGTGCTGCAGCTTCGCCTCCACATTCTCGGTATCAAGATCGGGGCCAAGCGTGAAACGGCGTTCAAAGTCCCGCGGCCGCCATTCCGCATAGAGCCGGTTGAGGCCCTTAGGCGCGGCAAAGGGACGCCGGGCCCGCACGCTCAGCACGTTCTTTTCCACCGTGACATCCGCATCTTCCGGCCGCACGCCGGGCAGCTCGATCAGGAAGACGATGCCGTCGGCCGTCTCATAGATGTCCGTGCGCGGGGCCACGACGGGCCGGCTTTCCATCCGCTCACCGGCGGGAGGCTGCTCCTGATCCGCGACCCGGACCTTGATTTCCTTCTTCTCGGTCATTGTCCTTGTACTCCCTTTCCTGCCACGGAGCCGATCAGCTCGCGATGGCAATCCGCCGCGGACGATCGGATTCAGGGCGCGGCATTTCCAGTGTCAGCACGCCATTCTCGAAGCTTGCCTTGACCTTGCTGCCGTCTACGGGGAATGGCAGTGCGATCGTGCGCTGGAAATCGCCATAAGCCCGTTCGCGTCTCAACCAGCGTGTGACTTCCTCTTCAGGAGCCTTCCGGGTGCCCCGGATGGTGAGGGTGTTCTGATGCACCGTCACGTCGAGATCGGCCGGCAGCACGCCCGGCAGCTCGGCGATCAGGATGAGCCCATGTTCATCACCCCAGATCTGAACCGGCGGAAACTCGGCCGCTCCCACACCGGTGACCTGCTCAAGGCCGCTCAGCCAGTTTTCGAAGAGATGCCGCAGGCGTTCAACCTCCTGGAGAGGAGAATCCCGCAGCAACCACTGCTCCCACATGATTCCTGTCTCCTGTGCTGTTTGCTGCTGCTACGGCTGGGCGCGGCGCCGTGTGGCCGGCATGCCCATCCGCCTTGTCGTCAGATAAATGCATGGGCAGAGGAATTGTTCCCGGACCGCCTTGCCCGCTCGCTTCGCTGGCTGCGAGGATGCGGAAACATTTTGTGTTCTCGGCGTTATTAGCAGGGAGGGCACGGGGCACGCAGGTGTCATGCCGCCTGGGCAGGAGGGTAGGAGGACAGCTGCGAAAAGCCGCAGGCGGCAGAAGGGAACGGACGGTCCAAGAGCCGGTTGTGGCAGGAACGGAAGGGTCTGAGGAAACAATGGCAAAATCCCTGTACGAGATCCTGGGTGTTCCGAAGACGGCAAGCCAGGAGGAGATCGCAAAGGCCTATCGCGAGAAAGCCAAGAAGCTGCATCCCGATCTGCGCCCTGGCGACAAGGCGGCCGAGGAGGCGTTCAAGGACGTCTCGCGCGCCTACGAAATTCTCAAGGATCCGGAAAAGCGGGCCAAATACGATCGTGGCGAGATCGATGAACAGGGGCAGGAACGCCCGACCTTCCGCTATCGGGATTTCGCCAGCGGTCCCGGCGGTGACCGCTATGCCGGTCAGGCGGGATTTGAAGACATCTTCGACATCGAGGATCTCTTCGGCGATTTCTTCTCGGCCAGGAGGCGAGGGGGTGGTGCCCGCATGCGCATGGCCCGCCGCGGAGCCGATGTGCGCTACCGCATGCCGGTGGACTTCGTGACGGCCGCCCGCGGCGGTAGCCGGCGTCTGACGCTGGCAGATGGATCGAGCATCGATCTTACCATCCCCGCCGGCGTGGAGACCGGCCAAGTGCTGCGTCTGAAAGGCAAGGGAGAGCCGGGCATCGAAGGTGGTCCGCCCGGGGATGCGTTGATTGAAATCACGGTAACCCCACACCCCTTCTTCCGGCGGGAAGGGCGCGACATTCTGCTGGATCTGCCGATTACCATCGATGAGGCGGTGCTTGGAGGCAAGGTCGAGGTGCCGACATTGGACGGCCGGGTGAAGGTGACGGTGCCGCCCGGCAGTTCCTCGGGCAAGACGCTGCGGCTGAAGGGCAAGGGGATTCGCACGCGGGCCGGGACCGGCGATCAGCTGGTGCGGCTCAAGATCGTGCTGCCCGAGCATATCGATCCGGAGCTGAAGTCCTTCATGAAGGAATGGCGCAGCAAGCATGCTTATGATCCGCGCGCGAAGATGAGGGAGGTGGCATGATGCGGGTCTATTCGGAAATGGAGGTTCTGGGCCTGGTTTCCGGCCTCACGCGCCGCAGATTGCGGCGGTGGTGCCGCATGGGACTTGTCGTGCCCGCCATGCGCGAGCCGGGCGGGGCACCGCTGTTTGCGGATATCGACGTCGCCCGCATCTCTCTCATCCGCGAGCTGATCGAGGATATGGGAGTCAACGAGGCGGGGGTGGAGATCATTCTCGATCTCCTCGACCAGCTGCACGCTCTGCGCCGGAATACGCGCCAGCTGGCGGCCGCTCTTGCAGATCTGGATGCGCCGACACGAGAGCGCCTTGCCGCCCGGCTTCAAGACGAATGGTAAGGGACGAGCGTAATCGGGCCGGTGGCGGTCCGAGCCCGCAGGCAGGGCTCTAGAACCGGTAGCCGATGGAAAACCTGGTCAGGGTGTCCAGCTTGCTGATGCCTGCGAGGTCCTTCGTGTCGTAGCGCAGATGAAGGGACACGCGACCGAACAGGGCGCTGTTGATCCGCGCCTCCAGCGAAATTCTGTTCTCAAGCGTATTGCCCTCGCCACCAAGAAAGGCGCTGGATCGATTTTCGAGCGTCCAGTCCGGTTGCAGGCGCCATGTGAGTTCACTTGACAGCCGCGCGATCGGCTCCTGTTCCATGGCCGGACTGTCGGCAAGCGCAATGAAGCGCACGCCGGGACCGCCTTCCAGATGCCAGGTAAGACGGGGGGTGCTTACGACATCATAGCCCACGCCGATACTCTCCGTGATCCGGTAGTCGAAGCCGGCAAAGCGATCATATTCTCCGCGCAGGAACTGGAAGACCGTGGCGCGTTTGCTGAAGGCATAGAACAGCCGGTGTTCTCCCGTGAGCCGCTGCTGGCTGGTCGCACCGCTGCGGCGGGCCCAGTCCCCATCCACCGCCAGTTCATGGCGCCAGTGTTCGCCCAGACCCTGCCGGGCCTCGATGCGGGCGGACAGGGCCCGTTCCCGGGTATCACCGGAGGACAGAGAGGCCCCCAGATCGAGTGCACCGGTAATCGCCCTGGCTGCGGCCTTCCCTTCCTCCTGGGCCGCGGCGGCAGAGGAGGCACCATCGGCTGCCAGCACATCCGCTCCCGATGCGGGATCCGGGCACAGCCCCGACGCGCGCAGGGGGAGGGTTGCGGCCTTTTCCGCCTGCTGGCAGAGCTGCTGCAGGACAGAGGCTCTCTGCGCTGCCGGCAGCATCTGGAGGAGGCGCGTGAAGGCCTGCCAGGCGGCGGGATCCTGAGCCCGGGCAAGCAGGGTGACAAGCGGTGTGATCCCGGTGGTGCCGCGCGTGTTTCCATCCCCAGCTCGAGCCGCCGCCTGCGGTTCTCCTGTCGGGGTGGCGAGTGCGATCGTCACGCCGAAGAAAAGGAAGACACCCTTTCGCCATCCCCCCGGCATGGAAGCATGGTGGCGTCCCGTGCTGTGGCGTGTCTGGAAGGGCGTCTTCCTTCTTGCGGGCATGGCCATATATTCCCCCGTATCCCGTTTCCGTTCCTCAGGTCTTGTCGCATGCCGTTCGCGGCTTCGGCGGATCGGCCGATTGCGCGCTGCTCTAGCAATGCCGGATGCCGGGCCGCAATCCATACCCGAGGGAGTCCTGAAAGGCATTATTTGCCAATGTATTGGGGGGACATGGTTTCCATGCAAGACAATGTTAAACCTTGCATCGCTACCGTGGCCCGGATTACGTGGGATTTTAGGTGAATTGTGCAGATCATCCGCCTTCTTGAGGGCGGACATCATGTGGGTCTATCGGCATGGGCCGCAACGTCCATTTCGAGCTGCAGGGACTTCGCGGCAATAGCTGGACGGTCATCGAGATCTTCGATGACCAGAATGCGGCCGTGCGCGCGGCCGAAAAGGCATTCCGCACGACCACCTTTACGGCCGTGCGGGTGCTGCGGGAACGTTTCAACCCGAAGGACGGTCAGTTTCACTCCTTCGAGGTGCTCTACAAGGGCCGCAAGATCCGCACATCCAAATTCGATGTCATCAAGCCGACGGCCGGCTGCGAAAAGGTATCGGACCTCTACAGCACCGACGGGCGCCAGCAGATCGGCGAACTGTTGCGCGACAGTCTTGATGACTGGCAGCTGACCCCGCTTGAGATCCTTTACGGCTATGACAACTATCTGCGTCTTTCACAGGCCGGGACCACCTTGCAGGGCGCGGTCCAGCGCGCGGCCGTGGCCCAGGTGAAGATGACGGGAGAGGCTGTCGGCGAGCGGGTAAAGAAGCTCTACAGCCTGATTGATGAGGCCGCCGCCGCGCTCAAGGCACTCAGTGAAGCCGGCTTCCCGGTGATCGACGAAGAGCGGTTCGCTTCTCTGCTTGCCGGCCTTGAGGGGGAGAAGGAGCGCGGCTTCCTGCTCTGTGGGGCGATCGCACAGGATCTGGCGCGTTGCCGCACCGGCGTGGAGAAGCTGCGGCGGCTGCTGGGGCTCATGCGTGAGAACCACCCTGCCTGGGCCAGCCGCATCATCGATCACTACATTGCCGAGATTCTGGCCTTGCGGGGCGTGCTTGACGAGGTGCTCGGCACGCGTGCCGCTGTCGAGCGCATATTTGCGATCGCGACGCTGCTGGGATCGGGGCCGGGGCATGGGCGCGCCCCTACCGGACTGGCCGCCCGTCTGGCCCGCTTCATGGAGGCGCGGCTGCTGCGGCAGAGCCGTCGCGTTCTTGAGCGCCAGCTGGTGGAGGCCATCGGCCAGCAGCGGCGCTGGACTCAGGGCTCGCTGATCGAGGAATTCCGAGCCATCGCCCGCGTGGCGCAGGAGCTGGGGGGCAATCTTCAGATGGAAGGGGCGGGCGCCGGGCTGGTTCAGCAGCTGGAGGAACGCGCAGCCCGCTTCCTCAATTCCCAGACGATTGCCCGCTATCTTGAGACTTGCAAGACACCGGCCGAGCGGCTGGCGGCGCTGCTTGATCTCGAACCCTTCGTGCTGGGAGCCGACAACAAGCGCATGCTCGCCAACTACATGCTGCCTCAGCTCACCGGGCCGGACGAAGCCTTCTGGCTGAAGGATGAGGACTCGCCGGCCCGGGCGATGAAGCGGCTCGCCGATTTTCAGCAGCGGGTTCTCTCCTCCACGCTGACGCGGTTCACCCGCGATCAGCTGGCCGATCGGCTGGATGCTCTGTGCGTGATCCTGCTTGAGAAGGCGAAGATCTTCGACAAGCTCCGCGCCAGCCGGATGCCGCCCTATGATGCGGTGATGCGGATCTTCGCCCTTATCGAGCAGGGGCTGTTGACGGAAGGGCGTGCGCAGCAGCTTGCCGTCGAGGAGGCCAGACGCTACATGCGCTCCAAGGGCTTCGTGCAGCAGCTCGCCGCCCTGCCGGATGAGCAGGAGCGCAAACGCCGGCTTGATGCTCTCCAGCGCAAGCTTGCCCGGTTTGTTCCCGCGGCGGAAACGTCCGCAGCCGAAGCCACGAATGACGAGGCCGGCCGAGGCTGACCGGTCCGACTCGTGGACCGCGGTGATGTTCCGGACCGCAGGAGGCGGTCCGGAGGGCTGAATGATCGATCGACAGCGATGACGAGGCGACCACGCGATTTCGGCTTTCCGCGCTGGGGCGGCTATCTCAAGGAGCGGGATCCGGTGCGCGTGCGCCTGTGTGACCGGGAAGGCTGCACCGAGCGGGGGGAGTATCCGGCGCCCCGTTCCCCCTTCTCCCGCGAGCGCTGGTATTTCTGCCGGCGGCATGTGGAGGAATACAATCGCGGCTGGAACTTCTTTGCCGGGATGAGCGAAGAGGCGATCCGGGCCTTCATGGCTGATGAGCAGGCGGCCCGCCGGGGATACCGCCAGTCCGCGACCTATGCCTATGCCGCCGATTCCTGGACGCCGGCCGAAAAGGCGGCGTACCGGACACTGGGACTGGAGCCCGGGGCCGATCTCGAAGAAGTCAAGCAGCGCTACCGGGCGCTCGCCAAGCAGCATCATCCGGATGTGGCGGGCAGCGACGATCCCGAGGTTCGCGAACGCTTCGTCCGGATCCAGGCCGCCTACAGCATGCTGTGCGCCCGTCTGGGAGAACGGGAGGCCGGTGATCGGTGATCATGAGCCAGTGAGCGGCGATGGTAGTCGGAGCACGGGTGGGGCGTCACTCACCGACCTCTCCCCTCTCGTCATCTGCCGAACTTTTCCTCCGTGATTCATATCCCCTCTCATCACCCGCCGGTCCCTCTCCACGTCATCCGCCGGCCAAGACCGACGGGTCCAGCGGAAGGGGAAGAGAGCATCCGGCATTGTGGATGTCATATCCGGCGGGTTCGGTGGGCAAGGAGGTAATAAGCGGCGTTTGGCCTGCCTCGCCCATTGGATGCACTCGCCGGAGGAACCGGCGAATGACGCGAGGGAAGCTGCAGGCCGGCTCTCCGGTGCGCCGATATCATCGCGACCGGCCGGGCTGAAAGGAAGACGGCAGGAGCGGCGGATCAGCGCGCCTGTGTCGGCCAGTAGCCGGAGAGGATGCGTTCTCCCTGTCGGCCGCCGCGGATCTCGCCCAGCACGCGGGTGCCGATACCGGAAAGATTCTGCCCGTGCATGCGGTAGTAGAACAGAGGCTCGGGCAGATGCCGGCCGTTCCAGCCGGCCTCGATGATCCGGCGCCACTTGTGATGCTTGGTACCGCGGCGGATCGATTCATCATAGGGCCAGCAGGACTTGAGCGCCTCGGTCAGCACGACCGCCGGTTCGGGAATGAAGCTGAACCGCTCGATCAGCGCGGGATCAAAGGCGGTCGACCGCCCCCGTTCCAGATAGTCCCCATGTTCGGAGATGAGATTGCAGTCCGTATAGACGAAACCGATCGTCTCATCCTCTTCGCGCGCCTGCTCCAGCTCGGCCACACAGCGGCTCACATAGGATTTTGAAAGAAAGTCGTCCGCATCCAGAATGATGCTGTATTCGCCGGAGGCCAGCTCGATCCCGCGGTTCATCGCCGCGATCTTGCCGCGGTTTTCCGGAAACGAGATCACCTCTGCGCGCGAAAGCTCATGCGGGCGTTCAAGGGCGGCGGCGATGCGTTCAAGGGAATCGTCGCTGCTGCCGTCATCAACGACGATCAGCTCGATCGGCCGGTAGTCCTGCTGGATGACGCTGTCAATCGCCTGAGCGATGAAGCGCCCGTAATTGTAGTTCGGCATGATCACCGAGACCAGCCGCGGAAATGCCAGCACCGTCATCGTCTCCCGGTCCTTCCCGATTGCCTGCGCGTGTCCCTCAAGCCGCCTGCCTGGGTGCGAACAGATTGGCCGCATGGGCATCCAGTCGCCTCATGGCGGAGTCACAAACCTCGCGAATAACGGCCTTTTCATCCGGATTCAAGGCTGCCTGCTTGGCCGCACTGTCCGCCCGGAAGCTGCGCTTGCCGCTGTCATCCTTCGCATGCACCGAAAACTGCGCCTGCATCTGGGCGAGTTCGTCCGGCGCAAACCGCAGGCCGAAAGCCCGTCTGACGATCTCGGGAAAACGATCGGCCCCGAGATCACGGTAGTTCAGCAGGACGAAGCCGTCACCTGCCTCTTCGGCCGCCACCTCGAAATAGCGGCGGTAGCAATGGGCAAGATAGGTCACGTCATCCATGGCCGCAATCTCGTCGATCGGGCGTCCCGTCAACAGCGTGGCGAGTCCCGTGCCGCGCGCTTCCAGGACGGCAGTGGTGTTCCGACGTACCGAGGCAATCACCTCCACCGGATCGCGATAGAGGAACAGCGCGGGCACGCCGGGCAGAGCCGCCCGGATGAAGGAGGCATACACCGTGTTCCAGCTGATGAACTTCACGAACGCCCGCTGTTCATCCTCATGCCGCCGCCGGCACATCGCCCGCACGAGGTTGCGCAGTCGGCGCCCTGTCACCGCATCCTGGGGCAGGGGGCGCGTCCACTGCCCGGTTGCCGCAGCCCAGAAACCCCGCTGGAGAGGCGCTCCCTGGGAGATCATGACATGGCTGTCCAGCCGCCCGAGCGCCTTGGTCACCAGCGTCGATCCGCAGCGCGAGACATGGAAGATCAGCCCCGCAACCGGTACGGAATCGCTGAACAGCTCGTCATCATCCAAGATGTCCACGGGTGAGGAAAAATAGGCCCGGATGCCGCCGCTGCGGGCCAGATGATCAAGGGTGAAGACATACTGCCAGTGGCGGAAGCGGTGATCGCCGATGTCCACCCAGTAGACCGCGCCTTCCCCGCGCGGGTCCACGGCCGCCGGGACAAGTCCGGGCTCCGCCCGCAGCCGCGCGCGCGCCGTGGACAAGTCCACACGCCGATCGGCGATGTCCGGCAGAAGGCCGAGCATCACCTCATGGTCGGGCAAAGCGAACAAGGCGGTCATGGTCCTGCGGTCGATCCCTCGCCGGTTGGCGACTTCTTTTCCTATGTGGGGCGAAACTGTGGCCGGATTGGGGCAGCCTCCGCAAGCCCCCGCGACATCTTTTCCTGACCTGTGCGAGGGTCTATATGAGCGACCGGGCAAGAGATGAGCCCGGCGGATCGCCGCCAGGAGGCGGGGATCGCCGAAGCGGCGCCTGTGGGAGTTTGGAACAATCATGAACGAGGACATGACAGGACGTGGAGATGTGGCGTCCGCCGCGGAAAGGGCGCAGACATCGGCCGCTGGTCGCAATCCGCTTCAGGCCTTCGGGGAATGGATTGCGCTGGTGCCGCCCGTCTGGCCCGAGGAGGCCTGGCACTCGGCGCATCGGGAATTCATCGACCAGATTGCAGTCACCATCGCCGGCGCGCGTGAGCCGGCCACCGCCATCGTGCGCCGCACGGCGGCACGCTGGGGGCTTGGGCCGTCCACCGCCGTCGGTCATCCGGCAAGGCTGGCTGCGCCCTGGGCCGCGCTGGTGAATGGCACGGCCGGCCATGCGCTCGATTATGACGACAATTTCGACCCGCCCAAGGCGCATGCCACCACCGTTCTGGCCCCGGCGATCCTGTCACTGGCGGAAGAGCTGGGACTGGGCGGGGCGCAGGCGCTCGATGCCTATATCGTCGGGCTGCAGATCCAGGGCCGGGTGGGGCAGGGGATCAACCCCCACCACCGCAATCGCGGCTGGCATGCGACAGCGACGACCGGTGCCATTGGGGCCGCGGCGGCATGCGCCCGGCTGCTCAGACTCGATGCCGAGCGTGCTGCCTTTGCTCTGTCCATTGCCGTCTCGCAGGCGGCGGGGTTCATGTCCCAGTTCGGAACGATGACCAAGCCGCTTCACGCCGGTCTTGCCGCCAAGGCCGGGATCATTGCGGCCCGTCTGGCCGAAGGGGGGCTGACGGCCGGCCTTGGGGTGCTTGACGGTCCTCACGGCATGCAGCGGCTCATGGTCGGTCCGGATTTCGAGGCCTTGCGAGACGGTCTCACCCATGTCGATCATGGCCAGACCATGCGGTTTGAAACGGAGAAGGTAGGGGAACCTCTGCTCATTCTCGAACATGGATTCCGGGTCAAGCGGTTCCCGAATTGTGGCAGTGCGCACAGGGCGATGGATGCCCTGCTGTATCTCATGGACGCGCATGGCTTTACGGCGGATGACGTGGAGCGGATCATCGTGCGGGCACCGGCCGTGCATCTCAACAATCTGATGTATCGCGAGCCGGCGACAGGTCTGGAGGCGAAGTTCTCACTCGAATATGCACTCGCCAGCCTTCTGGTGCGGCGCCGCGCCGGCATTCCCGAGTTTACGGATGAGGCGGTGCAGGATCCGACGGTCCGCGCGGCGATGGCCAAGGTGGTGCGCGAGCCGGTTGAGGGGCTTGAGGGCGAGACGCCGACGCGGGTCACGGTGCGGCTCGCTGACGGGCGCGAGCTCGTCGAAGAGCGGGAGTGGCCGGAGGGGTCGAAATGGAAGCCGTTTCCCGATGAGGTCTACTGGCGCAAATTCGAGGAATGTGTCACGGGCGTGCTCCCGCCGGATCGCATCAAATGGGTGCGGGCGGCGCTTGAGGAGTTTCGCGAGCTCGACCATGTCGGCACGCTGATGGCACCATTGGCCTGCGCGCTGGCGGAGTGACGGGAACCGTCCGAGGCGTTGTCGCCCCTGGGCCGAGGAGGAAAACCGGAGGAAAGATCTGGTCATGACGGACAAGGTGACGGCCCTCGTGCTGGCGGCCAGCCGCAAGGGGGCGGATGATCCGGTCGCGCGCCAGGCCGGAGTTTCCCACAAATGTCTTGCTCCCATTGCAGGCAAGGTGATGCTGGAGCGGGTGATCGACTCGCTCATCGACAGCGGACTTGTGGGCGAGATCTGGATTTCGATCGAAACGGCCGATCATCTGCGAGCGACCCCCCGGCTTGAGTCCTGGCTGGAGACGGGCCGGATCTGCTGGGTGCCGTCCGAAGGCAATCTGGCCGACTCGGTTCTGGCAGCCGTCCGCCGGATAGCGAACCCCTTTCCGCTGCTGGTGCTGACCGGCGATAATGCTCTCCAGACGCCCGAACTGGTGCGTGACTTCGTTTCCGCCTTTCTGGCCGGTCAGGAGGACGTGGCCATCGGCTTTACCCGCGAGGAGACGGTCAAACGGGAGTTTCCGGATGTCGGACTGGCCTACCATCGGCTGCGGGATGGCGGCTGGTCGGCCACCAATCTCTATGGCCTGCGCAATGAGCGGGCTTTGCGATCCGTAGAGGTGTTCCGCTCGGGCGGCCAGTTCGGCAAGCGCCACTGGCGGATCCTCAAAAGCTGCGGGATCATGCCCTTCCTGCTTTACAAGCTGAAGGCCGTCACTCTGGACGGTCTCATCCGCCGGGTCGGGCGCAATCTGGGCGTTTCAGCGGCGATCGTGGAGCTCGACTACCCCTACGGGCCGATCGATGTCGACAACTTGAGCTTCTTTGCCATTTCAGAACGTGCCCTCAAGGCGCGCGAAGAACAGGCTTCCGCGGCCACGGGTTCATGAACGAGAAGGATTCTTCCCGGCCGACGGCGGGCAAAGGGGGGATGGTGAGCCCGGGTCTCGGTCCCCGCGGCATGATCCGGCGCTCCGGGATCATGGAGCGGCTGCCGCGCTCGCCGCTGCTGCGCCGGGTTCTGGGCGTGCTCTTTCTGATCGGCGGCATCCTGGGCTTTCTGCCGATTCTGGGTTTCTGGATGATTCCGATCGGCCTTGCTCTTTTGAGCGCGGATTCGCCGCGCATGCGTCGGCTCTCCCGCCGGTTGGCGGTACGCTGGGGGCGTTTGCGGCGGCGATGGTCGCAAGCCTTGCGGTTGCCTCGGCAGAGGACTAGGAAGACCCCGGCTGACAGGTCGGATGCCGCCAGGACGCGAGTCTTCAGGAAGGGTGACGGGCGGACACGGCCGCGGGACAGAAATGCAGGAGAGAAACGACCATGAGCGTCATTCTCGATGTCATCGGCCGCGAGATTCTGGACAGTCGCGGCAATCCCACCGTGGAGGCGGAAGTTCATCTGGAGGATGGCAGCGTCGGTCGGGCTGCCGTCCCCTCCGGGGCGTCCACCGGCGCCCATGAGGCCGTCGAACGGCGTGATGGCGGGGCACGCTATGGCGGAAAGGGCGTGCTGACGGCGGTCGAGGCCATCAATGGCGAAATCTTTGACGCGCTTTCCGGACTGGATGCCCTCGCCCAGCGCGAGATCGATCAGGTGCTGATCGACCTCGATGGCACACCCAACAAGTCACGCCTGGGAGCGAACGCGATTCTCGCCGTCTCGCTGGCAACCGCCCATGCGGCAGCCCGGTCACTGGGGGTGTCCCTCTACCGCTATCTGGGCGGGCCGATGGCGCGTCTGCTGCCGACGCCGATGATGAATGTGCTCAATGGCGGTGCGCATGCGGACAATGCGGTGGATCTGCAGGAATTCATGATCATGCCGGTCTCGGCGACGACTTTCGCCGATGCACTGCGCATGGGGGCGGAAGTCTATCATGCGCTCAAGGCCGCGCTGAAAGAGAAGGGGCTGTCTACCGCCATCGGTGATGAGGGCGGCTTTGCCCCGGATCTGAAGAGCAGTCGGGAGGCTCTGGATTTTCTTGTCGCCGCGATTGAGAAGGCCGGCTATGCACCGGGCGAAGATGTCGTGCTGGCGCTCGATGCGGCGGCTAGCGAATTCTATCGGGACGGCGCCTACCATCTGGCCGGGGAGGGACGCAGTCTGACGGCCGAGGAGATGGTGCGCTATTACGAGGAGCTGGTTGACTCCTACCCCATCGTCTCGATCGAGGACGGCTGTGCGGAGGATGACTGGGCCGGCTGGCGGCAGCTGACGGCGGCGCTCGGTGAACGCTGCCAGCTGGTGGGGGACGATCTGTTTGTCACCAATCCGGAGCGCCTTGCCCGCGGCATCGAGGAGAATGTGGCGAACGCGATCCTCATCAAGCTCAATCAGATCGGGACATTGAGCGAAACGCTGGAGACCATCGAACTTGCCCACCGCTCCGGCTATGCGACGGTCATCTCCCATCGCTCCGGAGAGACGGAAGACGTCACCATCGCCGATCTTGCGGTGGCAACCAATGCCGGTCAGATCAAGACGGGAGCACCCTGCCGCAGCGAACGGGTGGCCAAGTACAACCAGCTTCTGCGTATCGAGGAAGAGCTGGATACGGCAGCCGAGTTTGCCGGCCGCGCCGCGCTTTCCTGAGGCGTTGCGTTTTGTTGCAAGGGATGGGCGGCGGAGCGGCGGTCCGCCGGGGTGTGCGTCCGTCTATCGCCCGCGATAGCGATTGGGCGGGAAGATCAGCCGGGTCACATGGCCGCCCGCCGGTTTCCCGTCCCGCGGCGAGGGCGCAAGGGGGCCGAGCTCCATGCGCCCGCCGTGGAGCTCGATATAGGCCTTGGCCATGGGCAGGCCGGCCGTCAGCCGCCGGGAAGGGGCACTGTAGACGTCCGATTCCTCTTCGAGGGCGGCTATTGCACGTTCGACCTCGGCCAACTCCAGCGGCACACCGCGATCTTCGATGGCGAGATAGACACCGCCCTCTGCGGTGCGCCCGATGCGGCAGCGGATCGGCGTATCCGGCGGCGCGGCGCGAAGGGCGTTGTCAAAGAGGGCTTCCGTCATCTTCTCGACAAGCTCTTCATCCGCAAGCACGGGGCCGATGCCGGCTTCCACGGCGAAGACGATCCGGCCGACATCCTTCGCATCGAAGAAACGTTTCGCGACCCGCCGCACCAGCGCTTCGAGGTGGATCTTCGTCTCCTTGAGGGCGTAGCGCTGCGGATCATCGGCCACGGCTGCTGCGAGCATGTCCTCGATCCGGAACAGCAGCTCGCGGCCGGCCGAATGGATGTCACGCGCATAGGCCGTGCGGGTCTTTTCGTCGAGTTGCACGAGGGCTGGATTCTGGAGAATTTCGGACAGACCGAGAATGCCGTTGAGCGGCGTGCGCAGATCGTGGCTCAGCCGCGCCAGCATGCGCTCGCGGGCGGTGCGGGCCGCCAGGAGCTCGGCGGTCAGCGCCTCTATCTGGGCTTCGAGATTGGTGCTTAAGGGATGCATGATTGCGACATACCGCAGCGGCGTGCCGCGCCCCCCGAAGGGGCGGAAGACGAGGCGGCAGGCAATGGGAGAACCGTCCGGGCCCTGCAGCTGCCCCTCACCGGTAAATGCCTGATGCCGGATGAGGGCCCGACGCAGGCCCTGGGCATCCGCCAGCCCGTCGCGGGTAAACAGTGTCAAGACATTGCGGCCCATGAGCTTGCGCTTGTCCTGGCGTCGGAGTCCGAGAATGCGCAGGGCGGCGGAATTGCAATCTCCGATCGTAAGCGTGTGGGTGCCGAGATCGAGATCAAGCAGAAAGATCGGAGCAAGACTTTCCTCGAAGATCGCATCGAAGAGACCGATGCCGGCGGCGCGCACCTCGGCCTTCGGGATTTCGAGAGGCTTGAATCGAATTGAATCATCCTGTGGCGAAGGAGCCACGCGCCGCCCTTTCCCTGTGCCGAAATGACAGGCGCAGACCGCAGTGCGCCGTCGCAAGCTGCCAATTTGGTGGCCGACATCGTTTCAGTTTTCTTAACGATATGCAAGTCGCCGCAGCCATTCACGGAATCGCGATCCGGTCGGGATGCGGTTCGGTCATCCCGGCCCGAATCCGGGAGCTGTGCCTGTCCCTTTCGGGGTGCCGTGCGGGCTTGCTCTCATGGGCCAAGCTGCTAGTCTCAGTCCCCGGCCCGGTATGACTTCTTGCCGATCTCGCGGCAGGGCCGGGGCGAGACGAGAGGGCAACAGACCAGGGAAGAAGGAGAACAGGACATGGGGATCGAGGACCTGACGGAGGCCGTGCGAGCGCGCGTGGGAGGCGCATCGATCGGAGGGGTGCTGAAGTTTGACCTGGGGGATGCCGGTGTCATCCGTATTGACGGCACCCAGACGCCGGCGGTGGTGGACAATACCGACGGTCCGGCCGACTGCACCATCAAGGTCTCCGAAAGCGATTTCCGGGACATCATGGAGGGCAAGCAGAACGCGCAGATGGCCTTCATGATGGGCAAGCTGAAGATCGAGGGCAACATGGGGCTCGCGATGCAGCTGGCCGGCTCACTTTAGAACGCGTTTGGAACAGCCGCGCAATCTGCGCGGGATGGCGGGCAGTCCGATCCTGTCAGTGGCCGCCTGGCAGTGCCGCGCGGGTCTGTGGCGTGAGGAGGAGCGGGGCGATGGACCTGACCTTCGGCCCTGAACTGGAATCCTTTCGTGAAGAGGTGCGGGACTTTTTCGCGACGGCACTGCCTGCGGACATCCGCGAGCGGGTCGAGCGGGGAGTGCCACTGGCGAAGGAGGATATCGTCCGCTGGCAGCGCATCCTTTATGAGAAGGGGTGGATTGCTCCCCACTGGCCGAAGGAATACGGCGGCTGTGGCTGGGATGCGGCGCGTCAGTACATCTTCCATGTGGAGATGGGGCTGGCCGGTGCGCCGCGCCCCATTCCCTTCGGGCTCAACATGGTCGGGCCCGTCATCTACACCTTCGGGACGGCCGAACAGAAGGCCTATCATCTGCCCCGGATTCTGCGCTCGGAGATCTGGTGGGCGCAGGGGTTTTCGGAACCCGGGGCCGGATCGGATCTCGCCGCGCTTGCGACGAGCGCCCGCCGCGAGGGAGACGAATACGTCATCAACGGCACCAAGCTGTGGACGACGATGGCTCACTGGGCGGACTGGATCTTTCTTCTGGCTCGCACCTCGCGGGAGGAAAAGCGGCAGGAGGGCATTACCTTCCTGCTCGTGGACATGAAGACACCGGGGATCACGGTCAGTCCGATCATCACGATCGACGGTTTTCACCATGTCAATGAGGTGAGTTTTTCGGATGTCCGGGTGCCGGTGGAAAACCGCGTCGGACAGGAGGGGCGGGG
Source organism: uncultured Sphingomonadales bacterium (assembly GCA_964471405.1). Taxonomy (GTDB): domain Bacteria; phylum Pseudomonadota; class Alphaproteobacteria; order Sphingomonadales; family Rhodothalassiaceae; genus J084. Next base: position 49,836 of record CAYYGH010000002.1, on the reverse strand, counting down.
CTGGAGCATTGCCAAATTCCTGCTTGCTCATGAACGGCAGGCCATTGCGGACATCGGTTCGAAGAAGCGGATGCTGGGGCGCCTGCGGCGTCTTCTGGAGAGTCTGAAGGAGGGCGAACGCCCGCTCATCGACAATCCGGTCTGGCGCCGGCGCCTGGCGCGGCTGGAAGCGGATGTGCTGGCCCTGGAATTTACGGAATTGCGCTTTCTTGATCTCCAGATGCGCGGCCAGGCGCGGGGCATTGAACCGTCGATCCTCAAGGTCCGCGGCACCGAGCTGCAGCAGGCTCTTTCGGAATTTGCGATGGATGTTCTGGGCCGCTATGCGCTGGCCTATCCGGAAGGATATGGCGAGGACCGTCGCAATCTGCCTGCGATCGGCCCGGAGGGCACGGCGGGCCTCATCCAGCATTTCCTGTTCTCCCGTGCGGCCACGATCTATGGAGGCTCGAACGAAATTCAGCGCAACATTCTCGCCAAGATGCTGCTGGCGGCTTAGACGGTGCCGGTTGAGCGGCGGCGCTTGACGGCCGCCATCATCCCGCCTAGGCGGATGAGAGGGCATCGCAGTGCCCCTCATCAGGCAGCAGGGATGATCAATGGATCGACTTGGCAGTCTTGTGCGGATCGCGATCCTGCTCAGCCTGGCGGTGCTGCTGCTTGGCGGCGTCCTGCTGATCGCCGGGCCGGAGCGTTTCGCCGCCTGGCTGCCGCGCAGGCCTCTGCCCGAGATGGATCTGCGCCATCTTCCGGCTGCGGAGAAGAGGGGCGTGCTGGCCTGCACGCCGGGGCTGTGCGCGGCCGGGACGATTGATCTGGTCATCGAGCCCGTGGACCTGCCGACCGAGGAGTTGCGGCGGCGCCTGTTCGCCTTCATCGACCAGTCGCCGGAGGTGACCCTCATTGATATCTCGCCCGATGGTCGGCAATGGCGCTTTCGGGTCACGGTACCGGGCAAGGCCGTGCCCGATGTCGTCGTGGTGCGGATGGCCGGGCAACCGGACGGGCGCACGGCTCTTGCGATCTACAGCACCGCCATGGGTTGGGGAGCGGATCATGCCCGCCAGCAGCGGCGCGTCCGGCGCTGGCTCGCGATCCTGCGACCGGAAGAATAGGCCGCGGCCGCCTGCCCGAAGAATGGGCGGCCGTCCCGCATGCGATGGGAGCGTCTTTTGCGAAAAGGCCGGACAAACCCGTCGCTTTCACCCATTCTTTCTTAACATCCTGCCGGCCATCGTGGTGGTGTGAAATCGGCATGGCGCGGGAGGGATGTGCCGTCGCGGGAGAGGGGCTTGGCGGGATCGGACCATCCGGCGTAGGATGACGAGATGATGACCGGCATCGGACGAGAAATGATCAGGCATTGCGGCCGGCCGGGTGCCCTGTGGGGGATGATCCTGCTCGCTGGCGTGCTGCTGTGGGGTGGCTCGCCTTCCTCTCTCCGGGCGGCCGGCGTGGATGAGCAGGCGCGGGCGCCCCTGTGCCTTGATCCCGCACAAAGTCACGGCTGGCGAGTCCGCGTCCTGCAGACCCAGTTGATGGTGGCCGCTCTCTCCTGCCGGGGGCGCCGGGCCGATGGGCATGTGGCGCTTTATAACGAAATTGTCCGGACGCGCCGGGCGGAACTCAGGCAGGCGGCCGAGCATTTCCGCCGCGCTGCCGCCCGCATGGGCGGGGCGGGGGCGGTCGATCGACTGGTGACCGAAATCGCCAATCGTGTCACCCGGCAGGCTCTGGAGGAGCCCGATTTCTGTGCCCGCTCGGCCGCCCTGGCCCGGGCGATCCGGGCGGTTCCCGATGCGCCGCTCGATCTGTTTACCGACATGATGCCGGTCCGGCTGCAGCCTCCGCTGGCCACCTGTCCCGGTTCTGCCGGGCCCCTGGTGGCAGACGAATGAGCCGCCAACCGAGTCCCCTGCCCCAAAGGGGCAGAAAAGCTCGCCGCCGGCCTTTTCGGGCGCGCTGCCCGGGACCTGCAGCTGCGGTCAATCCTCGATGAGGATCTCGACCCGCCGGTTCTGGGGCTCGCGCACACCGTCTTCCGTCGGCACGAGGGGTTCGCGCTCGCCCTTGCCGATGGTCACCATCGCATCCGCCGGCACACCGCGGGCTGCCAGAGCCTTCTTGACGGCTTCCGCTCGCCGCAGGGACAGGCGGTCATTATACCAGTCGGGGCCGGCCCGGTCCGCATGGCCGACCAGCCGGATGCGCGCGAATCCATACTGGCGATAGTCTTTGGCGGCGCGATCGAGGATCGGTTCCGCCTCGGGTTTGATGGCAGCCGAGTCGAAGTCGAAGAAGACGAGATAGGGACCGACCTCGGGCGCCACGACATCGACCGTGATCGTCGCGGATGCTTCGCCCCCATGGCCGTCGCCGACACGATAGGCAAAGCGGTCTTCGCCCCGGAAATCGGGCTCCGGCGTATAATAGAGCGCGCCCCCCGCCCGGCGCAGACTGCCATGGGCAGGCGGATCAATGGCCAGGAAGGTAAGGGCGCTGTGCTCCGGATCCCGGTCATTGGCCAGGGGATCAAGGCGGGTCTCCTGACCGGCAATCGCGCTGAAATGGTCGTCCCGGGCGATCGGCGGCCTGTTTGCGGCTGCCGGGGCCGGCGCGGGAGCTGGTGCCGGTGCGGCCTGCGGGGCAGGAGTTGCGCTTCTGGCTTTCCGGCTGCCGCCGAAACGCCAGGTGATGCCGAAGAGAAGGCTGTGGTCCTTGGCCTTGCGGCGCAGGAATCGGCCATCGCCCAGAGTAAGCTGGGCCTTGTCGGTCACGAGATAGCGATAGCCGACTTCAGCCGACAGATTGTGTGAGATCTTCACCGCAAGCCCCGCGATCGTCTGAAGGCCGAGGACGACATCATCCCCCCCGATCAGGCGCTGATTGCTGCCGGCGAGGATCGCATCCGAATCGATGTCCACAAAGCCGCCGCCCAGCCCGAAGAAGGGACGCAGTCCACCGCTGCGATTGAGCTCCAGGATCGCATTGGCCATCACGCTGGTCGCGTTCACATGTCCGCGGGAGAGCACGTTCGCACCCTTGGGGGTGACGAGTCCGAGCTCGCCGGCAAGCCCGCCGTCATTCGCCACGGTGATGATGTCAAGATCATTGTTGCGATGCAGATACTCGACCTCGATGCGCAGGGGATCAAGGTCGTAGCCGATGGCGCCACCCACCATCCAGCCATTGTGGGTATCATCGCGGGCCAGGAAGCCGTTGCGCTGACCAACGAGCCGCTGGTCCAGATTCCAATTGAAGCCGCCGCGTGCGGAAACGTAGAATTGGTTCCCGTCTTCGGTTTCCGCCTGCACGGGTGCCGTCGCGGCCACGATCGCCAGAGTGGCCACCGCCGTCAGCAGAGGCAGGTATCTGGTTGCCTGCCGCCGGGAAGTCGTCGCCTGCATGGGTTTTTCCCCCTTGTCCTGTCTCACGCTCACGCTCCTTTGCCGCCCTCTTTTCATCGCTGCGCTGGCAACGCTCTGCCACTTCCCCCATGGAGACATCCGACCATGGAGGAAGCATGACGGAATTTCGGCATATTTGCGCCGAATTTCCAGCCATGGCGACAAGAATTTCGCGAAGTGATGCATTTTTGCATCACCTGCCGCTATGGTGATGGACAATGGCAGGGCTGCGGCACTCTGGCAGGAGGCGATATCGTGAAGCCCGGACCGATGGCATGGGCCTTGGCCGAAGCACGAAAGGCGGCTGCCGCCGGCGAGGTGCCGGTGGGAGCGGTGCTGGTCAGCAGGGAAGGCGACGTGCTCGCCCGTGCCGGCAATCGGGTGATTCGCGACCGTGATCCGACAGCCCATGCCGAAATGCTGGTCATCCGCGAGGCGGCCCGCCGGCTCGGCAATGAGCGGCTTGCGGGCACTGCTCTTTACGTGACGCTGGAGCCCTGCCCCATGTGCGCCCAGGCGATCAGTTTCGCCCGCATTGCCCGTCTGTATTTCGGAGCAGAAGATCCGAAGGGCGGGGGCGTGCTCCATGGCCCCCGGATCTTCACGCAGTCCAGCTGCCACCATCGACCGGAGGTCTATCCCGGCCTGGCCGAGGTCGAGGCCAGCAAATTGCTGCGAGATTTTTTTCGTGCCCGGCGCTAGACTGGGGGCCGGCTCCGCCATCGATGTCCGGGAACAGGCAGGCGGATGGGAGAAGAAGACGTGAGTCTTCCGGCCTGGTTGAACGATCTGGTGGCTGCCGTGCCGCGCGAGCTTTATGCGGCGCTGTGGACGCGCGATTCCCTGTTTGCCGCCCTTCTCGTCATTGGCGCCTTCCTGGTAGCGCATGTGCTTGCCGGGCTGATCATGCGCGGGGTCGGGGAGCTGGCCCGCGACTTTCCCTGGATCACCCGCCTGCGGATCGTCACCCGCCCGATCGTTTCGTCGGCTCTGGTGGTGCTGTTCGTCTATGTGGGGGAGCTCGTCTTCGCCAGTGCCGGTCTTGATGTGACGGCTCTTTCCGTTGCCGTGAGCCTGCTGGCGGCCTGGCTTGTGATCCGGATTGCGGTGACGGTGATCCGGGCGCCATCCTTGCGCCGGCTGGTCGCCTGGACGGCCTGGAGCGTGGCCGCCCTCCACGTCCTCGGACTGTGGGCCCCGATCGTCAAGGCCTTTGATGCGGTGCGGATCGAGATCGGCGATTTCCGCCTTTCCCTGCTTTCCCTGGTTCAGGGGCTGATCGCCTTTGCGGTTCTCGTGTGGGTGGCGAAGGCCCTTTCCGATCTCGGCGAAAGCCAGATCCGCCGCCTGCGGGACATCGATCCCTCCTTGCGGGAGCTGGGGGCCAAGCTTCTGCGCATTCTGCTGTATACGATCGCCTTTCTTGCGGGTCTGAATGCCATGGGCGTCGATCTGACGGCTCTGGCCGTGTTTTCCGGGGCTCTCGGTGTCGGCATCGGCTTCGGCCTGCAGAAGGTGGTCGCGAATTTCATCTCTGGCCTGATTCTGCTGCTTGACCGCTCCATCAAGCCGGGCGACGTGATTGAAACCCAGGGCACCTATGGATGGATCAATCATCTCGGGGCCCGCTACACTTCGATCATCACCCGCGACGGGACGGAATATCTGATCCCGAACGAGGATCTCATCACCCAGCCGGTGATCAACTGGTCGTTCTCCGACCGGCGGGTGCGGCGCCGGCTCAAGCTGGCGGTTTCCTATGAGTCGGATCTCGAACGGGCCCGCGTGCTGATGTGCGAGGCGGCCCGCGAGACGGCGCGGGTGCTGGACGATCCGCCACCGGTGGCGCATCTCGTGGGCTTTGGAGACAATGGCGTGGATCTGGAGCTGCGCTTCTGGATCGAGGATCCGCAAAACGGCATCACCAATGTATCGAGTGACGTGTTGCTCAGGATCTGGCACAAGTTCCGGAAGGCCGGCATCGTCTTTCCCTTCCCGCAGCGGGTTGTCCATATGGTTCCGCCGCCCGATGCCTCGTCAGACGCAGCTTCGCTGCCGCCAGCGCCCGGAAAGGCGTGATCCCCTTTGCGCCAGCCCCTCTTTGGGAAAACAGGAGCGGGAGCATGCCTGCCTTGCCAAGACCAACCGCGCTGCGCATGAACCTCGCACCGGCTGCCTTCCATCGCCCTTGCTTCCGTCCCGGCTGTCTAGACCGATTGCGTCAGAGTGTGACGTTTTTGACACAGTATCGGAAAATTTCTCCGCCCATCTGTTGTGAATTGTCGCTTTTGGATTGAGGCGGTGGGGGGCAGCCGACTAATCTATCGACAGAACACCATGATGCTGTGTTCGTCCGTTTCCTTGGTGGAATATGCACTCATCCAGGATGGGAGGAACGACGATGACCGATCGTGCCATGTGGAAGAGGAGCGGTGGAATCCGGGCCGGTGGCTGCAGCGCCCTGGCGCTTGCGGTAGGTGCCATGCTGTTCGGGACGGGCGGCGCCCTGGCCCAGACGCAGAATGACGAGGCACAGGCAAAAGACTCCGGGCAGGCCGAAGTCGGCACCCTGGAGGAGATCGTGGTCACCGCGCGCAAGCGCTCCGAGACGCTGCAGAACGTGCCGTTCTCGATCAATGCGCTGACCGAATCGATGATGCGCGACCGCGGCGCGCAGAGTCTTGAGGACATTGCGGCGAACGTCGCCGGTTTCACGATCCAGAACCTGGGCCCGGGCCAGAGCCAGGTGGCGATGCGCGGCGTCTCGGCCGGTCAGATCGTGCGCGACCAGCCGGGCGTGAAGGAGCAGGTGGGCATCTATCTCGATGAATCGCCGATCTCGCTGTCGCTGTTCACGCCCGATCTCGACTTCTTCGATACCAACCGGGTGGAGGTGCTGCGCGGGCCTCAGGGCACGCTGTTCGGCTCCGGTTCGCTGTCCGGCACCGTGCGCTACATCACGAACAAGCCGAATTTCGACGACTATGAGGTGATTGCCGAGGCGACCGGCAATGTCATCGACCACGGCGATGTCGGCGGGTCATTGAAGGCCGCGTTCAACATTCCGGTCAATGACGTGATCGCGGTGCGGGCGGTCGCCTATGCGACCCGCTACGGCGGCTTCATCAATGCGGTCCAGCCTGGCGGGGATACCTTCGCCCGGCCGAAGGTGAAGAAGGATGTTAACGACGGCGTGCGCTTCGGCGGGCGGCTGGCGGCGGAAATCCGCATCAACGATCGCCTGACGCTGCGCCCGCGTGTCGTGTATCAGAAGGTCGAAATCGATGGCTTCAACCGCGTCGATCTCTACAACATCCTCGCCAATCCCTTCACGACGACGCGCCCGCGGGTGACGCTGGGGCGGCTCGACCAGTTCACCCAGCTGGAAGAGACCTTCCGCGACGAGTTTCTGCTGTCCGACGTGGAACTGACCTGGGAGGGCGACGTCTTCGGCTTCAAGTCCATCAGCTCGTTCACGAACCGCGAGATCCTGCAGATCCGCGATGGGACGCAGCTGACCGGTTCGGTCACCTTCCAGGTCTTCGGGGCGCCCGAGCCGATCGTGACCCTGGATGCGCCGCTCTTCGACCGCACCAATGTGGACATGTTCACGGAAGAGGCGCGCTTCTATTCTACGGACGAGGGGGCGCGACTGCAGTGGGTGCTCGGCGTCTTCTACAGCAACATCAACCGCCGCTACGGCCAGACGCTGTTCGTGGACGGCTTCGAGGATCTGATGCGTGATCTTGCCGGCATCAACATCCCCACTGCCGGCATTCTGGCACCGAAGGACGTGCTGTTCTTCTCGGACATTCCCTATGACTTCGAGCAGATCGCGATCTTCGGCGAGGCCACCTACCGCGTCACTGACAACTTCGACATCACGGCCGGCGGCCGCTGGTACAATTTCGACGAGCGCCGCGTGCTCAATTTCGACGGCATCTTTGCCGACCAGACCATCGGCCAGCCCGGCAAGACCTCGACGGACGGGTTTTCGCCGCGGGTGATCGTGAGCTACAAGCCCAGCGATGATGTCCAGCTCAACGCCCAGGTCTCCAAGGGCTTCCGGCTCGGCGGCATCAACGACCCGCTCAATGTGCCGGTCTGCTCGCCTCAGGACCTCATCACCTTCGGCAATCGCCCGACCTTCAAGGACGAGGAGCTGTGGAACTACGAGGTCGGGGCGAAGACGGAGCTGTTTGCCGGGCGCGTCGTCTTCAACATTGCGGCCTTCTGGGAGCAGATCAAGAACTTGCAGGCGACGGTGGATGCCGGCACCTGCTCGTCCCGCATCATCTTCAACGTGCCGGATGCGCGCTCGATCGGCACCGAGATCGAGCTCAACGTCCGGCCCGATGAGCACTGGTCGTTCGCTTTGAGCGCCTCCTATACCGATCCGGAGCTGCGCTCGACGATCACCTCGACCGATGCTTTCGGCAACACCACGGTCGTCGCCGGCCTGAAGAAGGGCAACCGCCTGCCGACGGTGCCGCGCTTCCAGATGGCGGCCACGCTCAGCTACACGACACCCGTCTCGGATGATTATGACGGCTTCGTGATCGCGACCGTCCAGCATGTCGGCTCGCGGTTCACCCAGACGGGTGACCAGTCGCCGGGCTTCGGTGTCGTCGATCTGACGATCATCCCCTTCGGTGATCCGGATCGTTCGACCTTCGTCTTCGATCCGAAGCTCGACGCCTACCAGATCGGCAATCTGCGCATCGGCGTGCGCAACGACCGCTGGGAGCTGTCGTTCTGGATCAACAACATCTGGGACGAGCGGGCGCAGCTGGCGCTGGACCGCGAGCGCGGCACGCTGGCGCGCGTGGGCTTCCTGACCAATCAGCCGCGCACCTTCGGTTTCACGGTCCGCGCGCAGTACTGACGAGCCGGATCGGGAGGGCGGGCAGGCGCCCTTCCTCCTGAAGGCAGGCAGGATCGGGCCGGTGTGGCGCAGGGAAGGCGTCGCACCGGCCTTGATCTTTTCGGCACGGCGGAGAGAATGCGGGTGCTGTCTCGCAGACGGGTAAAGAGCGATCAGGTATGGCGAAGCGCACACGTCGGGACATTCTGAAGACGACGGCCGCCCTGGCGGCTGCCGGGCTTGGAGGAATTGTGGGCCGGGCGCCGGCCGGACAATCGCCGCCCGCCGGTGGGGCACAGGCCCGAAGCTTACGCCGGGGTCGGCGAAAGGCCTTTGATGTCGTGATCGTGGGCGCGGGCGTTTTTGGCATATGGACGGCCTGGCATCTGCTTTCCCGCGGGCTCAAGGTTGCCATCATCGACGCCCATGGTCCCGCCAATGCGCGCGCAAGCTCGGGCGGGGAAACGCGGGTTCTGCGGATCGCCTACGGCGCGGCCCACCATTATGCCGAATGGGCGCATGAGGGGCTCGCGGGCTGGCGGGCGCTCGCCGCGCGGCACGAGGGGCCGCTGTTCTTCCCAGCCGGCGTCCTGTGGCTTACCCATGAGCGCGATTCATATGTGGAAGCAAGCCTGCGATCACTGGATACGCTTGGCGTTTCCCATCGCATTCTGGACCGCAAGGCCCTGGCCCGCCGATACCCGCAGATCGCGCTGGATGGCATCAGGCTGGGCTTTCTGGAGGAGGGCTCCGGGGCCATCCTCGCCCGTCGGGCCGTTCAGGCGGTGGCGCGCGAAGTGGAGGCCATGGGCGGCGCGATCATCCGCGCCCGCGCACGGCCCTTCGAGGCAAGGGGCTCGACGATCGTGGTGCCCCTGGCGGAAGGCGACCGGCTGGAGGCGGGCGCGGCGGTCTATGCCTGCGGACCCTGGCTGCCGAAACTGTTTCCCGAGGTGATCGGCAATACCATCCTTGTCACCCGCCAGGAGGTCTATTTCATCGGCCCGCCCGCCGGTTCGCCGGACTATGGACCAGGGCGTCTGCCGGTGTGGGCCGACTTCAACAATGGCGACATCTTCTATGGCATTCCGGATGTGACGGGGCGCGGCATGAAGCTCGCCCATCATGCCTTCGGCGAGGCCGTGGATCCGGAAACCATGGACCGACGCGTGACGACTGCGCTTGTGGATGAGGCCCGCGCCTTCCTCGCCCGGCGCTTTCCGGCGCTGGCCGACCAGCCGCTTCTTGGCGGACGGGTGTGCCAGTATTCGGTCCGCGCGGGCGAGAATTTTCTCATCGACCATCATCCGGATGAAGCCCGGGTGCTGCTGGTGGGGGGCGGCTCCGGCCATGGTTTCAAGCACGGGCCGCGCCTGGGCCGCTTCGTGGCCGATCTCCTGACCGGGCGGGAAAGCGGCATCCCGCCGTATTTCCGCCTCGCCCAGGGCTGAGTGGGCAGACCGGCAGGGCCATGCTCAGCCCGGTGCGCGTTCCACATTGGTGATGCGCACATGGAGCAGCCGTTCCCTGCCAAGAATTTGGCGTGAGACGGCATCAAGACGACGGGCCACGAGATCGATGTCCAGTGCACCGGGACGATCGTGACGTGTCGTCTGGCGGTCATTGAGATCGCGCAGCAGGGCATCCCGGATCTCCGGCACCCGCGCGGCTACATAGGACTGATTCTGGGGACCGTTCACCTCGAAGACGAAATCCACCCACATGTAGCCGAGCACGCGTCCGTGGTCATTGATCAGCGGCACCGCGAAACGGCGCACCGGCACGGTCAGCAGATCGATCTGCTTTTCCTTGGGCTTGGCCTCGGCTTCCACCTTTTCCACGGGAGCTTCCTGCTTCTTGCCGAAACCACCCGTGAGGAAATAGACGACGGCACCTCCCAGCAGAATGCCGCCCACGATGCCCAGCACCATGATCAGCATCATGCCCTTGCCGGAGCGCTCTTCCGGTTCGGCTGCCGGATCCGCCATTGATGCATCTCCCTTGCCACGGATCGCAAAGAGGCCCTGTAAGCGCCTTCATCCTTCTCCTGTCTGTCGCAAAAACCCTATCAATGGGTAAAGCCGGTGCGGGTGAAGGAAAGATCGTGCGGTTCCAGGCCTGTCACCGTCACCCCCTGGCCGGTCGCGACATGGCCGACAGGGGCGAGCGGCGTGTCCGTTTCGCGGGCGATTGCCAGGAGGGCGGCTTCGCTTTCGCGAGGAGCCGCGAGCAGGAGTTCATAGTCATCTCCCCCCGCGAGCACGGGTTCCCACAACTGCGTGTTGCGGGCGAGAACGGCCCGGGTAGGGCGTGACAGGGGCAGGCGCCCGCTTGTGATCACGAGCCGGCAGCCGCTGGCCTCCGCCATGTGCCGGGCATCGGCGATCAGGCCGTCGGAGATGTCGATGGCGGCATGAATCAGCATGCGGGCCCGGCTGGCAAAGGCAAGCCGCGGCCGGGGCAGGGTGAGACGCTCTTCCCACAGGGGATGGGAGGCGATCTCGCCGCGCCGGGCCAGAAGGCCGAGCGCCGCATCACCAAGGCTGCCTGTCAGATACAGCCGATCACCCGGCCGGGCACCCGCCCGTGAGAGTGCCTTGCCCTGCGGCACGCGGCCCAGTGCCGTAAGAGAGAACACCTCGCATCCCGCATGCGAGATGGTGTCTCCTCCAAGCAGGGGGATGGAAAACAACTCGCTGTCCTCGCGCAGCCCTGCAACGAAGCGGGCAAGACGCGCCCGACTCAGCGCTTCGGGTTCTGCCAGCCCCAGCAGGAAGCCCACCGGCTCGGCTCCCGCCGCGGCCAGATCCGAAAGATTCACCCTGAGCAGCTTGCGGGCCACCAGCGCCGGATCATCGTCCGGAAAGTAATGACGCCCGGCGGCCATCAGGTCCTTGGTCGTCACCAGATCCCAGCCGGACGGAAGGGGCAGGACGGCCGTGTCATCGACCAGATTCCGGGCGGCCGGATCGCGCGCCAGCGGCCGCAGGAGTTCCGCAATGAACCGGAATTCGCCGATGGTTTCTTCAGCCGTCACGGCGATGCTCCTGGAAGACGGTCCTCACGTGCCGGCACGCAGATCCCGTGCCACCGCATCCAGCACGCCATTGACGAACGCCGCCTGCCGGTCACCGAAGAAGAGATGGGCGATGTGGAGATAGTCGTTGATGACCGAGCCGGTCGGGATGTCGGGCCGGGCAAGCAGCTCATAGGTCGCCGCCCTCATGATCGCAAGCAGAACCGGATCCAGCCGTTCCATGGGCCAGGATGCCGGCAGGTGGCGGTTGATATGGCCATCGATTTCGTCCCGCCGTGCCGCGGTTCCGGCCACCAGATCCCGGAAGAAGGCCCGGTCCGGATTGAGGAGAGGCATGTCTTCGGCGGGGGGATCACCAAGGCGATGGGTGACGAATTCCACAATCACCGATTGCGCGGTGCTGGCCTGCTGCTGCATCTGATAAAGGGCCTGGACCGCAAACAGTCGCGCCGCCGTGCGGGGGCGGGCAAACGGGTCGCCGCGCCTGCCGCCCGTCCTCTTTTTCCCGACCATCGCCTGTGTCATCGCCATCCCTCCAGCCGGCGGCGGATTGCGATCTGGTGCAGACAGGCGCGGGCAGCGTCCGCCCCCTTGTTCTTCTGGGCCGGATCAGCGCGCACCCAGGCCTGATCACGGGTGTCGGTGGTCAGAATGCCATATCCGATCGCCAGAGCTTCGCGAATGGAGAGCTCCATGAGGCCGCGGGCACTTTCCCCCGCCACATAGTCGTAATGGGTGGTCTCTCCCCGGATCACGCAGCCCAGGGCGATATAGCCGTCATATGCCTGACCCCGGCCGTTCTTGGCTGCGTGCTCGGCCATGGCGATCACGGCCGGGATCTCGAAGGCGCCGGGTACGGTGATCCGGTCAAAGCGTGCGCCGGCAGCTTCCAGCACGGCACGGGCGCCGGCAAGAAGGGCGTCGGCGATATCCTCGTAAAAACGGGCTTCCACGATGAGAATGCGCGGCGGCGCCGCTTCCGTCGTCGTCATGCCGCACCGTCCTTTCGGGTCGACTCCTTTCCGGCGATCGGGATCGGGCGCTGCTCGACGATATCAAGCCCGTAGCCGGTGAGCGCGACGATGTTGTGGCGGGTGTTGGAGAGCAGGATCAGCCGTCTGACACCAATGTCCAGCAGGATCTGCGCCCCGATCCCGTAATCGCGCAAGGGCATGGGCGCCGGCCTTTCCCCATGTGCCAGTCTCAGTGGCGGCCGACCCGCGCGTTGCTGCCGCTCTTCGAGCAGTTGGGAGAGCCGATCCGGTCGCGTGTCACGGATGAGGACCACCACTCCCCGACCTTCTTCGGCAATCAGCTCCATGGCGGCGGCCAGCTGTCCGGATCGGCCGTTCGCTTCCGCCAGGATGTCTTCGAAGATGTTGACGGCATGCATGCGCACGGGCACGGGATCGTCTTCGTGGATTTCGCCCTTCACAAGCGCCACATGCTCACCGAACTCGGCCGTATTGCGGTAGACGCGCAACCGCCACTCACCCCCGTGCAGGCTGTAGAACGGCTCCTCATGAATGCAGGTCACAAGGCTGTCATGCTTCAGGCGATAGGCAATGAGGTCGCGGATCGTGCCGATCTTGAGGCCATGCCGCTTTGCGAAGGCGACAAGATCGGGCAGCCGCGCCATGCTGCCGTCATCCTTCATGATCTCGCAGATCACCGCGGCCGGAATGAGGCCCGCCAGCCGGGCGATATCGACGGAGGCTTCCGTGTGGCCTGCGCGCACCAGCACGCCCCCGTCACGCGCCATCAGCGGAAACACGTGGCCGGGCACGACGATATCCTCGCGGCCCTTGGAGGGATCGATGGCGACCTGAATTGTGCGCGCCCGGTCATGGGCGGAAATGCCGGTGGAGACACCTTCCTTCGCTTCTATGGAAACGGTGAAGGCCGTCTGGTGCCGTGAGGCGTTCTCCTGGGTCATCAACGGTAGACCCAGCTCTTCGATCCGCTGGCGGGTGAGCGCCAGGCAGATCAGACCGCGCCCATGGGTCGCCATGAAGGTGATGGCTGCCGGCGTGGCCATCTGGGCGGGAATGACGAGATCGCCTTCATTTTCGCGATCTTCGTCATCGATGAGGATGAACATCCGGCCGTTGCGGGCCTCCTCGATGATCTCCTCGATCCGTGCGATTTCGCTGTGCGGCATGGGATGTGACTCGCCTGTCCGTCGCGCTGCTCCCGGCCTGGGCGATGATGCCCGAAGCGCTTCGACATGAGATCCCGATCACGGGGAGCGGGGCGTATTGCGCCTTTCGTCCATCACTTCGGCGTGGGCCGGTGCAGCTCCTGCCAGCGCGCGATATAGCGTGCGAGCGGGTCGATTTCCAGATTGACGCGGCGATCGGGTGCAATCTCGCCCAGGGTGGTGGCCCGGCGTGTGAAAGGCACGAGATTGACGGTGAAAATGACAGCTTCCGGCTCGTCCCGCACGGCATTGACCGTCAGGGAGACGCCGTCAACGGCGATCGATCCCTTTTCCGCAATCAGAGGCGCCAGTTCGCGTGGTGCCGCGATCTCCACGACATAGGCATTCTCCCCCGGCATCACGCGGCGCACCTGGCCGGTGGCATCGACATGGCCGGTGACGATATGTCCGCCCAGTTCGTCACCGATCTTGAGCGCCCGTTCGAGGTTGACGGTCCGGCCCGCCTCCCAGCTTTGCGCGGTGGTGCGGGCAAGCGTTTCAGCCGAGACATCGGCAGCAAACCAGGCGGCATGGGGGGAAGCGGCCGGGCCCTTGTCCACGACAGTCAGACAGATGCCGTCCACGGCGATGGAGGCCCCGAGTTCGATCGTCTCGGGAGAATAGCGGGTGGTCACCACGATCCGGCGCGGGTCCGTGCCGGTCGTGCGCGTGATCTGGCCCTTGTCCGTGACGATGCCGGTGAACATCTGCTGGCTGCTCCGCTGGGAATGGGAGGCTGATCAGGCCTTGTTCATCGGCTCATAGACGCTGAGCACGCTTTCCTCAAGGCTATGGCTGGCCAGAAGGCGCAGGCGCGGGGCGTCCGTTGCGACATCGGCCACACCGAGGGATGAGACGGCCGCAATCCCGTCCGCCCCGATGACGCAATTGCCCGTGAAGTGATAGAGCCGATCAAAAAGACCGGCGCGCAGGAACAGGCCTGCCACCATCCCGCCGCCTTCCACCAGCAGACGGGTGATGCCGGCTTCCGCGAGGTTGCGCAGAAGGTCGGAAACCAGCCGGGTCGGGTTTTCTTCCTCCTGATCCGGAAGGGTCAGGGCATAAAGCCCGGGGCGGCCGGGCTCTTCCGGGTCCGGCGGCGGAAGATCGGCCGTGCCGCCCGCCGGTCCGACCAGCCAGACCGGCACCTTGTCCGCGCTGCGCATCAGCCGGGAGCCGGGATCGAGATGGGGCGTGCGGGTCAGGACGATGCGAATGGGAGAGGCCGCTTCCAGCCCGGGAAGGCGGCAGGTGAGAAGCGGATCGTCATGTCGTTGCGTGCGGCCACCGATGAGAATCGCATCATGACGCGCCCGCAGGAGATGGGCCTGGGTCCGTGCCCGCTTCCCCGTGATCCAGCGCGCATGCCCCGTGCGGGCCGCAATGCGCCCGTCAAGCGAGGTGGCAAGCTTGATGGCCACGAACGGTCGGCCGGCGGTCACCCTCAGCCAGAATCCCTGATTGATCGCCCGGGCCCGCTCTTCGCCGACACCCGTCCTGACCGCCACGCCGGCCTCCTGCAGATGAGCCAGCCCGCGCCCGGCCGTGCGGGGATCGGGATCCGTCATTGCGACAACGGCCCGCCTGATGCCGGCGGCAACCAGCGCCTGCACGCAGGGGGGCGTGCGGCCGTGATGCGCGCATGGCTCCAGCGTGACATAGCAGGTTGCTCCCCGGGCGGCCTCTCCCGCCCTGGCCAGGGCGACCGATTCGGCATGCGGCCGGCCGCCGGGTTGTGTCCAGCCCCGGGCGATGATCACGCCATCCTTGACCAGCAGGCAGCCGACCGCAGGATTGGGCGCCACGCGACCAAGACCCCGCGCAGCCAGCCGCAGGGCGATTTCCATGAACTGCGCGTCCCGGTCTTCCTCGCCGGTACGGCTTTGGCCCATGGACTGGCGATCCTTGTGCGGGGTGAAGTCCTCAGCGCGAGGCATGGACGCGATCCGCTCTATTCGGCGGCCGCGTCATCGGCATCGAGCCGGCGCCGGCGTCCGCTCTTGCCGGCCGGTTTCTGCAGGGCGGAGACGAATTCCTCAAAGTCCTGCGCTTCGCGGAAATTCCGGTAGACGCTGGCATAGCGCACATAGGCCACCTGATCGAGCTGCGCGAGCGCATCCATGACCATCTCGCCGATCACCTCGGAGGGGATTTCCGGCTCACCCATCGATTCAAGACGGCGGACAAGGCCGTTGACCATGCGCTCCACCCGCTCCGGCTCTACCGGGCGTTTGCGCAGCGCGATGTCGATAGAGCGCTGAAGCTTGTCACGATCGAAGGGGACGCGTCTGCCGTTGCGCTTGACGACGGTGAGTGCGCGCAGCTGCACCCGTTCGAAGGTGGTAAAGCGTGCTCCGCAGCCCAGACAATGCCGACGGCGGCGAATCGCGGCACCATCCTCACTGGGCCGCGAGTCCTTGACCTGCGTTTCGTCATAGCCACAGAATGGGCAGCGCATCTGGCCTCAGCTTTCCTCCCCCTGACCTTTCCGGTCCACCACCTGAGACGGTCCATCATACGGCAAGATCGGGATAGATCGGGAAGCGCGCACACAGCTCCCGAACCTTCTGCCGCACCGCCTGCTCGACGGCACCATTGTCTTCAGGGCCGTTGGCCTTGAGGCCATCCAGCACCTCGGTGATCCAGTCCGCCACCAGCGTGAATTCCGCCCGGCCGAAGCCGCGGGTTGTCGCCGCGGGCGATCCCAGGCGGATGCCGGAGGTGATGAAGGGCTTTTCCGGATCACCCGGCACGCCGTTCTTGTTGCAGGTGATCCCGGCCCGCTCCAGAGCCTCGTCCGCAGCCTTGCCGGTAAGCCCCTTCGGCCTGAGGTCGACGAGGATGAGATGGGTGTCCGTGCCGCCGGAGACGATGGCAAAGCCGTGCTGGCGCAGCCTGTCCGCCAAGGTGCGCGCATTTTCGATGACGGCGGCGGCATAGGCCTTGAAGGAGGGATCCAGCGCCTCCTTGAAGGCTACGGCCTTGGCCGCGATGATATGCATGAGCGGCCCGCCCTGCAGCCCCGGGAAGACGGCCGAGTTGACCTTCTTTGCAATGTCCGGGTCGTTGGTGAGAATCATGCCGCCGCGCGGCCCGCGCAGGGTCTTGTGGGTAGTTGTGGTCACCACATGGGCATGGGGCAGGGGGTTGGGATGGACACCACCGGCGACCAGTCCGGCGAAATGGGCCATGTCCACCATCAGGAAGGCGCCGACACTGTCCGCGATCTCGCGGAAGCGCGCAAAGTCGATGACGCGCGGATAGGCCGAGCCGCCGGCAATGATGAGCTTCGGTCTCTCGCGCTCGGCAATGGCGGCGACCTCATCATAGTCGATCAGTCCGTCCTCGGTGCGCACACCATAGTAGACCGGGCGGAACCATTTGCCGGAGATGTTGACCTTCGCCCCGTGGGTCAGATGCCCGCCTGCATCGAGGCTCATGCCGAGAATCGTGTCTCCCGGCTTGAGGAGGGCCAGATAGACCGCGCCGTTGGCCTGGGCGCCCGAATGGGGCTGAACATTGACGAACGCCGCTCCGAACAAGGCCTTCGCCCGTTCGATGGCCAGGCTTTCCACGACGTCCACATGGGCACACCCCTGATAGTAGCGCCGCCCCGGGTAGCCTTCGGCATACTTGTTGGTCAGTACCGATCCCATGGCATCGAGCACGGCACGCGAGACGATGTTCTCGGAAGCGATCAGCTCGATCTGCGTCTGCTGGCGTTTGAGCTCGGCGGCGATGGCATCCGCGACATCCGGATCCACCTCTCTTAGCGTTGCGGTAAAGAATCCCTCACGAACCGGATTGCGTGCCAGTACCGCCTCGTCGGCCATCGTCTTCACCCTTTCCTCGTCGCAGGATCATCAGCGCCTTACGACGCAACCGAGCACGTCGTCAGCCCGGCACCGTCTCCAGCACAGGATGTGTCAGCTTGTCCACCCGGCGCTGGTGCCGACCGCCTTCAAAGGGCGTCTTGAGGAAGGCATCGACGATCTCACGCGCGAGCTCGGGCCCGATCAGCCGGGCTCCGAGTGCAAGCAGATTGGCGTCGTTGTGCCGGCGGGCAAGGCGGGCGCTTGTCACGTCATGGCAAAGAGCCGCCCGCGCCAGGGGGTGACGATTTGCCGCGATCGCAATCCCGATCCCCGAGCCGCAGATGATGACACCGCGCCGTGCCCGCCCCTCGGCGATCGCACAGGCCGCACGGTAGCCGTAATCGGGATAATCGACCGAGTCTTCACTGTGGGTGCCCAGGTCAAGAACCTGAAAGCCATGCGCCTTGAGATGCGCGGCGATCAGCCCCTTCATGGCGAATCCGGCATGATCGCTCGCCACGATCAGCGTCTCGGTGGACCGTGCTGGCGAATTCATGGTGCACTCTTTCCGCAAGACAGCATGCCGCCCGCCTGCTGCCGGAGCAGCAGTGCGATCGGTCGATCCTTACCACATGTCGTGGAGGGGCGGCAATCACCCCCTATCACTCGTGCATGTGCGCGCCGAACCTGCCTTTATGGCAATGCTTTGGAGGCGAAATTTCCATCAAGTGAGGATTATGACACTATTTCCCATGAGAAGAAGCGGGCTTTACTTCGTCTATCAGGATGCTATGATAAGGCGACAATTATGAGATTTAGGCGAAAGGTATTGATCCATGGGTGAAGATCAGGAAAACGGCATTGACCAAGAGGTCACGCTGCAAATGGTTGCGGACATCGTGACCGCCTATGTCAGCAACAATCCGGTTCCTGTCGAACATGTGCCGGAACTCATTCGCTCCGTGCATGAAACGCTCACCCGTCTTGATGATGGACATGCAGCCAGGCGAACCACCCAGAAACCGGCCGTTCCCATCAAGAAATCGGTGACGGACGATTACATCATCTGCCTGGAGGACGGCAAGAAGCTCAAGGTCCTCAAGCGCTATCTGCGCACGCATTACAATATGACTCCTGAAGAATACAGGGCCAAGTGGAATCTGCCGCCGGACTATCCTATGGTTGCACCGGCCTATGCGCGCCAGCGGGCGGAGTTCGCCCGCCGGATCGGGCTGGGCCAGAAGGGGGGGCGCCGGCGGCGGGGAGCGGACAAGGCGTCCGGAACGGAATAGGGCGCAACTTCCCTGTGCCGCTTCCCCATCCCTTCTCCGATCATGGAGTGCCGACGAGCGATCACCGACTGCCGGCTGGTTCCGGCGGACGACGAAACGCGCGGGCGATGAGATAGGTTTCAACCGATTCGGGACGGCTGGCGGGCGGTTTCCAGTGGCGGACCTTGCCGAAGTCGCGCTTGATGGCGGCAAGCAGATCTCCTTCCGCGCCGCCCTGGTAGATCTTGGTCACGAACGCCCCTCCTTCGGCCAGCACCGTGCGGGCAAAGGCGTAGGCGGCTTCCGCAAGCGCGAGTGTGCGCAGATGGTCGGTGGCCCGGTGCCCGGTCGTGGGGGCGGCCATGTCGGAGACGACGAGATCTGCCGGATGCCCTTCCAGGGCCGCGCGCACGGCCTCTTCCGTCCCGGCTTCGAGAAAATCGCCTCTGAGAATGGTAACGCCAGGGATCGGGTCCATTTCCAGGATGTCGACGGCGACGATTTGCGCCGGTCTGCTCATCCGCTCCCGCAGCACCTGGCTCCAGCCACCGGGGGCGGCGCCAAGGTCCACCGCCCGCCGGGCGCCCGCGAGCAGGTGGAAGCGGTCATCGATTTCGGCAAGCTTGAAGGCGGCGCGCGAACGATAGCCGCGGCGCCTGGCTTCCAGCACATAGGGGTCGCTCAACTGACGCTGGAGCCAGCGGGTGGAGGAGGCCTTGCGCTTGCGGCTCTTCTTGAGCCGCGGAGCCGCACCGGGGCGGCGAGCCGGAAGACGCGGGCCTTTTCTCCGCCCTCCGCTCATGGAGCTTTCTTCCAGACCACCATGTCATCGAGGCCGATCAGCGTCCGCAACACGCCTTCGCGCAGCCCGCGATCGGCCACCCGCAGCCGATCGGCCGGCCAGACGGCGAGAAGCGCTTCGAGAACCGCACAGCCCGCCACGACATAACGGGCCCGGTCAGGCCCGATGGAGGGCAGACGGGCCCGGCGATCCTGTGGCATCAGCGCCACCTTGCGGGCCAGCTCCGTGAGCGCGGGCGCGGCGAACCAGGTGCCATCCACGCGACGCCGGTCATAGCGTGGCAGCTTCAGGAAGGTGCTGGCCAGTGTCGTGACCGTGCCCGAGGTGCCGATCAGCTGGACACGCCCTTCCCGGGCGTGATCCGCAAATCCCACCCGTTCTTCGACCGCAGCCATCAGCATGCGCACATGCTCGCGCGTCCGGCGGTAGCGGGCGGGATCCGTGGTCGGCAGACCATGGGCCTCGCTCAGCGTGATCACGCCGGCCGGCAGAGATGCGAAATCCAGGATTTCGACCCGGCCGTCGTCACGGCGCGCGAGAAAGACGACCTCCGTGCTGCCCCCGCCGATGTCGAATACGAGCCCGTAGGGAAAGCGCGGATCCAGCAGGCTCTGACAGCCGAGCACGGCCAGCCGGGCCTCTTCCTCGGGCGAGATGATGTCCAAAGCCAGCCCGGTCTCGCGCGCTACCGTTCTGACGAAGCTGTCGCGATTGGCGGCGCGACGACAGGCTTCCGTCGCCACGGCGCGCACGGCCCGGGCGCCGAGACGGGTGATCTTGCGCTGGCATACGGACAGGGCCTTCACGGCCCGGGCGGTTGCATCCGTGCTGATGATCCCCTCGCTGGCAAGACCTTCGCCCAGCCGCACGATCCGGGAATAGGAATCGACGATCCGGAAGCCCCTGGCCGTCGTGCGTGCAATCAGCAGCCGGCAGTTGTTGGTGCCCAGATCAATGGCGGCACACACCACTCCTGCCGGAAGCCCATTCCCGCCGGCAGAAGGGACCAGCACATCATCCGGCGACGTCCGCTCCGGCGCCACCTTGTCCCAGTCGATCCTGTCGAGCGCCATGCTCGATGCGCTCCAAAATCCGTTGCGGCCCAGCCGGCGCCATCCGACCATGGAGCCGGCTGCATGACCTCTTGCCTTCCTTAATACACGAAGTGGACATTTTGTGAAGCTCACGGGCAGGAACCGCCGGGCGGGAGCTCTTGCCGCTGGCGGACTGGGCTGCTAGCAAGCGCCGCAAATCAGCACGCAACGCCGCCGCATGGCGCTGCCTTCCGGTTTTCCCCCGGATTGCTGCCGGCAAGGACAAGCGGTCCGATGGGGAAAGGTCACAGGGAAAGGGTGATTGGTCCATGGTTCCCCGCTATGCGCGTCCTGAGATGACGGCGATCTGGACGCCGGAGAACAAGTTCCGGCTCTGGTTGGAGATCGAGCTTGCGGCACTCGAGGCCCAGGCGGAACTGGGGCTCGTGCCACGCGAGGCGGTGGAGGCGGTGCGCGAGCGGGGACGCTTTGACGTGGAGCGAATCGACGAGATCGAGCGCGAGGTCAAGCACGACGTCATCGCCTTCCTTACGAATCTGGCCGAAAACGTCGGCCCCGAAGCGCGCTTCGTCCACCAGGGCATGACCTCTTCGGACGTGCTGGATACCTGTTTCAACCTCCAGCTCGTCCAGGCGTCCGACATCCTGCTTGCGGATATCGACGACCTGCTGGCCATTCTCAAGCGCCGAGCCTTCGAGCACAAGGACACGGTGACCATCGGCCGCTCCCACGGCATTCATGCCGAGCCCACCACCTTCGGGCTGAAACTCGCCTTCGCCTACGCGGAATTCGCCCGCGCCCGCGAGCGGCTGGCGCATGCGCGCGAGGAGGTGCGCACCTGCGCGATCTCGGGAGCCGTCGGCACCTTCGCCAACATCGATCCGCGCGTGGAAGAGCATGTGGCCCGCAAGCTGGGCTTGAAGCCGGAGCCGATCTCCACCCAGATCATCCCGCGCGACCGGCATGCGATGTATTTCGCCACGCTGGCCGTGATCGCGAGCTCCATCGAGCGGCTGGCCGTGGAGATCCGGCACCTTCAGCGTACCGAGGTGCTGGAGGCCGAAGAGTATTTTTCGCCCGGCCAGAAGGGTTCGTCCGCCATGCCGCACAAGCGCAATCCGGTGCTTTCCGAGAACCTGACGGGACTGGCCCGCATGATCCGCGCCTATGCTCTGCCGGCGCTGGAGAATGTCGCTCTCTGGCATGAACGCGACATCTCGCATTCCTCCGTCGAACGTTTCATCGGGCCGGATGCCACGATTACCCTGGATTTCGCGCTCGCGCGGCTGGCCGGTGTCATGGACAGGCTCGTCGTCTATCCCGAGCGCATGCGGGCCAATCTGGAGCGCCTTGGTGGCCTCGTCCATTCCCAGCGCGTGCTGCTGGCACTGACGCAAAAGGGTTTGAGCCGCGAGGAGGCCTACCGCCTCGTCCAGCGCAATGCCATGAAGGTGTGGGAATCGGACGGCCGCACGAGCCTGCTGGAACTGCTGGAAAACGATCCTGATGTCGCCCGCCACTTCGCACCCGGCGAGCTGGAGGCCCTTTTCGACCTCGGCTATCATACCAAGCATGTGGATACGATTTTTGCCCGCGTCTTCGGCACGGATGAGGGCAGCGCTCGGTCGTGACTGCCGTCCGGCGGGTCTTGATGGCCCTCGGCTTCCAGCCTTGTCCGCGTGCTGCCACCGCCCCTTTTTCGGAGAAGGGAAGAGCAGCCCGGTGGCCTGACCGGCAGGGCGCCCAAGGGGCCATGTTCTGCACGGGTGCCGGGGGCCGGCCAAGGCCTTCCGCCTGCCCGGGCGGAGGATGGGATGAGGGAAGAAAAACCGCCGCTGCCGCTTTGATGGGCCGGTTAGTGGGCTGATCCCTTTCCCTCGGCCCGGGCTGCGCGTTCGGCCGCAAGAGCGGCGTCCTTTTCAGCCAGCTCCGCTGCTCCCTTGCGCAGCTCGGCAAGCAGGCCGTCAATTCCCGATTTCTCGATGAGCGCGGCAAACTCGTCCCGCTGGGAGATCACCATCGAGATCCCCTCGACCTTGACATCGACGATGCGAAAGCCGTCCTTCGTCTTGCGCACACGCCAGTCCGCAGCCAGGGGCTCGGCACCAGGGCGCAGGAGAGTGGTGCGGACATAGACATCGCGTCGCCCTGCCGGGACAACCTCGCCGATCTCGATGGTCTGATTGGTGTATTCTCCGATACGGTTGGCGAATTTGTTGACGATGTAGTCCGGGAACAGGCGCATGTATTCGGCGAACTGCTCACGCGTCATCTGCCGCACGAAACGGCCGAGCGAGATCCGCGCCAGAAAATTGACGTCAAAGCCTTCATAGAGCAGATCACGAAACCCCTTTTCCCGTTCAAGCTGGGTGAGCGTCGGATCCCGCCAGATCTTCATGGCGCGATCGGCCAGGTCGGCGATGAAGGCCCTGGCGCCGTCGGGGTCCTGGGCTGCGGTCTCGGTCGCGGATGCCGGGACCCTTCCCATCGCCAGGAAGCCGGCCATGGCCGCAAGGGCGAAAACAAGAAGGAGGATGCGCCGCCCTGATCCTGTCTTGCCTTTCATGAGGGGATTCCGGTTTTTCTTTTCCTGTCTTGAAAGTCTCATTGACCATGCCCTCGCTTGTGTCCGTCTTGCGCTTCCAGCCGATCCTGCACGCTGCGCAGATAGGCGATGAGGTCGGCACGGTCCCTGGCGCTGCGCACACCGGCAAACGGCATGCGGTTGCCCGGCAGGAAACCCGCCGGATCCTTGAGCCAGGCATCGAGCCGCTCTTCCGTCCATATGAATCCGGCCTCCCTCAAGGCACGGGAATATCCCGCATATCCCGGAAGACTGCCGGCCCGCCGTCCAAACAGGCGGCCGAGATTGGGCCCCAGCAGCGGTGAGGCCTGCGGTGCGATGCGATGGCAGCTCTGGCAGCGGTAGAATATCTTGCGCCCGCGCTCCGGATCGCCGCGGCTTGATATCGTGCGGGGAACGGCGACCCGCCCGTCAGCATTGTTGGCAGCCGGACCAGGCGCAGGCGCAGCGCCCGCCGGCGCGGCCAGGCCACAGGCAAGTGTCAACCCCGTCAACGCCAGGACTGAGAGGATCTTTTGCGCTGACCGCATCTTGAGCCTCGCCAGACATCTCCTCTTCCAGGGCGATGGGGCGTCTTCTCCCATTCCCTTTCGATCACGCCGTCTTATAGGCCCTCCGGCCCTGAACCGCAGCTGAATGTTCCGATGCCGGACGCATAGGCCCGGATCCCTCCGTGCTGCGGGTCTTCAGGCTCCGCTTTCAGCCGCGCGGGTTTCCCGATAGGGCCGAATGATGTTCGCTTTAAGGCGTGACCAGTAGCTATCGAGATCCGCCTTCACCTCGCCGGCCAGGATGTAAAGCCCGATCATGTTCGGGAAGGCCATGGCAAGCAGCATGGCATCCGCAAAGTCCATGACGGCCGTCAGCTGCATCGACGATCCCACGACAAGCACCAGCAGATAGGCCAGCTTGAAGCCCATATGCGCCTTGCGCCGATGGGGGCCGACGAGGAAGAGAAAGGCGCGTTCACCATAGTAGTAGTATGTGAGGGAGGTGGAATAAGCGAACATCAGGACCGCTATCGAAAGCACGTAGGGAAACCATGGCAGCACGCTTGCGAAGGCGGCCGAGGTGAGGGCGATGCCGTCGGAAGCCTCGGCCGTCTGGTACAGCCCGGTGACGATGATGACCAGCGCCGTCATGGTGCAGATGACCACCGTGTCGACAAAGGGCTCAAGCAGGGCCACCATGCCTTCGGAGACGGGCTCGGTGGTCTTGACGGCCGAATGGGCGATCGCCGCGGATCCCACACCGGCCTCATTGGAAAAGCTCGCCCGCCTGATTCCCTGGATCAGCACGCCGAAGAAGCCGCCGAGCACTCCCTCAGGCGAGAAGGCGCCCGTGACGATCGCGGCAAAGGCGGCCGGCAGCATGTCGACATGCTGGAAGAGAATCACCAGCGCAGCCGCAAGATAGATGAAGGCCATCAGCGGCACGAGCCGCTCGGTCACGCGGGCGATTGCCCGGATGCCGCCGATCACGACAAGCCCGATGAGCACCGCATAGAGCAGACCTACAAGCCAGGGCATCTGGTTGAGGACACTCTCTTTCCCGAAGACGGCCGGGACGATCACGTTCATGATCTGCGCCGTCGACTGGTTGACCTGGAACATGTTCCCGGCCCCGAAGGAGGCGCCCACCATCAGCAGGGCGAAGATCACCGCCAGTACCCGGCCGAAACGCCCAAGAAGAGGACCTCTGAGGGCAAGAGCCTTGTGGAGGTAGTACATCGGCCCGCCGGAGACGACGCCATTCTCGTCGATTTCCCGGTATTTGACTCCGAGCGTGCATTCGACGAACTTCGACGTCATGCCGAACAGGCCGGCCATGATCATCCAGAAGGTGGCGCCCGGGCCACCGATGGAGATCGCAATGGCGACACCGGCGATGTTGCCAAGCCCCACCGTGCCGGAAAGAGCAGCGGTAAGGGCCTGGAAGTGCGTCACTTCCCCGGGATCTTTGGGATCGTCATAGACTCCCCGGGCCACATCGATCGCATGGCGAAAGGCGCGGATGTTGATGAAGCGCATCTTGAAGGTGAAGAACAGCGCACCGGCGATCAACCACAGCACGATCAGCGGCATACCGACCGTTCCATCGGTAAAGGGGCTTATCGCAAACCCCTGTCCCTTGACCGCAAGTTCCGGCTTCGTGCCCTTGTGCGCGGCCAGCACGATTCGCACCTGGCCATCTTCGGGATGCACGGAGACATCGGCAAGAGCGGCCCCGAACCGCTGCTTGATGGCGGATGAGACCAGCAGGGCCAGTGCCTCGGTATCCGTCGTTGCCGGAATCGGGCGTGTGCCCGTGCAGATGCGCCCATCCTCGTCATATTCGAGGACCAGCTTTTCCCGCCCAAGCATGACCGTCAGGCGATCGCCATCCGCCAATCGGTCAGGCTTTACGCGGACCTCCCCGGTCAGCAGGGGACGAGGTGTGAGGAAAGGAATCGGAATTTCCGTAAAGATCACGGCCGAGACCGCATTGGTGACCGGAGCAACCCAGTCATTGATCCGCTGGGAAAGTGTGGGTGGCGGAGCCTTGCAGGCTATCATGCGGATTTCCTGCGCCGCAGCCGGTGGGACGAGCATGAAGGCGAGCATCATCAGCAGGGACAGCCCTGCCAGCGGCTCTCGCCAGCGCCGTGGCCCTTTCCGTCGAATCGCGAACATGCCGGTTATCCCCTTTCTGGTCTTCATTGTTCTTGGTCAGCACGCACGAGCGCTGTCCACCCCAACCCCGCCGCAAGCCCGTCACATCGACCGGACTGCAGCATGCGCATATACGGGTTGATCCCCTTGGCCGGAATCGCCCCGCCCTGACAGTCGGCCGCATGCTAATGGCAAGCCCGGCGGGGGACAACCGTCGAAAGGCCGGCAGAGCCCGTCGCTTTCGTTTACGGCCCCCGAAGGCCTGCCGTCGCCGTTTTTTACGGCTGCTTAACCTTCCCGTTCTAGGCTCGCCCTGTCCGAGGAGCGGTCCGTAGGCTGAATGGGATGCAGGTTCCTGAAGTCTTCCGCTCTCGGATGAGAAGCCAATCTGGGGATCGTGGATGAGTGGGTCAGTCCTGAGCGCGGCGGATGTCGCGCGTCTGCTGGAAGAGCCGTCCGGCGAAACCCGGGCCGAGACGGCGCGCAAGGTCGGCAGCTATTTCCGCTCTGGCGAGCTCAGTGAGCGTGAGCGCAAGCTGGCCGAGGAAATCTTCCGCACCATGGTGCGTGACGCGGAAGTGCGGGTGCGCAAGGCTCTGGCCGATACGCTCGCCGAAAGCCCCGATCTGCCGAAGGATGTCGCCAAGTCACTCGCCCAGGACGTTGAAGAGGTGGCGCTGCCCGTCATCGAGCTGTCCGATGTGCTCAGTGACGAGGATCTCATCGAGATCGTGCGCACCAAGGGCGAGGCACATCAGATCGCGGTCGCTAGGCGGCCGAAGGTCTCGGCCCGCGTCTCCGACGTGCTCGCCGATGAAGGCAGCGAGCGCGTGGTCAGCACCCTGGTCGGCAACGAGGGGGCCGAGATCGCGGAAGAAACCTTCGGCAAGGTCATTGAGAAGTTCAAGGACAGTCCCGCCGTTCAGGAGAAGCTCGTCAGCCGGTCGGCCCTGCCGCTGGTCGTGGCCGAGCGGCTGGTGAGCATCGTTTCCGAAAACCTGCGCACGCAACTCGTCACCCGTCATCAGCTTTCGGACGCAATGGCGACTGATCTGGTGATGGAGACCCGGGAACGGGCCACCGTCGGCCTGCTCAATCCCGGAATCAAGGCTCCGGACGTCATCGAGCTCGTTGATCAGCTCCATCGCAATCGGCGCCTCACGCCGACGCTGATCGTCCGCGCCCTGTGCATGGGAGACATGACATTCTTCGAGGCCGCGCTCGCCAGGCGGGCCGGCATCCCGATTCCCAACGCCTTTCAGCTGATCCATGACAAGGGGCGGCTGGGGCTCAGGAAACTCTGCCAGAAGGCCGGCATTCCCGACAGTCTGATCAAGATGGTCGAGATCGGGGTGGCGATCGGCGAGGAGCTCACCGAGACCGGCGGCGATGATCGCGAGCGCTTTCGTCAGGTGATGATCGAGCGCGTGATCACGCAGCTCGATCAGGAGCTGGATGCCGACAATCTCGACTATCTCATCGGCAAGCTGGGGCGGCGCAAGGCGGCCTGACCGGATTTCCTGAAGCGATTGTCCGCTTCCGGCGGGCCCTCTCTCTTCTTTTCCATCGGGCTTGGCCCTTCTGCCCCCGTGACAAGCGGGGGGACGGCATCGTATGCAGCTCCTCATGAGAATGGCCGCCAGCCACCGTGCGGCCGGCAGGTGAGGAGATTGCAGGGCCGTGGTCGACCATCCCCTGGATGAGCGAATCGAGGAGGCGCCCTTCGCCGAGGCGCTCAGTGAACGCTATCTTGCCTATGCGCTCTCAACCATCATGGCGCGTTCGCTTCCGGATGTCCGTGACGGGCTCAAGCCCGTGCATCGGCGCATTCTCTACGCGATGCGGCTGCTCAAGCTGGACCCGAAGGCCGGTTTCAAGAAATGCGCCCGCGTGGTGGGAGATGTGATCGGCAAATATCACCCCCATGGTGATCAGGCGGTCTATGATGCGCTCGTGCGGCTGGCGCAGGATTTTTCCGTGCGGTATCCGCTGATCGAGGGACAGGGCAATTTCGGCAACATCGACGGCGACAATGCGGCGGCCATGCGTTATACCGAGGCGCGGCTCACCCCGACGGCCCTGCTTTTGATGGATGGGCTTGACGAGGATGCCGTCGATTTCCGGGCAACCTATGACAACGAGGACCGCGAGCCCGTCGTCTTTCCCGGTCCCTTCCCGAATCTGCTGGCAAACGGCGCCTCCGGCATTGCGGTCGGCATGGCGACGAACATCCCGCCGCATAATGTCGCGGAAATCTGCGATGCCCTTCAATTGCTGATCGAGGCGCGGATGGGGCGCCGCGCCCCGGTTTCGACGGCCGAACTGATGAGCTGCATTCCGGGACCGGATTTTCCGACCGGCGGTGTCATCGTGGAAAAGCCGGAGGCCATCGCGCAGGCCTATGAGACGGGGCGGGGCAGCATCCGGCTGCGGGCCCGCTGGGAAAAGGAGCGCAGCGGGCGGGGCACCTGGCAGATCGTGGTGACGGAAATCCCCTATCAGGTGAACAAGGCGCGGCTCATCGAAAGGCTGGCGGCCCTCGTCAACGAACGCAAGCTGCCGATGCTTGCCGATGTGCGCGATGAATCGGCCGCCGATCTTCGCATCGTACTCGAACCCAAAAGCCGGAATGTGGATGCCGAGCTGCTGATGGAGACGCTCTTCCGGCTTACCGATCTTGAGATACGCTATGCACTCAACCTCAACGTCATCGATCTTGATGGCACGCCCAGGGTGCTCTCGCTTGCCGGTGCGCTTGAAGCCTTTCTCGACCACCAGCGGGAAGTGTTGCGTCGCCGCACGGCTCATCGGCTCGCCAAGATCGACGATCGTGTGGAGGTGCTGGAGGGCTATCTTGTCACCTATCTCAATCTTGACGAGGTCATCCGCATCATCCGGAATGAGGACGAGCCCAAGCCGGTCTTGATGGCGCGTTTCGAACTCACGGAGCGCCAGGCCGAGGCAATCCTCAACATGCGTCTCAAGTCCCTGCGCAAGCTGGAGGAGATGGAAATCCGCAAGGAGCTTGACGCTCTGCTGAAGGAACGCGCGGACCTTGAACGGCTGCAGGGATCGCCCAAGCGGCAGTGGGCTGCTCTCGGTGCCCGTTTTGCCGAGGTGAAGAAGATGTTCGCACCGGATACGGCACTGGGCGCGCGCCGCACCGGTTTTGCCCAGGCGCCCGAGGCACCGGCCCAGCCTCTTGAGGAAGTGCTCATCGAGCGCGAGCCGATTACCGTCGTCTGCTCCCGGCGTGGCTGGGTGCGGGCGATCAAGGGCCATCTGCCGGCAGACCAGAAACTGGCCTTCAAGGAAGGTGACGAGGAGCGGTTCCGTTTCCATGCCTATACCACCGACCGGCTGCTGGCTTTCACCAGCACGGGGCGGATGCACACCATTCCGGCCACGCGTTTGCCGGGCGGGCGCGGACATGGTGAACCGCTCAAGCTGATGATCGATCTCAACGGCGATGAAGAAGTGGTGGCCTTGCGGGTGCATCGGCCGGGAGGGGCGCTTCTGGTGGCCTCCTCCGACGGGCGTGGTTTCGTTGTGGCCGAGGAGGAGGTTCTCGCCCAGACCCGCAACGGTCGCCAGGTCATGCGGCCGGCCGCAGGCGCGCGGGCTGTCGCGGCGGTGCCCGTGGTGGGCGATCATGTTGCGGTCGTCGGCACCAACCGCAAGCTTCTGGTCTTTCCGCTTGCCGAGGTGCCGCAGATGGCCCGCGGTCGCGGTGTCATTCTTCAGCGCTATCGCGATGGACAGCTGAGTGACGTCACGGTCTTCCGGCTGGCCGACGGCCTGGTCTGGCGCATGGGAGGGGAAAGCGGGCGAATGCGCAGCTTTACCGACCTCGATCCCTGGCTCGGCAGGCGGGGCGGCGCGGGGAGGCTTGCGCCACCTGGATTTCCCCGCAACAATCGCTTTCAATGACCGGGGAAACGGCCACGGGTCGGGATGGATCGCAGACCGGTCCAGAAAGAATGGGGTGAGGTGCCATGGTCAAGGTGCTGTTCTTGTGCATGGGCAATATCTGTCGTTCACCGATGGCCCAGGGTGTGCTGGAGACGCTGGCGGAACGCGCCGGGCTGACAACGGGCCCCCGGCAGCTGACGGTCGACAGTGCCGGCACCTCGGATTACCACGTCGGCGAACCGCCGGATCCACGCGCCGTGCGGGTGGCGGCCGAATACGGCGTGGATATCGGGCATCTGCGGGCGCGGCAGATCGCCCCGGAAGATCTCGTCTCTTTCGACTACATCATCGGCATGGAACGCAGCAATTTCGAACGTCTGAAGGCGCTCTTCGGCGAGGAGGCGATGAACGCGGCCCGGGCGGACCGACGCCTGCTTCTGTCATTCGCGCCGGATGTGCCACTCGATGAAGTACCCGATCCCTACTACGGCACGGAAGAGGACTTTCACCGCTGTTTCGACCTTATCGAGCGCGGGGTTGCCGGGCTCTTCGCCCACATAGCCAATACCCATTTCGATGGCCGTGTCAGCCTGACCTGACCGTCCGGGCCGGAACAGGGGGCATGTCCGTTCTCCCGCCTGCCCGATGGGTGTGCGTCTTCTTCCGGTGGTCATGGTCCGGCAGATCCTTCCGGCGTTTGCAGGCAGGGTGGTGCCTGCGCGTCCCCGTCCTGCCGTGAAGGAGAACCGGCCAGGAGAGAGGCCATGATCGATGATCATCTTCTTTCGCTGATCGGCGGGCGGGAAATGCTGAGCAGGCTGACGCCGCTGGGTGGGGGCTGCATTGCGCCCGTGATACGTCTGGAGCTTCGGGACGGTCGCCGCCTGGTGGCCAAGCGCTCGGTTCATGCGGCGATCGAGGCGCGCATGCTGGGTGATCTTGCAGCGGCTGATGCCCCGGTCCCGGAGGTCGTGGCCCGGCAGGGAGAGTGGCTGGTGATGACCGATCTGGGAGGGCGCCCCGGGTTGGCCGACGCGCGGGCGGCCAGGGCTGCCGGTCGGGCTCTGGCCGGGCTGCATGCCCATTGCGGACCGCATTACGGCTATCCCGTGGATGTCGTGATCGGGTCGCTGCCGCAGGACAACACGCCCGCCGATGACTGGCCGACATTCTATGGCCGGCACCGGCTCGTGGCCATGGCCGAGGAGGCGCAAAGGGCGGGGCGTCTGCCGGCGAAAGAGGTGATGCGGATCCTGCGGCTTGCGGACACTCTGGATGAGTGGTTGCCGGCTGCGCCGCCGGCGAGTCTGCTGCATGGCGATTTCTGGCACGGCAATATCCTGAGCACGCCGGGCCGGTTGTGCGGCTTCATCGATCCGGCGATCTACTGGGGGGATGGAGGTGTGGATCTTGCCATGCTTGCGCTCTTTGGCGCCCTCGACCGGGCCTTTCTTGAAGGGTATGCGGAAAGAGCGGGCGCAGCACCGGCCATTGCATCCGATTCCGCCCTGATGGCGCTCTACCAGCTCTGGCCGCTGCTGGTGCATGTGCGGTTATTCGGCGGATCCTACCTCGCCCAGGTGGCTCATATCCTCGATTCCTTCGGTGTCTGACCACGGCATCGCCGCAAGGGCTTCCATATCCGCATCTTCCGCCGGGAAGCGGGCGACGGCATTGTATTCGGCGCCGCCGTGGCCGAGCCGGCTTTCGAACAGCGTGAAATGCTCGATCAGGATCGGTTCGGCCCGGAAGGTGGCAAGAGCGCTCAACCAGCGCGTGATCGGCCCCGTCCGGCGGGTGCAGCGGGCAAGGGTCACATGTGCGGCGAATTTGCGGGGCTCCTCGGCCACTCCGGCCCGTCTGAGGGCCTGATTGACCTTGCGGGCCAGATGCGCCACCGGTTCCGGATCGGCAACGCCGGCCCACAGGATTCGCGGTTCGGCGAGCGTGCCGAAATAGCCGACCCCCTTCATCGTGATCGGAAACCGGCCGAAGCGGATATCCGCGAGTGCGGTGGTGACATCCTCGAGCTGATGGCGGTCGAGCTCACCGATGAAGCGCAGGGTCAGATGGAACTGGTCGAAGCGCTGCCACTTGGCGCCATCGACACCGTCGCACAGGTCCATCAGGCGGTCCCGCAAGTCGGCCGGCAATTCAAGCCCCACGAATACGCGCATCTGCTGCCTCCCATGCCGGTTGTCATCGGTCCGATTGCCCTGACGACAGGCCTGGTCGTTCCCGTCCCTCTTCAGATGGGGGTGGATGGCTTGTGATGCCAGAATGCCCTTCGCCCGGACAGCCCTGGATCAGGGCCTGCCGGACGGCAGGGACGATCCGCCGCACGATCTCTTCCACCCCGCGGGCATTGGGATGCAGGCCATCGGCCTGATTGAGCGAGGGGCGCGCCGCCACGCCTTCCAGAAAGAAGGGGTAAAAGCAGGTCCGATGGCGGGCTGCCAGCTCGGGATAGATCCGGTCGAAAGCCTGCCGGTATTCGGGGCCGAGATTGGGAGGAGCACGCATGCCGACAAGCAGCACGCGCAAGCCCCGCTTCGCAAGCAGGGAGAGCATGGCGTCCAGATTGGCCCGGGTGATGCGGGGATCGATTCCCCGCAGGGCATCATTGGCCCCCAGCTCAAGGAGCACGAGGTCGGGTTTGCGGGCAAGTCCGTCAAGCACCCAGCTCAGCCGGGCGCGGCCCGCGCTTGTGGTATCACCCGAGACACCGGCATTGATGACCGTCACGGCCAGGCCTTCCGCGCGCAGGGCCGATTCAAGCCGCGGCACGAACCCCATGCCGGGATCAAGCCCGTAACCGGCCATCAGACTGTCCCCAAAGCCGAGGATGAGATATCCCGTCGAAGGAGGCGATGAGGGGGGTGTGCGCGCCCATCCCGAAGGAACGGGGGAAGAGAAGGGCAGCCGCAGGAGCAGAAGGCACAGGATAAACAAAAGTCCTGCAACCGGAACTCTGGCCAAGGACGGCTGCTTTGGGCCATCCTTTTCGAGACGGCGGATCATCTCTTGTGGCCGGCGGAAGCTGCGTGGGCTAGGGAAGAACGAAAGCGGCAGCATGGGCGAATCCATTATCGCACTCGACGGGGTGACACTGGCATTGCCATCCCTGGCGGGACCCGTCTCGATCCTACGCGGGATCACGCTCGACATAAAGAGGGGTGAAACGGTGGCCATTCTGGGGCCCTCTGGATCGGGCAAGTCGTCGTTGATGGCGGTGATGGCGGGTATCGAGCGGGCAAGCAGCGGGCGGGTGCTTGTGGATGGCGCGGAACTGACCGGGATGGACGAGGATGCGCTTGCCCGTTTCCGCCGCCGCCGGATCGGGATCGTGCTTCAGGCCTTTCACCTGATCGAGACGATGACGGCAGTGGAGAATGTCGCCATCGCCCTTGAATTGGCCGGTGTGGGAGACCGGACCATGGCGCGGGCGCGCGAGGCCCTGGAGGAGGTCGGACTGTCCCATCGTCTGCATCACTACCCGGCACAGCTTTCCGGTGGTGAGCAGCAGCGGGTGGCGCTGGCGCGGGCGCTGGCGCCGGGGCCGAAAATCCTGTTCGCCGACGAGCCTACCGGCAATCTTGATCGCCATACGGGTGCACAGGTGATCGATCTCATCTTTGCGCTTCATGCCGCACGGGGGGCGACCCTTGTTCTGATCACGCATGATCCCGCCCTTGCCGGTCGTTGTGCCCGCGTGCTGGAGATGGAGGATGGCCGGATAGGCCGCCAGCTTGCCGGAGCGGATGCATGAGGGGCGGCATGCGCAGGCTTGCAGATGGCAAGGACGGGTGGCGGGCGGTCTGGCGGCTTGCGCGCAGCGAATGGCGCCAGGCCGGACGTCAGCTCAAGACGCTGATTGCCTGTCTTGTGATCGGTGTCGTGACCATTGGCGGGGTGGAAAGCGTCAAGGACAATCTTGAGAGGGGAATAGCGGAGAACGGACGGCGTCTGCTGGCGGGCGATCTGATGATCTCGCGTCTCCAGCAGCCTCTTCCGCGGGATCTGCGCCAGCTGCTTGCACGCTATGGTACGGTTCAGGAGTCGGTGCGGCTGACCACGAACATCCGGGCCGTAGGCAAGCCGGCGGCACCGGCCCTGGCGCTGCTGAGAGCGGTGGATGAGCACTATCCCCTCTATGGCGGTCTTCGGCTTGATCCGCCGCGCACGCTCGCACAAGCCCTGGCCGAAGGAAGCGAAGGCCCCGGGATCATTCTCGCACCCGAGCTTGCAGCACGCCTTGGTGTGCGGCTTGGCGATCGCGTGCAGGTGGGCCGGGCCGTTTTCGTCGTGCGTGCCCTGCTCGGGGACGAGCCGGACCGGCTGGCAACCGGCATGCGTCTGGGGCCGACCGCCATGATCGCCCGCAAGGCGGCGGCCCGCACGGGTCTGCTCGCTTTCGGGAGTCTGGCCACCTATTCCTATCGGCTGCGGCTGGCGCCTGGTGGGCCGACGCCGGCGCAATTGCGCGACCAGCTGCTTGCGCGGTTTCCGGATGCCCATCTGCGGATTGTCACGGCCGATCGCGCAGCTCCCGGTCTGCGGCGCTTTCTGGACCGGTTCGGTCATTTTCTGCTTCTTGTGAGCCTGACGGCTCTGCTTCTGGGAGGAGTGGGGGTTGCGAACGGTGTCAGGGCCTATCTTGCCCGGCGCGAGGAGGCGATTGCGACCATCAAGCTGATGGGTGGAGGGCGCCGGACGGTATTCGCCGGCTACGGACTGGTCCTGGGCGGGATCGTGGCGGCCGCCATGCTGGCAGGCCTCGTTCTGGCGGCTGCGGTTCCCTTCGGCGTGAAGGCGGTGCTGGCCGAGATCCTGCCCGTTCCCTACCGGCCGCGGATCGCATGGGCCGCGTTGGGACACGCCGCCTTTGCGGGCAGCATGATCGCCACGGCCTTCGCCCTGGTGCCGTTGCGGCGTGCGGCGGCTCTGCCGGCCGGCCGTTTATGGCGCTGGCATGTCAGCAGGGAACGCTGGCGGGACCCGAAAGGCCGATGGGCAAGTGGGATCCTTGTGCTGGCTCTGGCTGCCGTGACCATCTGGCGCGCGCCCGAACCCCGCTTTGCCGCCATCTTCGTTGCCGCATCCGCGCTGGCGATTGCCCTGTTGTGGGGGCTGGCGGCGATGATGCCATGGGCGTTGCGTCACCTGGTGCGGCAGCCGAAAGGGGCATGGAAGATTGCGCTTGCCCATCTTGCCCGTCCGGGAGGGCGCAGCGCCAGCATCATGCTTTCTTTGGGGCTGGGACTTGCCCTGTTTGCCACGCTCGCTCTGGTGGAGAGCAATCTGCAGGGCGGAATGCGTCGGGATCTGGGGGAACGGGCACCCAATTTCTTCTTCCTCGACATTCCCAAGCAGGAGCGGCAGCGTTTTGTCGAACTGGCCCGCCGCTTCGCCGATGGGCGGACGGCCTTGCGTCTGGTGCCGGCTTTGCGTGGCCGGATTGTGGCGCTCGCCGGCCGGCCGGCCGACCCGCAGGCCGTGGCGCCCGAGGTGCGCTGGGTGCTCAGAGGCGATCGCGGAATCACCTTTGCCCGGGCGCTTCCACCGGGCAATGTCGTGGTGGCCGGGCGCTGGTGGCCGGCCGATTATGCCGGTCCGCCGCTCGTTTCGGTCTCCGCCGAGGAGGCGCGCGGGCTGGGGCTGAATGTGGGCGACACGTTGACCGTTTCGGTTCTGGGGCGGGAGATCACGGCCACCGTCGCCTCGCTGCGCCGATTGTCCTGGCGAAGTGCCGGCTTCAATTTCGTTCTCGTCTTTGACCCTGCGACATTTGCGGCTGCCCCCTTCACCTACATGGCAAGCCTGCGCACCCCTGACCTGGCCAGCGAGGAGGCGGCCTATCGGGCGATCACGACCGCCTTTCCGCAGGTGACGGCCGTGCGCGTGCGTGACGTGCTCCAGACGGTGGAGAATCTGCTTGCCCAGATGGCAGCCGCAATCCGCCTGACGGCTCTCTTGACGGTGCTGGCCGGAGTCGTCGTTCTCATAGGGGCGATCGCGGCCGAGGAACGCCTGCGCCAGCATGAGGCGGCAGTGCTCAAGCTGCTGGGAGCGACCCGCGGCGATGTCCTGCGGGCCTTTCTGCTTGAACTTGTCCTCATCGGTGTGCTGGCGGCCGCACTGGCCCTTGCCGTCTCGGGGCTGGCGGCCCGCTTCGTCGTGGTCGAGGCCCTGCAGCTGACCTTTTCCTGGCAGATGCCTGTGGCGCTGGCGACCCTGGCCGCCAGCCTGGCAATGGCGCTCGTATTTGGTGGCGCGATCGGATGGCGGACGCTCACCAGGCGGCCCGCCAGCCTGTTGCGCGAAGCCTAGGAACCGGATGAATCACAGGCGTGATGCGGCAAATTGCGTCACCTGCTGCTCCGGTTTCTCTTGAAGATCCCTCAATAAGGGACGATATTGAGGCCGGTGCCGCCGGTGAGAGGCGGCGTGTGTCTCTCAAGGCGACAGAACAGGAGGAGAACGACAATCATGGTCGATCCCATTCCCACCCGCACCCGCCTCGCTACGGGCGCTCGGGCCATTACCCGCGATGAAGGCCTGCGAGCCTATATGCTGCGGGTCTACAATCTGATGGCCAGCGGCGTGCTTTTGACCGGCATCTTCGCCATTATGGGATATCGCGTGGAGGCGATCCGCCAGCTGCTGTATCATGAAGTCGTCACCCCCTATGGCGTCAGCCTCGGGCTGACGGGACTGGGCTGGATCGTGACCCTGGCGCCGTTGGGGATCGTGCTGGCTCTGTCATTCGGACGGCGGATCAGGCCACAGACGGCGGGCTTGCTCTTCTGGGTATTCGCCGCCTTGATGGGGCTGTCGCTGTCCTCGATCTTCTTCGTGTTCACGGGGGTTTCGATCGCACGCACCTTCTTCGTGACGGCGGCGGCCTTCGGTGCTCTGTCCCTTTACGGATACACGACCAAACGGGACCTGAGCGGATTCGGCACCTTCCTGTTCATGGGTCTGGTGGGCATCATTCTGGCCGCGGTGGTCAATCTGTTCATCCGTTCGACAATGATGGATTTCGTCATCTCGGCGGTGGGCGTGCTGGTGTTCGCGGGCCTGACGGCCTATGACACCCAGCGTCTGAAGGACATCTATTACGAAGTTGCCGGTGACGTGACGGCAGCCAAGCGCAGTGCGATCATGGGCGCGCTCGCCCTCTATCTGGACTTCATCAACCTCTTCCTGATGCTGCTGCGCTTCATGGGGCAGACACGGGATTGAGGGGCGTGCTGCACCCGTGATGCCAGGAACAGTGCTGTTTGCGGGGGCGGCTCAGTGGGTCGCCCCCTTCTCTTTCTTTTCAAGAGCGCATTTCCCCATGCCCACCGACAGGTTTCGTACCCTCTTTTCAAGGGCGTCTTTTGGTGGTTGCTTCTGTCAACCCACCGCCTGTCCCTTCTGCCTCGGCGACAAGAGAGGGAAAATCATCAGGAGGGTGTCCCCTTGCGAGCATGTTCTTGAAAACGGCATAAACATCACGTTTGCTCCCCGTCGCTCGCAGACTTGTCCGATCATTGACCCAGACAAAAACGATGACGCGATGTTCGCTGCTGTAGCGAAAGAACAGGCGATAGCGCTTGAAGAATTTGGCACGACGCCAGTGTCCATATGCCGATCCTAATGTTTTCCCAAGACGGAATTTTGGGGAATCCGGATCAGCCGGGATTACTTCCCAAATGAGCTTGTAAATGGCCGCCAGACGTTTTGCGGCATCCTTCTGGCGCCACGTGGTGGGATTGCGGCGTTTGCACCGTTCAACTTCGGTGCGCAGGGCTTCCAGTTGGTCCAGAAAGAGAGGGTGAGCATACAGCCGCCATCCATTAACGATCACGGCCTTTGGTTCATGGCCGCTCTTGCTTGGCGGCCGAGTGGCCATCATCCCTCCTCGTCATCTGAATGAAGAGGAGTATCAAGGTCGATCTCGATATCCGCAACCAGTTGGCCAATTTGCTCCCTCATACCCTCATCCAGAGGCCTGATCGCTTCCGGGCGATGGACAATGTCCCGCTCGATGAGGTTCAGGAATGCCGCAAGAGCCG
Source organism: uncultured Sphingomonadales bacterium (assembly GCA_964471405.1). Lineage (GTDB taxonomy): Bacteria > Pseudomonadota > Alphaproteobacteria > Sphingomonadales > Rhodothalassiaceae > J084. The sequence goes on along the minus strand of CAYYGH010000002.1, from coordinate 12,175 downwards.
GATCATCCGCAGGACGGACGGCTTCTATGTAAACACGCCCGTTTTCAAACCGATACCGGATCCGGTCTCCTTTCTTCAGGTCCAACGCCTTGCGTACACCGCTGGGAATTGTGGTCTGGTAGCGCGATGTCAGTTTGGATGTCTCTTCCAGCACGGGATGAACTCCAGAGATGTCTTGCAATGTAAGGAGCGTGAGGGTGTTTTCCTGCCACTCTCTCACGAAACACTGGTCTTTCACAGACCTGTTGCCATGAACAGGTAATGCATTTGCATTGTGGAATCAAGGGGGATCACGCAAGGCACCGGCTCGGATGGCATCGTGCGGTGATGCCATCTTTCAGAGCATGTCTCCTTCAGGAAGGCAGCGCATCACGCTGCCAGAGGCGGAGGAGGCGGCGCTCGAAGGGCGCAAGCAGGGCGGTCAGCGAGCGGCCACGGCGCAGGATCCGACCATCAGGAGCGAGCAGCAAAAAGAAAGGGCGGCGTTTTTCGCCACCCTGATCCGGGTCCATGGTCTTGACGATGCGAAAGGCCGGCACGGCCCGCTGTCCCCGAAACACCAGAAAGGCGATGCGGTCGCTCCCCTGTTCCAGACCATAGTCGCACCACTGGCCGGCGGCGACCATCCGTCCATAGAGATCCATCAGCCGCGACCATTCGCGCCGATCAAAGAAGGGCGCGCAAGGGGCTCTGTCCTTGCGCCGGCTGCCGGGGAAGACGATCACCGCAGTCATCACGTCACCATCTTGCGCGTTTCCGCCGCAAAATGCAACGCCTTGCGGGTGGAGCCGGATGAGCATTTCGCGCTGGCTGCGGGCTATGGTATGATAGCGGAAGGGATTTGACACGGGGTGAGAGAGTCGGGACCAGGAAGAGGAGAGATGCCATGGCCATTACCGGAACGGCCGATCGCGCGCCATCAATGCCCCGACGGATCGAAATCCGCCGGATCACGGTGGCCGATGTCAAGGAGGCGCTCAAGCGGGGCGTGGATGATTTTCTTGCCCGGCCCAGCCATCTGATCTTTCTGGCCGCGATCTATCCTGTCATCAGCTTTGCCTTCTTCATCATCATTTCGGGCCGGGAATTCTGGCCGATTCTGTGGCCTCTGGCCGCCGGCTTTACCCTGATCGGCCCGATTGCCGCCGTCGGACTGATGGAGATCTCGCGGGAACGGGAACGGGGACGCGAGGTTCACTGGCGGGAGGCGCTGGGCGTGATCGGAGAAGGCCGGCTTGGTCCTCTTGTCGTGCTGGCGGTGGTGCTGCTTGCGATTTTCATCGGATGGCTCGTGGCCGCCCAGGGCCTGTATGTTGCACTGTTCGGTCAGCCTTATGGCGTGACCCTGCAGGAATTTCTGCACAATCTCTTCTTCACGCCTCAAGGTCACCGCCTCATCATCTGGGGCAATCTTCTGGGCGGGCTGTTCGCGTTGCTGGCGCTCGTCGTCAGCCTCGTCTCCTTTCCGATGGTTGTCGATGGGGAACGCGATCCGGTCATCGCCATCATTACCTCCGTCAGAGCCGCTCTGCGCAATCCGGGACCGGTCCTGCTGTGGGGCGCGATCGTGGCGGCGACCGTTTTCCTGTCGGCCATGACGGCTTTCGTGCTGCTGGGCATAGCCCTTCCCATCCTGGGACATGCCACCTGGCATCTCTATCGCCGGCTCGTGCGGCGTGACTAGGCCATCGGGTGGCGATGCCGCGAAGATGCCCGAAAGGGGGCTTTGCGTGATCTGTCTGCAGCCGCTAGCCTGAGGAAATGCTGGCGGGAGCAGGGGATGCGATGGCCCGGCTGCCTCAACATGACCAGAGAAGAGATCGCGGGGCGGCCGCAGGCAGGGGCGCCGGGCCCGGCAGCCGTGCCCGCATGGGGATCGCCCTTGCCGGTGCCGCCGGGATCCTGGGGCTGCTGGTCGTGCTGTGGTGGCTGGTGGCAACGCAGCAGCCGGCCCGGGCGGTGCGCATCGATCTTTCCTCTCCCTGGAATCCGGCGGAATTCCATGTGGCGAATGCCCGTGATTTTGCCGAGGCGGTGGCGGCCGCAACGGAAGGACGCGTACGGATCATCGTTCATCCGGCCGCGGAGCTTGGCATCAAGGGCCCGGATTCGCTGACCGCTGTCGCCCAGGGGGCGGTGCCGATGATCGACATGGCGGGTTTTCAGCAGACAGGGCTGGAGCCCCTGTTCGGTCTGGAGGCGCTTCCCTTTCTCGTCCGGAATCGCGAGGAGTTGCGGCTGCTCTACAGCTTCCTGCGGCCCGAGATCGAAAAGCGGCTTCGTCATTGGGGGCTCGTTCTCGTCTATCTCGTGCCCTGGCCTCCCCAGAACATCTTCCTTGATCGCCCCGTGCATCGCGTGGAGGAGCTGAGAGGGTTGCGGGTGCGCACGCTCGATGCGCACACCACCAGGCTCGCCGAGGCCCTGGGAATGCATCCCCGCCAGCTGCCGGCGGCGGATGTTGTGCCGGCCCTTGCGGCCGGAGCCCTGGATGCCGTCATGACCTCCACCACCACGGCGGCTGCCCAGCATTACCCGGCATTCCTGCACGAGATGCTCCCCACCCATCATGGCTGGGTGGTCAATTATGTGGTCGTGCGCAAGGATGTGCTGGCGCGTCTGCTGCCGGCAGACCGCATGAGGATGCTGCGGATCGCTCAGGCGCGGGAACGCCGCTACTGGGCCGTTTCCGCTGCCGATGATGCGGCGAAATGGCGGGAACTGGCCGCCGCCGGGATGGAGCGTCTGCCGGTCAGTGCCGAGCTGCGGGCAGCCTTTGAGCGCATCGCGCGGCCGCTCTGGCAGGCCTATGTGGCACAGGTGCCTGAGGCCCGGCCGATTCTGAACCGGTTTCTGGAGCGCACGGGGCGCATGCCTCTTGGCGGGGCAGGGGAGGAGGCACCATGAGTCCGCCCCTGGCTTCCCGCCGTTTTCCCGCCCTGTCGGCGGCGTGTTTCCTGATCCGGGCGGGTGAGCGGTGTCTGGCCTTTCTCACGATCCTGGGAGCCGTCGCGCTGGCGGCGCTGCTTGCGCTTACGCTTGCCGAGATCGCGGCGCGCCAGCTGTGGCGGACGAGTTTGTCCATTTCCCTCGAATATCAGGGCTATCTGCTGATTGCGAGCGCGCTTCTACCGCAGGGCAGCGTCCTGCTTGCAGGGCGCGCTCTGTCCTTTGAACTGCTGGTGCTCCGGTTGCCCCCCATCATGCGCGATGCCGTGCGCTGGGCGGCGGCCGTGCTGTCCCTGCTGGCGGGCGTGGCTGTAGCGGTTGCTCTCTGGCGTCTGGCATTCTTTTCTCTGGCGCATGGGGCGCGTTCCTACTTTCCAAGTGCCACAGCCCTTTTCTGGCCTCAGATGCTGGCCGCGCTGGGCGGGACGGGATTGGCGGTTGCCTGCGGGCTCAGGCTGCTGGCGCTGGCCGTTCCCCATGCCGCCTGCTTCCGCCAGCAACCGGGAGATGGGCTGACATGAGTGCCGCCGGCCTTCTTCTGCTCCTGCTTGCCGCTTTTCTGGTTCTGGGCATGCCGGTGGGGCTTGCCTTGATGCTGGCCAGCCTGGCCGCCATCGCGGCCGGATCCGAGGTGGATGCCCTGGCGCTGCTTGGCGGGGACTTGTGGCGGAGTCTGACGGCGCCCGAGCTCGTCGCTCTTCCGCTCTTCATCCTGATGGGGGAACTGGTCTCCCGCGGCGGCCTGGCGGACGAGGTGTTTCGTGCGCTCGCCAGGCCATTGGCACGGCTGCCGGGGGGACTGCTGCAGATCAATATCGTGGCAGCGACTCTTTTTGCGGCTATTACGGGATCCTCCGCGGCAACCACGGCCACGGTCGGACGCATTACCGTGCCGGCTCTTCTGAAGGCCGGATACGAGCGTCGTGCCGTTGTCGGATCCCTGGCAGGAGCAGGCACGCTGGGATTTCTGATCCCGCCTTCTCTGGTCCTGATTCTCTATGGTGTGGTCGCGCGCCAGTCGATCATCGACCTCTTCCTTGCCGGCATTCTGCCCGGCATGCTGTTTGCCGTGCTGGCGATGGTCTGGCTGGGGGTGACGACCAGACCGCCTCTCGCGCGGGCTCAGTCGCAGGATGGCACTTCTTCCCCATTCACGACGGCGGCTTTTTCACCCTGGCCGCTTGCAAAACTGGCCCTCGTGATCGGCGCCGTAATTGGCGGCATGGCAGCCGGCATCATCGGGCCGAGCGAGGCGGCCAGTCTTGGGGCTGCCCTGGTGATCGGGGTTCAGGGCCGGCGCTTTCTCAGCGAGCCGAAGCTTCTGTGGCAGGCCGTGCTGGCGGCCGCCCGCTCGGCGGCCGTGCTCACGCTGCTTCTGGCCGGCGCCCTGTTTTTTGCCAAGGCTGTTGCCCTGTTCGGCATCGCCCCGAAGCTGACGGAAATGGTGAGTGCTGCCCGGCTTGGACCGTTTGCGCTTTTCATGCTGCTTGTCATCGCTCATGCGATTGCCGGCATGCTGCTGGACGGGCTGAGTCTGGTGCTGCTGTCCGTGCCGTTGACCCTGCCGCTGGCGGTTGCGGCGGGTTTTCATCCCGTCTGGTACGGGATCGTGCTGGTGATCACCGTGGAGATGGCGCAGATCACGCCGCCGGTCGGCTTCAATCTTTTCATCGTGCGCGATATTGCCGGCGTCTCGATCGCCGAGGCGGCCCGGGCGGCATGGCCCTTCTTTTCCCTCTTGTTCGCTCTCGCGCTTTTGCTCTATGTGGTGCCCGAACTTGCGCTCTGGCCCCTGTGAAGGGATGGGCGCCAAAGATGCTTCTTCAGGAAGGGGCGGCTTTCACGCAGGGAAGGCCGGCCTTTACGGGAAGCACGATTCAGACGATCCGCGGGTAAACATGACCACGAGCATGCGGCCGCCGGTCATCCCCATTCCAGCACGTCCGGAAGGGCAGATGAACAAGCGACACAAGATCTACGAGGGCAAGGCCAAGATTCTCTACGAAGGCCCGGAGCCCGGCACGCTCATCCAGCATTTCAAGGACGATGCCACTGCCTTCAATGCGCAAAAGCATGCCGTCCTTCAGGGCAAGGGGGTGCTGAACAATCGCATCAGCGAATATATCTTCACCCAGCTTTCCGCCCTCCAGATCCCCAATCACTTCATCAAGCGCATCAACATGCGCGAGCAGCTCGTCTATTCACTTGAGATCATCCCCCTTGAAGTCGTCGTGCGCAATATCGCGGCGGGATCCATCGCCAAGCGCCTGGGGCTTGAGGAAGGCGCTCCGCTGCCGCGTCCCCTCGTCGAATTCTATTACAAGGATGATGCGCTCGGTGATCCCCTGGTCAGCGAGGAGCATGTGCTGGCTTTCGGATGGTCCTACGAGCAGGAGCTGGATGACATGCGCCATCTGGCGCTGCGGGTGAACGATTTCCTGAGCGGGCTGTTCGCCGGCATCGGGATTCGCCTTGTGGACTTCAAGCTCGAATTCGGTCGTCAGTATCACGACGATCATACCCATCTGCTGATCGCCGATGAGATCAGTCCCGACACCTGCCGGTTGTGGGACATGCGCACCAGTGAGCGGCTGGACAAGGACCGCTTCCGGCGGGATCTCGGCAATGTGATCGAGGCCTATCAGGAGGTTGCGCGCCGGCTTGGGGTGCTGCCATCGGCCGATGTTCGCGAGATCGGATCCCTTGGCGAGCGTTCCTGAGCTTTTTCGGAACTCAGAGGAAGAAAGCCCCCAGGGGCCAAGACGAAAGAGAAGAGAGAGGTAATGGCAACCAAGGCCCATGTGACGATCTCGCTCAAGAGCGGGGTTCTGGATCCTGAGGGCAAGGCGATCCGCCATGCGCTGGCGGTGCTGGGATTTTCGGGCGTGGAGGAGGCACGCGTGGGCAAGGTGATCACGCTTACTCTTGCCGAAGAAGACCCGGAAAAGGCCCGTGAAGCCGTAGAGGAGATGGCCCGCAAGCTGCTGGCCAATCCCGTGATCGAAAACTGGACGATCGCGATCGAGGGCGAGGAGGGCTGAGGAAGCCATGCGGGCCGCCGTCATCATCTTCCCGGGCTCCAACTGCGACCGCGACATGATGGAGGCACTGCGCATCGTCACGGGCCGGCCGGCGATTCCCGTCTGGCATCGGGAGACGAGTCTGCCTGATGTCGATCTTGTCGCCTTGCCCGGGGGATTTTCCTATGGCGACTATCTGCGCTGCGGTGCGATTGCCGCCCGCTCCCCGATCATGTCGGCGGTGGTGGAGGCGGCCAGATCCGGCGTGCGGGTGCTCGGTGTCTGCAACGGCTTCCAGATCCTGACCGAGGTGGGCCTGCTGCCCGGCGCCCTGCTGCGCAATCGGGATCTGCTGTTCATCTCGCGCGATGTCCATCTGCGGGTGGAGACCACCGATTCTCCCTTCACCGCCCGCCTGCGCAAGGGAGATGTGCTGCGCATTCCCATCGCCCATCATGATGGCAACTACTTCATCGATGCCGATGGCCTGAAGCGTCTGGAGGACGAGGACCGCATCGCCTTCCGTTACGCCCATCCGGATGGCCGTGTGGATGAGGGCGCCAATCCGAATGGATCGGTCGGTCATGTTGCCGGTGTGCTGAACGAGGCACGCAATGTGCTGGGGATGATGCCGCACCCCGAACGCGTGGTCGAGGAGGCGCATGGCGGCCTTGACGGGCGCAAGATCTTCGAAAGCCTGCTGGGGGCTCTGGAAGCCGCCTGAGCAACGGGTGATTCCACCTTCTGCTTGTGGAGGGTATCGTCCGTTACCCGCCACCGGCGGGATCATCGGTGGCACGGGCCAACCGGGCATCGGGGCCGTGCACCACCATCGAGATCGGGACATAGACAAGTCCATCCCGTGCAGCATGCCGGAGCCAGCGACGAATATGGGCCAACGTGCGCCGGTGCGGGTGGCCGATGGCCACGACCGGCTCCCTTTGCGCCAGCCGGCGTATGCGGGCATAGGCGCTCTTGAGGGCACCGTTGCCCCGTTCATGATCGAGAAAGACCCGCCGCACCGCATAAGGAACTCCTTCCTCGGCGGCCACTTCGGCGGCCACGGTTCTGGCCGTGGTGCGGGAATCAAGAAAAAGCAGGCCGCGGGCCTTGAGATCGCGCATCAGCCAGCGCATCGCGCGGCGATCGGCCGTCAGCCGGCTGCCCATGTGGTTGTTGACCCCCACATAGCCGTCAAATCGTGTGAGATTCCAGGACAGGCGGGCCAGAAAGTCCCGGCGATCAAGAGCGGCCGTCAGGGCCATCGGACCGGGATCGGCGTGACCGACCGGTTCCATCGGCAGATGCAGGAGGATTTCGTGGCCGCGCGCCCGGGCGTTGGCGACCTGCTCGGCGACTGCCGGCGCATAGGGCAGGAAGGCCAGCGTCACGACCGATGGCAGGGCGATCGCTTCCGCCGTGCGATGCCGGTCCATCCCCAGATCGTCGATGACAAGCGCCACCATTCCCCTCATGTTGCGGCTGCGCGGCGCATGGCGGGAGTCCGTGGTGGATGGTGGCAGGATGGGCAGCTGTGAGCGGGCCCGGAAATTCTCATGGCGCTGTGTGGCGGACCGGAAGGCGCTCCCGTTCTTGAGGGCCGGAAGACCGGCAAGAATGATCACTGCGATGGCTGCCCCCACTGCCCCGATGAGCAGGGCGCCTCGCAATGGGAAGGGATGGCGCGGCCGTCCTGCCCCTTTGCGGCGCACCCGTCGCCCGGACGCTTTGCCGCGGCTCTTGCGTCGCAAAGGGTGCAAATGGCGCCGGGACACGATGGGAGGCCTCCAATCATCCGGGCAATGCGACCGCCTGTCCGCTCCCGCAAGATGAGTCGGAGAGCCATGCGCAGGGCGGATCCGCATTCCGTTTTCGGGACGCGTGTCGCGCTGGTCAAGCCTGGTGGAGCCTGTTAGAAGATGGCGGCAAAAATCGGGCCGAAGCCTGCTCGGGTGCGACGGGCTTGAGAGGCCCGTGGCGATGTGAGGCGCAGGAACAACGGGTGAGAGCGGCATGCTGCTGCTTCTCGACAACTATGACAGTTTCACATGGAACCTCTTCCACTATCTGGAAGAGCTGGGGGTTGATGTCCTGGTGCGGCGGAATGATGCCATCACCGTCGAGGAGGCTCTGGATGCGCGCATTCGGGCGATCGTGATTTCACCGGGACCCGGACGGCCGGAAAATGCAGGGATCACGCCGGCGCTCGTGCGGGCTGCAGCCGAACGGCGCCGTCCCCTGTTGGGCGTGTGTCTGGGTCACCAGGCGATCGGGCATGTGTTTGGCGCCCGGATCGTCCGGGCCGGGCGGGTGATGCATGGCAAGACGAGTCCGGTGCGGCATGATGGTGGGAGCGTGTTTGCCGGACTGCCCTCACCCTTCGTGGCGACCCGCTACCACAGCCTGGTGATCGCCCGGGACGGTCTGCCGGCGGAACTCGTGGTCACCGCCGAAAGTGAGGATGACGGCGAAATCATGGGCATCGCCCATCGCCATCTGCCGCTTCACGGCGTGCAGTTCCATCCCGAATCGATCGCCTCCGAGCAGGGCCATCAGCTGCTTGCCAATTTTCTCCGGCTGGCGGGGCTGGAGCCGCGCCTGCCGGCGGACCGTCCTCTTCTCGGAGCGGCGTCATGACGGCCTTTCGCGCCCTTATCGCCAAGCTCGCTGACGGCCACCCGCTCACACGGGCGCAAGCACGCCAGGCCTTCGACCTGATGATGCGCGGCGCCGTGGGCGAGATCGAGATGGCCGCCTTCGTGATGGCCTTGCGGCTGCGTGGCGAGACGGTGGATGAGATCATCGGCGGAGTCGAAGCCTTGCGTGCGCATGGCAGCCGCATTTCCGCCCCGCCTGGCGTGATGGATACCTGTGGGACGGGAGGTGATGGCCTGCACACCCGCAATATCTCTACGGCGGTCGCCATTGTTCTTGCAGCCGCCGGCGTGCCGGTGGCCAAGCACGGCAATCGCGCGGTCTCTTCGGCCTGCGGTTCGGCGGACGTCCTGGAAGCGTTGGGCGTGCCGCTTGAACAGAGCGAGGCGGAGGCCGAGCGGACGCTTCATGAACTCGGCATCTGCTTTCTGCTTGCTCCCCGGCACCATCGGGCCATGCGGCATGTGGCGCCGGTGAGAAAGGCGCTCGGCATCCGCACGATCTTCAACATTCTGGGGCCGATGGCCAATCCGGCGGGGGCACGTCGGCAGCTGATCGGTGTCTTCGATCCCCGCTGGCTGCGCCCGATGGCCGAGACATTGAAAGCCCTGGGCAGCGAACGGGCCTGGCTGGTCCATGGCAGCGACGGGATGGACGAGCTGACCGTGACCGGCCCCTCTGCGGTGGTGGTTCTGGAGCAGGACGGTGAAATCCGGGAGATGACGGTCACGCCCGAGGAGGCGGGACTGACACGTCACCCCGCTGCTGCCCTGCGGGGTGGTGATGCCAGGGAAAATGCGGAGGCTCTGCTTGCCCTGCTGGAGGGGGAGGAAGGGGCCTATCGCGATATCGTGCTGCTCAATACGGCGGCCGCCCTCGTCGTGGCGGACCGGGTGCCGGATCTGCGTGCCGGCGCCGCCCTGGCGGCCGAGGTGATCGATACGGGCCGGGCCGCCGATCTGCTTGCGCGCTGGCGGGCGGTGGGTTCGGGAGACGGGGAGACCTCCTCATGAGCGATGTGCTGGCCGAGATCTGTGCCCGCAAACGTGCCGAAGTGGCGGCGGCCAGGACGCAGCTGAGCCTGTCCGACCTCGAAAAGCGGGCGCAGGAGGCGGAGGCGGTCCGGGGCTTTCGCGCCGCACTTGCGGAGCGGCGGGCAAGAGGGGATCTGGCCGTGATCGCCGAATTCAAGCGCCGCAGCCCCTCCGCCGGAGCCATCCGGGAGCAGGCCGATCCGGCCGCGATCGCCCGGGCCTATGCGGCTGCAGGAGCGGCATGTCTGTCGGTGCTCACGGATCAATCCTATTTCGGAGGCGGCCCCGCGGATCTGGCGGCGGCCCGTGCGGCCTGCGATCTGCCGGTCCTGCGCAAGGATTTCCTGGTGGATCCCTGGCAGGTGGTGGAGGCGCGGGCGATGGGCGCGGACGCAGTGCTCGTGATCATGGCCGCCGTCACCGACAGCCTTGCCGAGGAACTGATTGCCGCGGCACGGCAATGGGGAATGGATGTCCTGGTCGAGGTTCATGATGCGGGAGAGCTTGATCGGGCGATGGGGCTGCGGGTGCCCATAGATCTCATCGGCATCAACAATCGTGACCTCAAGCGCATGGTGGTTGATCTGGAGACCAGCCTCACCCTGGCGCCCCGCCTGCCGGCGGGCGTGCTGGCCGTAGCGGAATCGGGGCTGAAGTCCCATGCCGATCTCCGGCGGTGTCAGCAGGCCGGTATCGGCTGTTTTCTCATCGGCGAATCCCTGATGCGGGCGGCGGATCCCGGAGCGGCTCTGGCGGAGCTGCTTGGAGAGGGATCATGAGCGCAGGCGAACACAAGGCTGCTGGGTGGACCCATCTCGACGAGCGGGGAGCCGCGCGAATGGTGGACGTGACCGCCAAGCCCGAGAGCGTGCGCGAGGCGCGGGCCGAGGCCCTGCTGCGCATGCGTCCCGATACGCGCCAGCTTTTCGCCGATCAGGCCCTGGCAAAGGGGGATGCCCTGGCAGTCGCCCGTGTGGCGGGGATCATGGCGGCCAAGCGCACGAGCAGCCTCATTCCGCTTGCGCATCCGATTGCGATCGAGGCGGTCAGTGTCGATTTTACATTCGTGGAAGAGGGGATCCGGATCACGGCGCGCGTGCGGACCCGGGCTGCGACCGGCGTGGAGATGGAGGCGCTCACGGCGGTCGCCGTGGCGGCACTCGCCCTTTACGACATGGGCAAGGCCCATGAACGCGGGATGCGGATCGCGGATCTCCGCCTGGTCGAGAAACGCGGCGGGGCAAGCGGCCATTGGCGTGCCGGGGACGGAGAGAAGGATGGGCCGGCCGGAAAGTAGAAGGGGGCAGCGACGATGGCATCCGCTCTGATGGATGAGGATGAAGCGCGGGCCCGGCTGCTGGCGGCTCTTGATCCTGTCGGGGAGGGCGAGTCCGTCCCCCTTGAAGAGGCGCTGGGGCGGGTGCTGGCCGACAATATCGTGGCCCGACGCACCCAGCCGCCCTGCGATCTTTCAGCCATGGACGGCTATGCCGTGCGGGCGGATGATGCCTGTCCTGGTGCCCGTTTGCGCGTCATTGGTGTCTCGGCAGCCGGCCATCCCTTTTCCGGCCGGGTGGGAACAGGCGAGGCCGTGCGAATTTTCACCGGCGCTGCGGTCCCGCCGGGAGCCGATGCCATCCTCATCCAGGAACATGCGCGCTGCGAGGGGAAGAGCATTCTCGTCGAGCAGAAGGTGGCGCGCGGCCGCCATATCCGGCGTGCGGGGAGCGACTTTGTGGAAGGTGACCCCGTGCTTGCGGCAGGGCTGCGTCTTGCACCGCGCCATCTGGCCCTCGCCGCCGCGGCGGATCATGCGATCCTGCCCGTCAGCCGCCGCCCGCGGGTGAAGATCTTTGCCACCGGCGATGAATTGCGGCCGCCCGGTCAGGCAGCCGGGAAGCATGCCATCGTGGACTGCAATAGCCCCGCCCTGGCCGGCATGTTGGCAGCTGTCGGTGCCGACATCCGCGCCCGCGCGATCCTGCCGGATGACGAAGAGGCCATCCGTCAGCTGGCCGCAGCGGCCGAAGGGGCCGACCTGCTCGTCACCATCGGGGGCGTGTCGGTGGGGGACCGCGATCTCGTCCGCCGCCTGCTTCCGGGATACGGTTTCAAGACGCATTTCTGGCGGATTGCGATCAAGCCGGGCAAGCCGCTGCTGTTCGGCCATGTCGGGGAAGTCCCGCTGATCGGTCTGCCGGGCAATCCGGTCTCGGCGCTGGTGACGGCACGTCTGTTCGTGGTGCCGGCGCTCCTGCGGCTGCAGGGGGTGCCGGCAGCGGACTGCATGCCCAGGCCATTGATGGCGCGGCTGGAAGAGGACCTGCCGGCCAATGGCAGCCGCCGCAGCTATCTGCGGGCCATCACCGGCTGGGCGGGCGGCATGGCCACGGTCAAGCCGCTGCCCGTTCAGGACAGCGCGCATCTGCGCTCATTGGCCCGTGCCGATGTTCTCATCCGCCGCGAGCCCCACGCTCCCCCCGCCACCGCCGGGGAAATGGTCGCGATCCTGCCTCT
>CAYYGH010000001.1:74543-142462 GCA_964471405.1 uncultured Sphingomonadales bacterium | reverse complement strand
TGGCCACCATCAAGGCGGGCGTGCCCATCATCCGCGACGACCGGCCGACTGGTGCCACCCCCGGCCGCCTCCTGCGCCGCGGCCGGCTCGCGGCTTGAATGATGCGGGAACGATATCGGCTTTCCCGGAGCGCCAAGACGCATGCTTTGGCAGCCCGGCTGTCTGCCATCACTTCCTCATGGCCCCATTCCTGTTCCAGCCCTCGGCGGCACACCAGGCGGTCTCGAACTCCTCTTCGGCGGTGCGTGGATCCGTCGCCTTCGCCAGCCCTTCCGCAATCAACCAGTCGCCGAAGTTGCGTCCCGCCTTGAGGGCCCGCGCAAGCCGCCCGAAGATTCCTTCCGGCTTCGGGGCTTTTTCCATGATGAAGCGGGCCAGCGCCCGGATCTGACCGTAGAAGACCAAGGGGTTGTCTGGACCCGCACCATTCGCGCGCATGGTGAAGGTGACGACCTGCTGTTTTTCGCCTTCTTTCGTCCGTGTTTCGCTACCGGCCTGCTTCCGGGCCGCAGCAAGCATCGGATGGGTGGCCGCGAAGAGAGGCGCGAGCCGGCAGGGAGCCATGCCGGCTAAGGCAGCCATCGCTTGCGCATTGCGCGCGGCATCGGCGGGCGGTTCGGTGACGATGGCGGCAAGCTCATCCAACCAGTCCGGCGCGTCACCGCCATACTGATCCCCCTTCGTTGCCGGCCAGAGATAGGTGGTGAACCATTCATGCCCCAGCTCATGGGCAAGCCCTCCCTCGAAGGTGATGGCGATACCTCCGGCTGATGTGCTCTTGCTGGAAGAACGGGCGAGCGGCCATTTCAGAATCCACTCCGTATTCTCTGGCAGAGTATAGGCGGAAGATGGGATACCAACATCAGCCACCGCTCCCTTCCCCGGCCTTACACCAAACCGGATTGCAAAACGCTTTCTGGCTTGAAGCGCATCCTGCAAGCTTTGCTCGGCGAGACGGCAATCCAAGGCCCACACGATGATGCCGGCCTGCTCCCGGCTGCACGCCGCTGAAGAAATCCCATGGGTAGCGCTGGGCGTCTCACTGAGGGACAAGACTGCGCCCCGGCTCCCCACACCCACAAAACCGGCCACCAGCCAGCAAAGCGACAAAAGTGGCAGAAAAAGAAAATTCCGAGTTTTCCGCCTTCTCCATGAACAAGCGGTACACAGCATTGCCAGTTGCCCTTCCCTGTTTCTTTCCCCCTCCATCGATGCGATTTTCGAGAGACAGCAGCAGCACCTTTCCCGTTACGGTGTGGGCCGCAGAAGCTCGGCAATATGCCGCCGGATCACAGCCTGCAACTGGATCACTGAGACCCCAACTGCAAGGGCGATCGGCACGCTTGTGGCCATGAAGGCATCGCCTATGGTCGGCTGAATCCGGTCGACGAATCCGGCCAGCCATGTAACCGCCTGCTGCCAGCCGATAACGAGACCGATGGCCGTGCCAGCCAGCACCAGCCAGAGCAGGCGTCTGATGGCGAGCCCATGAATCGCTCCTGCCTCGGCCCCGAAGAGCCGGTGCAGCGCCATAGTCCGACGCATCCTGGCCAGACTCACGCGCATATGCCCCAAAAGGCCCAATACGGACGCGATGACCACGGCCACTGCAAAGACTCCATAAAGCCGCATGCGGGCAAGAAGATGGGGGTCCAGACTGTTAAGAGCAGTGGCCAATGGCAGCACAGCAAGAGGCGGCGTCACAGTGGGGCCGAATTGCGCCTCATAGGCGGCTTTCAAGGCCCTTTCCAGGTGGTCGGCACGCCCATGCGGCACATGCATGAACACCGAAAATGGGCGCGCCTTCCGAGACCACAGATAGACGACCGGACGCGCAGGGATCTCGGGGGCTGCCCATCTCACATCGCCGACAACCCCTATGACCGGCAGCGTCTCCTGCTTCGGGGCATCTCCACCCGCAAGATCCGGAATCCTCAGCTCATGACCGAGAATGGTGGTGGGACTGGAGAAACCAAACGAATGGGCCAGAGCCGCACTGACCACAACACCTCTATGCATCCGACGACCGCCTCCCTGCTGGCCGGCCCTTGGCTGCTCCTGAAACCAGTGACCGGCCAGAAGGGGAACCCCGAGCGCGCTCGGCAAGTCTCCCTGAACGTGAAAGACATGAGCCTGAGTCCGGAAACCGGAGTCGGCAAGTTGAATATGCTTGGAAAGATCGAAACGCATGGGCAGCACGATGTCAGCAGCAACATGGGAGACGGCTCCAAGTTTCCGTGCCATCCGTTCCAGAAAGGCGTGCAGGCGCCATGGTTCCTCATTTACATAGATTTTGGCCACGAACCGATCAGCCGTGTCCATGCCTCGCGGTAGAGTGGAAAGAAAGGCAATCTGCCGCCAGGCGAGCAGGGTGCCAAACAAAACAAGGGCTACTGCTCCCAGTTCCACAGCAACCAGCCCGGCCTGCAGACGTGTGCCGTGCAGACCGCCATCCCGCTCTCTCAGCAGCCGGGCCGGTCTCGTGGCCATCAGACCGACCACGGGAATGCAGCTGACGGCCGCGACAATGAGCAGGGCCACGACAACCCGGACAATCGCCATGGTCACGGCTCCAGACTGCAACCACGCCGAAAGCAACTCGCGCGCCTCGGAAACCCCACAGATCACGATGGCAAGGAGGATCCCGACTCCTGCAGCAATCAGCATGGGCAGCAGGCTCTGCATGAAGCCAAAGGCAAGGCCGTGGCGCCATCCCATCCCGGCGAGGCGGTGAACCGCAAGGCTGCCGATCCCGTCAATCAGACGTCCTTGAACAAAGACCATCATGTTCAAAGCGAACAGCAGCCAAGTGAGGGTGTGCAACAGCCGCACACTGTTCCACAGGCCCGGATCACGAGGCGGTTTCATCTCGCCGATGCCTCGTGCGTCGGCATAGATCCTGGCTACCGGCATGAGACGGTACTGTTCGATTCTCCCGATTGTGAAGAAGGGAGAACTGTCTCCTGTTGGTTGCGAAAGCATTGCCCGTAGCTTGGCCTGGGCCGTCTCCACCGTTATCCCCGGACGCAGCCGCAGATAGGTGTAGACGCTGAGGGTGAGCAGGGAGGCAAGACCCTCGGTTGGAATATCAGGTGGCGGGCGGCGGAAAGAGGCGAGAGCGGCCAGTTTGAGATGGCTGTTCTTCGGCGGATCGGCAATGATCGCGCGTATGCGGAACTGACGTCCACTCCCCTTCACTGACAAGCCGGTTCCGATCAGCGCTTCAGGTGACGTGCCAGGTGCGAGGCGACGCACCTGATCGGCGGTCAACACCAGTGCGTCGGGTTCGGCCAGTGCAGATGCCGCATCCTCTCCCGCAATCGTGCGCAATCCGAAAATGTCTACAAAGGCCGGATCGGCGAACCGGAGGGGAAGAACGAATTCCGAGCGCAGGGATGCGCCTTCCGCACGCTGAAACGTCCAGGCTTTTACCTGGGAGATGCGCCCCACCTTCTCTATCACTCCACGCATCCCCGAAAGCCGGGAATACAATCCCGGCTGGCTTAAGGGCAAGTGGCCGTCCGGCTCGTTGTGGTAGGGAACTTCAAGCCGCGCCACCTGACGATAATGGGGCACCCACCGATCGTAATGGCTTTCGTGATGGATATAGGCCTCTGCGATGAAAAGCACGGCCAGCACCAGTGTCATCATCGCGATGGCAGTGCGCTCCACATGCCGCCGCCATCGGCTCTTGATCAGGCTGAAAAACCCTTGCATGAGCAGCCCCCCACGAAGATGTGCCGCTGCGTGCCGTCCCCCCTCTCCGCCGCCTTCACGCTAGGTGAAGGTCGGACGGAAAGCAAGGGAACAGCAACCTATTCAGCACTCCCAAAGATTGCCTATGATCCGCCTGCAATGAAGCGTAACTTCGAGCGAGCCGTCCGGCAGTTCCCGCACGGACGTTACTACAGCCTTCGCCGGTTGCGGCAGGATAAGGCCGATGGAAGTCAGACCAGTTGACAGAATTGCCGCCACGGCAAGTATGGACAGCTTCCGAGGCATGACATTGCTCCCTCATCTTCTGCCCCCGACGATCACCGGCCGGGCCCCATGCACCGACCGGTCGCCCGCAGCCGGTTGCATATCCGGCACAGTTTATATACCCCCCCCCTGCATATATTCCGTCAAGGGAGCACATGATCACAATTGCGTGAGGCCCACGTGCATTTCTGTGAATGGTTCTGGAGGGGCAGAGCGCATGTCCCCCTGTTGTCGAGGGTGGGATGGATGTCCATCCTGCCTCCTGCGCCGCGGCCGGCTCGCAGCCTAGCTGGAAAGCACGCGCCCGCGCGAAAAAAGCAGCGGGCGCAACGCGGATCGCCCCGCCGGATCGGACATCCGGCAGGGGCGGCTGCACCGACCGCCGGCCGAGCCCGTTCCAATCCCCCAGCCAGCGATAGAGCGGCAGGCTCAGATAGGCGGCGGCAAACCCGATCACCCACAACACCAGGGCTACCTTGAACCAGCGCCGGTTCCAGCGATCGGCCCGTACGCACAGTTCGGCCAGTTCGGGATCGGCAGGGCAGGTCCGCCCCGGTCGCCAGATCACCCATGCACCGGCGGCAAGCAGCAGTCCCGAGCCGGCAAACAGCCAGATCTTGTGCTGGGCCAGGGTGACGAGAAAGGGCAGATCGGCGAACAGGGCGGCGGATGCCGCGCCAAGCCCCAGCGCAACCAGGGTGATGGGCAGGGCGCAGCAGATGAGGGTGGCCGAAGAGGCGAAAACGAGCCACATGCCCCACGATCGCGGCCGCCGGCAAGAAGCCCCTTCGCGGGCGAGCCGGGCCGATTCCGCGCGAGCGGCGTCCGGCCGGCCCATCATCTTTCCTCCTTCTCGCGCATCCTGCCCTCGGCATCGAGCGGGCAGGCCCCGATCTTCTTTTGCGACCGGTAGGTAAATCCGCGCTCCTTGAACAGCCGGGCAAGGGCGGCATCGTCCGGCATGCTCCCCTCTTCGGCGCAGACATGAATCAGCCCCCGCTTGAGATGCGTGTGCACGAAACGGATGCCGGGAATCTGCTTCAAGGCCTTCTCCGAGGTCGCCACACAGAAAGGACAGGTCATGCCGTCGACACGCAGGTCATACTGGATGAGCCGATGGCCCGGCTCCTTTTCGGCCGCCCAGCCCGTGGCGGACGGCAGAAGCCCCAGGCTCGCCACGGCCAGCAGAACCGCCAGCAGGCGGCCGATGCGGTCACCATGAGTGCGATCATCATGAGAATGCGACATTGGTCATTTCCTTCCTCGCTTTACCGTGATCTGCTCCGTTATCGGACGCCTTCCTGGCGTCCCGGACCCCCTTGCCCGTCGCCCTAGAAATTCATGCGAATGCCGGTACGCAGCAGCCATCGCTCCCGTGGCAGCCCGGTGATGCGGGAGCGGGAAAACGGCAGCTCTACCGCCCCTTCCAGAATGAAGCGGCGTGCTGCGAACTGCAGACCGGGCCGGATCACCGCCAGCCGTCGCGCCGGCACCAGAATCAGGCGATCTCCTCTTGCCCGGTCGGCCGAAAGATGCCGGTAGCTCAGCTCGACAAGGCCGTAGAGCAGGCCATATGCCTTGCGTGTGGGCGTGCCGATCGTCAGCACCCGATGCTAGGGCTTGTAGTATACTCCAAGGTCAAGGTCTTGCGCCCCCCGGCCTGCAACCCGGCAGGCAACGCCCCTTCCTGTCCGAACGGAAAGGACCCGCCGGATACCTGCCGCAAGATAGCCGGAGCCTCATTCTTCCCCGTCAAAGATGTCGGGCTGGGCAGGCACGCGCTCGCGCAGTTTCAGCCAGCGCCAGTAGGACAGCGGCAGCGAGATGATGTAGCCCGCGATCAGGATCGCCAGCACCGACCAGCCATAGGCGATGAGTGCCGCCGCAAGCACCGCGACTCCCAGCAGAAGCAGCATCATGTTCTCGCCCGCGATCCGGACCTGGCGGGAAGAGAATGTCGGCCAGGTGGAGACCATCAGCCCCGCGACGGCGGCCACATAGACCGCCAGCGCGGCCGACGAGCGGAAGACCGTCATGTCAAAGGCGAAATCCACGATGGGTGCGAACAGCACCAGCGCCGCACCCGCCGGCGCCGGCACCCCGACGAAGAAGCCGAGCCGGCGCTTGTCATCCTCCCCGCCCTCCTCTGCCTGGGTGTTGTAGCGGGCAAGCCTGAGCGCACAGGCCACCGCATAGGCGAGCGCCACGATCCAGCCGATGCGTCCGAGGTCGGCCAGGCCCCAGCTGTAGATGATGATCGCCGGCGCGACGCCGAAGGCGATCACATCCGACAGCGAATCGAGCTCGGCGCCAAAGCGGCTGGTGCTTTTGAGCAGGCGGGCGATGGTGCCGTCCAGTCCGTCAAGGATGCTGGCGATCGCAATGGCGGTGACCGCGCTCTTGAAGCGCCCCTCCAGTGCGAAGCGGATTGCGGTCACCCCGGCGGAAAGCGCAAGCGTGGTGACGATGTTGGCCGCCAGCGCCCGCAGGGTCAGCCGGCGGGGAAAGGCGGGACGCGAGCGCCGGATCTTGCGCAAGGGGCGATGCCGCTGCCCTCCTCTTCTTGCCGGATCCGTTCGCAAGGGTTTCATGCGCCAGCGCTTCCCGGATCAGCTTGCTCTCGTCTCCAGCGCCGCGCCGGCGGGCGTCAGGGGTCGCGCCGCCGCCACGATCGTCTCGCCCCCGATCACCCGCTGACCCTCCGCCACCCAGGGATGATATCCCACCGGGCAGTAGATATCGACCCGACTGCCGAAGCGGATGATCCCGAAGGGCTCGCCGGCCGTCACCCGGTCTCCTTCCGCCAGCGGACAGACGATCCGCCGCGCGATCAGGCCGGCAATCTGCACGATCGCATAGTCGCCCTGCGAGCCGGCGACCCTGATCAACGTGCGTTCATTGGCGATTGCCGCCTCCTCGCGCATCGCATTCAGGAAGCGGCCGGCCACATGCAGCTTGCGCTCCACCACGCCGTCGGCCGGCACCCGGTTCACGTGGACATCCAGCACCGACAGAAAGACCGAGATCCGCCAGCGCACCCCTTCCATCTCAAGCTCGGCCGGCGGTTCCTCCTGGGTCACATGGGTGACGGTGCCGTCCGCAGCGCTTACCAGGGCATCGGCCAGAACCGGCGTGCGACGCCAGGGATGACGAAAAAAGAAGGCCATTGCCAGCGCCAGCAGGACCAGAAGCCATCCCAGAGTATCGCTCACCAGCCAGAAGGCCAGCACCGCCAGCGCTGCCGCCCCCAGCACAAAGGGATGGCCCTCGGGGTGCAGTCGCGGGGGCTGCCAGGGAGGAGATTTGTCGACTGTCGCCATCTGCCGTGATCCCGATCATGTCCTTGGCCGGCCGCAAGGAGCGCAAGGCCGCCCGTTCATCCGGAGCTGAAAAGCGCGCTCCTGGCCGACGGGCAGGGGAGATTGCATGTTCCGCCCACCTTCGTCAAAGGGCGATGGCGCTTGAGTGCGCCCGGGCAGGGCGCTATGGCTGCAAGGGAAAGCCCCGTCCGCCTGAGCGAAGGGCAAGGCAGGGGACGGGATGCATTGCGTGGAAAGGATCGCTTGATGCTGCGCCGGACAGGAAAGGGCGGACAGGGGAAAAAGCGGGCAGGACCGGCATGGGCGACCCGCCTGGTTCTGCTGCTGGCGATCGCGGGAGCAGCCGGCGGCTGCAGCTCCAAGAAGAAGGTTGATCCCATCTTCGCCAATACTCCGGCCGGGCCGAAGACCGCCCAGATGCTCAAGCATCTGCCCAAGGGGCTGCTGCCCGATGATGCCCACAGGCGCTACAGTTCCCAGCTTCTGCTGCCGCCCGATGCCAGGCCGGCTGATCAGGACAGCTCCGGCAGCAGCCGACGCTGACCGTCCTTGCCCGACGCTGACATCTCCTCCTCTGCCGACTGTCCCGCCCCGCAGCCGGGATCGCCCTCTTCCCGGCAACGGTCCATCCTGCGGGCCGGGCAGAGTCTCCCCATTCCTTTCGCCATCGGGGTGACGGTACTGCCATCGGACGGTGATACCGCCTGCCGCCCGATTCGCCGGCTGGCCGCTCTGTCAGGAAAAGAAGGGTGGAGGCCCGGGCCGGAATCGAACCGGCGTACAAGGATTTGCAGTCCTCTGCGTAACCACTCCGCCACCGGGCCGTCGGGGCTTTCCGGCTCCCACATAGGAATTGCATTCGCCTGTGGTCAAGACTTGGACGGGATGGATCATCCGATACCATCACCCTCTCCCATCCATTGCCTTGACCCCTCCGCACCAGTATAAGCCGCCCTTGTGAGCCCGGCCCGTTTGTCGGATGGTGCACAGCCAGGCAGAATCCGTCCGCGATTCGGTTCAAAGAGGAAGAACGCCATGGAAGACCGCGTGAAAGGGGATTTCGCAGCCCAGCGTGCGGCAATGGTCGCCGGGCAGCTCAAGCCCTGGAAGGTGACCGACGAGCGCGTGCTCGAGGCCATGGGGGCCGTGCCGCGGGAAGTCTTCGTGCCGAAGCCGCTCAAGGGGCTGGCCTATGTTGACGAGGATCTCGAGATTGCGCCCGGCCGGTTTCTGATGGAGCCCCGGGTGCTGGCCCGGCTCATCCAGGAGGCGGAGGTGGCCCCTGAGGATGTCGTGCTCGAGATTGGCACGGCCACCGGTTATGCGAGTGCGGTCCTTGCCCGGCTGTGCAACACGGTCGTGGCCCTTGAGTGCGATGCGGAGCTGGCCGAGACCGCCCGCCAGGCTCTGGAAGAGGCCGGAATCGACAATGTGGCCGTGGTCACGGGCCCTCTGGAGGCGGGCTGGCCGAAAGAGGCGCCTTTTGATGTCATTTTCGTCAACGGAGCGGTTGAAACGATCCCGCAGGCCTGGATCGATCAGCTGGCGGAGGGCGGACGTCTGGTCTGCGTGAAACGGGATGGGGATGAAAGCCACGGCCATCTCGTGGTCAAAAGCGGGAACGCCTCGGGCGGGCGGCCGGCCTTCGATGCCTTTACGCCGCTTCTGCCCGGCTTTGCGAAGCCCCCGGTCTTCCAGTTCTAGAGGCGGCCGATTTGCGAGCGGCGATGAATTGCGCCTTCCGCGCGCCCAATGACGGGCGGGCGAGGGGAAGAGCGCTTGCCATTCATATAACAGTCCGATACAGTCTCGCTCGTCATGCCGGGGCCGCACATCGGGACACGGCATCGCGGATCGTCTACCGGGCTGGATGGGCCTGCTGCGGCAAGTGGCACTGGCCTCTTTTCCTGCAACGGTGATAAGGGCGGCAAGACAAGGCGAATCACGACGCGAGGAACCGGGAGACATGCCATGACAAGACCGATCGCCGCATGGATCGCGGCTGCGATGGGGGCAGTGATGACACTCCTGCCGGCAGGCACGGAAGCGGCTGAGACCCTGAAAGAAGCGCTGGCGGCCGCCTACCAGACCAATCCGGACCTGTTGGCGGCCCGGGCCCAGCAGCGGGCGCTGGATGAAACGGTGGCCCGCGCCACCAGCCGCTGGCGCCCCAATCTTTCCGGCCAGTTCCAGCTCTTCCGCACCGATTCCAACAGCCGCACCCTGCGCCAGCGTGACCAGTCTGTGGTCTCGGACATCGACGTGAAGGGACGCAACGAAATCTATTCCGTGCGCGCCGATCAGAACATCTTTCGGGGCCTGCGCAACTTCAATGAGCTCAAGGGAGCGCGCGCCAATGTCTTTGCCGGTCGGGCCGATCTGCTGAACACCGAACAGCAGGTGCTGCTTGATGCGGTTACGGCCTATATGGATGTGCTGCGTGACCAGGCGGTTCTCAAGCTCAATGACAATAATGTCACGGTCCTCAAGCGCCAGCTGGAAGCGACACAGGACCGCTTCGACGTGGGCGAGGTCACCCGCACCGATGTCGCCCAGGCCGAAGCCCGTCTGGCCGGCGCCAAGGCGCAACGGGCGCAGGCGGCGGCGGCCCTGGAGACGAGCCGGGCTACCTATCGCCGGGTCATCGGTCACTTTCCCGGCACCCTGGAAGATGCCCCTGCCCTGCCACCGCTGCCCGGCAGCGAGGAAGAGGCGATGGCGATCGCACTGGAGGAGAATCCGCTCATCATTGCCGCCCGCTACCGGGAGATGGCCGCGCGCTACGACATCAAGGTGGCAAAGGGTGCCCTTCTGCCGACGATTGACGCCTTTGCCAGCTACCAGCGGGCGAAATCGCCGTCGGTCACCTTTGACCCGCTGCTCTTCGATTTCGGCCCGGCACGCAACATCCGCAAGGCGACGACCTACGGCGTGACGGTGACCATCCCGCTCTACCAGTCGGGTGCGGAGTATTCGGACATCCGCCGGTCCAAGCAGATCCGCTCCCAGCGGCTGCTCCAGATCGTGGGCGCCGAGCGTCTGGTCAGCCAGAATCTGCGCACCGCCTGGGAGAATTTCCGGGCGGCCGAGGCGCAGATCGCCTCAACCGAAGCCCAGGTGCGGGCCAATGAGATTGCGCTTGAAGGTGTCAAGCAGGAGGCTCTGGTGGGTTCGCGCACCACGCTGGATGTGCTGAACGCCGAGCAGGAACTGCTTGATGCCCGTGTCAATCTGGTGCGGGCGCGCCGGGATCATTATGTTGCGGGCTTCTCGCTGCTGGCGGCGCTCGGCCGGCTGAATGCGAAGGCGCTCGATCTGCCGGTCGAACTCTACGATCCGGCCGACTATTATCATGACGTCAAATGGCAGTTCATCGGCTGGGGAACGGGCCCCGCAGCCAGGGAAGAGCTGGCCCGGGCGCGTTCGGGCTCCGTGCGCCTGGCCGGAGACGGTGCAAAGAAGCGCTGATCCTTCCCCGGTCCGATCCCGGTTACGCCAGGGAAAAGCTCGTGCCGCAGCCGCAGGAGGACTGGGCATTGGGGTTGCTCACACGGAAGGAAGCCCCGATCAGATCCTCGACGAAATCGATCTCGCTGCCGAGCAGATAGAGCAGAGACAACCCGTCCACGAGCACGCGCACCCCGTGCTGGGTGGTCTCAATGTCATCCGGCTCTCCCTGCTCGACAAGATCGAAATGATAGGAAAAACCGGCGCATCCCCCGCCCTGGACGCCGATCCGGAAGGCAAGCTCGTCCGTCGTGCGTCCTTCGGCGGCGATCAATTCCTTGAGCCGCCGTGCCGCACGCTCGGTAATGGTAACCGGGGGAGGCTGATCCGTCATCGTCATTGTCTCTTGCCGCCTTTCGCCGTCCGGGCGTCCCGGTCCCGCCATGAGGCCGGGGCTGGAGAATGGATGTAAGAGGGCGATCGCATCTGTCAATCGCCCGGATCCCTCCTTACCGGGCGGCGCCGTCTTCGCCCTTTTGCGCGAAAGGGGCGTCCGCCCATTCATCGCAAGGAGATCACCACCCGCCGTGCCAGCCTTTGACAACGGCTTCCGGCGGTGCTTGCCTTCCGGCCAGGCCCGCCATGCGGATGATCGGGCATCCCTACCACCCCATCACTCAGGAAAGGGACATGACGATGGCACTGCGCTCCTTTCTCACGACGGTCGCCCTTGCCGGTGCACTGGCCGTGATGACGAACGGCACCGCCCCGGCATTCGCCGGCACCTCCCGGCCGGAGGCAGCCCAGCCGGCCGGCAGCTGTCCTGCCCTCTTTCATGAGGAAGACCACCGTTCCCAGGGCACGGTGACGGTGCGCGGCCGGCGGATCGTCTATGAGGCCGTCGCCGGCACGATCGTCGTGCACGCCAAAGGTCATGAGGACGGCGTGCCATGCCCGAGGGGGCGGGACGCCAAGGGCAGGTCCGAGCAGCCGCCGGCCGAAGCCGCGATGTCCTTCGTGGCCTATTTCGCGAAGAAGGGCGGGAGCAGGCCGCGGCCTGTCACCTTCTTCTTCAACGGCGGACCCGGCTCCTCAACGGTGTGGCTGCACATGGGCGCCTTCGGTCCGCGCCGGGTGGTGACAAGTGATGCCGCCCATACGCCACCGGCTCCCTACCGGCTGGTGGAGAATGGCGACAGCCTGCTGGATGTCAGCGATCTCGTCTTCATCGACGCCCCCGGTACCGGCTTCGGCCGCATGGCCGGCAAGGATGCGAAGAAGGCGTTCTGGGGCGTCGATCAGGACGCGCGCGCCTTTGCGGAATTCATTCAGCGCTTTCTCACCCGCTTCGATCGCTGGAATGCTCCGAAGTTCCTGTTCGGCGAAAGCTACGGCACCACGCGCGCCGCAGTGCTGAGCCACCTGCTTGAGCGGCGCTACAACATCGCCCTGAATGGCGTCGTCATGCTTTCCCAGATCCTGAATTTCACGCTGTCCATAGACGGGCCGGAAAGCAATCCGGGTGTGGACCTGGCCTATGCTCTCGCCCTGCCGAGCTTTGCGGCAACCGCCTGGTATCACGGCAAGCTGCCGGATGCGCCGGAAAAACTGGAGGACCTGCTGCCTGCGGTCGAAGCCTTTGCAACCGGCCCCTATCTTGATGCCCTGATGAAGGGCGCCGCGTTGAGCGAGAAGGAGCGGCGGGCGGTTGCCGCACAGCTTCATCGCTACACGGGCCTGCCGGTGGACTATATCCTGCGCGCCAATCTGCGGATCTCGGGCGGTGAGTTCGAGCAGACGCTGCTGCTGCCGGACGAGAAGACGACCGGGCGGCTCGATGCCCGCTTTGCCGGCCCGACCATGGATCCTCTTGCCAAGAACGCCGCCTATGACCCGATGGATGCCGCGATCGATGCGGCCTTCGTTGCCGCCTACAACGAATATGCCCGCCGGGTGCTGGGCTTTCCGGCCGATCGCAAGTTCAAGGTGTATGCCGACGTATTCCGCGACTGGGAGTTCAAGCATCGCCAGCCGGGTCAGGGCTTCGCCTTTCCGGGGCCGGTCAATGTGATGCCGGATCTGGCGGCTGCGATGGCCTATGATCCCAATCTGAAGCTTCTTGTTACCGGCGGCTATTTTGATCTCGGGACCCCCTTCTATGCCGCCCGTTACGAGATCGCGCACCTGCCCATGCCGGCCCGGCTGCAGAAGAACGTGACCTTCCGCTTCTACCACTCCGGCCACATGATCTATCTCCACGAGCCATCGCTGAAGGCCCTGCACGATGACGTCGCAGCCTTCATCCGGGAGGCGGCAGCGCCTGCCGGCCGCCGGTAACTCCCGGACCAGCACTGGTCGGGTCGGCACACGGACGCCTGCCACCGGATGGCGGGAAAGCGATTGGGGAGATGTCCGTTCGGGCATCTCCTCCTTTTCTTTTGGCAATCCATTGTGCTGGATCAGGAAGAGCGGATAAGAGGGGCGTGGAAGGGACGGTCTCCTTGCGGGCGATTCAGGAGCGGCGATGATCGAACGGCGTGCACCGGCACCCACCTGGCGGGAACGGGAAGGCTGGCTTGCGTCTTATGCGGCGCGGGGCTCGCTTTCGCGCGGCCGGCTTCATCCCGAGGCGGAAAGCCCCACCCGCTCCCCCTTCCAGCGCGACCGGGACCGGATCATCCACTCCACTGCCTTTCGGCGTCTCGAATACAAGACCCAGGTCTTCGTCTATCATGAGGGCGATCATTACCGCACGCGGCTGACCCACTCTCTCGAAGTCGCCCAGATCGCCCGCTCGCTGGCGCGGGCGCTCAATCTCGATGAGGACCTCGCCGAGGCCTGCGCGCTTGCCCATGACCTCGGCCACCCGCCCTTCGGCCATGCGGGTGAGGCGGTACTCGACGAGATGATGAGCGATTACGGCGGCTTCGATCACAACGCCCAGACCCTGCGCATCGTGACCATGCTCGAGCGCCGCTATGCGGCCTTTGCCGGGCTCAACCTCACCTTCGAGACGCTGGAGGGGCTGGCCAAGCACAACGGCCCGCTCGATCCCGATGGCCGCGACGGCGCCGTGCTGAGAACCGTGGAGGACGCCGGCATCGCCGAGCATATTGCGCCCGCCCTCTGGCCGCCGCTTGAAGCCCAGCTGGCGGCCATCGCCGATGATGTCGCCTATACCGCCCATGACATCGACGACGGGCTGCGTGCCGGGCTGTTTGCTCTTGACGCCCTGGAAGCGCTGCAGCTGACCGCCTCTCCCCTGGCCGAGGTGCGCCGCCTTGATCCCGCCAGCCGCACGATCGCAGTCCACGAACTCGGGCGCCGGGTGATCGATCGCCTTGTCCGCGATCTGCTGGACGAGACCCGCCGACGCATCGCGCAAACGCAAACCGCAAGCTTGGAGGATGTGCGCCGCGCGGGCCGGCCGCTCGTCGGCTTTTCCGACTCCATGCGCCAGGCTCTGGAGGAGACGCGGGCCTTCCTGATGGACCACATGTATCGCCACCGCTATGTCATTCGCGGTCTCATCAAGGCGAAAAAGGTGGTGCAGAGTCTGTTTGAACTCTATATAGCCGAGCCGCATTGCCTGCCCGCGGAATGGGAAGCACGCTGCGATGGTGCGCATGGCACCGCGACGGCGCGGGTGGTGGCGGATTTCATCGCCGGCATGACGGACCGCTATGCGATCCGGGAATACCGCCGGCTCTTCGACATTACGGAGTATCCGATCTAGGACGCAGGGCGCCCGATGAACATCTTTCACCATTTCGAACGAAAGATCCGGCAGCTGGCACAGGAGCTGGCAGACGACACGCTGCCCGAACCCCTGTTGCACGCCATCAAGGCGGAACCGCCGCGCGATCCGGGCCATGGCGATGTCGCCACCAATGCGGCGATGGTGCTGGCCCGTCCCTTGCGCAAGGCCCCGCGCGCGATCGCGGGGGAACTGGCCCCGCGCATGAAAGCGCTCGACGGTATCGCCGAGGTGGCGGTCGCCGGCCCCGGTTTCATCAACATGCGGCTTGCCGACGGTTTTCTGCAGACACGCCTGGCCGAAATCCTGACCACCGGTCCCGAATACGGCCGCTCCGCGATGGGTGGTGGCGAGCGCGTGAATGTCGAATACGTCTCGGCCAATCCCACGGGGCCGATGCATGTCGGCCATGTGCGCGGCGCGGTGGTCGGCGATGCGCTCGCCAACCTGCTGGAGAAGGCGGGATACGCGGTCACCCGCGAATACTACATCAACGACGCCGGCGCCCAGGTGGAGACGCTGGCCCGCTCGGTGCACCTGCGCTACCTTGAGGCTCTCGGCGAGGACATCGGCGAGATTCCGGAAGGCCTCTATCCGGGTGAATATCTCAAGCCCGTGGGCAAGGCCCTGGCCGAGCAGTACGGCTCGCGTTTCAAGGATGCGCCCGAGTCGGAATGGCTTGATCTGTTCAAACGCTATGCGGTCGAGCGGATGATGGAGATGATCCGCGACGATCTCGCCGCGCTCGGCATCACACACGAAGTCTTCTTTTCCGAGCGTGAGCTCCACGAATCGGGCGCGGTGGCGCAGGCCATCGCGGAGCTGGAACGCCGCGGTCTCGTCTACCGCGGCGTCCTCGAGCCGCCAAAGGGCAAGAAGCCGGAAGACTGGGAGCCCCGCGAACAGCTGCTCTTCCGCGCCACGGCCTTCGGCGACGACGTGGACCGGCCGCTCATCAAGTCGGACGGCAGCTACACCTATTTTGCTGCCGACATCGCCTATCACTGGGACAAGATCCGCCGCGGCTTCCGCCAGCTCATCGATGTCTGGGGCGCCGACCACGGCGGCTATGTGAAGCGCATGGCGGCCGCGATCCGCGCGCTGGGCGGCGAGGAGGTGCGCTTTGACGTCCTGCTGTGCCAGATGGTCCGCCTGTTCCGGGGCGGCCAGCCGGTCAAGATGTCAAAGCGCGCCGGGACCTTCGTCACCCTGCGCGAGGTGGTCGACGAGGTGGGGCGCGACGTCGTGCGCTTCATGATGCTGACCCGCAAGAACGACGCCCAGCTCGACTTCGATTTCGAAAAGGTCAAGGAGCAGACGCGGGACAATCCCGTCTTCTACGTCCAGTACGCCCATGCCCGCTCTCACTCGGCCCGGCGCAAGGCCGGCGAGCTGTTCCCGGATCTCAAGAAGATGACGCCGTCCGACCTTGCCGAAGCCCCGCTCGAACTGCTGGCACGCGCGGATGAACGGCGCCTGATTCTGCAACTCGTCACCTGGCCGCGGGTGGTCGAGGCGGCTGCCCAGGCTCATGAGCCGCACCGTATCGCTTTCTATCTTTATGATCTGGCAGCGGCCTTTCATGCGCTCTGGAATCTGGGCAACGACGACCCGGCCGCCCGCTTCGTGCTGCCTGACGACGAGCCGCTGACCCGTGCCCGTCTGGCGCTGGTCACGGCGGTCGGCATCGTGATCGCCTCCGGGCTTCAGGTTCTGGGCGTGACGCCGCTGGCTGAAATGCGCTAGGCTGGAGATCGTGCAAGCGCACAGGTCCAACGGGGACGAGGAGAACGGCAATGGTCCAGGACGAACAGGAGGGCACCGCCGGCGATCCCCCGCCGTGGCGCGATTCCCTGAAACGGGCCCGTCAGGTGGTCGAGCGGACGGAACGGGATGACACCGCCACAGGCGGCCTTGGTGCCCGCCTTGCCGGCGCGCGGCATATCATGGCCTGGGGTGCGGTCGCGGCCGTGCTCGTGCTGTTCGCAGCCGGGCTGCTCTACCTCTACGCCCGGGGCAGCCGGGCTCCCGAGCCGGTGGCGGTGAGTGCCGATCACACGGCCCGACGCGTCAAGCCCGAAGCAGGACAGGGTTCTGCCGATCTCCCGGATGCCGAGGTCTATGACACCCTGCGTTCCCCGCCGCAGGACAAGACGGCCGCGCCAACCTCCGAAAAGGCTGCCGGAGAGGCCGGCCGGCAAGCGGCAGGCCGCTCCTCGCAGGAAGCGGCACCCTCTTCCCCTGCGGCGACGGCCGCACCGGCCGGCTCTCCGGCGGCATCTTCCCCCGCGCAGGAAACCCGCAAGGCACCCCCGCCCCCGGCTGCCGGGGCCAAGGCGCCGCCCCGTCCGGCCGATGCGCCCTCTTCATTGTCCCCGGAGGAAGAGGCGGAGCAGGCCCGGGCGCTTTCGGGCAGCTATGCGGTCCAGATAGCGGCGTTCCACATGCGCTGGCGGGCGGAGGCCTTCGTCAACAAGGCTGCCTTCGATCATCGCGAGGTTCTCAAAGGTCTCTCGGTGGCGATCGTGCCGGCTGAAAAGGACGGCCAGACCTTCTGGCGCGTGCGCTACGGGCCCTTCTTCGACCGGGCGAGCGCGGATGCCAAATGCCGGCAGATCCGCGCACGCAAGCTCAACTGCATCGTGGTGCGGGTGCCGTGAGGGAGGACGCGGCCGCCCTGATCCTTGGCGTCGCCGGCACGCAGCTGTCGGCGGATGAGCGCGCCCTCTTCAGGGAGCGCCCTCCGGCCGGTCTCATTCTCTTTGCCCGCAACATCCGGGACCGGGATCAGCTGCGTGCCCTCATCAGCGCGTTTCGGGAGATCGCCGGCGAGCAGGCTCTCGTGCTCGTCGATCAGGAAGGCGGGCGGGTCCAGCGCCTGAAACCGCCTCTGGTCGAAAACCTGCCGGCGATGCGCCACTTCGGGCTGATCGCGGAAAGCGGGGATTTCGTGCGTGCAGCCGCAGCCCTGGAACTGGCCATCCGGCTCCAGGCGCAGGACCTGGCCGCACTTGATATCGACGTCAATTGCGCTCCCGTGCTCGACCTGCTGATTGCGGGTGCGGATCCCGTGATCGGTGACCGGGCATTCAGCAGTGACCCGGACATTGTCAGCCGTCTCGGCCGCGTGGCCATGGAGGCGATGCTGACTGCAGGGATCCTGCCGGTGATCAAGCACATTCCCGGCCATGGTCGGGCGGGGCAGGATACGCATCTTGGACCGGCCGTCATCGATGCCCCCCGCGAAGTCCTTGCCCGGGAGGATTTCCTGCCCTTCCGGAATCTGGCGGATGCACCGGCGGCCATGACGGCCCATGTCATCTACACCGCCCTTGACAGGGAACAGCCGGCCAGCCTGTCGCCCGTGGTGCTGGAGGGTCTCATCCGGCGCGATTTCGGCTTTGCGGGTCTGCTGCTTTCGGACGACCTGGCCATGGGCGCCCTGACCGGCCGGATGGGAGAACGGGTGCGGCGCGCCTGCGATGCCGGCTGCGATTTCGCTCTCGTCTGTTCCGGGCGCATGGCCGACAACGAGGAGGCCCTTGCCTGTGCCGATCCGATCTCTGACAAGACCCGCGCACGACTGGAAGCCGCCCGCCGGCGGCTGGGGCAGGCCCGCATTGCGGATCGCGCAACCGCCCGTGAGCGCCTGCGGCGGCTTCTGGCCGGCGCACCGACACGTGAGGAAGAAGTAGGAGAAGGGGCGGCATGACCGCAGAATGGAGCGCGCTGATCGCCCGCATCGCCATCTGGGCCCTGCCGGTGCTGGTTGCCGTCAGCTTTCACGAGGCGGCCCATGGCTATGTCGCCAAATGGCTCGGGGATGACACGGCCGAGCGGGAAGGCCGGCTTACGCTCAATCCGCTCGCCCACATCGATCCCTTCGGCACCATCCTGCTGCCGCTCATCCTGCTGATGGTGGGCGGTGTCGCCTTCGGCTATGCGAAGCCCGTGCCGGTGCGTTTTGCGCGCCTGCGTCATCCCCGCCGGGATGCCGCCCTGGTGGCGCTGGCAGGTCCGGCTATGAATCTGCTGCTTGCGCTCGCTGCCACCGCCCTGCTGCCGCTTGCGCTCGTTCTGCCGCCGTGGCTTTCGGAATGGGCGCAGCGCACGCTCCAGATCATGGTCTTCTTCAATTGCGTCATCGCCGTCTTCAACATGATGCCGATCCCCCCGCTTGATGGCGGACGGGTGGCCGTGGCCGTGCTGCCGCTCGCGCTGGCCCGCCCGCTGGCGCGGGTGGAGCCCTATGGAATGATGGTGATTTTGGGGCTCTTCTTCCTGCTGCCGATGCTCTCGGCGCTGGGGGGGCTCGGTCTGGATCCGGCCCGCGTCCTGATCTTCGAGCCCAGCGTGCGCATCGCCTCGGGCCTGCTGGCGCTGGTCGGCGCGGCATGAGGGCAGGTGCAGATGATGGATACTGACCGGCATCCTGCGGCCGACTCCCCTCCCGGGGACACCTTCGCCGAGGATCCGCATCCTGGCGAGACCGCCCGCCAGCCCGATGACCGGCTTGTCCTGTCCCTTGACGGCTTCGAGGGACCGCTCGACCTGCTGCTGACCCTTGCCCGCGAACAGAAGGTCGATCTGGCAAGAATTTCGGTGCGTGCTCTCGCCGAGCAGTATCTTGCCTTCCTCGAACGGGCGCGGCGCATGCGCATCGAGATCGCGGCCGACTATCTCGTGATGGCGGCCTGGCTGGCCTATCTGAAATCGCGCCTGCTGCTGCCCCGCCAGGAGGAGGAAGCCGAGCCCGATGCGGCCGAAATGGCCCTCAGGTTGAAGCTGCGCCTGCAGCGCCTGGAGGCCATGCGCGAGGCGGCCGAACGCCTGTTTGCCCGCGATCGCGTGGGGCGCGACGTGTTTTTGCGCGCGCGCCCCGAGGGACTGGCCACCGTGCGACGCATTCACTACGAGGCCTCTCTCTATGATCTGATTCGCGCCTATGGCGCTCTTGCCATCCGCCGGCGGCAGCCGCCGCTCAAGATCCGGCCGCGCCCCGTTCTTGCCATCGAGGAAGCCCTGCACCGTCTTGAAATTCTCCTCGGCCAGATGCCCGACTGGCAGACCCTGGAAAGCTTCCTTCCCCCCGAGCTCCGGTCCAGCGGCTTGACGCGCTCGGCGATGGCCAGCATGTTCGCGGCCTCCCTGGAGCTCGCCCGCCAGGGCAAGGCCGAGCTCAGACAGCGCGAGGCCTTCGGTCCCCTGTATCTGCGGGCCCGACAGGACAAGCGGGATTCGACCTGACCATGGATCGCAACGGCGACGAGCAGAGCATGCCCTCTTCCCCTGCGCCCCTGCCGGAGGAGGATCTGTGGGCTGCCGAGCGGATGGTCGAGGCCCTGATTTTCGCGGCCGAACAGCCCCTGAGCATCGCCGAGATCCGGGAACGCCTGCCGCGGCCGGTCGATGTGGAGGCGATTCTGGAGCGGCTCACGGCTGCATACGAAGGACGGGGCATTGCGCTCGTTCAGGTCGCGGGCGGCTGGCAGTTTCGCACCGCGCCGGATCTCGCCTTTCTCTTGCGGCGGGAGGACCACGAGCGGCGGCGGCTGTCGCGCGCCGCTCTCGAAACGCTGGCGATCATCGCCTATCACCAGCCGGTCACCCGCGCCGAGATCGAGGAAATTCGCGGCGTCTCCCTGTCCAAGGGCACACTGGATCTGCTGCTTGAGGCGGGCTGGGTGAAACCGGCGGGGCGGCGCAAGAGCCCGGGCCTGCCGCTCGAATTCCGCACCACCGACGAATTCCTGTCGCATTTCGGTCTGAACAGTCTGGAAGACCTGCCGGGGCTGGCAGAACTGAAGGCTGCCGGCCTGCTCGATTCGCTCGACGAGGCTCTCGCCCGCATGGAAGAGGAAGCCGCAGCAGAAGCGAATCGCACCCCGGCGGAAGACGATCCGCCCCCTTCCGCCGAAGAGGGCGGCACATGACGGAATTTCCATGCTGAATACGGGAAATTCCTGAATTCCGGACGCGTTCCACGCGATCATTGTTTCATAGATTTTCAAGATCTTTGGCGCTATAGGCGAAGACTGCTAGGATGGTGCGAGAGGAGCGCCCCGGCGCCCTCTTGCGCAGGAGGAGGGGATGGTCATCATCGATGCCAGCCCCTATGTGAATGGGATCGGAGGATGTCCCCGTTCCGCAAGCCCGGTCCGGTCATCGGGCGAATGGGGTGGTTCGGGGCCGTAACTGGAAGTGGAGATCGTCATGAGTGTCGGCATCTGGCAGATCCTGATTATCGCGATCGTGGTCGTGCTGCTGTTCGGGCGCGGCAAGATTTCCGAACTGATGGGTGACGTCGCCAAAGGCATCACCAGCTTCAAGAAGGGCCTCAAGGAAGCGGAAGAGGAACCCGTGAGCGTGGAGCGGCCGGCCGGTGAACTGCCCAAGGCGGGTGCCGAGTCTCAGGTCTCCCAGGCCACGGCGGAAGACAAGGCGGCCCAGGACAAGGCAGCCACCCCCTCCGCGTAACGGGTGAGGCCGGCAGGCCGGGGGCGTATACATGGCGGCCGCCTGTCGTGTGATCCGGTCCATGTTTGGGAAGCGCGTTACATGCTGGACATTGGCTGGACCGAGCTGCTGGTAATCGCCATCGTGCTGATCGTGGTGGTGGGCCCCCACGATCTGCCGAAGGTGATGAAGGCGATTGCCGAGCTCTATGGCAAGGCCCGGCGCATGGCCGCGCGCTTCAGGGCCGACATGGATGCCCTCGCCCGCGAGGTGGAGCTGGAGGAACTGCGCCGCAAGGTCAAGCTCTACGAGTTCCAGAACCCCCGCCAGGAGGTCACCAGGCTGCTCGGCGTGGAGGGCGAGGAGCGAATCGTGCTTGATGACGATCTGCCCGGCGCACCCGTGCCGGCACCTTCCGCTCCTGCGGGCCTGCAGGAGGATACAGAGCAGGATGACTCCGTGAGCGACGGGGACCCGCCCGCTGGCGCGGCCGCGCCATCCGCAAGGGAAAAGCGGCAGGCATCGGAGCAGGATGCGGATGCCCCCCTCTCTTCCATGCCCGAGAATGACGCCAAAGAAGGCCCGGTCCAGTCATGAGCGCAGACAAGCGACTGCCGCAGGATGAAGAAGCCGAGATGGAGGCGACCAAGGCGCCGCTGATCGAGCATCTCATGGAGCTGCGCCGGCGTCTGATGATCTCGATCTACGGCCTTGTCGTCGCCTTTCTGTTGTGCTGGCTGGTGGCCGATGACATCTACAATTTCCTCACCCGCCCTCTTGTGGATGCGCTTGCTGCAGGAGGCGAGAATTCCCACCGGATGATCTACACGGCGCTCCAGGAGGCCTTCTTCACCAAGGTCAAGGTTGCCTTCTTCGGTGCGCTGTTCATCGCCTTTCCCCTGCTCGCCATGCAGTTGTGGCGTTTCGTGGCACCCGGTCTATACCGCCATGAACGGCGGGCTCTTGTGCCCTTTCTCATTGCGACTCCGATCCTGTTCGTGCTGGGAGCGGCGCTTGCCTACTATCTCGTGATGCCGCTTGCCTGGAAGTTCTTCTTGAGTTTCGAACAGCCGGGCGGACCGGGCGCTCTGCCGATCCAGCTGGAAGCGAAGGTCAGCGAATATCTCTCGCTGGTCATGACGCTCATCATCGCCTTCGGACTCGCCTTCCAGCTGCCCGTGGCCCTGACGCTGATGGGGCGTGCCGGACTGATCACCGCGGATGATCTGCGGGCCAAGCGCAAATATGCGGTCGTGATCGCGCTGATAGCCGCGGCGGTGCTCACTCCGCCCGACGTGATCAGCCAGGTCGCATTGGGCATTCCCATCATCCTGCTCTATGAGATGTCCATCCTGGCCATCTCGCTTGGGGCACGCCGGGCCGAGGCCCGCGATTCGCAGGCGGCCGGTTCCGCAAAATAGACAGCCGGGCGGTCTTCCGATATCAGGAGCGGGAAATCACCGGCCGCCGTCCCCTGGAAGGGCATGAGCGGCTCGCGGGATGCGAGGAAGAACGAGGAGTCCATGCTGGACATCGAACAGATCCGCCAGAACCCACAGGACATTGCCAGCCGTCTGGCAAGCCGCGGAGAAGAGGTGGATATCGAGCGGGTGCTTGCCCTCGATACCGAACGCCGCCGGCTGCTGACCGAGCTTCAGCAGCTCCAGGCCCGCCGCAACGAGGCCTCGAAGGCGATCGGAGCGGCCATGCGCCAGGGCGCCCGGGAGCAAGCGGAAAAGCTCAAGTCCGAGGTGCAGAAGCTCAAGGATAGCATCACCGTCCTTGAGGGCGATGCCCGCCGGGTCCAGGCGGAACTCACCGAAGCGTTGTTGCGCCTTCCCAACCTCCCGGATCCTGACGTGCCGGTGGGCCCCGATGAAAGTGCCAATCGCGAAATCCGGCGGGTGGGCACGCCGCCCTCCTTCGCCTTCCCGCCCCGCAGTCACGACGAACTCGGCGCGCGCGACGGCAGCATGGATTTTGCGGCCGCCGCCAAGATCGCGGGATCCCGCTTCGTGGTGCTGAGAGGCTGGGTGGCGGCTCTCCACCGGGCGCTCGGCCAGTTCATGCTGGATCTGCATCTCGGCGAGCATGGCTATACCGAGATCTGGCCGCCCTATCTGGTGCGCGATGAGGCGCTCATCGGCACCGGCCAGCTGCCCAAGTTCGCCGAAGACCTCTATCGTGCCGGTGATGAGCACTGGCTGATCCCGACCGCAGAGGTGCCGCTTGCCAATCTTTGGCGGGAGGAGATCGTTGCCGAGGAGGATCTGCCGTTCAGGGTGACCGCGCTTACGCCCTGCTTCCGCTCGGAGGCCGGTGCGGCCGGGCGGGATACCCGCGGCATGCTGCGGCAGCATCAGTTCGACAAGGTGGAGCTGGTCTCGATCACCCGTCCGGAGGATTCGGCAGCCGAGCTGGAACGGATGACGGCCTGCGCCGAGGAGGTCCTGAAGCGTCTGGAAATCCCGTATCGCGTTGTGCTGCTGTCTACGGGAGACATGGGCTTTGCCGCCGCCAAGACCTATGACATCGAGGCATGGCTGCCGGCCCAGAAGCGCTATCGTGAAATTTCGAGCTGCTCCAACTGCCGGGACTTCCAGGCACGGCGCATGCGGCTGCGCTGCCGGCCCGCGGGGGAAAAGCGCACGCGGTTCGCCCATACGCTCAACGGGTCGGGAGTCGCCGTCGGTCGGGCGCTGATCGCGCTCATGGAGAACCATCAGCAGGAAGACGGCAGCATCTGGATTCCGGAACCCTTGCGCCCCTATCTTGGTGGCCGGGAGACCTTGCCCGCATGAGCGCCCATGATCCCATCTCCACCGCCCGCATCCTGGTTGCCAATGATGACGGAATTCATGCGCCGGGTCTGCGCTATCTTGAGGAAATCGCCCATTCGCTCAGCGATGAGGTCTGGGTGGTAGCTCCCGAATTCGAGCAGTCCGGAGCCGGTCATTCCTTGAGCCTGACCGAGCCCTTGCGCGTGCGCCGGCTGGACGCCCGCCGCTTTGCGGTCCGGGGAACACCGACCGACTGCGTGATGTTCGCCGTCAACCATCTCATGCGGGACACACCACCCACTCTGGTTCTCTCGGGCATCAACCGGGGCGGCAATCTGGCCGAGGACATCACCTATTCCGGCACGGTCGCGGCCGCGATCGAGGGTGCGCTGGCCGGCATTCCGGCCATCGCGCTCTCACAATGCGTGCGTCCCCGCCCCGAACGCACCAACTGGCAGCCTGCGCGACGGTTCGCCCGGGCGGCGATCGAGGCCGTACTGGCCTGCGGCTGGCCGGAAGGCGTGCTGATCAACATCAATTTTCCCTCCTGCCCCGTGGAGGAGGTCCGGGGCATGCGGGTCACCCGCCAGGGACGCCGGGATCTGGGCGGTCTGATCGTGGAGGAGCGGATCGATACCCGCGGCGTGCCCTATTACTGGTTCGGCCTGTCGCGCACGCCGGGGGTGCCGCCGGCGGAGACCGATCTGGAGGCCGTGCGGGCCGGCTATATCTCGATCACGCCGCTGCATCTCGACCTTACCCACCACCCCACCCGCGCGCGGCTGAAGGAAGCGATTGCAGCCCATCCCCTTTCTGCCCGGAAGCCGGAGGACGATCACGACTCCTGCTGAGCGGGCCCATGCGCCCGGACGGCTGCGGTTGCGCCGATTCGACCGGATTCCTATGATCTCCGGCATGGCCCGATGGAACCGGGCGGATCGGAAGAGGTAAAGCCATGCGGGCAGTGGCAGTCGCGATCGGGCTTCTTGCGGGGCTTGGTGGTTGCGCAGGAGGCGAGCGGATCGCCCTTCCCTCCTCTACCGTGCGCAATGCCCCGCTTCCGGTTCCGGTCCCGCGCATGAAGCCGCCCGTGCCGGCACGCAAGCTGGCCGTCTCGACCCCGTCCTATCGCCGCCCGCCCGGCTCCGCCCGTGCCAGCGGCAGCATTATTGTGCGTCGGGGCGACACCGTCTACGGCATTGCCCGCCGCACCGGCGTTTCGCTCAGTCAGCTGGTCCGGCTCAATGGGCTCAAGCCACCCTATCTTCTCCATCCGGGCGATCGCCTGAAGCTGCCTGCCCGGCACCGTCACCGGGTGCGGCGGGGCGAGACGCTCTATCGCATCGCCAACCGCTATGACGTTCCGGTTCGGGAGCTGGCTGCCGTCAACGGCCTCAAGCCCCCCTATGTGATCCGCCCCGGCCAGGAGCTCGTCATCCCCACCGGCCGCGGCGAGGCGATGGCGGTCGCAGGAGCCGGACGGCTGCCGAGCCCGCCGCCCAGCTCGGGCGGCTTCGGCTGGCCGGTAATCGGCCGGATCATTGCGACCTTCGGGCCGAAGCCGGGCGGTCTGCGCAATGACGGCATCAACATCGCCGCCCCCCGCGGTGCTCCCGTGCGGGCAACTGATGCCGGCGTCGTCGCCTATGCCGGAGACGGAATCCGGGCCTTCGGCAAGCTGATCCTGATCCGCCATGGCAATGGCTGGGTCAGCGCCTACGCCCACAATGACGAACTGCTGGTCCGGCGCGGCGATGTCGTGCGCCGGGGCCAGATCATCGCGCGCGTCGGCCAGACCGGCCTTGTCGACACGCCCCAGCTGCATTTCGAGCTGCGGCGGGGCAAGCGTCCCGTCGATCCCCTCCGCCATCTCCCGCCGCTGACCGCCAGCCGCCGCAAGGCGCGGCCGGATCCGCACGGCTGAAGACCGGCACCAGTCCACCCCGCTCCCCCTCGGCCTCGACCGGCCTTACGGGAAGGGCTGCTTGCGGCCATCCGAACGAGGCGCGTAGTCGCGGTAGGTGACCTCGGTGCGGGTTTCCTCCTCGCCGCGGAAGATGATCTTGAAGCGCGCATCGGTGAGCATGTGCTCCGGCACATAGATCGTCCGGTCAGGCACAAGACGGCGATACCGGATCCGCCAGCTGAAACCCTTGACCTTGGCGATCAGCTTGATCCGGGTCGGGGAGTCCAGTAGCAGCCGCAGCTCCCGCACGAAGGGCTCCGAAGACCGGTCGTCCACCCCCACCAGCATGGCCAGCCGGTCGGCGAAGGCCGCTCCGTCGCCTTGAAGCATCCCCTCCGGCACCCGCGGAAAGCGGAAATAGGCAAGCTCCTCATCACCATCTGCCGGAGCGGCGACGGGCACGGCCTGCGCGGCATCGAGCTCGGAGACGGTATAGGCATACATCACGAAAGTGCCATCGGCGCCCCGATGCTCCGGTTTCATCTTCTTTGCCCGTTCCGGCGGTTCCAGCGTGAGAATCGTCCAGGCGGCATCCGGCGGGGCATCGGGATCGAAGCGCTCGACCAGATGCAGCCTGAGCTTGCCATTCACGCTTACCGTCGTCTCGCGCACGAAACCGGCAGGCGCATGCAGGGCCGGCAGGCCGTCCCGAGCCGTTTCGCCATCACCCTTCTTCCCACGCAGGCGCTGCAAGACGGCCTCGATGACCGCCTTCTGCTCGCGCGCGGCCGCGATCGCTTCTTCCAGCGCAGCCCGTCCCCTCTCACCGGTCGCCGCCCATGCCGGCAGGATCCGCCCGACCAGCATCCCCGCGATCAGCGTCACCGCCGCTGCCGACATCCATGCCCGTGTGCGGCTGCCCCCGACCATCGCGACCGTCTTCATCATCCTGGCCCCTGCCTGTCTTTTGCGCCTCGCCTCCTCTATCGCTATAATGAGGAATGATGAGCAAGAAGAAATGGCGAAAGGGAGGCGGGAACACGCAGGGCCGCGGCCGCAATGAGAGGCTGTCGAGAGAGAGAAACTCTCTTGCAAAAGGAACCATCAGATGACGACAAGCCGCGCGCGTGATCACAGGCCAAGGAGGCGACGTTTTTTCGCTGCCTTTCTTGCGGGAGGAATCCTGGCCTTCCTGCCGGTCGGTGCTTGTCATGTCCTGGCGCAGGCCACGGGCAGCCGTATCGACCGTTCGCCGAACTACCCCATGTCGGTTCTGCGTTTCGACGAACCCAGCGAACTGTCGGCCGCGCGGGCGGCCTTGAAGCGTGGCGATCCGCAGGAAGCCATCCGGCTGGTGACGGGTCTGCTCGCCCATGATGCGTCACCGGATGTGCAATATGCCGGACACAACGCCCTGTGCGCGGCACTGACCGCGGCCGGGCGCTACGAGGAGGCCGGAGCAGCCTGCGACAAGGCCATCGCCATTCGCCCCCGCCATTGGATGGCGCACAACACCCTGGGCAATCTGCATCTGGTCCAGGGGCGGCTGGAGGCGGCGATCGCGGAATACCGGATCGCCCTGAAGCAGCTGCGCGCACGCAGCCGGGAGGCCAGGATCGTCCGCTACAATCTCGCTCTGGCCGAGCAGGCGCTGGCCCGGCGGGACGGCTCGTGAGCGTGCGAGCGCCCCGCTTGTCTCCTGCCGTCCATTCCCGCTTGCATTGGCCTGCGCATACCTGAT
Source organism: uncultured Sphingomonadales bacterium (assembly GCA_964471405.1). Taxonomy (GTDB): domain Bacteria; phylum Pseudomonadota; class Alphaproteobacteria; order Sphingomonadales; family Rhodothalassiaceae; genus J084. Next base: position 115,074 of record CAYYGH010000001.1, on the reverse strand, counting down.
AGTCGCGCAAGCAATGCCGTGATCGCAGCCGGCGGGCGAGCCGCTTGCGGCCACGGTCCGGGATCGAACTGGGAAGGGACGGGCCTGATGTGGATCACACCAGCCTACGCACAGACGGGGACGCAGCCCGCGGGCGGAGCACTTGGTCTCTTCGTGCCGCTCATTCTCGTCTTCGTGATCTTCTACTTTCTCATCATCCGCCCGCAGAACAAGCGCATGCGCGAGCATCGCGAGATGGTGAACGCCGTCCAGCGCGGCGATACCGTTGTCACCTCCGGCGGAATCATCGGCAAGGTCACCAGAGTGAGCGATGATGAAGTCGAGATCGAGATCGCGGACAAGGTGCGTGTGCGGGTTGTCAAGGCGACCCTGGCCGAGGTCCGCAGCAAGAACGAGCCGCGCACGCCGGCCGCTTCCGATGACAAGCGCAAGCGCTCCTAGCGCAGATGAGCACGAGGGCAGGAAGGTGCGCGCTCATGCCCCATCCGGCCTGCAAGCCGGAACGGTCGGGACTGCAAGGGTGAAGGCATGCTGAACTTTCCACGCTGGAAGATAGCGATTGTCCTGTTCGTCTGCCTGTTCGGCCTGCTGGCGGCGCTGCCCAATGTGCTGCCTGATCACGTGCTCGAAAAATGGCCCTCCTTTCTCCCGAAGAGCCGGGTAGTGCTGGGGCTCGACCTCCAGGGCGGCTCGCACATGCTGCTCGAAGTCGACAAGCAGGCCGTGATCAACGAGTATCTTGCCGATCTGGAAGCCCAGATTCGCGATGCCCTCCGCAAGAAGCGGATCGTGGCGCTCGTCGAAACCCTGCCCACGCACGAGATCAGGGTGCGTGTGCGGGACCCTTCCAAGCGCGAGGAGGCCTATGCCGTCATCCGTGATCTGGCGGTCCCGGTCAGCGCCAATGCGCTTTTCGGCGGCAGTGCCGGCCGCAGCTTTACCCTCGAGCGGGAAGGGGATGACGGGATCAGGGTCATCCCCAACCCGGCCGCGATCCAGGAGCGGATCTCCAATGCCGTCACCCAGTCTCTGGAGATCGTGCGCCGGCGTATTGACGAGCTCGGCACCCGCGAACCCACCATCCAGCGGCAGGGGATCGACCGGATCCTCGTCCAGGTGCCGGGATTGCAGAACAGTCAGCAGCTGCGCGATCTCCTTTCCACCACGGCGAAGCTGACCTTCCATCTGGTGAACGATGCCGCCGACCCCGCCCATCCTCCTCCCGGCTACAAGACGATGGTGGATGATCGCGGTGCGCCGATCGTGATCGAGCGGCGCGTGCGGGTGTCGGGAGAAAATCTCAAGGATGCCCAGCCGAGCTTCGACCAGTTCGGCCGCCCGGTGGTGGCCTTCAGCTTCGATGCGGTCGGGGCCCGCCGCTTCGCGGACATCACGCGCCGCAATGTCCACAAGCGCTTTGCCATCGTCCTGGACAACAAGGTCATCTCCGCTCCCGTGATCCAGGAACCGATTCTGGGCGGGCGCGGCCAGATCAGCGGCAACTTCACCGTCCAGAGCGCAACCCAGCTGGCGGTTCTGCTGCGGGCCGGTGCTCTGCCGGCTCCGCTCAAGATCCTGGAGGAACGCAGCGTCGGCCCTGATCTTGGCGCGGATTCGATTGCCGCCGGCGAGCGGGCGGCCGTGATCGGCATGCTGCTCGTCATCGCTTTCATGGTCCTGGTCTACGGCTGGTTCGGCGTGGTGGCCGATCTTGCGCTGCTTGCCAACATGGTGCTGATCCTGGGTGCGCTGTCGATCCTGGGCGCGACTCTCACCCTGCCGGGCATTGCCGGCATCGTTTTGACCATCGGCATGGCGGTGGATGCGAACGTGCTGATCTTCGAGCGCATCCGCGAGGAAGTGCGTCTTGGTCGCAAGCCCCTGCAGGCGCTGGAGGCCGGCTACTCCCAGGCGATGAGCACGATTCTGGATGCCAACATCACCACTCTCATCGCGGCCGCGCTCCTGTTCCAGTTCGGCAGCGGGCCGGTAAAGGGCTTTGCGGTGACGCTGGGGATCGGCATCCTCACCTCGATGTTCACGGCCATCACGCTCACCCGCATGGTGCTGGTGCTGTGGGTGCAGCGCCGGCGGCCCCAGCGGCTCGCCATCTGACCGCGGGAAGAAAGGGCAAGGGACAATGATCCGGCTGGTTCCCGACGATACGCGAATTCCCTTCATGAAGGCGCGCTACTGGGCCTTCAGCCTGTCGGCCGTGCTTGTCGTGGCTTCGATCATTCTCTTCTTCCTGCGCGGCCTCAATCTGGGGATCGACTTCGTTGGCGGCTCCACCATCGAGATCCGCACGCCACCGCCCCGGGCCGATATCGCCCAGATCCGCCGGGTGGTCAGCTCGCTCGATCTTGGAGACGTGAGCGTGCAGGAATTCGGAGAGCCGCGGGAGGTTCTGATCCGTTTCGAGGAACAGCCAGGCGGTGAAGAGGCCCAGCGCGCCGCCCAGGAACGGGTGGAACGGGCACTCAAGGAGGCCATTCCGGGCGTCGAAATCCGCCAGACCAATTTCATCGGCCCGAAGGTCTCCGGCGAGCTCGCCCGCGACGGGACCCTGGCCGTCACCCTTTCGGTGATCGCGGTGCTGCTGTACATCTGGTTCCGCTTCGAATGGCAGTTCGGCGTGGGCGCGGTGATCGCACTGGTTCATGACGTGACGCTGACGATCGGCTTCTTCTCGATCACCCAGCTCGAGTTCAATCTGTCCATCATCGCGGCACTTTTGACCATCGTCGGCTATTCGCTCAACGATACCGTCGTGGTCTATGACCGCATCCGTGAAAACATGCGCAAGTTCCGCCGCATGCCGCTGCCCGAGCTGCTGGATCGCGCCATCAACGAGACCTTGAGCCGCACCGTGATGACGTCGCTGACCACATTGATCGCCCTTTTCGCGCTGTTCATCTTCGGCGGAGCGGTGCTGCGCGGTTTCACGGCGGCGATGATCTGGGGAATCTTCGTCGGCACTTATTCCTCGATCTTCATCGCTTCGCCGATCCTGCTGTTCCTGGACCTCAGGCCCAGCACCTTCGTGGACAAGGAAGAAGCGGCCGAGCCCCAGCGCCCCTGAGAGGCCCTTGCCTTCCGAAAGGGGCGGACAGCCGGTCTGACCGGCCATCGCATTCTTCCCGTTCGGCAGGAGGCGTGAGAAGATGGACCTGCGCGAGGAGTTCGACCCCCGGCTGCCGCTGGTGCGGGCCTATGGGCCGCGGCATTTCGTGCTCGCAACCACCCGTGTCGAGGGCACGGTGCTCGTGGTGCCGGAAGGCTGGGTGCGATTGGGCCCCCGCTCCCTGGCGCAGCTGAAAGTATCGGACCTGGAGGCGGCCACGGAAGCCGATCCGCCCATCGAGCTGCTGCTTATCGGCAGCGGCCGGACGATCGTGGAGCCGCCCGCCGCCCTCAAGGAGGTCATCACGCAGGCCGGCTGGCGTCATGAGGTGATGGCCACCCCGCCGGCCTTGCGGAGCTTCAATCTGCTGCTGCTCGACGGCCGCCGTGTCGCCGGCCTGTTCGTGGCTGCCGAAATGTAGCTGAAAAGTGGACGGGTGCCCCGCCCGGCTCCTCCGGCCTCACGCCTCCTCGGGCACGGAGGTCTGCAGCGCAAGGGCATGCAGCTGGTCCCCCATGCGGCCTTTCAGGGCATCATAGACCATCTGGTGCTGCCGCACCCGTGGCAGGCCCTTGAAACCGGCATAGATGACATGCGCCGCATAATGGTCGCCATCGCCACGCAGATCCTCGATGGTCACCTGCGCACCGGGCAGGGCCTCCTTGATCAGCTTTTCGATCTCCGCAGCGGTCATCGCCATGATCGTCTCACCTCGTCTCGCATGGCCGGGGGAGCACCCCCCTCATCCATCAGCCCGTTCCGGCGATCAATCTAGGTGGGCCGGTCGCGCAAGGCAAGCATGCGCACGGGGCCGCTCATCCCGAAGCCTTTCTGCCGTCCAGGGCCTCCTTGACGGCAGCAGCCAGATCCGTGAGCGAGAAGGGTTTTGGCAGAAACGCGATATCATGATGCTGCTCGGCGAGCTTCTTGCGGAAGACGTCTTCGGCATAGCCGGAAATGAAGATGATGGGAGTCTGGGGAAACCGGCTGCGGATTTCCCGCGCAAGCGTCGGCCCGTCCATGTTCGGCATCACGACATCCGATATGACAAGATCGAAGCCGTCCTCATGGCCCCGGATCACCTCAAGCGCCTCCTCGCCCGAGCGCGCCTCCAGCACCCGATAGCCCTTGTTGCGCAGGGCCCGCTTGGCAAACAGGCGCACGGCATCCTCATCCTCCACCAGCAGGATCGTCTCGCGCCCTGTCAGATCCCGCACGGGCCGTTCGCTTTCCTCCTGCCTGGCGGTGGCGCCCGCCTCCTGGTGGCTGGGCAGAAAAAGCCGGAAGACCGTGCCTTCCCCCACATGGCTGTCCACGAAGATGTAGCCGCCGGTCTGCTTGACGATTCCATAGACCGTTGACAGGCCGAGTCCCGTGCCCTTGCCCACCTCCTTGGTCGTAAAGAAAGGTTCGAAGATCTTGTCGAGATGCTCTTCCGGAATCCCGACACCGGTATCCGCCACCTCGATGAGCGCGTATTCCCCGGGCGGCATCACGTCGTAGTGGGAGAAGATCTCGTCGTCGGCATGGATGCGGCGGGTGCGGATGGTGAGCTGCCCGCCGTTGGGCATGGCGTCGCGCGCATTGACGGCCAGATTGATGATGACCTGCTCAAGCTGCCCCTGGTCCACCTTGATCGCCCCGACATCCCGGCCATGTTCGATCTTGAGGGTGATCGTCTCACCGATCAGCCGGCGCAGCAGGTTGGCCAGGTCGGAGAGCACGTCGCTTACCAGCAGAACCTTCGGCCGCAGCGTCTGCTGGCGCGAGAAGGCGAGCAGCTGACGCACGAGATTGGCGGCGCGGTTCGCATTCTGCTTGATGTGCATGATATCCGCAAATGAGGGGTCGCCCGGGCCGTGGCGCTGGAGAAGGAGGTCACAGAAGCCGATGATGGCGGTAAGCAGATTGTTGAAGTCATGCGCAATTCCCCCGGCCAGCTGGCCGACCGCCTGCATCTTCTGGGCCTGTACGAACTGCTGCTCCAGCCGCTTGTGGCGGGTCGTGTCCACCGCATGAACCAGCACATGCCGCTCACCCTTGAGCGTGACGGGCTTGAGATCGAGCTCGGCGGAACGGCGGCCATCACCGGCCAGCATGACCTCGATCGGCCCGCCTTCTGCCGTGGCATGGCGCAATGCGCTCTCAAAGCGCTCCCGCGCCGGCCCGTCGAGAAGATCGATGAGGGCGATGCCGGGGCGAACGGTGGCCGAGAACATCTCCGCAAAAGCGGTATTGGCCAGAAGAAGCCGCCCTCCGGAATCAAGAAGCGCCAGTCCGACGGGAGCCTGGGCGAGAACATCCGCGGCCAGAGCCACCTGGCTCGATCCACCCGAGGAGTCCGACCGCACCTCAGCCTCCGCCTCGGCCGGATCGGCCTCATGCGCATGAAGCTTCGAAGCGGCCGCCGGTTCCTGCTCCTCCTTTCTCTCACACTCCTGCCGCAGAGTGCGTTCCCTCGGGCGGCGGAAACGATGCCAGGCGAGCGCTGCTCCCCCGACGGCCGCCAGCAGGGCCAGCACGGCCCCACCGCCTTTCCAGCCGGCAAGCAGCCCAAGAGCCAGCAGCGCAACTGCCGCCAGCAATGTTCCAAGAAGAGTGAGCAGGACCGTAACCAGACGGCGGTCCAGGCCCACGGGATCAAGATCGGGCAGGGGATCCGGTGCGTTCATCGCCTGTCCTGACATCCGGGAGACATGACCCGTGACCCATCCTCGCATGCCTCCCCTTCCTCCGGTCAATCCATCGCCCGTCTGCCGGCAGACGGCCGCTGCCGTCCCGACTGCCGCCATGAGCGCTGCCGGGCCAGCCGCATGACGAAGCCGATCACCTCGGCCACGGCCTGATAGTGCTCCGGGCGGATCTCGGCATCAAGATCCACGGAGTCATAGAGAGAGCGCGCAAGGGGAGGATTTTCGACAATGGGAATGCCATGTTCTTCGGCAAGAGCACGGATGCGCAGGGCAACCGCGTCCACTCCCTTGGCCACCACCACCGGCACTTCCATCCGGCCATGCTTGTACTCCAGGGCCACCGCATAATGGGTGGGGTTGGTGATCACGACATCGGCATCCGGCACCTTGGCCATCATGCGCTGGCGGGCGCGTTCCTGGCGCAGCTGACGGATCCGCGCCTTGACCTGCGGATCACCCTCCATCTGCTTGAACTCGTCCTTCACTTCCTCGCGGCTCATGCGCATGCGCTGCAGGAACCGATAGCGCTGGAACAGATAGTCTGCGAGCGCGATCACCGCCATCGAGGCCACCACGGCGGTCACCACCTTGATCGCCAGACGCTCGATGAGGCCCAGCATGCCGACAAGAGGAAGATTGACGGCCCCCTCGATCGCATGCACCTCCGGCCAGAGCACAAGCACCACGATCCCGCCAATGGCCAGAAGCTTCAGGAGGCTTTTGAGGAATTCCGCCGCCCGCTCGGCCGAAAACAGCCTCTTTGCTCCCTTGAGAGGTGAGATCTTGTCGGGGCTCGGTTTCATTTTCTCGAAGGTGAAGACGGGCCGGTGCTGGAGAAGATTGGAGCCGATGCCCGCCAGCAGCACCAGCCCGAGAAAACCCATGACCGGCCAGAATACGCTCCCCAGCGCCTCCACCAGCAGCCTGGGCAGCGCGGCATCCACCGGCAGCTCGCCCGCATGGTCGAGAAAGCCGCGTCCCGTGATCAGCAGGGAGCGGGCGATCGGCGCTCCAACCACCAGCCAGGCCACCGCTCCCCCAAAGAGCAGCAGCCAGTGCTTGAATTCGATGGAATGGGCGAACTCTCCCCGCTTGGCCGCCTCTTCCAGCTTGCGTGGTGTCGGCTCTTCCGTTTTTTGCGAATCGTCCTGATCTTCGGCCATCGCCTGGCTCTCCTACTGGCCGAGCAGCATCCGCAAGGTCTCTTCGAAGGCATCGGCGAACACCAGCATCATCGCCGGCAGCACGATCAGCAGCAGCACGAAAGACAGCAGAATATTGGCCGGCAGCGCCACGAAGAACACGGGCAGGGCCGGCATCACCCGCGCCAGCAGCCCCATGCCGAGGTTGAAGACGATCCCGAAGACGAGAAAGGGAGCCGCCATCTTGATCCCCAGCGTGAAGCTCACCGCCACCAGCCGGACCACAAGCTGGGCGAAATCGCCCATCGGCAGCCCCCCGGCCACCGGAATCAGATCATAGGAGCCGAAAATGGCCGAAATCAGCAGATGATGCAGATCCATCGCAAAGATGAGGGTGATGCCGAGAAAGGTCATGAAGCTGGCGGTGATGGCGCTCTGGGTGCCCTGCGTGGGGTCGAACTGCTGGGTGAAGGCGAGCCCGCCCTGGAAGGCGACCACCGTGCCGGCTACATGAAGGGCCGACAGCACGAGCCGCGCCGCTCCCGCCAGCATGAGCCCCACAAGGCTCTCATGCACGATCAGCCACGCAAGACGCCCCAGATCCGGCGGCAGACCGGGCAGATGGGAGCGCAGGACGGGCAGCAGCAGAAGCGAAACCGCAAGCGCCAGCGCCGCCCGCACCCGCGGCGAGATCTGCGCCTCTCCCAGCGCCGGCGCGATGGCGAAGATCGCCCCCATGCGGGCCAGAACCAGGAAAAAGCGGAAGATCTCGTCCGGCAGTCCGAAATCCGGCATCGCCGATCAGCCTCCTGCCGCAATGCGATCGACGAGCAGGGTCATGAGATGCTGCATCGCCTGTCCCATGAAGGGCAGCAGCAGCAGCAGCGACAGGAAGATCGCCACGATCTTGGGCACGAAGGTGAGGGTCATCTCCTGGATCTGGGTCAGGGCCTGGAACAGGGCGATGATGAGCCCCACCACCAGGCCGATCGCCATGATCGGCCCGGCCACGAGAATGAGCGTCCAGATGGCCTCCCGGGCGATATCGAGAACATCGGCACCGTTCATTGCCCCGTCTTTCCCTCCTGACCCGGCCGGTGCCGCCTCCTAGACCGGCATGCGCATGATCTCCTGATAGGCCTGGATCACCCGGTCCCGCACGGTCGAGACGGTCTCAAGCACCATCTCGGCATTGGCGACCGCCGTGGTGACGTCCACGATGTCCGCCTTGCCGGCCACCGCCAGCGCCGAGACGCGCTCGGCCTCGTTGAGCGCCCCCACGGCCGAACCGGCCAGCGATTCGACCATCTGTGCAAAACCGGTCCTGCCCGTCCGGGCCTCTCCGGTCTCGCCCGCGGTCGAGGCGTTCCCCTCCTGCAGCCGCGTCAGATTGGCCCCATAGGCCCGGGCGGCATCGAGTGCGCGCACATCCATCGCCTGCTTCTCCTCTTCTTAGCTCCCATTCCCGCCAATCACGCCTCAACGCAGCAGATCGAGAGTCCGGCGCATCATGTTCCGGGCCGCCTCGATCGCGCCCAGATTGGCCTGGTAGCTGCGCTGGGCCTGTTGCATGTCCATGGTCTCGATCATGCCCTGGACATTGGTGACGGCGACGAACCCGTCCGGCCCGGCACCGGGATGGCCGGGGTCATACCGCCGCCGGAAGGGCGTGCGGTCGGGGATGACCCGCGCAACCGTGACCCTTTCCACGCCCAGCTCCCGGTCGAGCACATTCTTGAAGATGATGCGCTTGCGCCGATAGGGGGCAACGCCGGGCGCGGTGGCCTCCGAATCCTGGTTGGCGATGTTTTCCGCAATCACCCGCATCCGCAGTGACTGGGCCTTCAGCCCGGCCACCGCCACCGCCATCGCCTTCTGGAGTTCGAGATCCATCTCAACTGCTCCTCATTTCAGCCGGACCGGCACCGGATCTTCCGCTGCCTGCTTCACTACCGCCCGGGCGCGCGTCCCAGGGCCAGGCGCAGGAAGCCCAGCTGCTTGCGGTAGAGCTCCACCATCAGGCCATAGTCCATCTGCGCCTTGCCGACCTCGACAAGCTCGCTTTCCAGATCCACGGTATTGCCATTGGGCTTGGGCTCGGTGCTGACCGGTTCGCCGGGACGCGCCCCGTCACCCGCCGCCAGGGATACGCCGAAATGCGCCGGGCTGGTGGCGACCAGATGAACCGGGCGTACGGCCGCGGCGACATCGCTGTCCCGCCGCGGGCGGGTGGCTCCGACGCGATCGAGCAACGCTCCGAAGTCCGGCCGCTCCAGCCCCTTCGCCTTGTAGCCGGGGGTCTCCGCATTCGCGATGTTCTGCGAGAGCAGCTTCTCATACCGGGCAAGCCAGCCCATCTTGCTCTTGATCGCATCAAGCAGCGCGATCCGTGCCATCGCCATGGTGCCGCATCCTTTCCGCCTTCTCGCGCAGACCTGCGCCGGGCATCCCATGCGCATCCTCGCCGGCGGGTCTTAACAGCTGGTAAAAGGGCGGCCATTTTTGCCGGGCGCGCATTTCCGTTTGCGCTCATTTTGCGGTCGGCATTCCTTGCCGCCCCCAGCTTCGGTTAATGTTTCCCAAGCAGGAATCGTGCCAAAATCCCCATGCGTGATTAAGGACGGCCGGCAAGTCTTAAGGCTTTTTTTACCCTGACGGGCTTTGTTGAGACGGCAGACGGCAGGCAGCGAAAGGGGTCGATCCGCTCATGGATGGCTGGATGGCGATCAAGGCGCTGGCCGCCCTGCTGGTCGTTCTGGGACTGATCGCGCTGCTGGGAGTGGTGCTGCGGCGGTTTCCGGGCGGCTGGGCGATGCCGCAGCCGGACAAGGGTGAGCGGGCGATCCTGCGGATCCTCGAGACCCGGCGGCTCGGCATGCGCCATCAGCTCGTGCGGGTGGCCTATGGGGAAGAGGAACATCTGCTGCTGCTGGGGCCTCATGGCGATCTTGCCGTCGGCCGTCGCACGCGCACCGGCATGACGGGGTGGAAGGAAGGCGGCTCGTGAGGACGGGAGTGCCGGCCGGGCTCAAACGGATGAGCGCCTGCGCGCGCAGCCTCGGCGCCGGGATCATCTGTCTCGGTCTGCTGAGCCTGCCGGCACCCGCCCTGGCGCAGACCGTCACCATCGACCTGGGCAGCGAGGCCACGATCACGGCCCGTGTCGTGCAGCTGTTTCTGCTGGTCACCGTTCTGGCCCTGGCCCCTTCCATCCTCATCGTGATGACGTCGTTCACGCGGCTGATCGTGGTGTTTTCGCTTCTGCGCAGTGCTCTTGGCACCCAGCAGACGCCGCCCAATGTGGTGCTGATCTCGCTCGCTCTCTTCCTGACCGGCTTCATCATGGCCCCGACCTTCCAGCGGGCCTGGGAGCAGGGCATCGAGCCGATGATGACGGAGGAGGTGGACCAGCAGGCCGCCCTCAAAGCGGCTGTGGAACCCTTCCGCAGCTTCATGCTGGCCCAGGTGCGCGAGAAGGATCTGGCGCTCTTTCTCTCGCTCAAGGGCGATCGACCCTCCCCGGATCCGCAGGCCGTGCCCCTGACGGCCCTCATTCCCGCCTTCATGCTGAGCGAGCTCAAGCGGGCCTTCGAGATCGCCTTTCTGATCTATGTGCCTTTCATCGTGATCGATCTCGTGATCGCCTCGATCCTGATGTCCATGGGCATGATGATGCTGCCGCCGGTGCTGATTTCGCTGCCGTTCAAGCTCATCTTCTTCGTGCTGGTGGACGGGTGGAATCTGGTCGCCGGCAGCCTCATCCGCAGTTTCGTGGGCGGCGGCTAGACGGGCACGGCGGCAAGCACCACGAAAGCCGAGGCGTAAGGGGGTTCATCGCTCAGGCTCACATGCACGGCCACCCGGCAGCCTGCCGGCGCCAGCGATTCGGCCCGGGCGGCCGCCTGGCCGTGCAGATGCAGTTCCGGGCGGCCATCGGGATCGTTCATGACCACGATCTCGCGCCAGCCGACGCCCCGGGCAAACCCCGTGCCCAGCGCCTTGGCTGCGGCTTCCTTGGCGGCGAACCGCCGCGCATAGGCTGCCGCCGGATCGGCCCGTTTCTCGCAATAGGCGATCTCGTCATCCGTAAATACCCGACGGCGGAAGCGATCACCATGGCGGGCAAGCGCGGCGGCAATGCGCCGGATATCCACCAGATCATGGCCGATGCCAAGGAGAGTCACGCCCGCTCCATCTGCTCCGTGGCAAGCTCCAGACGCGCTTCGTCCATCAGCTGGCGCATCCGCCTGACGGCCGGGATGAGGCCGACAAAGATCGCCTCCCCGATCAGAAAATGGCCGATGTTGAGCTCCACGATCTCCGGGATCCGGGCCACCGCCTTGACGGTCGCATAGCTCAGTCCGTGCCCCGCATGGATCTCCAGCCCCGCCCGGGCGCCAAGCCTTGCCGCCTCTTCGAGGCGGGCAAGCTCGGCCGCCCGCCTTTCGTCTGCCGCATCGCAATAGCGGCCGGTGTGCAGTTCCACCACCGGAACACCCAGTGCCGCTGCCGCTTCGATCTGGACAGGATCGGGATCGATGAACAGGCTCACGCGGATGCCCGCCTCCTGGAGAGCCGAAATGACGGGCCGCAGCGTCTCTGGCTGGCCGGCAACATCAAGACCGCCTTCGGTGGTCAGCTCCTCGCGGCGCTCCGGCACCAGGCAGCAGGCATGCGGTCGGTGCCGGAGAGCGATTTCGAGCATCTCGTCGGTGGCCGCCATTTCGAGATTGAGGGGAAGCGGGATGTCATGAACGAGGTGATGGATGTCGTCATCGGTGATATGGCGACGGTCTTCCCTGAGATGCGCGGTCACCTGGTCGGCGCCGGCCACCACCGCCAGTTTCGCCGCCCGCAGAGGGTCGGGATGACGCCCCCCGCGGGCATTGCGGATGGTGGCGACGTGATCGATATTGAGTCCAAGACGAATGCGCTCAGGCCGCATCGGCATGCTCCCTGCTCGCCCGGGTTTTCATGCGCGCTTGCCGCAAACGCCGGTGACGGGCTTCGGCCATCCGGCTTGCGCGATGCGCGCGGTGGATGGCAATCGCACGCTGCACCGGCCAGTAGGTCGCCAGAGCAATCGCCGTCCCCAGCAGAACGCCGCCCAGCGTCGTCGGCCAGAAGACGGGAGCAAGAGCCGAGACGGGATCGGCCAGTATCCGCCCCATGTCAAAGGCAGCTGTGGCAGGCGTGCCGTTGGTGACAAGCCTGCCGCACATGTAGCTGGCCGACCACATGAAGGGAAAAGTCCAGGGATTGCCGACCAGCGTCGCAATCCAGGCGGCAATGATGTTGCCCCGCAGCAGCCAGGTGATGGCGGCCGCCAGAAGCAGGTGAAAGCCGACGAGCGGGGTAAAAGAGATCGCAATCCCCACCGCCACGCCGGCCGCGATCGCATGGGGGCTGGCCTGCAGCCGCAGCAGGCGCTTCCAGGCATAGCGGGACAGCCGCCCCATCTGCGGACGCAGATAGCGCTTCCAGCCGCGAATTCTGACCCGTTTGCGCGCCATCACCTCTTTGCTCGTCGTTCACCAATGGATGTCGACGACTCCGGCCACCTGCCGTTTTCAGCCCGCCGTGCCCGCCTTGAGATGCCGACTGCCCGGTTTTTCGGCCGGGATGCGCGCCAGCCAGTCCGGCACCTCATCCGGCGGAAAGCTCGGCGCATCGATCTCCAGCAGAGAGACGAACGGAACTCCCAGTTCCGCCCGACCTCCCGAGCGATCCACCAGCGCGGCTGCCGCCACGGGTTCGCCGCCATGGGCCCGGATCAGCTCAAGCGTCTCGCGGGAAGACAGGCCCGTGGTCACCACATCTTCTACCATGAGAATCCTTTGCGCCGGATTAATGGCAAAACCGCGGCGCAGTGTCAGACGACCGTCGACACGTTCGGCAAAGATCGCCGGCACACCGAGCTGTCGGCCCATTTCATAGCCCGCGATCACGCCGCCCATCGCCGGCGAGACGACAAGCTCGATATCCCCCGCCAGCCCCTGCCTGCGCAGCCGCTCGGCCAGTGCTCCGCACAGCCGCTCGGCCCGGCGCGGATCCATCAGGACACGTGCGCATTGCAGATAGACCGGGCTGTGGCGGCCGGAGGAAAGGATGAAATGGCCTTCAAGATAGGCTCCTGCCGCCCGGAATTCCTCGAGAATCGCCTCGCGTTCCATCTGCCGCTCCCACGCCTGCCGTTGCTTGCCGGGAAGGCCGGCCCATCGCCGACCAGCACATCCGCTTTCCTCTCGGCGGCGCCTAGCATGAGCCTTGAGACGGACTCAAGGAGCGCACCCTTGCGCACCGGCCCCGGCCGTCTTCTTCCGCATCCGGCACGCCGAGGGACATGACGGCCGCGATCCCACCCCGCGTCAATCCTGCGAGGAGTCCGAGCGCCCCTTTTTCAGAGCCTGCAGTTCGCGTTCGATGGCGGCCAGCTGACGTTCGAGCACCGACAGCCGGCCGTCTTCCTCCCCGCTTTCCCCTTTTGCGGGCGGCGGTCCCTTAGGGGTGGGCGAGCCGGATGAGGCCTGCCCCCAGAAGGCCAGCATCGCCTGCTGGAAGTTGCGCATTCCCTCCTCGGCCATGCGCCCCATCGCCTGCCACATGCCGGTCGGGTCCATGGCCGAGCCCATCAGGCGACGCATCTCGTCCTGCTGGCGCACGAAGGCCTGCATCGCCGCCTCCAGATACCGCGGCAGCATCTGGCCCAGGCTGTCGCCATAAAAACGGATGAGCTGGCGCAGAAAATCTTCCGGCAGCAGCGTTGCGCCCTTGTTCTCCTGCTCGAAAATGATCTGGGCGAGAACCTGGCGGGTGAGATCTTCCCCGCTTTTTGCATCCCGCACCACAAAGTCGCGGCCGCTGCGGACCAGCTCGGCCAGATCCTCCAGCGTCACATAGGAGGATGTCTCGGTATTGTAGAGCCGACGGTTCGCATATTTCTTGATGACGACCGGCCCGGTCGTATCTTCCCCGCTCATCTCCACTCCTTGCCAGGCGATCCCTTTGCTGCACGCGCTCTAGTCTTGCCCGCCGATGCCGGTCATGCAAGAGTGATTTTGCACTGCGCCATGATCTTGGCGCAGCGCCATATCGGGCACGGGTCGTCACAAAATGGCCGCGATGGCAGGCTAGTGCCCCTTTCGGCAGGTGAAAGAGCCGGCCGGCAACAATAATTCATCACTTCTCTTTCGGGCCATGGGGAGACGGGCGGGAACCCGCAGGCATGCCGCACCGTTCTGGCGGTGACGGGCGTGGTCTGCGGGCAGGCCCCACGGAACGGGACGGAAACGACGAGCGGAGACGGGAGCACGGATCATGACTGAACGAGTCGCACTGGTCACCGGGGGAACCCGGGGCATCGGCGCCGCCATTGCGCGGGCGCTCAAGGAGAAGGGGTGCAAGGTTGCCGTCACCTATCACGGCAATGACGAACGTGCCCGCGCATTTACCGAGGAGACCGGCATTCCCGCCTACAAGTGGGATGTCGCCGATTTCGATGCCTGCCAGGAGGGCGTCGCCCGGGTGGAAGAGGATCTGGGGCCGATCGACATCCTCGTCAACAATGCCGGCATCACCCGCGATTCCACATTGGTGAAGATGACCCGGCAGATGTGGGAAGAGGTGATCGACACCAATCTCGGTTCCTGCTTCAACATGGCCAAGGCCGTCTTTCCCGGCATGCGCGAGCGGCGGTTCGGCCGGATCGTCAACATCAGCTCGATCAATGGCCAGGCGGGGCAGTACGGGCAGGTGAACTACGCCGCCGCCAAGGCCGGCATGATCGGCTTCACCAAGGCGCTCGCCCTGGAGGGAGCGCGCTACAATGTAACCGTGAATGCGGTCGCGCCCGGCTATATCGATACCGACATGGTGGCCGCCGTCCCGCAGAACATCCTGGACAAGATCATCGCCCGCATTCCGGTCGGTCGCCTGGGCAAGCCGGAGGAGATTGCCCGCACCGTCGCATTCCTCACGGAGGATGAGGCCGGATTCATCACCGGCGCGACGATTGCGGTCAACGGCGGCCAATACATGGCCTGAATGGTCTGAGAAGAGGGCTGTCGCCCTTTCTGACCGACCGCCTGCAGCCGCCTGTCAATCCGGCAGATCCTCGCGGCTGCACCCGGGGAAGGTGAGAATGAAATCGGGGCCGAAGACGCGGGCCGGGGTCTGGAACCCCGGCACCGCCGCCCCGTCATCAAGCACGCGCCGGGCGATTTCGAGGGTGGTCATGGCGGTCAGCGTATAGCCTTCCGGGGTCCTCAGCAGCGAGCGGGCCACCTGCCCTGCGCCATTGCGCACCTCCCCCAGAATGATGGCGAAGCTTCTGGCCCGCTCTTCGGGCGTCGGTCCGGGCGGGCGCTTGTCGATCTCGGCCTTGAGATAGCGCTGACCGAGAGGTGTGGAGAGCACCCAGCGCAGAAAAGGATTGAGGTTGGCAAGCGCCTTGACGGGTCCGGCCTCCTCGAAGAACACCGTAATGTCGGGAATGCCGGTCGTATGCCAGGCGGTCGCGACGTCGCCCCAGGAAACCGAAATGCCCTGAGCGGTGCGGTCCGGCAGCTGGAATGTCCTGCGCACCGGGCGCCTGAGCGCCACGATTCGCCCATCCCGCCGCACCCGTGCCGGGTAGCGGATGCTCTCGACCGCCGTCTTGGCGGTGCCGCGCGAGGTATGCCCGAGCCCCGTGATCAGCAGATCCAGCGCCGTCGCATCCGGCAGGCGGCGCTTGAGATGTGCCGCCAGACAGTCCGAAGGCACGACATCAAAGCCGCAGCCCGGCATCAGCATGACCCCGGCCTCACGCGCCTCCCGATCGATTCCGGCCAGGGCTTCGAAGACCGCGATCTCGCCCGTGATGTCGAGGTAGTGGGTGCCGGTGGCCACGCAGGCCGCCGCCATCGGGGAAGCGGTCGCGGAAAACGGCCCGGCCAGATGCAGCACCGCATCGACATCGGCAAGCGCAGCCATGAGGCTGTCCCTGTCATCAAGGGCAAAGGCCGTCCAGGGAAAGCCATAGCGCTCGGCAAGAGCGCGTGTCTTGTCCGGATTGCGGCCCGCCACCGTCGGCTTCAATCCCAGCTCGGCGGCCCGTTCGGCCACAAGACCGCCCGTATAGCCCGTGATTCCGTAGATCAGCAGCCGCATGGCCTCATCCTTCCTCCCCGGCAGCCGGCTCTTTCCGGCCCGCAGGGGGATAAGCATAAGCCTTCCTGCTTGGAGGGCAAAGCCGTCTGCTGCTAACGGATGGGGCAGGAAGGCCAGGAGGCGGGCGGACGGCAGGCGGCAATGGCATCAACAGGCCCGACCGATACGCTTCTCATCTCGCGGAACATCCCGCCGCTCATCGGCGGGTCGGTAACCGTCTATGACGCCCTCGCCCGGGCTCTTGCCCCCCGCATCCTGGTACTCACGGGAGCCGAGGACCCGCAAACCGGTCTTCCCTTCGCACGGGAAGCGCTTGAGGATGAGACCCTCGGCTATCCCGTCCACCGGATTCGCCGGCTCCGCCCTCCGGTCACGAAAGGCGCGGCAGGCGGCTTTGCCAGGCGTCTGTTCTCCTTCCTTCTCCGGGACCTGCCAACCATGCTCCGTGTCCTTGCCGCCAGTCTGCGGCTCATCCTGCGATACCGCATCCGCAATGTGGTGATCGGCGAGCTGGTCTATGGGGGCTGGCTGGTGTTTCCGCTGCGCTATCTCTTCGGCCGGCGTGTCATTCTCTACTGCCATGGCGAGGAGATCGCGACCGAGGCCGAGTCCTTCGCCGATCGCCTGCGGCCGCTCTATCTGCGCCATGCCCACGGTATCGTGGCGGTTTCCGCCTTCTGCAAGTCGCTGATCGTCTCGCAGCATGCCATCGCCCCCGAACGCATTGCGGTCGTGCCCAATGGCGTACGCGAAGAGGCCTTCGCGGCCGCCGGGCAGCCGCCGCCATCGGTGGCGTCCTTCTGGGACGGGGCCTCCCACCGCCTCGTCGCCCTGGGCCGCCTGGTCGCCCGCAAGGGCCACATGGTGCTGCTGGATGCCTTCCTGCGCGTGGCGGAAGCCTTCCCCGGAGCGCGCCTTGCGATCCTGGGGGATGGACCGCTGAGAAAGCGGCTTGAGGCACGCATCGCCGAAACGGGCCTTGCGGGGCGCGTGCGCATCTTCCCGGGGCTTCAGGATGCCGCCGTGCGGGCGGTGCTTCATGCCGCCGATCTTTTCGTCCTGCCCACCCGCACCATGCCCGACGGCGACACGGAAGGATTCGGGCTCGTGTTTCTGGAGGCCGGAGCGGCGGGTCTGCCGGTGGTTGCGGGCGCGGCCGGCGGCACGGTGGAGGCGGTGATCGACGGAAAAACCGGACTCCTCGTCAACGGCGCCGATGCCGCGGCGGTGTCCGAGGCCATCATCCATCTGCTCGCCGATTCCCGGCTCGCCCGCAGAATGGGCGCGGCCGGTCGCCGGGCCGCACGCGCCGCCGGCTGGCACCGGCGCGCCCGGCAGCTGGCCGGCCTTCTGGACGGATCGGGCGTCTTCGCCGAGCCGCGCCCGCATTATACGCCCCGCCGGGAAAGGGCGGCGGCCGGAATGCCCGGCACCCCGCCGCGGCTTCTGCTCACCGTGGACTGCGAGGAATGCTTCCCCTGGACACAGCGCACGCCGAAAGGCTGGTGGCTTGCCGGCCAAAAAGAGCTTGCCGCCTTTCATGAGGCGCTTGGCGCCTATTCCATCCGTCCTCTTTATCTGCTGACCCATCCCGTGCTTGAGGACGAGGCCTTCTCCACGCTCTTTGCCGCATGGCGGCAAGCCGGCCGCGCGGATCTCGGGATCCACAACCATCCCTGGGTGACGCCTCCCATTTTCGAATGGCTCAATGCCTACAACAGCTATCCCTGCAATCTGCCCGCTCACCTGGAAGAGGCGAAGATCGCGCGTCTTCTCGCCCTCTTCCGGACGCGCTTCAAGAGCGCCCCCCTTGCCTATCGGGCCGGCCGCTGGGGCGGCTCGGACCGCACGCCGGAGCTGCTTTCACAAGCAGGAATCCCCCTCGATCTTTCCCCCGCGGCCCATATGCTCCCGGCGGCTGATGGCGGGCCCGATCACGCCCGGCTCGGCCCCCATCCCTGGCGGGCGGGCGGGCAGCGGGACGTTCTCGTGCTGCCGGCAGCAGGCGTGCTGTGGCCGCGTGGCCCGGACGGCCTTGCCTTCTTTGCGGGCAGCATGCGTCCGTTCCTCCGGCCTCAGCGCTTCTCGCCGGAGATGCATCCTCTCTCACGTCTCAGGCGCATGGCAGTCGCCATCGAGAAGACGGGCACGCCGGTCGTCTGCCTGTCGCTGCATGCCAGCTCTCTCGTTGCCGGCGGCAACCCTTATGCGCGCGATGCGGATGCCGCCCGACGCATCTTCCAGCGCAGCCTCGCCCTGCTTGCCCACCTCGTGCGGGATCGTGGCTGGCAGCCGATATCGGCTCCGGAACTTGTGCGGATGAACGGTCTACGACCGGCCGGCCCGCAAGCGCACGCCGATGCTCAGCCAGAGGGGATGGCGTGACAGGACAAGCCCCGCCAGAGCTCCGGCACCCGTCGCCAGTGCGCCCAGCACCAGCGCCGCCAGCGGATGGATCCGGGGGACATATCCCACAACGGCCAGCAGGGCGCCCCCGGCGACCGCCGCCAGCAGAAGGGCGACGAAGGAGGGGGCAAGTCCCGCCAGCAGCTGGCGCACCGTCAATCCCGTCGTGGTCAGGGCGGCACGCTGGGAGGTGAGACAATAGGCCCCGCTTGCGATGACCTCGCCGGCTGCCACCGCCAGCAGACCGAATCGCGCAAGCACCAGCACGAGCAGCACCCGCATGCCCTGATAGACGAGCTGGATGGCGAGCACATGTTCCGGTCTGCTGGCCGCGATCAACAACGTCTGCGCCACCGCGAACGGCAGAAACAGCATGCCCGCCACCGCCAGCAGACTTGCCGCCGGCGCGGCCGCCAGCCACTGGGAACCATAGAGGATGGCGATCAGCGGATGGGCGAACAGGCCCAGGAACGCGAGCATCGGCCAGATCAGGGCCGTTACCGCCTGCAGACGGGAAAGATAGACGGCCTCCATCCGCTCGCCGGCGGCCAGCTCCGTGGAAAAGGCGGGCAGCAGCACCTGGGCGAGCGCCGGCGACACATACATGCCCACCATGCGGGCCAAAGCGCCCGCCTTGTCATAAAGGGCGGCGACCGCAAGCGTCTGGATCCGCCCCAGCACCAGCTCGCCCGCCCGGGCCCCGATCTGCTGGACGATATTGGCCAGCGTAAGCCAGGAGCCGAACGACAGCAGCGGTCTCAGGCCCCGAAACCGCGGCCACCAGACAAAACCGTCGGGCCGCGCAAGAAGACCCGCAAGAAGGATGGCGAGATTCTGGGCGACGAGCCCCCAAGCAAGCGCCGTATAGCTGAAACCGGCCAGCACCAGGGCGATCGCCAGCACATTGCCGACCGCCAGCCCTCCCGTCTGCACCACGGCAAGGGCCGGATAGCGGCGTTGGCGCTGGAGAAGCGCCTGGACCAGCCCCGGCCAGGGAGCGATCAGCATGTTGGCTGCCAGAATGCCCAGACACGAGGCCACGCCGGCATCATCGTAAAACCGGGCCACAGGGCCGGCAGCCAACCAGATCGCCACCGCCAGTCCGGCCGACAGCAGCAAGGACAGTCCGAGTGCCGCCCGCACCACCGGCTCGGCCAGCGCCGGCAGCCGCACGAGATAGGCGAAGACGCCGAATACGCGCAGCGACTCCATCACCATCACGATCCCCATCGCGATCGCGAACACGCCCAGTTCGTGAGGTGTGAGCAGCCGGGCGACCACTGCCGTCGTTCCGATATGGACGACGGCCTGGACGAGGCGCGCCGCAAAGCTGATGGAAAACTCGCGCTTGAGCGTCATCAGCCATCCGCTCCAAACTGGCGGGCAAGGCGCCGCTCACCCTCCGCCTCGATCGCCGCAAACCACGCATCCGACGCATACTCGGGCCAGCGGGGACGGCGCGGCCCCAAAGACAGCGCCCGAAGAGGGTCAGCGGCTTTCCTCGGCAGGTCACGCCCCACCAGCTCCAGAGCAGCCCGCACGGGCACGACCGGGTCGGCACACAGGTCCTCATAGGCGATCGAAAGATCGGCATGGGCCAGGCCGGCCGCATGGGACAGGCGCCAGATCATGTAGAACAGCAGATACGGATGCGCCTCCCGTTCAACCTGCAGCACCGGGAAGAACAGCGCCAGATCCTGTGCCCATTCCCCCAGAAGAAACCGGTCATGGGCAGGAAATGCCTCAAGCGTGGCCTCGGGCGGAACCGCCTGCGGATCGATGGCGGACAGGAAATTCTCGCGCGGGTGCCGGTAAAGATGCAGGATGCGCGCCTGCGGGAAGCGGCTTTTGAGCCAAGGCAGCCGGAAGTCCACGCGGTTGAACTGCAATACCGGCAGCTGGTCCGCTGCCACGGCCGCCACGAGGCCCGCGATGAAGCGCTCCAGATCGCGGTCCTCACTGCGCGCATCCATCACCAGACGATGGCTGGACCATTCATCCCGAAAGAAACGGTCGAGATGATCCAGCCCCTCATAATGCCGCCGATAGTCCCGCACGCCGCGATGGGTGGGATCATGGACCGCCCCCGAGCTGTCGGCCCTGTGCCAGCGACGCGGGTTGAGCGGCTCGTAGTAGGCCGCAACCCCCGGCACGGCATCCAAAAGCTGCCAGAGAAAGGTCGAGCCGCTGCGGAACCGGGCCGTCACGAACAGGGCCGGCCGGTGCGGGGCGGCGGCCGGGCGCGACCGGCTGAGCTCGGGATAGGCGGCCGGCAGAGCAGGCAGCGCGGGGACGACGTCCTGGCGGAGATGACCGGCCAGCTCGTCACGCAGACGCCGTTCCCACCAGCGATTGAGCTGCCAGGAGGCAAGCAGCCTGGCCATCAGTCTCCTCTTCCATGCCGACACGATGATCGCCTCTCTTCCCCGACTGGCCCTTTGTCTTCAGGCTTAGCCACATCACTCCTCCTGCTCAAGCGCGGCTCCTTGCGGGAGCCCCAACGAAAGATGAACGCAGGAAATCCCCTCCCGCGGGCGTAGAAGAGGGTGCGAAAAGGAAAGGCGAACCACCGCCGATTGCGGTGGAATGAGGAAAGGGAGATGAAGGAATGTCGTCCATTGTGCCTTTGCGCGTGATTGCCGCTGCAACTGCTCTCGCTCTGATCGGTTCTTCCGCTCTGGCGCAGGAGGAGGGAAAGCGTGTCGAGCGTGTCGTGATCGCCACGGCCGATGCCGACACGTCGGATGTTCTGGTGCTGGATGGGGAGGAGCTCGCCGACATGGCGCTGGCGGCGATCCCGGAGGGCTTGTCCGGTTTCGCCTTCGAAATCGGAGCGGACGGTTCCGATGCCGACAGCCCGGCCGGTCCCCTCCACAAGCGCGGACCGATCACCAGAAAGGAGGCGGAAAAGCACTGGAAGGAGCGATTTGCGGCCTTCGACATCAATCATGACGGCAAGGTGACGGCTGACGAGCTCGTCACCTGGCAGGAGAGGAAACGGGCCGAGCGGCGGCGCAAGATGGCCGCACGCCATCTCAAGCGTTTTGACGCCAATGGCGATGGCGTTGTCACCGCCAAGGAATTCCGGGCCTTCCATGAACGGCACTTCAAGCAGGCCGATGTGAATGGTGACGGCGTGATCACGCCGGATGAGCGCCGCCAGGCCATTCACAAGCGCATGGCCGAGCTGCGCCGGAAGATGCAGCAGCTCAGGCGTGAAATGCGGCGCATGCGCATGCACATGATGCACCACATGATGGATGGCGACCGCGACGTGGAGGTGATCATCGAGCGCGACGACGAGGATCAGAAGTAACCCTCTTCCCGCCCCGGCGCAGGCCGGGCGGTGCCCATCCCGACCACGGTCCTGCCGAGCTGCCGACAGCGACCGTGAGACGACCGGCGTGCCCCCTCCCCACGCCGGTCCTTTTTTGTTAAGGGCTGGGTGACAAGCCGCTTGCGGCCCCGTGATCTCCCGATAACGAACTGGACGGCACCATGCTCTCAGGATCGCTTACCGCTCTTGTGACCCCCTTTGCCGAAGACGGCAGTTTGGACCGCAAGACGCTCGCGGCACTCGTCGATTGGCAGATCACGCAGGGCAGCCATGGTCTTGTGCCCTGCGGCACCACGGGAGAGGCGCCGACACTGTCTCCCGCGGAATGGCGGCAGGTGATCGCCACCACCGTGGAAGTCGCGGCCGGGCGCGTGCCGGTGGTGGCCGGCTGCGGCAGCTATGACACGGCTGCGACCATTGCCCGCGTCAAGGAGGCGGCCGAGCTGGGAGCGGACGCGGCGCTCATCGTCGCCCCCTACTACAACAAGCCGACACAGGAGGGGCTTTATGCCCACTTCCGCCGCATTCATGATGAGACCTCGCTGCCCCTCGTCATCTACAACATCCCCGGCCGCACGGCGGTCGATGTCGCGGTGGAGACGCTGGCGCGACTGGCCGAGCTGGAGCGGATCGTCGCGGTCAAGGACGCCACCGGCAATCTGGCGCGCGTGGCCCTGCAGCGGCTGGCCTGCGGGGCGGACTTCATCCAGCTGTCGGGCGAGGACATGACGGCGGTCGGCTTCAACGCCATGGGTGGTGTCGGCTGCATCTCGGTCACCGCCAATGTCGCTCCCCGTCTGTGCGCCCGTCTCCAGGAGGCCTGCCGGGCCGGCGATTACGAGGCCGCCCGCCGCCTCCAGGACCGGCTTACCCCGCTCCACCGCGCTCTTTTCCTCGAAACGAGCCCGGCACCCGTCAAATATGCGCTCTTCAAGCTGGGGCACCTGCGCAGTCCCGCGCCCCGCCTGCCGCTGGTGGTTCCGCGCGAGGAAACGCGGACGAAAATCGCGGAAGCGCTCGCACACTGTCTGGACGCTGCGGCATGAGCGCGGCAATGGACTCGGGCAGGTGAGGCGATGGCGGACCCACAATATCGCGGTGCGGGCGCACTGATTGCGGAAAACCGCAAGGCGCGCCATGACTATGAGATCGAGGAAACCATTGAAGCCGGTCTCGTGCTCACCGGCACCGAGGTCAAGTCCCTGCGCACGGGGCGTGCCAATATCACGGAAGCCTATGCGGAAATCCGCAATGGCGAAGCCTGGCTCGTGAACGCCCACATCCCGGAATACCGCTTCGGCAACATCCACAACCACGACCCGCGCCGGCCACGCAAGCTGCTCCTGAAGAAGCGCGAGATTCATCGCCTCCTCGGCGCCACCCAGCGCAAGGGCTATACGCTGGTGCCGTTGAAGCTCTATTTCAACGAACGGGGCATCGCCAAGCTGCTCCTGGGACTTGCCCGCGGCCGCAAGGCCCATGACAAGCGCGAGCGCATCAAGGAACGGGAGTGGCAGCGCCAGAAGGCGCGGCTTGAAAAACTCTATCGCTAGGGGGAATGCGCCATGCCAGAGACCACCGGCCATGCGGAAAGTCCATCGCCAGAAGACACGCCCGCGCTTTCTTCCCCCCTCGACGGGTCTGCCGCCATCCGCGTGGTGCGCGCAGGCGATGTCACCCGGTTTCGCTATTACGACTTCGCGATGGCCGCCTTCGTCGCGATTCTTCTGCTCTCCAACCTGATCGGTGCGGCCAAGGTTTCCGAGATCGCCGGCTTCCAGTTCGGGGCCGGCGTCCTTTTCTTTCCTCTGTCCTACGTGCTGGGCGACGTCCTGACGGAAGTGTATGGCTATGGCCGGGCCCGGCGGGTGGTATGGGCCGGCTTTGCGGCGATGGTCTTCATGGCCTTCATGGCGGCGGTGGTGGTGGCGCTGCCACCGGCGGAAGGCTGGCGCGGCCAGCAGGCCTATGAGGAGGTCTTCGGGATCACGCCGCGGATCGTGGCGGCTTCGCTGATGGCCTTCTGGGTCGGGGAATTCGCCAATTCCTATGTGATGGCGCGCATGAAGATCTGGACCGAAGGGCGCCTGCTGTGGACGCGCACCATCGGATCGACCATCGTCGGCGAGGGACTCGACAGCCTGATCTTCTACCCTGTCGCCTTCGCCGGTGTCTGGCCGACGGAACTGGTGCTGGCGGTGATGGCGAGCAATTTCGCGCTCAAGGTGGGCTGGGAGGCGGCGCTTACCCCCGTCACCTACCGCATCGTCGGCTGGTTGAAACGCGCGGAAGGGGTGGATATCTATGACATCGGCACCGATTTCACCCCCTTCACCCTGAAGGATCGGTGAATGCGCGCAACCGGCATCAAGAACGCTGGACAAGCGCGGCGGCTGCCGCTATGAGGCGCCTGTTGCCGATGGGCCGTTAGCTCAGTTGGTAGAGCAGCTGACTCTTAATCAGCGGGTCCGGGGTTCGAGTCCCCGACGGCCCTCCACTTCCCTCCTCCCAGGAATGCCCTGCTCCTGCAACCGTTCGTGCGATGCGGATTCATGCCGCCCGTCGGCGCGCGGACCGATGCCGGCCACGGCGGGGCGCGGCGGGAGCTGCGGCAGCGGCAAGCGGCCGACCTTCGGCGGGGATGCGGCTGCCGATGAGCCGCTCGATGTCCGCCAGCAGCGCGCCCTCCTGCTCACCGCACAGGCTGACGGCGGCGCCCTTCCTGCCCGCGCGGCCGGTGCGGCCGATGCGGTGGATGTAGGCCTCCGGCGTCGTGGGCAGATCGAAATTCACGACCTGCGCCACCTCGGGGATATCGATCCCGCGCGCGGCGACATCGGTTGCGACCAGCACCCGCACCCGGCCGCGCCTCAACCCTTCCAGCGCCCGCTCGCGCTGGGCCTGGCTGCGGTCGCCATGGATCGCGGCGCTCGGGATGCCGGCGCGCACCAGCTGACGCGACAGACGCTCGGCCCCGCGCCGCGTGCGGGCGAAGACGATGACGCGCTCGTGCGCACCGCAGCTTTCGGCGGCAAGAAGATCGATCAGGGCCGCACGCTTGTCGGCGCGGGCGACATGGATGACCCGCTGGTCGATGCCGGCGGCCGGCCGACGCGCCTCGTCGACGCTGATCGTCGCAGGATCCCGCAGGAGCGCGCGGGCGAGCGAGCGGATCGCCGGCGGCATGGTGGCCGAGAACAGCAGCGTCTGGCGCCCGGCCCCCACGAGTCCCGCAATCCGGCGGATCGGCGGCAGAAAGCCGAGATCGAGCATCTGGTCGGCCTCGTCCAGCACCAGCACCTCGCTCGGCTGGAGCCGGCAGTGGCCGCGCTCGATATGGTCGATGAGCCGTCCGGGCGTGGCGACGAGGATGTCGAGACCGCGCCGCAGCGCGGCCGTCTGCGGCCCCATCTTCTGACCGCCCACCACGGCCGCGACCGCAAGGCCGAGTCCCGCGCCATAGACCGGGATGGCCTCGGCGATCTGGCTCGCCAGCTCGCGGGTGGGCGTGAGCACGAGGATGCGGGCGCCGAAGGCGGGCCGGCGCCGGCCGCCGCCGGAGACGCGGTCCGCCGTCAGCCGGTCGATGAGCGGCAGCACGAAGGCCGCCGTCTTGCCGGTGCCGGTGGCCGCCGTCGCGATCACGTCGCGCCCGGCGGCGATGGCGGGAATGGCGGCAGCCTGCACCGCGGTCGGCCGTTCATGACCCGCGCGGGCGAGATTGGCGAGAAGAGCCTCGGAAAGCCCGAGTGCTGCGAATGTGTTCGTCATGGATGAGAGTATCCTTGTCAGGCGCCGGCCACGGCGGGCGTCATGCCCGCCGGCATTTCCGGCGCGATTGTTCCGCGGCTGCCGAGCGGTTCCCGCACCGGCACTTCATGCGCCGCTGGCAGGCCGTCACAGGCCGCATGCATGTTCGGGAATGGGGACGGAAAGTCGGCCAGGGCCGCAGGATCCGCAAGGCAGGCGACACGAAATCGCAGCAGGCCGGCCCAAATCCGCTCGCCGCTTGTCGCACATCCGGCGCCGCTTGGCAAAGACAATCTTCTGCGCCATCATCAAAAGGAAGGCCGCAAGCCGCGCATCGTCCGCGAAAAGGGGAGCGGGAAGCCGTGGAGATCCTGCCTTGCGCCAAGGGATGGGCCCACCTCGCCCGCCATGGGGTGAGAAGGGATGAGGACCGCCTCGTTCTCGTGCTCGCCCATGCGCTCGGCATGGATCTGCGGATGTGGGAGCCGCTGATTGCGGCATTGGACGGGCGGATGCCGGTCGTCGTCTGGGACACCCTCGGCCACGGCCTGTCCGCGCTGCCCGAGGGCGGCATCACCATCGATGACCAGATCGATGCCCTCGCAGCCCTTCTCGATCACCTGGGCTGCGCGCGGGCGGTGGTGGGCGGGATTTCGATGGGCGGGATGATCGCTCTCGGCCTTGCCGCCCGCGGCGATCCACGCGTGGCCGGCGTGATCGGCATGGCGACGGCGCTCCGCTTCGGGGACGCCGGAATGTGGGCGCAGCGCATCGCGGCGGTGGAGGCCGGCGGGCTCGAAGCCATCGCGGACGAGACCATGGCCCGCTGGTTCGCACGTCGCACGCATGCGGCCCGCACCCATGAGATTCTCGGCTGGCGGACGCTGTTCACGCGTGGGCCCGTGGCCGGCTATCTCGCGAACTGCCGGGCGCTCGCCACGGCGGATCTTGATACACGGGCGCAGGACATCCGGGTTCCCGTTCTGCTTCTTGCGGGCGCGGAAGACCCCGGCCCCGGCCCGCAGCCGACAGCCGCCCTCGCCGCACGGCTGCCGGATGCGCGGGCGGTG
Organism: uncultured Sphingomonadales bacterium; assembly: GCA_964471405.1. GTDB lineage: Bacteria > Pseudomonadota > Alphaproteobacteria > Sphingomonadales > Rhodothalassiaceae > J084. Next base: position 88,402 of record CAYYGH010000001.1, on the reverse strand, counting down.
ACCATCGCCGATGCCGCGCATTTGCTCGCGATCGACCAACCTGCGGCCACGGCTGATGCCGTCCTGGATTTCACCTCCCGCTGCATGACGTGAGCCTGCCGGAGCCTTGAGCTCGCCAGGAGCGCCCGATCCGTGTAGGATGCGCCACAAGGAAAACGGGGTGAGAGGAAGGCCAAGAGCATGGCGGATGACCTGGCGCGGCGCTTTGATCGCACGACCTTTACCGCGGCACTCAAGGAGCGCTTCGGCGAGAAGGTGAGTACGGCGCCGGCCGTGCGCGAGCAGCACGGGCGCGACGAGTCGGCCCATCCCGTGATGCCGCCGGATGCGGTGCTGTTTGCGGAATCCCGCGAGGACGTGGTGGCGGCGGTCCGGCTCTGCCGCGAGCACCGCGCCCCGCTCATCCCCTTCGGCACCGGCACGAGTCTCGAGGGCCACATCCACGCCCTCTTCGGCGGGCTGTCGCTGGATCTGTCGCGCATGAACCGCATCATCGAGGTGGCGGCCGAGGACCAGCTGGCGGTGGTCGAGGCCGGGGTGACGCGTGAGCAGCTCAACACCCATCTGCGCGACACCGGCCTGTTCTTCCCGGTCGATCCCGGCGCGGATGCGAGTCTCGGCGGCATGGCCGCCACCGGCGCCTCGGGCACGACCACCGTGCGCTACGGCGCCATGCGCGAGAATGTGCGCGCGATGACGGTGGTCACCGGCACCGGCGAGGTGGTCCGTCTCGGCTCGCGCGCGCGCAAGTCATCAGCCGGCTATGACCTCGTGCACCTGATGATCGGCTCGGAGGGCACGCTCGGGATCATCACGGATCTGACCGTCCGGCTCTACGGTATCCCGGAGGCGATCGCCGCCGGCGTGATCGCCTTCGATGATCTCGAACGCCTGGTGGATGCGGTGATTCTCGCGATCCAGTCCGGCCTGCCGCTTGCGCGCATCGAGCTCGTGGACGAGCTCGCGATGATGGCGATCAACCACTTCGCGGGGCTCAATCGCCCGACCAAACCGCATCTGTTCCTCGAATTCCACGGCTTTGCCGACACGATCGCCGCCGACATCGCCCGCTTCGAGCAGCTCGCCCGCGAATTCGGCGGCGAGGCCTTCGAGGCGGAGACCACCACCGAGGGCCGCAATCGCCTGTGGAAGGCGCGCCATCAGCTGCTGTATGCCGGCCGCCAGCTCAACCCCGGCAAGCTGGGGCTGATCACGGACGTCTGCGTGCCGATCTCGAAGCTTGCCGAGTCGATCCGCGAAACCAAGCGGGACCTTGCCGAATCGGGGATCGTCTCGGCGATCGTGGGGCATGTGGGCGACGGCAACTACCATACGACGCTGTGGGTGGATCCGGAAAACGAGGAGGAGATCGCCCGCGCCCGCGGCATCATCGAGCGCATGGCCGAGCGCGCGCTGGCCCTCGGCGGCACGGTGACCGGCGAACACGGCATCGGCATCGGCAAAAAGAAGCTGCTGGAGAAGGAGCATGGCGATGCGATCGGGCTGATGCGGGCGGTCAAACGCGCGCTCGATCCCGACGGCATCCTGAACCCCGGCAAGATCTTCGACATGTGAAGGGCTTCACCATGAACGGGGACGGGTCTGGAAAGGCGCTCGTCCCGGGCCGGGACGCATACTTTCACCGGCTGACACAAATTGCCGCATGGCTGCAGAATTGCTTCAAATTTTAGCTAATCGCAAGCATTCATTAACTCCTCTTTGATGGAGTTCGCACGGACGCGCGGCTGCCCCGTCCGCAATCGCCAAGGGGCAGGGCTGGCGGGGGCGGGCACCGCCCATCACAAGCGGTGCCGGGAAGCTGATCGAGACGGTGCAGGGACATGATCCCGAAGGATTTTACCAGCTTGCCCGCATGGCGCCGGGCGGAAATCGAACGGATCGCGCTCGCACGCCAGGTAGGCGCCTTCCTGAGCGATACCGGCAAGCCTGCCGAGGAACGCGAAGTGGTGGTCGGCATCGCGATGAAACTGGCGGAAGACCTTGCCGTCGAGGTCCGCCAGGCGCTCGCCTTCGAGCTGCGGCGCGCACCCGAGCTGCCCTTTGCGCTGGCCGAAAAGATCGCACGCGACGTGGAGGAGGTCGCAAGCCCCTTTCTCGAACATACGCCCGTCTTTACCGCCGAACAGCTGGCCCGGTTCGCCCGCGAGCTTGGAGAGCATGTGCGGGTGGCGATCGCCAAGCGCTCGCATGTGCCGGAAGTCGTGGCGATCGCCATTGCCGAGGCCGGCGGGGAACGCTCCGTCACCTTCCTGCTGCGCAATCAGGGTGCGGAGATTGCGGGCGCCAGCGCCATCATCATCGAGCGTTTCCGGCACAGCCGCCGCATGATGGATCTGCTGGCCCGCCGGCCGGACTTCCCCGCCACCCTGTTCGCCCAGATCATCGAGCATGTCAGTGAAGCCGCCCGCGAGGAACTTGTCTTACGCTATGGCGTGCCGGAGCAGGTGGCGGATGACACGACCCGCTTCGCCAAGGCCGCAAATCTTGCCCGCTGGGCGGTCTCGGCCAGCTATGCCGCGCTCAATGACTTCATTCGCCAGAAGGAATCCCTTGGTGCGTTTACCGAGCGGCTGCTCATCGACGTCACCCGCGCCGGCGGATTGCGTCTGTTCGTTGCGGCAATGGTGCACAAGACGGGTCTGGACCTTGAGGTGGTGGACCGGATCACCCGTCTTGGCAGCCAGGCCCATCTTGAACGTCTCATCAAACGCGCAGGCATCAGGGGCTTTGCCGTCGGCCAGCTCGTGTATGCCGTGGAAAAGGGGCGTGAGCGCGAAGCCGAAATCGCACCTGAAGACGGCGATCCCCCGCATTCCGGGTGACGACCGCAATGCCCCGCCAAGAGGGCACGGCCGTTGACGCTTTTCCCTCCCGCAGCCCGCCTGCCGCACAAGCCTCGGTCCTCCGATGCAAGCGGCCTGCCTGCATTTTCAGCCTGCCATTCAGCCGACGGGATGGAGAAAGGCACGCGGGTCTGCGGCCAGCCGGGTCTTGAGCGCGTCGATGGTGCCGGCTGCGGCAGCCTGTTCGGCAAGAGCCGCAATCCGCTCCTTGAGCACGGCCAATGTTTCCCGGAAGGCGGCCATGGCCATGGCCTCGCCGGGTTCGATCCGGGCGGGATCGGGCAGAGGCCAGTGCAGACGGATCGGTGCGCCCGGAAAGACGGGACAGTTGCGGGCGGCATGATCACAGACGGTGACCGCCAGATCGATGCGGGGCGCATTCGGTCCCAGGAAGCGGTCGAGCCCCTTGGATTCGAGCCCTTCGGTAGCCACCCCTTCCTCCTCCAGGCAGCGCAGGGCAAAGCGGTTGACCGCGCCGACCGGGTCCGATCCCGCACTCATCGCCAGAAAGCGGTCGCCATGGGCATGGCGCGTCCAGGCCTCCGCCAGGATCGAGCGGGCACTATTGCCCGTACACAGATACAGCACATGCCAGCGCCTGCTTTCGCCTTCCCTTGTCATCGCCATGCTTTCTCCGTTCTTCGTCTGGCCGGCCCCGCATCCCGGATCCGGACTGGCCATCGCGCCTTCTTTCTGGTTATGGCCATCTTGTCTGCTCTTCATGACGGTTTTGTAAAGGGCGGAGCCGGACGGCAAGAAAGGGCCTGAACCGCATGGCGGCCTGGCTGCAGGATGTCGCAACCACCCTGAGCGCCCATTCCGCGGCGCTCTTTCTGGCGATCGTTGCACTTTCGCTGCTGCAGGAGGATCTGGCGACCGCCACGGCCGCGACCATGGCCGCCGCCTCGCCGGACCGCACGGCGCTGCTGTTCGGAGCCGTCTGCGCCGGTCTGCTGCTTGGTGACAACGGGCTTTATGCCGCCGGACGGCTGGCCCGGCGCATGCCCTGGCTGGCCCGCCGTCTCTTGAGCGAGAGACTGATCCGGCTGTGGCGATTTCTCGATCGGCACGGCCCCCGCCTCGTGATCACGGCCCGTTTCCTGCCGGGCACGCGGCTCGTCACCTATCTGGCCTGCGGCTACCGCCCGCTCGCCTGGCCGCGTTTTCTGCTGGCCGATCTGGCGGCGGTCTTCATCTGGGTCACCCTCATCTTCGCCGCCGCCCGGCCGGCCGGTGACTGGCTTGCCACTCTGACGGGCCGGGGACGCCTGCTGCTTGCGGCCGCCCTCATCGTGATCCTCTTCCTGCTGCCCCGCCTGCTGGCCGTTTTGCTGCGTGGCGTGCGGAAAAGATGGTGGCCGGAGGCTGAAACCCGTCCCCGGCAGGCCGGCGGGAACGAGCCATGAGAGGTGGCCGCTCCGGCACGGCGACCGGGCCGGACTCCGGTGCCCGTCCCCCTGGCGCTGCCATGTCGCGGCCCGCCAACATGCCGCCGCTTGAGGATGTCGGCCCGGCTCTGTCTCCATTCGAATTCTGGCCGCAGGGCATTTTCTACGCGCCGATGGTCGCCTGGTGGCTGCTGCTGGCGATCCGATATGGCGACCCCCGCTATCCCTTCATTGCCAATCCCGGCTTTCCGCTGGGCGGGTTCGTCGGAGAATCGAAGGCCGCGGTGCTGGCCCGCTTCGGCCCGCGTGCCCGGGCTGCGACCGCACCTTTCGTGCTGCTGCCCGCCGCTCCTCTTTCCGATCGCCGAGATGCCCTTGCCCGGGCGCTGGCGGAAAGCCGCCTGCGGCTTCCGATCGTCATCAAGCCGGATGTGGGCTGTCGGGGAGCCGGCGTGCGCCGCATCACCACCCAGGACCGCATTGCCTCGGTGCTCGCACTCTACCCCGAAGAGGTGCCACTGCTTGCCCAGAACTGGGTCAGCGCCCCGGGCGAGGCCGGGCTGTTCTACGCCCGCCATCCGGACGAGCGGCATGGCCGCCTGCTGTCAATGACGCTCAAATACTTCCCGCGGGTCACGGGCGATGGACGCCGCAGTCTGCGCGCCCTGATCCAGGCCGACCGCCGCGCCCGGCGTCTCCTCCACCTCTATGCCCCGCGCCTGGGGGAACGATTGGACGAGGTGGTGCCGGCAGGCGAGGAGGTGGTGCTTACGCATATCGGCGCTCATGCGAAAGGGGCTATCTTCCGGGATGGCCGGCCCTATCTGACCGAGGCTCTCGGACGCCGCATCGATGCCATCGCCCGCGACATCGACGGCTTCTTCGTCGGCCGCTTCGATGTCCGGTTCCATGATTTTGCGGCCCTGCGCCGGGGGGAGGACCTCGTGGTGATCGAGGTCAATGGCGCCGGTGGCGAAGCGACCCATATCTGGGACTCCCGCTATACCCTTGCCCGCGCCTGGCGGGATCTGGCCCGCCAATACCGGCTCCTCTTCGAGATCGGCCGCGCCCAGCATCGCCGCGGCGTGCCGCTGCCGCCCGCAGGCGAGATCCTGCGGGCCTGGCGCCGGGAAGCCCGGCTTGTCAGCCGCTACCCCTGGCCCGACTGATTCGCCCGCCCCCACGCAGCGGCCACACGCCAATTGTCCGGCCGCCCGCGATTTCACCTTTTGACATTTACCATTCCGAAAGCTGCATGGGCGCAGTATTGAAGGAAGACGTCGGCAAGTCATTCTCCGTTTCGGAACAGGACAACGAGTGGCAATGGTGGCGGTATCGCGCGTGGGCGTGGAAGAACAGCTTTATGATTACGCCAAGCGGCTGGCCCGCTACCGCAGCGGACGGCGTGCCGTGTGGGTGCGGCTGTCCCGGCTGACCAAGCCCTATCGCCAGCCCTCCTATCAGCGGGCGGCCCGGGAACCCTTCGCGCGTCTCCTGCGCCGCTATGACGGACAGCTGTTTACGCTGCCCAACCAGGATTTCCTGTGCGTGTTGAAGGGAGCCTCCGCTTCCGAGCTCGAACGCGCCGTGCTTGCCGTGGAAGCGCTCGTACGCGACGATCCCAATCTGCGCGCAGCGGAGGCGGATGGCCGTGACCTCCCCTTCCTTGCCCGCTTCTATGACATCGCGCGCGAATACGACAGCTTCTTCGCCCTGGCCGAGGCGGTCGCCCAGGGCCGGGACCTTGCGGAGATCGCTGATGAGGCCGCCCCCTCTCCAGAGGCCGACCGGCCTTCCGCCCCTCCTGCGCCTTCCTCGCCGGCTGAAAAGGCGGAGGCGGCGGAAACGACAGAGACCACGCATGCCGTCCGCACCGATGTCCTGGCCGGTGTGCTGCGTCATCTCGGCCGCGCCGATGTGCGGCCCTTCCTCAAACGGGAGGACGTGCGGCTGCTGGGCGCCACGGGCAGGCGCGCCGTGGTCATGGACCGCCTCGGATTCGACATGAAGGCGGTGCAGGAAAAGCTCGCCCCTTCTGAACCGCTTCCTCCCACCGCCCTTGCCACCCATGCGATCCGACGTGCTCTTGCCGAAAGGCTGCTCGACCATGACCCGCAGGATCTGCTGCCCGGCGGGGGACGGCCCGTGCTCCTCGATTTCAGCCTTGAGCTGCTGGCGGAGCGCCAGGGCCATCACTGGCTTGAGAATCTGGTCCAGGCTGCGGGCGAAACACCCCTGTTGCTCGTGCTGCCGGTCGGTGAGGTGCTCGGCGACACGCGGCGGCTGCACGACGGTGCTGCGGCGGCTCGCAGAACCGGACTCAAGCTTGCCGCCGGCGGGCTGCCCTGTGCTACCGCTCCGCTTTTCCGTGACCAGGAACAATGGCCGGTGGCGATGCTCCTGTTCTCGGCGGCGGCTACCGGTTCACTCTCACCGGCGGCGGCCGCCCGCCTGTTCGAGGGGCTGGCCCCGGAGCGGATGATCTGGTGTGCGGATGATGGCGGCCGGCTGAACGCCCCGCGCGCGATCCGTCTCACGGCGCCCTGGTAGGCACCATTCCGGATCCTCCCCGGCACCGCCTCCGGCCGGACACCCCGGGGCCGATCCGGCATCGCATGACACTAAAGACGGGAAAGAAAAGACGGGAAAGAGGACCCCCGCTCATTTCTTCGGCCCGTTGCGGGAGCGGCCGGTTGCCGTCTTCGCATCGAAGGCCGCCTCCTCCTCCGGGCCGGCCGGGGCGGCCGCAAAAAGATCGGGCCGGAAGGCAAGAGCGGGCCCTTCGCGCAGCGCATAGTGATAGCGCCCATCGGGCCGGTCGATCCAGGCATTGAGAAAGCCGGGATAGTCGGTTGCCCGCACGCGCCGGCGCACCTCCTCGACAGGCATGTCGGCCGTGATCCGCATGAGCTCCTCAAGCTGCCGGCGGCGGAAGGGCGGGCGGGTCCAGCCCTGATCGAGCTCCGGCAGAGGCGTGCCCGCTGCAAGCTGCGCCAGCACCTCCGCATAAAGCCCCAGCATCACGGCGAGCGTCTTGAACTGAAGGGTCTCGACCGTCTCGTCCTTTGCCACGGGGAAGCGCCGCTCGGCGATGATCCGGCCGCTGTCGACCCGCGCGAGCATGTGATGCGCCACACAGCCGTATTCCCCGGCCCCTTCATAAAGGGCGAAATTGTAGCAGCCGGTGCCCGGATATTCCCGGGGACCCGGGTGGAAATTGATCGCGATGGCGAATCGCTCGAGCACCGACTGCGGCACGATCCAGGGCGAGAGAAAGGACAGAAGAATGCGCCGGCGGCGGGGCGTGGCGACGGTCTCCTGCCCATCGCGGCCGAGCCCGTCGGGCAGCGGCATGCCGACCGCTCCCAGATGCACCACCGCATCCGGGAACAGCGCCCGCAGCCAGGCTGCTGCGACACGCCCCCACTGGTGATCCTTCGCCAGCAGAGTCACCGCAGGCCGGTCGTCAGGCCCGGCCGGGCTCCTTTCTTCGTGCTGTGGATCCGATTCGCGCATGAGGCCAGCATCCCCCGACATGGTTACCAAATCTTCAACTTTGCCCGGCTATGCCGGAGCTGTTGACCGTTGCACCCGAGCGGTCCATCAGCAAGTGGATGGCGGGCATGTATCACGGGCACAGCATTCTGGCTCTGATCCCGGCGCGTGGCGGATCGAAGGGCGTGCCGGGCAAGAACATCCGGCCGCTGGCGGGCCGGCCGCTCATCGCCTGGACGATCGAGGCGGCCCGGGCGTCCCGTTTCGTGGATCGTGTCGTGCTGTCCTCCGACAATGAAGACATCTGCCGCATTGCCGCCGCCTATGGCTGCGAGGTGCCGTTCCGCCGCCCCAAGGAGCTGGCGCGCGACGACACGCCCGGCATCGCCCCCGTGCTCCACGCCCTGGAGGCGCTTCCCGGTTTCGACTATCTCGTGCTGTTGCAGCCCACCTCGCCCTTCCGTTCGACCGCCGACATCGATGCCGCGATCACCCGCTGCATCGACACCGGTGCGCCGAGCGTGGTGTCCGTCACCCCGGCCAGCCAGCATCCCTCATGGATGTATCACATGGATGGTGATGGCCGGCTCGTGCATTTCCTGAATGAGGAACCCATTGCCCGCCGCCAGGAGCTGCCGCGCATCTATGCCTTGAACGGCGCCATCTATGTTGCGCACATCCCCACGCTCCTCACCGAAAAAAAGCTGATCGGGCCCGGGACGATCGGCTATGTGATGCCGCGGACCCGCTCTCTTGACATTGATACCGCACTCGACTTCGACATCGCCGAGGTTCTGGCCCGCCGGCTCCTTGCCGAAGAGGAGCTGATCTGATGAGGCCGGCTTCCTCTTCCCGCAATCTGGCCGTCCTGACCTCGACACGCGCCGACTATGGCCTGTGGCGGCCGCTGCTCACGGTCTTCGAGACGCGCGGGACGATCACCCCACAACTGGTGGTCACCGGCACCCATCTCGAAGCGCATCACGGCCGCACCATTGCCGAAATCCGCCGCGACGGCCGCAAGCCCTGGCGCGAGATTCCCCTTGATCTTGTTGACGATGCACCGGCCACGGCGACACGCGCCATCGCCCGGCTGGCCGAGGCGCTGGGCGATCTGTTCGCGGATCCCGACGCCCGTCCCGATGCGCTCGCCCTGCTCGGCGACCGCTTCGAGCTTCTCGGCGCCGCATCCGCGGCCCTGGTGGCCGGCATACCGATCTTCCACATCCATGGCGGCGAGGTCACCGAGGGGGCCTTCGATGATGCCATCCGCCATGCGGTGAGCAAGATGGCGGCGCTGCATTTCGTCACCACGGCCGCGCACGGGCGGCGCCTGCTGCAGATGGGCGAGCCGGAAGAGCGGGTACATGTGGTCGGCGCCCTGGGCGTTGATGCGATCTGCAAGGAGCCCCCCCTTCCGGAAGCGGCGCTGTGCCGGATGCTCGGCCTTGCGGGATCGCAATTGCCCCGGCCGCTGGTGGTGGTGACCTGGCACCCCGTCACCCGTGACCGGCAGGCCACGCGGCGGGGACTGGAAGCGCTCCTGACAGCCCTTGCCGGGGAAACGGATCTGCATGTCGTCTGGACTGCCCCCAATGCCGATCCCGGTGCGGATGAGATTCGCACCGCGGCACGGGAGTTTGCCCGGCGCCATGCCGCGCGGGCCGTTTTCCTCGACAGTCTCGGCCATCGGGGGTATGCGTCCCTGCTCCGTCATGCCGTTGCCGTCCTCGGCAACAGCTCCAGCGGAATCCTGGAGGCGCCCGCGATCCCGACCGCCACCATCGACATCGGTTCGCGCCAGCAGGGCCGGCCGAAGGCCGCCTCCGTCATCTCCTGTCCGGAGGATGCAACGGCCATTGCCGCGGCGCTCAAGCGGGTGCGTGATCCCGCCTTTCGGGCGGCGCTGGCCGGCATCAGCCACCCCTTCGGGGACGGCCGGGCGGCCGAGCGTATCGCGGATGTGCTGGAAGGACTGCCGGACTGGTCGGCTCTGGTGGCCAAACCGTTTTGCGACCGGATCATCGAAGGGGGCACCACGACCGGTGGAAATCCCGAAGGGGAGGAGGTCCAATGGGCTGCTTCGTGATTGCGGAAGCCGGAGTCAATCACAACGGCGATCCGGCAATGGCCTTGCGCCTGGTGGAGGAGGCGGCGGCCGCGGGAGCGGATGCCGTCAAATTCCAGACATTCGACCCGGCAGCACTTGCCCGCCCGGGTGCGCCGAAGGCCCGCTATCAGGAGCGCGCCGGTGCGAAAGGCGCCGATCAGCGCGCCATGCTGGAGGCACTCACCCTCCCGCGGGAAGCCTATGGGGATCTCAAGGCGGCGGCCGAAGAACGCGGTCTTGTCTTCCTTTCCACCGCCTTCGACGAGGCGAGCCTGCGGTTTCTGGCCGAAGAGCTCGGGGTTGTGCGCTTCAAGATCGCCTCCGGCGAGATCACGAATGCGCCGCTGCTGCGCGCACATGCGCTCTATGACAGGCCGATCCTGCTGTCCACCGGCATGGCAACGCTTGGCGAGATCGAGTTTGCCCTGGCCATCCTCGCCCATGCGCATCTCTCACCCGAAAGCCCGCCGATGCGGCGTGAGGAGGCGCTGGATGCCCTGAGTGACGAGACCGCGCGGAGCTGGCTGGCCAACCGCGTGACATTGCTGCATTGCGTGAGCGACTATCCGGCCGCCGACGAGATCCTCAATCTGAACAGCATCCCGACGCTGAAGGCGGTTTTCGGGCTGCCGGTGGGCTATTCCGACCACAGCGCTGGCGTCTGGGCGGCGCCTGCGGCGGTGGCGCTGGGCGCGCGCGTGATCGAGAAGCATTTCACGCTGGACCGGTCGCTTCCCGGCCCCGACCACCGTGCCTCCCTGGAGCCGGATGCGCTCGCCCAAATGATTGCCGGCATCCGCACGGTGGAACGGGCGCTCGGCCGGCCCGGCAAGCCGATTACGCCGGCCGAACGGGCCACCCGCCGCGTTGCCCGGCGCGGCATCGTCGCAACGCGCTCCATCGCCGCCGGCGAGCCGTTGACGGCCGAGAACATGGCCGTCCTGCGCCCGGAAGAGGGGGCCGAACCTTTCCGCTGGTGGCAGCTCCTCGGCCGCCCGGCCCCACGCGCCTACGCCCCCGGCGAGCCGATCGATGGCGCCTGAAGCTCCGCTCCGACGACGGAGGGGCCCCCACCACCGGCCGCGACCCTCGAGATTGTTCTTCTCGGCGTCAGGGGCGCGAACTCCCCCACGCCGGCGGCAGGCCCCATGCGGTCGGCAGCATTTTCCACGGTCGCTCTGTTATTAGGCGAATTTGGCTTGACTTTCTCAATCAGGGGGGGGGTAATGAGGCGAGTGCCCGGCGGGGGTCGCCGGGCCGTTCGGGAGGGGACGGCGGGCGGAGACGCGGCGTGGCCGGCGCGGCAGGCCTCCCGCCGCAGATCGCCGGGTGATTTCTGCCAGCGCTTGAACGCCGCCCTCCTTCGTCCTTTCCCGACGCGTCGGCAGCCTTGAATGATGGGAGAGAAGCGATGCTTGGCATCATCCCGCAAGTGCCGGCACTGGACCGGCCCAAGGTGGAACCGTTCGTTCGAGAGCTGGACGAGAAGGAGCTCCCTTTCGTGTTCGGGGGCCAGGGGAATGGCGGGGGGACCGTCACGGTGACCCTGCCGGGTGGTGGCCAGGTTCACGTGAGCTGCCCCGAGGGCACCCATCCCAAGGTAACCTATGTTGCCGGCAAGGGTGGAGCCGGAGGGATCGATATCGGCGGCGGAACCGTGACGGTCGAGTGCGTGCCCAATTGAGGTCGAGGATGGGGGAGGAGGGTTGCCCTCCTCTCCTTTCCGATCTTCTTGCCCGGAAGGAGGCTGGACAGGACAGGCAGTGTCATGAAGCAACCCCGCAACACCGTGCGCCGCATGACCTTCGGCACCCTCCTCGTTCTCGGGATTTGCGTCGTCGGAGTCGTTTTGTTTGTTCCCGGGAGAGAAGGAATCGAGGTGTTCGTCCGCAAGGTTCTCTGGACGCGACCCGCGCTTTCCTTCTTTCTCGCACCTGATGACTTTCTGAAGGTGGAACTGGATGACGGCCGGCGCTACCGCCTTGTTGCCCCCGGCTGGGCCGCCCTCCCGATGGCGCCCGGCGACGGTTGCCTTCCGGTGCGCCTCTATCCGGTTTCCGGAACCGTGGCGCTGCACGACGACGGCAGCTGGAACGTGAATGAGGATTTCAAGCAGCTGACGCCACGCGGGCTTCTGCGCCAGGTGTCAAACGATCGTCAGGACTGGAAGCTGCCGTACGTATTTCTGACGCTGCCGGGGGCCTTCGGGTCCGATGGGGCGATCGGTGACGCGGTTCGGTTTCCGGAAATTCTTCACCGGGCGCTCGATCGTCTCAAGGCGCGATACGGGCGAAAAACTCTCTGCATCTCGGCGGAATCATGGGCGGGTGTCGTGCTGGCCAGGCTCATTCAGGATCGCAGCGACATTGCGTGCGCAATCTTCATCTCAACTCCCTTCGCGCGCAACAGGGACCCCTATTACGATCGGCTGACAAAAGAGGGCGTCTATCCTCCCTACAATCCGATCGATCATATGGAAGACATAATCAGGCATGCGCCAAAAAGGATGATATTCGTAGGTGACCCGCAGGACCAAGTGGTGCCGTTTGTGGAGGAACAAAGGCCCTTCATCGAGGCGATTCTGAAAGCCGTGCCAGACGCTCAGTTCTTCGCCGCCGGCGGCGTTCCGCCGAAACATCATGATATTCCCGGCCTCGCGACCGGCCTTCTTAAGGACCAGTGTTCAACGAGCCCGTGAGGCCCTGTCACATCCGTCTGCGTGCGATCGCCAGCGCCACCGCGGGGCCGGAGGGCAGGCAGACAAGACGCGGCTCCATCGCCTCGGCGGTCGCAAGTGCGCCGCGCGGTGCCTCCCGATACATGGGCAGGCGATGCAGCAGATCCCACACGGGCCGCATGCCGATCCCCGCTCCGACCGCCGCGGTGATGATCGAATCGCGCGCGGCGATATCGGGCACATCGATCTCGGCTGCGATCAGCCAGTGGTTGGGCGTGGCGTCCGGCGGCGCCTCCCGCAGCCGCACGCCGGGCAGACCGGCCAGGGCCTCGCGATAGCGATCATGGAGCCCGCTCTTGGCCGCCAGAAACGCATCAAGGCGATCGAGCTGCGCCAGTCCCAGCGCGGCATTCAGATTCGGCAGACGATAATTGTAGGCGGCTTCATCGTGGATGAAGCGGAAAGAATGCGGACGCTTGGCCACCGTCGCCCAGCTCCGCACACGCCCGGCGAGCCCCTCGTCGTCCGTGATCACCGCGCCGCCGCCACCGGTGGTGATGATCTTGTTGCCGTTGAATGAGAGGACCCCGCAGGCACCGGTCAGTCCCACATGCCGGCCGCCGCGCCGCGACCCCAGTGCTTCCGCCGCATCCTCGACGAGTGGAAGATCCCAGGCCCGGCAGACCTCCGCCACCTCCGCATCGCAGGCCGGCACACCGAAGACATGGACGAGGGCGACGGCCGCGATCCGCCGGCCGGTCTGCCGGTTGAAAACGCCGTCCGTGCGGCGTTCGGCCACCGCTTCCAGTCTGCGGGCGAGAGCAGCCGGATCGAGACCGAGGCGTGCCGGCTCAATATCCACGAAATGCGGCACCGCGCCCGCCTGGACCGCGGCATTGGCGGTGGCCACGAAGGTGAGCGGCGGCATGATCACCTCCTCGCCCGCCTGCACGCCGACGGCCCGAAAGGCCAGATGCAGTGCCGCCGTGCCGTTCACGACCGCGACCGCATGCCGGGCACCGGTGACGGCGGCAAGCCGCTCCTCGAAACGCGCGATCTCGGGCCCCGCGGACGACACCCAGCCCGAGGTTACCGCCCGGCGCACCGCCGCCTCCTCCTCCGCGCCGAAGAGCGGCTCATGCAGCGGCACCGGGCGCGCGAGCTCCGCAAACAGTGCCTCCAGCCGCTCGAGGAAGGCCTTGGCCGCAAAGGTGGCCTCAGATCTGGTAACGGTGCGGGGCATAGCGGGCGAGATTTTCCGGATCGCGGAACCAGGCGATGGTCTGCTCCAGACCGGACCTCAGGCCGTCCGGTCCGGCAAAGCG
>CAYYGH010000001.1:46458-74443 GCA_964471405.1 uncultured Sphingomonadales bacterium | reverse complement strand
AAGCTCAAGTCCCGGGTGGGATGCGTGGCCCCCAGCCGGATGCGCCGGGCGCCCGAGGCAAGCTGGGCGATGATGGTCGGAATGACCGCCCGCTGGGACTGGCGCGGGCCATAGGTGTTGAAGGGCCTCAGGATCACGACGGGCAGATCGAAGGCGGCGAAGAAGGAATGGGCCAGCTGGTCGGCCGCGATCTTGCTTGCCGCATAGGGGGACTGACCGACCAGAGGATGGCGTTCGTCAATCGGCACATACTGCGCAGTACCGTAGACCTCACTCGTCGACGTCTGGATGAAGCGCCGCACGTGCGCTGCTCTGGCCGCCTCGAGCAGGTTCACGGTGCCCCGGACATTGGTGTCCACATAGGACTGCGGCGCGTGGTAGGAATAGGGGATCGCGATCAGCGCGGCCAGGTGAAAGACGGTATCGATCCCCTCCATCACCCTGCGCATCTGGCCGGGATCGCGGATGTCGCCGGCAATGATGCGAATCTTCCCGCGGATCTCTTCCGGAAGGCTGTCAAGCCAGCCGGCAGTGCCGAAGCTGTTGTAGAGCACCAGCGCCGTGACCGGCACGCCCAGCGTCACCAGCCGCTCGACGAGATGCGAACCGATGAAGCCGTCAGCGCCGGTGACCAGCGCCCGTCCGATCCTTCTGGCCGTCTTCTCGGAGCCGGGAAGCATCTGTCTCTGGCATCCCCTCTGCCTGCATCTGTTCCCGCCCTTCCTGGGCGCATCATGGTAAAGGAAGCCTTAAGGGGAGAAGGGGAAAGGCGGGCTGGCAGACTTCTGCCCGCCACAAGAATGCCTTGATCCAGCCGCAAGACAAAATCGGTTGCCCGGGTCAACAAGATTTTCTAAGTGCTCCGGGCGGGGCATGGCCGCCGGATGGCCGTGCCGATACTCGAAATGCCTGCCGACAACAGCGACAGACGGGATCATGGCACACAGGCTCTCGCATCTCGATCGGCTCGAGGCCGAAAGCATCTTCATCATCCGCGAGGTCGCGGCCGAATGCCGCAACCCCGTGATCCTCTATTCCATCGGCAAGGACAGCCAGGTGCTGCTGCATCTGGCCCGCAAGGCCTTCCACCCCGGACGCATTCCCTTCCCGGTCCTGCATGTCGACACGGGCTGGAAGTTCCGGGACATGATCGCCTTCCGCGACCGGATTGCGAAGGAATGGGATCTCGACCTCATCGTCCACATCAACGAGGAGGGGGTGAAAGCGGGCATCAATCCCATCACCCACGGCTCCGCGGTCCACACCGACGTAATGAAGACCCAGGCCTTGAAGCAGGCGCTCGACAAATACGGCTTCGATGCAGCCTTCGGCGGGGCGCGGCGCGACGAGGAGAAGTCCCGCGCCAAGGAGCGCATCTTCTCCTTCCGCAACCGCCAGCACCGCTGGGACCCGAAGAACCAGCGGCCCGAGCTGTGGAATCTCTACAACACCCGCGTCCACAAGGGCGAGAGCATGCGGGTGTTTCCGCTGTCCAACTGGACGGAGCGGGACATCTGGCAGTACATCCACCGGGAGCGGATTCCCATCGTCCCGCTCTATTTCGCCCGGGTGCGCCCGGTGGTCGAGCGTGACGGCATGCTCATCATGGTCGATGACGACCGCCTGCCGCTTGAGCCCGGCGAAGTGCCGCAGATGCGCAAGATCCGCTTCCGCACGCTCGGCTGCTATCCGCTCACGGGGGCCATCGAGTCGGATGCCGAAGATCTTGAAGGCATCGTCGCCGAGATGCTGACGGCGACCACCTCCGAGCGCCAGGGCCGGGTGATCGACCGCGACCCCGGCGCCTCCATGGAGCGCAAGAAGCAGGAAGGCTATTTCTAGGAACGCCCAGGGGCGAAACACGAGGCACGCGATGTTCGAAGGCAAGGCCGAAGCGGCGGTGGCCGCCTATCTGAAGGAGCAGGAGGACAGGGATCTCCTGCGTTTCATCACCTGCGGCAGCGTGGACGACGGCAAGTCCACGCTGATCGGCCGCCTGCTCTATGACTCGCGCCTCGTCTTCGAGGACCAGCTTGCCGCGCTCAAGGAGGAAAGCCGCCGCATCAACCGGGCGGAGGGCCAGGAGATCGACTTCTCGCTTCTCCTCGACGGGCTGGAGGCGGAGCGCGAGCAGGGGATCACCATCGACGTCGCCTACCGCTTCTTTGCCACCGACAAGCGCCGCTTCATCGTCGCCGACACACCCGGTCACGAGCAGTACACCCGCAACATGGCAACCGGGGCATCGACCGCGGATCTGGCAGTGCTGCTGGTCGATGCCAGAAAGGGCGTGGTCACCCAGACGCGCCGGCACGCCTTCATCTGCGCGCTGCTCGGCATCCGGCAGCTGGTGCTCGCCGTCAACAAGATGGATCTTGTGGATTTCCGCGAGGAGGTCTTCCGCCCCATCGCCGAGGCCTTCCGCGGCATCGCGGATGCGCTGGGCGTCGAGACGGTGCATGCGGTGCCCGTCTCGGCGCTCCTCGGCGACAATGTCTCGCACCGCTCGGATCGCACGCCCTGGTATGGCGGGCCGTCGCTCATGGAGATCCTCGAGGAGGCTCCGGCCAGCGAAGAGCTGGTGGATCATCCGCTCCGATTTCCCGTCCAGTGGGTCAACCGGCCGAACCGGGATTTCCGCGGCTTTGCCGGCTCCATCGCCTCGGGCCGGATCAGGAAGGGTGACGAGATCATCGTCCTGCCCTCGGGTCGGCGCTCGCGGGTGACAGGCCTCGTCACCTTCGACGGCAATCTGGACGAGGCGGTTGCCGGCCAGGCGGTCACTGTGACGCTGGAAGACGAGATCGATATCTCACGCGGCGACTTCCTCGTGCATCCGCATGCGCGGGCCGAGGTCGCCGACCAGTTCGAGGCGCATCTCGTGTGGATGGCCGAAGAGCCGCTGCTGCCGGGCCGGCCCTATCTGCTCAAATCCGCGGCCGGCTGGGCGAATGCGACCGTCACCCGGCTCAAATACGCGATCAATGTGAACACCGGTGAGCATGCGGCCGCCAAGACCCTGCAGCTCAATGACATCGGGGTCGCCAATCTCGCGCTCGACCGGGAGATTCCCTTCGATCCCTACCGGGCGAACCGGGCGACCGGCTCCTTCATCCTGGTGGACAAGCTCACCAATCAGACGGTGGCCGCCGGCATGATCGATTTCGCCCTGCGGCGCGCCCACAACATCCACTGGCAGGCGCTGGACGTGACGAAGCGCGCACGCGCGGCGCTCAAGGGCCAGAAGCCTGCGGTGCTGTGGTTCACGGGGCTGTCGGGATCCGGCAAGTCGACGATCGCCAACTTGGTCGAAAAGCGCCTGCACGCGCTGGGCCGCCACAGCTATCTGCTCGACGGCGACAATGTCCGCCATGGCCTCAACAAGGATCTCGGCTTCACCGAGGCCGACCGGGTGGAGAACATCCGCCGTGTCGCGGAGGTCGCGAAGCTCATGGCGGACGCGGGGCTTATCGTGCTGGTCTCCTTCATCTCTCCCTTCCGGGCCGAGCGGCGGATGGCGCGCGAGCTGATGGAAGAGGGCGAGTTCTTCGAGATCTACGTCAATACGCCCTTCGAGGTCTGCGCCGAGCGTGATCCGAAGGGGCTCTACAAGCGGGCGCTTGCCGGCGAGATCCGCAATTTCACGGGCCTCGACAGCCCCTACGAGCCGCCGGAGAATCCGGAGCTTGAAATCGATACGACCCGCCTGTCCCCCGAAGAGGCAGCCGAACGCATCGTGGCCCTGCTTCAGGCCGCCGGCCGGCTGGAAGCCGACAAAGATCCGGGCATGTGAGACACCCGCCTGAGCTCTCTTGCCCCTCATGGGACGTCATTGAGAATGCAGGCAAAGCGGCGGCGCAAACTCGTCGGAACATGGCGGAACACCGGGCCTTGCGCCCTCTCTTCCACGCAGGGCGAAGGAGGCGCTGCCTGCTCTAGCGCCGTGTCGCGAGACCGGAGGCAAATCCACTCCTGCCGGCGGCCGGAGCAGCCGTATGCAGCCACCAGGCCTCTTCATTGATCGAATAGACGGGGCGATAGTGACGAATGCGCTCCGCCTTCACGACGACGGGGGTCTGATTGTCGAGGATCCAGATGCGGCCCTCGGCATCACGCACCGCCAGCACGGCATGATCGGTATTGAGATTGCGGTCTTCCAGCACCACGATCCGCATTGCCCGCGCCGGCACACCCAGTCTGCGCAGGGCGAGATACTTGGCGATCGCATAGTCCTCGCAGTCGCCATCCTTGGCGGCAAACTGGCCGGGGCTCGCCCAGTAGTCGGGCACACCCCAATTGACCGGATCGAGCACATAGGGCGCGCGGTTGAAGAAGCGATTGACGGCGGAAAGCTGCTCGACGAGCGGCTTGCCGGCCAGCTCCGCCAGCAGCTTTGCCAGCCGCTCCTCGGCACATTGCACGCGTGAGGACGCAGCCCCTCCCGCCTGCCGGCGCTGGCGGGCGAGCGCGACGAGTTCGGCGAAACTGCGCGCACGCACGGGCCGGGCGGCCTGCTCCTGTCTGTCGCATCCGGGCGTCAGCGCCGCCAGCCGCCTGCGCTCGGCCCGATAGCGCGCCAGCATTCCCGTCCATTTGGTAAAGGCCGTCAAGGAGCGGCTTTCGACTTCCCGACTGCCCCACAGATGCCAGGCAGATTGCGCTTCCCCTTGCGGCACGGATGTCTCGGCCGCCCGCGCCAGGGGTCGGGCGATCAGAATCAGCATCAGCAAGAGGATGCCGCCATATTGGACATGTCGGCGAAGACAGCTTGTCATCCGCTTGCCATCTCCTGCTTCCGCGGCGCGGCCGCAATGTGCGCCGGGCGGCACGAGCCGCATCGTCCTGCGATGCTCCCTGCATGCTCCCGTCAAACGGCAAGGGGGGAGCCGCGCGAAAAGAGGACTCGTCCGGCCGCCTGTCTGCTGTCATACTGGTCATCCCCTGTTAAAAGCCTCTTAAAGAATTCGGGGATATTGCTGAAAAGGCTGAACGCTGCTGCGCCAAGGCAAAGGGAGTATGCGAGGGCATGGCGATCGCAAGCATGAAGGCCCTCTGGAACAACCGGGACGGTCGGGTTACGCTGTTCCTGCTGGGCGGGCTCCTTCTCGTCATTGCGGCGCTGGTGGGCGCCGCCCTGGTTCTGGGCGCGCGCGAGCGGGCGCGCACGCTGGCCGGCGTTGAACTGCGACTGGCGCTCCAGAGTGACCAGGCCGCCAAGGCCATCTCGGCCTGGCTGCGCGAGAAGGAACGTGCCCTCAGACAGGCCGCAGGCAACCCTTCCCTGCAGCTGTATGCCGGGCTGCCGGATAACGATCCCGGCGCCCAGGCGGCCGCCGATTACGCCCGCACCCTGCTGATGGTGACCGCCGAGCAGGCCGGCTTTCTGCATCGTGAGCCCGTCTCGGCCAATCTTGCCCCCCGCGCAGGGGGCATCGCTTTCCTGGACCGCCAGAGCCGCCCCCGCCTGGCCATCGGCAGCTGGCCTGAGGAACTGGGCACGCCGTCCGCCGGTCCTGCGGCCCGCGCGGAACGCCGGCTCCGGCTTGCCGACGATGCCCTGTGGCTGATCTGGAAGGAACCGGTCGTCGCCGCCCAGCACGGCGAGGGCGGACCGGCCGGCTGGCTGCTGGCCTGGACGCGGATCGACCCCGTTCTGCCTTCTCTGCTTGTGCGTGATACGGCCGGCCAGGGCAGAAGCAGCACCCTTGCCGTTGTCGCACGGACCAAGGCGGGGCTGCGTGCCCTCACCCCGCTGGCCGGTCTGCCGGAGCGTGCGCCCTGGACGGTCTCGGTCTCCCTGCCCGATCTTGCGGCCGCCGTGGCGGAGCCCGGTCACCTGGTCGCCACCCGGCGCGCCGATGGCCGTGCCGTCTTCGCCTTCGCCCAGCCCCTCTCCGGCGATATCGGCTGGTATGTGGTTGCCGAGCGGGACAGTGCCAGCGTGCTTGGACCGGTGCATCGGGCGACGCTGCGCTTTCTCGGTTTTTCCCTTCTGGCGGTCGCAGCTCTCGGTCTGTTGATGCTGCTGTTCTGGCGGCATGCGGCCACCAGGCGGCTTGCCGAAATCCAGAGCGAACAGGAACACCTCATCGCAAAGCTTGCGCGCCAGAGCCGCTTTCTCGAGGCGGCAACGGACGCGCAGCCGACCGAAATTCTGGTCATCGATCGCCAAGGCGTCATCCGCTTCGCCAATCGCAAGCTGCGTGAAGAATTGGGGGCCGAATCCGCCGAAGAGGTGCTGGACAAGCCGATCGAGGCGGTTCTGGGCGTCCAGTCCGGCCGCGGCCTGCGGCTTGTTGCGGAAGCCGCCTTCGAGGAAGGCCCCCTGCAGGATACCCAGGAAGTGGAAACGGAAGACGGCGAACGGCGCCTTTACGTCATCAACGCCGTGCCGCTTGCCGCCGGAGAGGCGCTGGAGGATGCCGTCTGCCTGCTGGTGCGTGAGGAAGTGACCTCCTTCGTCGAAGAGCGCGAGCGCCGGGAACGCACCCTCAAGCGCCTGGTTGCAACGCTGGCCGCTCTCATCGATGCCCGGGATCCCTATGCCGCCAAGCAGTCCGAGCGGGCGGTGGAGGTCGCCTCCGCCCTGGCCAACAGCCTCAATCTCACCCTCTACGAAACCGAGGCCGTGGAGATTGCCGGCCGCCTCATGAACATCGGCAAGATGCTGGTCCCGCGCGAGATTCTCCTCAAGAAGGGGCGGCTGAGCGAAGACGAGCTTGCCCTTGTGCGCAACGCCATGAAAAAGAGCGCCGATCTGCTGACGGGGGTGGAATTCGACGGCCCCGTGGTCGAGACCCTGCGCCAGCTGCAGGCACGTGTTGACGGCACGGGCGATCCCCCGCTCAAGGGCGAGGAAATCCTGATCACGGCCCGCATTCTTGCCGTGGCCAACGCCTTCGTGGCCATGGTCTCGCCCCGCGCGCACCGCAAGGGTCTGTCCATCGACGAGGCGCTCGCGGAGCTGCAGAAGGAGGCCGGCACCCGCTTCGATCGCGGGGTGGTGGCCGCTCTCGCCCACCAGATCGAGAATCTCGACGGCCGGCGCCGCTGGGCCCGCTTCGCCGAAATGCCGGAAGATATCGGAGAGCTCGGCGCATAACACCCGGCAACACCAACACTCCCAACGCGGCACGCCGTCCGCCCCTCTCATCCTCCCCGAAAAGGGAGCGAGATTCCCTTGCGCTTTTGCCGCCTGGCCGGTCGTGGATTACCATCGCGGCACCAGGCCGGTGCGCTGGCCGATGAAGGGACGGACAGGAGCTCAAGTTCGGCACATGTGCGATACGGTGGTCATTCGCGATCGTGAAAGGGGCGGCTGGTGGTTCGCCAAGAATTCGGACCGCGAGCCCGACGAGCCCCAGTTCGTGGAATTTCATCCGGCCGTCCGTGGTGATCCCGTCACAACCCTCAAGACCACCTATCTCGAGATCCCGCAGGTGCCGGATCGGCATGCCGTCCTGATTTCGCGCCCCTCCTGGATCTGGGGCGCGGAGATGGGTGTCAACGAGCATGGCCTGGCCATCGGCAATGAGGCCGTCTTCTCCCGCCGGGTCGGCCGTCATGAGCCGCGGCTGCGGGGCATGGACCTCGTCCGGCTGGGGCTGGAGCGGGCCGCGACAGCCGCCGAGGCGCTTGCGGTGATGACGGAGCTGCTCATGACGCATGGCCAGGGCGGGCCGGCCGGCTATCGTAACAAGCGCTTTGCCTATGACAATAGCTTCCTGATCGCCGACCCGCGGGAAGCCTTCATTCTCGAGACCGCCGGCAGGGAATGGGCCGCCCGCCCGGTCACGGGCGATTTTGCGGCAATCTCCAACGGCTACCGTCTCCATACGGACTGGGAATCTGCCGGCGGCGGATTTGAGGGCGGCGATTTCGCTGCCCGCCACAGCGACAGGCTGACCACCTGGATCGCAGGCGCCCACGCACGCCGCTGCGCTGCCGAGGCGGGTCTGCGCGCCATGACCGAAGGAGCGGGCCCCTCCTTTGCCGCGCTGGCCGCCCTGTTGCGCCATCATGCGAAGGGGGACGGCTTTCGCAGGGGATCCAACCATGACATCTGCATGCATTGGGGTGGCCGCTGGCGGCCCTGGCGCCCTTCCGCGACAACGGGCAGCATGATCGCCCGGCTTTCTCCGGAAGGCCTGCCGCAGGTGGCATTCACCGGGCGCATGACCCCCTGCATCAATCCTTTCCGCCCGGCGCGCTTCGACAGGCAGTGGATGACGCACCGCTTTCCCCGCGAGCTGGTGGAAGAGGGCTGGGCCATTCATGCCCGGGCCGCCCGCGATCCCGCCTATCGCCGGCAACGGCGGGCCATCCTTGCCGAGCAGGAGCCGGCCCTGTTCGCCGCGATGGAAGAGGAGGCCCCGCCCTCCGTCCTTGCGGCCCGGCTGACCGGGCTGGAAACGGCCCTGGCCACCTGCTGACGGGCCGAGGGGGGCGCTCCTTGCCCTCCTCCTTCCCGCAGGGCGGAGCAGCTGAATAAGAAAGCCCCCCTTATCGACCGCTGCCACCCGGCCATCCCGATACTTCCTTCTTGCGTTTACGATTTTTCCACCCCTGCTTCATATTGTCGCATCCTGCGTGCAAGGAGGGGGCATCCGATTACCGCAGGATGGGCAAGGCTGACGATGACCCCGCAAGCAGATGGGCCGGCCGATCAGGAAGACGCCTCACCGCAGGCCGATGCAGGCGCATCGGCCTTGCGCTCCCCGGGATCGAGCGCCATGGCAAGCGCCGGTCCGCAGGGGGAGGGAGCGGAGCAGGACCTCCATATCTGGCTGGAAGCCGAGGAAATTCTGGCACGCATGCTGCAGACGGCCACCGAGCCCCTGCCGGTGGACACCATTCTCCGGCGCTGCCTCGATCTTCTGCTGTCCACCAGCTGGCTGCGCGTCGAGGCCAAGGGCGGCATCTTTCTGGCCGATCCCGATTCGCGCGAGCTGACGCTGTTCGTGCATCGCAACCTTGCCGAACCTCTGCTGCGCATCTGCGCCCGTGTGCCTTTCGGCCGCTGTCTGTGCGGCCGCGTGGCGCAATCGCGCGAGATACTGCATACGCCCTGCGTCGATCCCCGCCATGAGCATCGCTATGACGGCATGAAGCCGCACGGCCATTACGTCGTGCCGATCCTGCTGGCCAAGGATCGCCTTCTTGGCGTGCTGGTGCTCTATCTGCCCCATGGCTACGAACCCCGCGGCCGCGAGCTGTCCTATCTGCGCTCGGCCGCCAACATCTTCGCGATGATCATCCAGCTGCGCCGCTACCAGGAGCATCTGGAGGATCTCGTTGCCGAGCGCACGGCCGAACTGGAGGCGGAAATCGCCCGCCAGCGCGGGCAGGAAGAGGCGCTGCGGCAGGCCAAGGAGGCGGCCGAGGCGGCCGATCGCGCAAAAAGCGCCCTGCTCGCCAACATGAGCCACGAATTCAAGACTCCGCTCAATGCCATCATTGGCTTCGCCGAGATGCTTGCGCGCGAGATGCATGGCCCCATCGGGGATGATCGCTATCGCGAATACGCCTCCACCATCGTCACCAGCGGGCAGCGCCTGCTGGCCCTGCTGGGCGATCTACTGGAGCTCGCACGCGCCCAGGATGCCGGCATGACCCTGGAGGAGGATGAATGTGATCTCATCCAGCTTATCCGTCAGGCTCTGGAACGGGCGCAGAGGCACTACGACTGGCCGCCCGAAAGGGTCCACCTCCTGGTGCCGGAGGATCGCCCGCCGCCGCATCTGTGGGCGGACCGGAGGCGTCTCGGCCGTGCTCTCGATCACCTTCTGGACAACGCCGGCAAGTTCTCGCCGCCTGAAAGCCGGATCACCGTCACCGTCCAGCAGCCGGAGGGGAACGGGCTCGTCGTCGCCGTCACGGATGAAGGCATCGGGATGGATGAGGAGACCCGCCGCCATGCCGGCACATTGCTCTGGCAGAAGGATGCCGGCCTTGCCCGGAAGCATGGGGGCGTCGGCATGGGGCTGGCGTATGTGGGCGCCGTCATGCGCGCCCATGATGGGCGGCTCGAAATCGACAGCCGGCCCGGCAAGGGCACGAGCGTGCGCCTTCATTTCCCGCCGTCACGCCTGCTCGGCGAAGACGGTTCCCTTTGATGCCCCCAGACCAGGCCGCATCCCCCCCCTCTGCCGGCAGACGGGGAAATGCGGCTTCTCCGCCTTCCTCGGCAGAGCGACGAGGATCCTCCCCCTTCCTTTCGGGGGGATCCCGTCCGAAAAAACGGCCCTCTGGTGCTTTCCTCTCCCGCCTGCTCCGGTCTCAGCCTTCCTTCAGGCAAAGAGGGAAAGCTGCCCATTCTCCTCTTCCCTTGGCGGAAGAGCCGGCGGGCGGAAGCGGCGCGTCTCCAGGCGCACGGGTGCCCGGTTCAGTCCCAGCCGGCGCGCTGCAAGCGCAAAACGCCGGGCGATCAGCGCCACATACGGCCCTTCGCCGCGCATGCGGTGGCCGAAACGGGGATCGTTGTCGCGCCCGCCGCGGGCTTCCCGCAGCAGCCTGCGCACCCGCCGCGCCCGCTCGGGCGAATGCTCGGCCAGCGCCGCGTAGAAAATGTCGCGGACCTCGAGCGGCAACCGCAGCAGCGTCCAGCCCGCCTCTTTCGCCCCGGCATCCGCAGCAGCCTCCAGCACGTCCTCCAGCCCGTGGTCCGTGAGACCGGGAATCAGGGGAGCGACCATCACCCCGACCGGCACCCCCACATCGGCCAGCGCGCGGATGGCCGCCAGGCGGCGGGCGGGCGTGGCGGCGCGCGGCTCGAGCAGTCGTGCAAGGCGTCGGTCACGCGTCCCGACCGAAATCGCAACCTTCACCAGCCGCCGCACCGCCAGCTGCGCAAGGATGTCGCGATCGGCGAGAATGCGGTCCGACTTGGTGACAATGGTCACCGGATGCTCGACCTCGAGACAGACGGCGAGAATGCCGCGGGTGATGCGGAAGCGCCGCTCGATGGGCTGGTAGGGATCCGTATTGGTGCCGAGCGCGATCGGCCGGCAGACATAGCCGGGACGCGCCAGCTCCCGCCGCAACAGTGCCGGCGCGTCGGGACGGGCAATCAGCCGGGTTTCGAAGTCGAGCCCGGGAGAGAATCCGAGATAGGCATGGCTCGGCCGCGCATAGCAGTAAAGGCAGCCATGCTCGCAGCCGCGATAGGGATTGATGGATCGATCGAAGGGTATGTCCGGCGAATCATTGCGCGTGATGATCCGCCGGGGCCGCTCGATCGTCACCGTCGTGGGAATGGGGGCAAGCCCGTCCGTCTGCCGGTCCCGATCCAGAGCATCGCCATCGACTTCCACATGGCTGTGCGCATAGCGGTCGGGCGGATTGATCGTCGCACCCCGGCCGCGGCGCCATTCGGCAGGCACCGCCGCTCCACTCATCCCTTCGTTCCGCTCTTTCCGGATTTCGGCCATGGCATCGTCCCGCCGCCTGTTGCCTGCCTGTTCCCCACCGGCGGAGCCGAAAACCACCCTATCGCAGATTTGAGAACATTTCAAGAACATCTGTATCACGGACAAGGAAACCGGTGGCGAACCACGTCGCCACCGGTCCCGATGTTCTCTCATGCCGGCGCGTCTGCCGGCCCCTTCGTCACCGGCTAGGCGGCATCGCCTACCAGTGCAGGCTGCCCCGCGCATAGATGAAGCGGCCATTGAAGCCGAAGGGCGAGAAGTTCGAATAGGGAAAGATCTGGTTGAAGACCGAGAAAAAGCCGCCATCCGGCCGCCGCCCCGTGGGCGAGACGTCGGGATAGGTGTCAAAGACGTTGTTGGCGCCGGCCTCCAGGGTGAACCAGTCCGTAAAATCATAGGCCACCGAGATGTCCGTCACCCATTTGGCCGAGAGCTGCTCGTCAAAGACTTCCCGCGAGCCCGGATCGAGCACCTTGCCGTAGCGGTTCGTGCGCAGCGTCACCTTGAGGGCGCGCCAGAACCAGTTGAGCGTGAGATTGAGCTTGGTCTTGGGCTGCCCCTTCTCGAAGCGCAGCTGTTCGCGCCGGCTGAAAAGATCCTCGCCGGTCAGATCCACGGCCGCCAGCGGGCCCGGTGCTGCGCGGAAGCGGGTGATCTTGGTCGTGTTGTAGTTGAAGCCGGCGGTAAAATCGATCCGTCCCCAGCGGTCGAGATCCCGTTTCCAGGTCGCGACCAGATCGATCCCCTGCGTGCGGGTGTCGATACCGTTGATGAAGAATCGTGCCCGCTGGACACCGGATATCCCGGCCGCCTCCAGAATCGGCACCACGATGGAGGGCGGAAGATTTTCCGTCAGCACAATGCGCTTGTCGATCGTGATCCGGTAGTAGTCGAGCGTGATGTTGAGCTCGGGCGTGGGATCGGCCACAAGGCCCGCCGAAAGATTGAGCGATTTTTCCGGCTTGAGCGGCCGGGCACCCAGCGCCTCAGCCACTGGACTTTCGACCGGGAAGGTGCCGACCTCGAAGGGCACGCCCCCGATGAAGACGGTGGCGGTGGAGGTGAAGAACCGCTGTGAGAGCGAGGGGGCCCGGAAGCCGGAGGAGACCGAGCCCCGCACGGCCAGCTCGGGCAGGAGCTGATAGCGGGTGGCGAACTTGCCGTTCACGGTCGATCCGAAGTCGGAATAGTCCTCGAAGCGCCCCGCCACCGAGATGTTCCAGGCATTCGTCACATCCGCATCGAGCTCGGTATAGAAGGCCCAGGAATGGCGGTCGCCCGTCACCTCGTTGGAGGGCTGAAAGCCTGGAAAGACCTGGGAGCCGGCTGCTCCCGGGAATGGTCCCTTGATATAGGAGGCCGGCTCGCCGGCGATCACCTGATAGCGTTCGTCGCGATATTCGCCACCCAGGGCGACGGAAAGCGGCGAGGCAAGTCCCGGCACATCGAATTCACGCTGCAAGTCGGCATTCCAGGTCAGCTGCCGGAAGCGCAGGGCGCCGGCATCGAATTCGGTGGGGCTGAGCGGCCCCAGCGAGGTGTTGACACTGTTGGTGACACCGAAGTTCACCTCGTCCACGCCCCAGACCGCACTGGTATCCAGGTTCCAGCCACCCGCCTCGCCCCGGATCCCGCCGGCTGCCGACCAGTCGTTCACATTGATGAGAATCATCGGCAGGAAACCGTCGGGATGGATCTCGGGCACATTGCGCGAGTCCTTGGCGCGGCGATAGAAGCCGGCACTTTCGCTGCGCCGGTCGCTGAGCGAACCGAAGGAGTAGAATTCGAATGCGTCCGTAATCGGAACGCCGGCGTTGTAGAAGACATTGATATCGCGCAGATCCGAATTGCCGAAGCGATGGTTCAGCCGGTTGAAGGTGATCTCGCGCGGGTCCGACAGGTCGGGAAACTGCGGCCTTGGATCAAACCCGGCGCGATTGGTGGGATTGCGATCCCGCCATTCCCCGGCAATGTGGAAGAAGCCGTCGGAACCGATCGGCAGGCCGAGATCGCCGCGCACGGTGATCGTCTCCCCATCATGCGCCTTGCGGTTCTTGCCGGTGGGGATGAGGACGATATTGCCGCGCTCATCGAGCATCGGCAGACCGTTCTCATCCAGCGCCACGCCGGCAATGTCCGGCACGCCGTCGAGCGTGGTCACGAACTGCCCGTAGGTGGCCGACAGGGAACCGCCTTCCGGCGAATCCTTGAGCACGATGTTGATGACGCCGGCGATCGCATCCGAGCCATACTGCGCCGCCGCACCATCCCGCAGCACCTCGATGCGCTGGATGGCCGAGACCGGGATCGCATTGAGGTCCACGGCGCTCGACCCGCGCCCGACCGAGCCGTTGAGATTGAGCAGGGCCGAGGTGTGCCGCCGCTTGCCGTTGACCAGCACCAGCGTCTGATCCGGACCGAGCCCGCGCAGCGTTGCCGGCCGGATCGAATCGGTGCCGTCGGTGATCGAAGGCTGGGGGAAATTGAAGCTGGGCAGCAGATTGGCCAGCACCAGATTGGTCTCGGTGAAGCCGTCCGAGAGCATCGCATCCGCTCCGATCACATCGATCGGCACGGGACTGTCGGCCACGGTGCGATCCCGGCGACGCGTGCCGATGACGACGATCTGCTCGATGGCCTCTTCTTCTGCCGCCTCCGGCTTTTCACCCTGCGGCGCGTCAGCAGCCCGTTGCGCCCCGGCCGCCGCCTGCGCCATGCCGTCCTGCCGGACGGCTGCCGCCCGTGCCTGTGCGGCAGGGGCTTTTCCTGCCAACGGCGCCTCGCCGGCCTGCGCACCCCCCACCGCCAGCGCCACGACCGCACAACAGCCGCCCAAGGCCCACATGCCGGCTTTTCCGCACCATCCGGCGGTTCTCCTGGATATGCTTTCCTGCCTGGACCGCATGGTTCGTCTCCCTGCCTGCGAGAATGCTCCAGTCTCTCATCCCCTCGTTCGGACGTTCCCGATTCCCGGCAGCAAGCCCTGCTTTCTCAGCCGAAAGCCAAAAGGCCCCTCGGCTGCCCGTTCCACCCCACTCTGACAGCGTAGTCAGCCATGCCGACCGCACACAAGGGCGGGATATCCGCAATTCGGAAAAAAATTTTAAGATGTGTCTTTTCTGCAACATGATCTGTCCCGAAAGAGAACGTTTTCGTTTGCACCATGCACGCCCAGCGGCAATGGCGCGCCAGGTGCGGTGCCGGCAGGAGCAGGCGTTCAGGGTTAACGGCTTGGTAAGGCCGAGGCGGCTAGCAGGGATGACGGAACAGGTCTCCGGCAGCCCGCATGGCCGAGAGCCTGAAAAAACAAGGATGCTCACGATGCCCGTGCCGTTCTATCGCCATGGCTTGCGTCCGGAGCAGGCTGAAGCGATTGCGCGCGTGCTTGCCACGCCGATGCTCTCAAGCGGCCCTGTCGGCCGGGAGGTGGAAGAGCAGCTCGCCTCCTTCTTCGGCGTGCCCCACGCCCTGCTGACCAATTCCTGGACGAACGGGGCGATCGCCACGCTGCTGGCCCTCGACATCGGGCCCGGGGACGAGGTGATCGTCCCGGCGATGACCTTCATCGCCACCGCGAATGTCGTGGCGCTGGTGGGGGCCACGCCCGTCTTCGTGGATGTGGACCCCGAGACCCTGATGATGACGCCCGAAGGACTGGAAGCGGCAATCACGCCGCGCACGCGCGCGGCAATCCCCGTCCATCTCTATGGCCAGATGGCACCGATGCGGGAGCTTGCGGCGGTCGCCGAGCGTCATGGAATCCTCCTCATCGAAGACGCGGCCCACTGCTTCGAGGGCAGCCGCGACGGTCTGCGGCCCGGAGCGGTGTCCCAAGCGGCGATCTTCTCCTTCTACGCCACCAAGAACGTGACCTGCGGCGAGGGCGGCGCGGTGATCACCCGCGATGCGGAACTGGCCGAGCGCATCCGTCAGACACGGCTTCACGGCATGTCCGCCGGGGCCGCCGACCGCTTTTCCGGCGGCCGCTATCGCCACTGGGACATGCTGCGGCTCGGCACCAAGGCCAATCTGCCGGACATTCTGGCGGCCCTTCTGCCCGATCAGATCGCCCATGTGGAGGACAACCGCCGCCGGCGCGAGGCGCTCGCCCGACGCTACCGGGAAAAACTCTCCGCCATCACGGACGAGATCGTCTTCCCCCACTGGCGGGCGGATTCGGTGCACGCCCATCACCTCTTTCCCGTATGGGTGCAGCCGGCCAGGCGGGATCGCCTGCTGGCGCGGCTGACAGCATCGGGCATCGGGGCAACCGTCAACTACCGCGCCGTGCCCCAGACCAGCTACTGGCGGCAATACCTGGGCTGGAAACGGGCGGACAGGGGCTTCCCCGTCGCAACCCGATGGGGAGCGGGGACATTTTCGCTGCCGCTCTATCCCGATCTCAAGGAAGAGGAACAGGACGAGGTGATCACCACCCTGGCACGTCTCTTGCTGGCAGACGAAGAGGACGAATGAGGACCGGACATCCGGGAACCGGAGGCGGAAAACGGGAAGGATCTGGCGATGCGCATTCTGGTCACGGGCGCCGGCGGGTACATCGGCAGCGTGCTGGTGCCCGAGCTGCTGGCTGCCGGTCATGACGTCATCGCGCTCGATCGCTTCTTCTTCGGTCGCCAGCGACTGGAGGCAGCCGTGCGGCGCCTGAATGGCGGCGCCAGGGGAGCCTTTACGCCGGTTCGGGCGGACGTGCGGGCGATCGAGCCGGATCATCTGGCCGATGTGGACGCGATCATCGACATGGCGGCCCTGTCCAACGACCCTGCCGGCGAGCTTGATCCCCAGCTCACCCAGGCGATCAATTTCGAGGCTCGTGCCCGGCTCGCGCGCCTGGCGAAGAAGGCCGGTGTTCAGCGCTATCTGCTGATGAGCTCCTGCTCGGTGTATGGTGATACCGGCGAGACGATTGCCGACGAGACGACCGCGCCGAAGCCGCTTACCACCTATGCCCGCTGCAACCAGCTGGCCGAGGAGGCGATTCTGCCGCTGGCCGGTGACGGCTTCGTGCCGATCGCCTTCCGCAATGCGACGCTTTTCGGCGTCTCGCCCCGCATGCGCTTCGATCTCGCCGTCAATCTGATGACGCTGCATGCCGTGCGTGACGGACGGATCATCGTCATGGGCGGCGGCCGCCAGTGGCGGCCCTTCGTGCATGTGCGCGATGTCGCCCGCGCGGCCCTGCTGGCGATCGAGGCGCCGGCCGAGCAGGTGGCGGGCGAGGTTTTCAATATCGCCCATTCCAATGTTCAAATTCGGGCGCTGGCCTATCTGGTGCGCGAGAATCTGCCCTTCATGGTCGAGATCACGATGGCTCCCGACGATCCCGACCGCCGCAACTACCGCGTGGATGCCGGCAAGGCCGCCCGGCATCTCGGATTCATGGCCGCACGCGATCCGGCCGAAGGTGTCCGGGAGATCTACGAGGCCTTGAAGCGCGGGGAGGTCGATGAGGAACCGCAGGCCTATACCGTGCGCTGGTATCAGGCGCTGATGGATGCGGAACGGCTGGTCCGGGAGGTGGCCCTGGACGGCCGCATCCTGTAGGGCGCGCCTCCCTTGAAGGCCGACGGCAAAGGATTGAAGGACAGAGAAGGGTGATGCGATGGCAATGGCCTTGGGGTGGAATGCGGGGCTGACGTCTCCTGCCCAGCTGGCCGAAACCCGGCTTGCCGGACTGGCGGCGGATCTTGCCCGCAGCACGCGGGTGGATGGCGAACCGCTTCACCGGACGCTCGAGGAGCTGGATCAGGACTTTGCCGCCCTCGATCCGGGTTGTCGCCGCGCCATCGCCGAACGCGTGCTGGCGGACTGGCAGGCTTCAAACGCGCATGCGGATGTCGCACTCAAGGCCTTTGCCTGCCAGCAGGCTCCGGGTGAGGCGACCCGCGATCGGCTGATCGCGGCCATCGAAAAGGGGCGATGGAGCGACCGCGAGGAAAATTTCCTCTACTGGCAGCTCGTGCGGCTGGCTTTCCTCCATCCCGGCCTGTTCACCCCTGAACAGGGAGGACTGCGCCTGCGCCAGATCTATCGCCGGCGGGTGATGGCCTGGCGCAAGAAAACCGCCACGCGCTGTCGCTGGCTTGCGCCCAGGCAGCGAATGGAACGACGGCTCATCCTTGTTTCGCAGCAGTTCGTCAATCTCTGGCATGCGCCGACCCGTGACCTGGTCGATTATGCCGAGATCCTCGCCCAACTCGGCTATGAGGTGGAAATCGTCATCAGCCCGGAAATGCCTCATGAGCTGCCGCTGGCCTTTCCCCAGCCCTTTGTAGCCAGGCATTCCCGCAAACTCGACGGCCGCAGACCGCTCACCTACAAGGATCGCTCCTTTCCCTTCTGGCAGATCGAAGGCGACATGCCCCATGGCAAGGGGCTGTCCCGCTTTCTCCACCATGTCGCCGAACGCCGCCCGCTTGCGGTCATCGACATCGGCGGCAACGGTGTGGCGGCCGACCTTGCCGGTCAGATCACCACCACGCTCACCCTGCCGCTGGCCGCTCAGCCCCCGATCACGGAAGCGACATACATCGCCACGATCGGCGAAGAACATGTTCACGGCCTGGGACCGGCCGCAAGCCGGAAGGCGCTCGATCTGGGCCCCCAGCGTTTTCTGCCCTTCCGCTATACCTATCGCCTGCCCGAGAGCCGGGGGGAGGTACCCGAAGCCCTCTCCCGTCTGCCGGAAGAGGCCGTGCTGGGGGTCGTCGTCGGCAACCGGCTTGATCAGG
This sequence comes from uncultured Sphingomonadales bacterium, assembly GCA_964471405.1. Classification (GTDB taxonomy): domain Bacteria; phylum Pseudomonadota; class Alphaproteobacteria; order Sphingomonadales; family Rhodothalassiaceae; genus J084. Next base: position 56,265 of record CAYYGH010000001.1, on the reverse strand, counting down.
AAATCGCTGACGACAATCTGCGGCTGCTTCTCTCCTGCCTGGAGAAGGCGCCCGGGCTTCACCTCGTCTTCACCGGCACGTTCCGCCGCTTTCCGGAGCTTGCGCGGCAGTATCCCATCCTCGCCGCACGTGCGACCGCGCTCGGCTTCCAGTCCGACCCCGTGGCGATCCTCTCGCGCTGCCATCTCTATCTCAACCCGCGTCGCGCCGGTGGCGGCAGCTCGGTGGCCCATGCCCTGGGCTGCGGCCTGCCGGTGATCACCTTCGCGGATGGCGACGGCGCCTTTGCGGCAGGGCCGGCATTCACGGTGCACAGCCCCGAAGACTATCTCGCCCGCGCCACGCTGTGGGCCGGCGACGAGGCCGCGCGAGAAGAGGCTGCCGAGACCGCCCGCCGGCGCTGGGCGGAAATCTCGGATCGCAAGGCGAGCATGGCCGCCCTTCTCGATCTGCTGCTCGCCGACGATCGGCTCGCCCGCCCGGCGCCTCTGTTTGCGCGCAAGCAGGCGGGGCGCCGCTGAGACCGCCTGCCGCTTTAAGGAAGATCGATCACGACCGCCTGCTGAATGGAAAAGGCGCCGGCATCATAGCGCTCGTCCAGTTGCCGGAAAGCATCATGGAAGGGGCTGTCAAAGCCCTCGATGCGTTCTCCCACCAGCAATTCCCGCAGCAGCCGCGTGCCGATGTAATAGATCCCGGCAAATGGACGGATCGACCAGGACACCTCCTTCCCCTCAAGAAAGGCGGCAAGCCGCTGTTCCTTCAGGTAGCGATTGAAGTCATGCTCGGTGAGCGGCCCAAGACCGGCCACCAGGCGGGCCGCATTGAGCCGCTGCAGCGGTTCATAGAAGGCCTCGAGCAGAACGACACGTCCTCCCGGCCGGCAGACGCGCAGCATCTCCTCGATCCCGCGCCGCTGCTCCTCCCAGTTCGGCAGATTGATCAGGACGCGCGTGCAGGTCACGGCGTCAAAGGCATGATCAGCAAAGGGCAACGCCTTGACATCCGCCACCTCGAAGGACAGGGGCAGACCGTCACCCTCCTCCGCCAGACGCGCGCGGGCGGCAGCAATCATCGGTTCGGAATAGTCGACACCGATCATCTCCTTCGGAGCGACGGCGCGCGCCACCTGGAACGTCGCATGCCCGTTCGCGCATCCGACATCCAGCAGCCGCGCCCCCCGCGGCAGCGTCTCGATGAGAGTTGCCACTTCGAGTGCGATGCATCCCTTGTCCGCCCAGGAGGCATCCGGTGCCGCGCCATGGGCAAGACCCTGACTGTCCCAGTAGCGTTTGATGAATTCCATCCCGGCTCGTTCCCGCCTGTGACCAGTCGAACATCCTGCAACCAGACTAGCGGGAAGACATCTGCACTGTCCATGGCGCAGCACAGCTTGACAGACGAAGCGGTGCACGGCTATGGGACGGCGCGCCCGGCCCGTGTCCGCAGCTTTCGGCACCTGCCGGGCCGGAACGGATGGCAGAACAACAGCCAGCCTGGAGCCGCAGGGCGCGACGATCCTCGCTCCCTTACACGGGAAACCAAAGCACGGTCCGGCGGGACCGTCCGGTTCGGGCGGCGGAAGAATGATGAAGGACGAGGCCATGTACGCAGTCGTCAAGACGGGCGGCAAGCAGTATCGTGTGGCTCCCGGAGACATCCTCAAGGTCGAACGGCTCGATGGCGAGGCGGGGGCGACGGTAACCCTGGATCAGGTGCTGCTGCTGGCGGAGGGCGAAACGGTCACGCTCGGCACGCCGCTGGTGGCCGATGCCGTGGTCACCGCCCAGATTCTGGAGCAGACCCGCGCGCCCAAGATCATCGTCTTCAAGAAGAAGCGCCGCCACAACTATCGCAGGAAGCGCGGCCACCGTCAGCATGTGACCGTGCTCAAGGTGCTGGAGATCGGGCGCAAGACCGCCTCGCAGGACAAGGCCGAAACGGGCGGGAAAGCCGCCAAGGCAAAAACGAAGGCCGGCGAGAAGACGACGAAGAAGACCCCGGCGAAGGGCGCCGGCAAAACGGCAAAGGCCAGGACCGCATCCCCCGAAAAGGCCGAAAAGAAGGCCACCGCCGGCAAGGCGGCAAGCAAGACGGGCGGCACCGGCTCTGCAGCCGGCAAGAAGGCCAAAAGCGGCAAGAAGGCGGAAAGCAAAGAATAGGCGGCCTTGTTGATTGATGGCCTGAGCGGCTGACGGTTCCTTTTCCGCAGCCTTGCAAGGCCGATCACGAAAAGACGAAGAGGGTTCAAGCCATGGCACACAAGAAAGCAGGCGGTTCCTCGCGCAACGGCCGCGACTCCATCGGTCGCCGGCTCGGCATCAAGAAGTTCGGTGGCGAGCGGGTGGTGGCCGGCAACATCATCGTCCGCCAGCGTGGCACCAAATGGCATCCGGGACGCAATGTGGGGCTCGGGCGCGACCATACCATTTTTGCGCTGATCGACGGGACCGTCTCGTTCCGCAAGAGCCGCGGCAAGACGGTCGTTGACGTGCTCCCGGCAGACGACGGCTAGCCTCTCGTCCCTGCACGGACGGCGCCTGCCGACCGCCTTTTCGGGATCCTTGTGGAGAATGACGAGCACGGGCCACTTGGCAGCAGCCGGGGCCCGTGCCTATCTGTCATGCGCGACAGGATCGTCGCCGACCGGGCATGCAGATCGTCTTGCCGCCCGGGGTTGCGATGATTCTGCCGCACGGGCGCGGCAAGGCAGGAGAGTGGCATGCGCTTTGTCGACGAGGCCCGCATCCGGGTCGAGGCCGGACGCGGCGGCAATGGCTGCCTCAGCTTCCGGCGTGAAAAATTTCTCGCCTTCGGCGGGCCCGACGGTGGCGACGGCGGGCGCGGAGGGCATGTCTATGCCGAGGCCGATCCAGCGCTCAACACCCTTGTCGACTTCCGCTACGAACCCCTCATCCGCGCCGGCAAGGGGGGGCACGGCCAGGGCAAGAACCGCACGGGTGCGGCTGGGCGCGACGTCACCATCCGTCTGCCGGTGGGCACCGAGATCTGGGATGCGGAAAGCGATTTCCTGATCGCGGACCTCACCAGGCCCGGCGAACGGGTTCTCCTTGCCCGCGGGGGACGCGGCGGGCTGGGCAATGCGCATTTCAAGTCGGCCACCAATCAGGCACCGCGCCGCACGACGCCGGGCGAGGAGGGAGAGGCGCGCGAGCTCCTCCTGCGCCTCAAGCTGCTGGCGGATGCCGGGCTTGTCGGGCCCCCAAATGCGGGCAAGTCGACCCTGCTGTCCCGGCTCTCGGCAGCGCGGCCGAAGATCGCGGACTATCCCTTCACCACGCTCCATCCCGAGCTCGGCGTAGTGACGGCCGGCGAGCGCAGCTTCGTGCTGGCCGACATCCCCGGCCTGATCGCGGGCGCCCACCAGGGACGGGGGCTGGGCGACCGCTTCCTCGCCCACATCGAGCGCTGCCGGCTGCTCGTTCATGTCCTCGATGCCACGAGCGACGACATCATCCGCGACCTTGCCACGGTGCGCGCGGAGCTTGCGGCCCACGGCGCCGGCCTTGCCGACAAACCGACGCTCGTTGTCCTCAACAAGATCGACGCCCTTGCCGAGGAGACCGTCGCCAGCCACAGGAGGGCGCTTGAGGCCGCCGGCACCGGCCCCGTGCATGCGGTTTCGGCGGTCAGCGGCGAGGGGCTGCCCGAGCTGGTGCACAGAATCGCCGAGATGCTTGCCGCCCTCCCGCAGGAGGAGAACGCCGGCCCCCCGTCGGACCGCCCTCTTCCGCTCTCCGCCGTGGAGGAGTCCTCATGACCATGGCCCCAGGACAAGACGGGGATCAGGCCGCGATGGCCCGCGCCGAGGCACCGTCTCTGGCCCGGGCGCTTGCCGACTGGCGGCGGCTTGTCGTGAAGGTCGGCTCGGCGCTCGTGGTCGAGCCGAAAGATGGCCGCCCCCGTCACGACTGGATGCGGGCGCTTGCCGGAGAACTGGCCCGGCTGCGTCGGACCGGCTGCGAGGTCATCCTCGTCAGCTCGGGGGCGATTGCCTTCGGTCGTCCGGTCATTGCCCGCGAACGCGGCCGTGCCCTCCGGCTGGAAGAGCGTCAGGCGGCGGCCGCCATCGGCCAGATCGGTCTGCTGGCGGCCTGGCAGGAGGCCTTTGCGGCCTTTGACCAGCCGGTCGCCCAGCTCCTGCTGACGATCGGCGATCTTGAGGATCGCCGCCGTTACGTGAATGCCCGCAATACCGTCGAAACCCTGCTGCAACGCGGCATCCTGCCGATTGTCAACGAAAACGACACGGTCGCAACCCAGGAGATCCGCTTCGGTGACAACGACCGGCTGGCTGCCCGCGTCGCCGTGCTGGCCGAGGCCGATGGTCTGCTGCTGCTGTCCGATATCGACGGCTTCTATACCGCCGACCCCCGCCGGGACCCGCAGGCGCGGCATGTGGCGGTCATCGAGACCATTGATGAGACCATCCGCCGTCAGGCAGGGCCTCCAGCCGGCGGATCCATCGGTTCGGGCGGCATGCTCACCAAGATCCAGGCCGCCGAGATCGCAACACGGGCGGGAGTGGCCGTCGGCATCACGGATGGACGGGTGGCCGGTCCGCTGACCGTGCTCCTGGCCGGCGACCGGCGGGGCACGTTGATCCTCCCTCAGGGCCGGCGCGAGCGCTCGCGCAAGGAATGGCTCAAAAGCCGCATGCTGACCGATGGCACCCTCATCGTGGATGCGGGTGCGGCGGCCGCCCTTGCCCGCGGAGCAAGTCTGCTGGCGGCCGGGATCCGGCAGGTCGAGGGGAACTTCCCGATCGGCGCCCTTGTCGCGATCCGGGACGAGGAGGGGCGGCTTCTGGGCCAGGGGCTGGCCGGTCACGATGCGGCCACGCTGCGAATGATCGCCGGTCAGCGCACGCCCCAGATCGCCGCCCGCCTGGGTCCCGCAGCGGACAGACCCGCGATCCACCGCGATGACCTCGTCTTGAGAACGGCTGGAACCGGCCGGCCGCATCAACCACAGGAGCAGGATGACGAAAATGGCTGACGACCAGATGCCCCCCCGGCAGGCCGCCGCCCTTTCGGATGAGGCGCTTGCAAAGCATGTCGCAGAACGGCTCAAGGCGGCACGCAGCCGTCTTACGCAGATGGCCGAGGCCGCCACCGCCGCCAAGAACGCGGCCCTTCTGGCTGCGGCCCGGCGAATTCGGGAGAGTGCGCCCCGCATCCTCGCCGCCAATGAACAGGACATGGCCGCCGCCCGCCAGGCCGGCCGCACGGCCGCCTATCTCGATCGCCTGCGGCTGGACGAGGCTCGTGTGGCCGCCATCGCGCAGGCGCTTGAAGACGTGGCGGCACTGCCCGATCCGGTGGGCGACGAGATTGCCCGCTGGCGGCGGCCGAACGGGCTGGACATCGCCCGGGTGCGCGTTCCGCTGGGGCTTGTGGCCGTCATCTACGAAAGCCGTCCCAATGTCACGGCGGATGCGGCGGCCCTGGCGCTCAAGGCGGGCAATGCCGTCGCCCTCAAACCCGGCTCCGATTCACTGGCATCCGCGCGCGCCATCCATGCCGCTCTCATGGCCGGGCTGGAAGAGGCGGGGCTGCCGCCGGAGGCCGTCGCCCTGCTCGACATCCCCGATCGGCGGGTCGTCGGCGTGGTCCTGCGCGCGCAGGAGCTTGTGGATGTCGTCGTCCCGCGCGGCGGCCGCAGTCTGGTCGAGCGCGTGATGGCCGAGGCGCGGGTGCCCGTCTTCGCGCATCTGGAGGGCATCTGCCACAGCTACGTCCATGAGAAGGCCGATCCCGAGAAGGCGCGCCGCATCGTGCTCAATGCCAAGATGCGGCGGACCGGGATCTGCGGGGCCACCGAGACCCTGCTCATCGACGCGGGGCCTGCGCCCGCGCTGCTGCCCGCGATCGCATCCGACCTGAAGGAGGCGGGCTGCCGACTCAAGGGCTGTCCGCGTGCCCGGGCCATCTGTCCCGACATGGAGGAGGCATCCGAAGAGGACTGGCGCACCGAATATCTTGATGCAGTCCTTTCGGTGAAGGTGGTGGACGGGCTGGATGAGGCGGTCTCGCACATCGCCCGCTACGGCTCCGGCCATACGGATGCGATCATCACGGAAGACACCGCGGCCGCCGAGCTCTTTCTCAAGCGGGTGGACAGCGCCATCGTGATGTGGAACGCCTCCACCCAGTTCGCCGATGGCGGCGAGTTCGGCATGGGCGCCGAGATCGGCATTGCCACGGGGCGGCTGCATGCCCGCGGGCCCGTCGGCCTGGAGCAGCTGACCACCTTCAAATATGTCGTGCGCGCACAGGGGGCCGTCCGGCCATAGTCCCCTTGTCGCGGTCGGAAGAAGGAGGGAGCCATCCCAGGACCAGGACGCAAGCCCGATCCGGCGGCGCCACGCCGGTCCTATCCGGCGCGGCGGACGACTGCCGGCCGTTTTCCCCGTCCCCAACATGGGGAACCGCCGTCCCGGGTTTTCGCACCGCTCGTGCTGGCGCGCCGCTGTCGGATCGGACTGCTCGGCGGATCCTTCAATCCGGCCCACCGCGGCCATCTGGCCCTCTCGCAGGCGGCCCGCATCCTGCTCGGGCTGGATGAAGTCTGGTGGCTCGTCTCGCCGGCCAATCCGCTCAAGGATCCTGCAGACCTGGCCCCGCTTGGCGTGCGCGTTCTCCATGCCCGCCATCTCACACGGAAGACGCCCTTCATCCGGGTGCTGACCATCGAGGCGGCTCTCGGCACCCGTTATACGGCCGCCTTTCTGGACAGCCTTCTTGCGATGCGCCGGCGCAGCCGCTTCCTGTGGCTTGCCGGGATGGACATTCTCCAAAGCTGGCGCCGCTGGCGGCGGCCGACGGATGTGGCCGGCCGGATTCCTCTTGCGGTCTTTGCCCGGCCACCTTATTTTTGGCCGGGGTTGCATGGGTGGTTCGCAACCCGCTACCGCGACAGACAGGTGATGGCAACCGCGCGCAGATCGCTGATCGATACACCTCCTCCGGCATGGACATTCCTGCGGCCCCGTCTGCCGCGGGAATCGGCGACGGCCCTGCGTCGCCGACTGGGTCCGCGCTGGTGGGAGGCCGTTGGCGCGCCAGATGAGGAGGCCTTCTAGCTTGCAGGCAGACGCTCAAAGTCTTCCGCGCCGCAATCCGGCGCATCCCGTCTCACCCCAGGTCGTCGTCGATGCCATTGTTCATCTGCTCGATGCCCGCAAGGCGGCCGACATCGTCACCATTCCGCTCGCCGGCAAATCGGCGCTTGCGGACTTCATGGTGATCGCCTCCGGCAGCTCGCATCGCCAGGTGACCGCCCTGGCCGAGCTCACCTTGAAGGAGCTTTCGGGGCTGGGCATCCGGCGCGTTTCGGTCGAAGGCCTGCCGCAGGCCGACTGGGTGCTGATCGATGCCGGTGATGTGATCGTCCACATCTTCCGGCCCGAAGTGCGCGCCTTCTACAATCTGGAAAAGCTCTGGATGGCGCCGACACTGCCGGAAAATGCCCCGACAGCCCATTGAGGCGGGCCGCCTTCTGCCGGCCTGCACCGGCGGGCCGGCGAAGCAGAAGCCCTAGGACGCAAACAGCGCGGGATCATAGGGGCGACTGCGATCGGGCAGCGGATATTTGAGACCGGTCGCACAGTTGAACAGAACCGCGCGTTCCTCGGGGCTGACAAGTCCCCTCTTGACCGCTTCCTGCCAGGCCGCAAGCGTGGCAGCCCCTTCCGGGCACAGCAGCACGCCCTCCCTGCGGGCCGCTTCCTCGCGGGCGGCCAGAATCCGGTCATCCGGCACAGCGATCGCAAAACCGCCCGATTCCCGCAAGGCCCGCAGGATCAGAAAATCGCCGATCGCAGCCGGGACGCGAATGCCGGCCGCCACGGTTTCGGCATTCTCCCAGCGATCGGCCCGGTCTGCTCCCGCCTCGAAGGCCCGCACGATGGGCGCACAGCCGGCGGCCTGAACCGCCACCATGCGCGGCATGTGCTCATCATCGAGCCAGCCGAGCGCCTTGAGCTCCTGAAAGGCCTTCCACATGCCGATCAGCCCCGTCCCGCCGCCGGTGGGATAGAAGATGACATCCGGCAGCCGCCAGCCCAGCTGACGGGCGAGCTCCAGCCCCATCGTCTTCTTGCCTTCGATGCGGTAGGGCTCCTTGAGCGTCGAGACATCGAACCAGCCCTGCTGCTCCGCATGACGGGCGAGAAGCCGCCCACACTCGTCGATGAGCCCGTCAACCCGATAGACCCGGGCCCCCAGGCTTGCGATTTCGCGGATATTGATAGCGGGGGTGTCCGCCGGACAGAACACATGCGCCGCCATCCCCGCCCGGGCGGCATAGGCGGCCAGCGCCGCCCCGGCATTGCCATTGGTCGGCATGGCGAGTGCCCGGCTCCCGAACCGGCGCGCCATCGCCACCGCCAGCGCCAGGCCACGCGCCTTGAAGGAGCCGGTCGGCAACCGCCCTTCATCCTTGACCAGCAGGCTTGTGGAATTGCCGCCCACCGCGCCGGCCAGGCGGTCAAGCGGGATGAGAGGCGTCTCCACCTCGCCAAGATCGATGACATCCTCTTCCGCGAACAGGGGCAGCAGCTCGCGCCACCGCCAGAATCCGCCACCGCGCGCGGCAATCTCGTCGCGGCTGACGGATCGCCGGACGGCATCAAGGTCATATTCCACCAGGATGGGCGCGCCGGCGGGCGACAGATTCCAGACACGGTCCGCATCCAACGCCTCACCGGTGCGGCTGCACAGAAGACGGCTGACAAAACGGGCCATCGCACCCCCTTCCTGCTCTTGCGCTTGCGCGCACGCCGGAAAACGAGCCCTAGCGATTGCCGCCCGTCTCTGTCAAAGCCGGCTGGCCACCCTGCCCCTGCCTTTTCCTGCCGGCGGCAGGGTGATGGGGGGCTGACGGCGCGCTTGGGGAAAAGCGGCAGAAGAGATGAAGCTCCGGCCCGTCCGCGGCCGCCTAGTGCAGCGTCGCGCCCCGGGGGCGTTCTTCGGCCACCGTGGTCTCGACCAGGGCCTTGTGGATGCCGAGCCAGATGTCGAAGCCTTCCGGATCACCCAGCGCCTGCATCTTCGACAGGGCGCGATCGCACAGCATCAGAGCGTCCTGGCCATAAAGGCGATAGAGATTGCGTGCGGCGATGCGATAATAGATGGTCGGATCGAATTCCTGAGGTCTCATGATGGCCGTCTCCCGTCTTGGCACTCACGATGGTCGCCAAGACTGCAAGCAAGGGACGGGCCATCACCGAAAACACCCCGTTCAGGAAAGGGATGGGCGGGTAAGCTGCGGAACCTCGTGGCGATCGAGCGCCTCATACCAGCCCGCCAGTGCCCGGGCGGCAGCAGGAAATGCCGGCGGGGCGATCCGCGGCAGGGCAAAAAATGGCGGCCGCATGAAGGCGGCAAAGCTGGCCACCGTCTCATCAAAGGACATCGGCTCAACGGGCGACTGGCTGACGACCACCCCCTTGACGGTGATTCCGCGCGCACACAGCGCCTCATAGGTCGCAATGCCTTGCGACAGGGCGCCAAGACGGCTGTCAACCACCAGCAGAACCGGCAGCGCCAGCCGGGCAATCCAGTCGGCCACGAGAAACTGTTCCGTTATCGGAACAAATGCACCGCCAATCCCCTCGATCAGCAGCGGATCCCAGCCCTCGGCAAGCCTCTTCCGGCAGAATGCCACCAGCGCATCCGGCGTAAGCGCCGCTGCCTGACGGCGGGCCGCCACATGGGGAGACAGCGGCGCCTCCAGCCGCCAGGGGGAGATCTCCGCAATCTTGGGCACGGGCCCGCTCCGCCC
>CAYYGH010000001.1:0-46358 GCA_964471405.1 uncultured Sphingomonadales bacterium | reverse complement strand
GGCCTCCACGTCCTCTTCGCGATGGGCGGCCGAAAAGGACAGCCGCAACCGTGCGGTACCCGCCGGCACGGTGGGCGGGCGGATGGCCACCGCCAGGAAGCCGCGCTCTTCAAGCGCGCGCTGGGCTGCCAGCGCGGCCTCGGCCGTCCCGATCACGATCGGCACGATGGCGCTCGCCGGTGCCGGCAGCCCCGCGCAGGCCGCAAAACGGGCGGCCAGACGGAGCGGGCGCTCGGCACGCTCAGGCTCGGCCTCCAGAATGGCAAGGGCCGCAAGCGCCGCCCCCGCGGCTGCCGGCGGCAGCCCCGTGGTATAGATGAATCCCCAGCCGCGATTGCGGACGAGTTCGGCCACCGGTCGGGCACAGGCGAGAAAACCGCCATAGCTGCCAAGCGCCTTGGAAAGCGTGCCCATCTGGACATCGGCCTCCACACCCGCCGCCGCCAGGCTGCCGCGCCCGGCCGCCAGCACGCCGCTGCCATGGGCGTCGTCGACATAAAGGAAGGCATCATGGCGGCGGGCGAGGCCATGCAGGGCATCAAGAGGCGCCCGATCCCCGTCCATCGAGAAGACCCCTTCGGTCACGATCCAGGCATGACGATGGCCGGCACGGTGGGCCGTCAATTTTGTTTCGAGATCGCAACAATCATTATGTTGGAAGGCAAGCACACGGGCCCGTGACAACCGGGCCCCCGCCCACAGGCAGGAATGCGCGAGGGCGTCGATCAGGATCATGTCCTCCGGCCCCGCAAGCGCCGTCAACGCGCTGAGATTGGCCAGATAGCCGGAGCCCAGAACCACGGCATCTTCGCTTGCCTTCCAGGCGGCCAGCCGCGCTTCCAGCTCATGAAGCAGCGGATGCGAGCCGGTGATCAGCCGCGATGCCCCGGCACCTGCTCCCCAGCGCCGCGCCGCCTCGGCCGCCGCCTCCCGCAGGCGCGGATCTCCGGCCAGACCGAGATAGTCATTGCTGGAGAAATTGACGAGCACGCGCCCATCAATCCGCACCCGACCATCCGGCAACCCCTCGGCCGCGCGCAGATGGCGGCGCAGGCCACGCCCGGCCCGCTCGGCCAGGAGATGCTCGGCAAAGGCGGCAAGATCGGCCATTCCGTCTCCCGTCCCGTCTCATCGTCCTGCTGCGGCCGAAGGCCCAGGGCCTCCCGATGCGGGCTCCGACCGGATGACAGGCGCGCCATAGGCGCCGGAACGGGAAGGCGTCAAGCAGAGCAGGGCGGGTCATCATGCCGCGCCTGCCAGGAGGCCGCTTCGAGCCCCCTTTCATCCGGGAAGCCGAAGACGGTCGGCCGCTTGCCGGCCGGACCACAACGGTCCGCCCGCCCGGCTCTTCATCGTGCCAACTCGTTACGGATACGAAACGGTAAAGGCCGCCCCGGCCCACGCGGGTTGCCGGTCCGCCCTACTAGCGACGGCGCGAGCGGGCGGACAGGCGCGCGATCTCCTGGGCCACCATGTCTTCCACGATGCGGGGCAGATTCTCATCCAGCCAGGCCCGCATCATCGGCTTGAGCATCTCGCGGACCAGGCCTTCCAGGGTGGGGGCACCCCCGTCCGCGCTCTTGATCAGCATAGCGGACAGCTCGGCGAAGGATGCCGAAACCTTCAGCTCCGTCGGCGGGGAGACGATGGCCTCCTCTTCCGGCGGCACCTCTTCTTCGGCCTCGCCCACCCGCTCATCGGCTGCAGTGAGCGCGGCTGCGAAATCCTCCGCCGGTTCCTCCTCGGCCGGTTCCGTCAGCTCGAAAACGTCATCCTCCTCCTCGGCGCCCTCTTCTGCCGCCTCCGGCTCCTCGGGCTCGGGTTCCGGCTCCGCCGGTTCCTCCTCCTCGGCGTCTTCCGCAAACAGGGCATCGGCTGCGGCCTGGGGATCGAGGGCTTCTTCTGCCGGCTCCTCTTCCTCGGCCGGAGCGGCCGGCTCGGCAGCCGCCTGCTCTTCGGCGGGCTCTTCCGACGCCTGCGCGCGGTCTTCTTCCGCCTCTTCGGAGATGATCCGGCGGATGGAGGCGAGGATCTCCTCCATGGTGGGCTCTTTGTCGGTCGCGTCTGCCATGAGCGCTCGCCACTCCTCGTTCGGCCATGCGAAAACCGGCCTCATCTGCCCGGGCCAGGACCCCATCATGGCCGCAAAACCCCTACGATGTGGTTAACGAAGCCCTCAACAGCTGTCAATTGCGGGCGAACCGGAAGCGAAACGAAGGCCGCAAGGGTCCTTCATCCCGTTCCGTCCCGCCTAACCCTGCCGGGCGACAATCGCGGCCACCCGCTCCCGCAGGGCCGGAACCACCTCCGCCTCGAACCAGGGATGGCGCTTGAACCAGGCGATGTTGCGTGGCGAGGGATGGGGCAGCGGAACGAGCCGCGGCCACCAGCTCCGCCAGCGGGCGACCACGCCGTTCACCCCTTCCGCCAGGGCCTCGCGGCCCAGATGCCAGGCGATCGCATAGCGGCCGATGAGAACGGTCAGCTCGGGCTCCGGCAGAGTGGCCAGCAGCCGCCTGCGCCAGGTGGCGGCGCATTCCGGGCGCGGGGGCAGATCGCCCTTGCCCTTGACCGTTCCGGGCCAGCAGAAGCCCATGGGGATGATCTGGAAGAGCGTGTCGTCATAGAACTGGGCGCGCGTGACACCGAGCCAGCTGCGCAGACGCTCGCCGGAAGGATCATTGAAGGGCAGCCCCGTTTCGTGCACGCGGCGTCCGGGTGCCTGGCCGACGAGCAGGATCCGGGCGCACGGGCCCGCCTGCAGCACCGGCCGAGGCTCATGGGGCAGATGCGGTGCGCAGAGCCGGCAATTGCGGATCCGGGCCAGCAGGTCGGGCAGACTCTCCCCCCGTCCTCCGTGACCGGCGTCCATCCTGTTCCCGCCTGCCCGTTCCATCCTGCCCGTTCCATGACGTCCCCGTCAGGCGGCATGCGCCGTCAGCGCAATCCTGTCGAGAGCGTGGTGATCATCCCCGAGCAGGGCCTTGAGCGCATGGAAGTGCTTGAAATAGGTGCCGATGTTGAGCTCCTCCGAGACCCCCATGCCGCCATGCAGCTGCACCGCCTGGGCCGTGACGAACTGGCCGGCCTCCAGGGCCTTGACGACGGCGGCTGCCGTCAGCTTGCGCGCTTCGGCCGTCATGGGAGCCGCCACATGGCGCATCGTGGCCGCGGCCACGATCGAACGCAGCTCCTCGGTCGCGATCAGCATGTCGGCCAGGCGATGCTGAAGGACCTGAAAGGCGGCAAGCGGGCGGCCAAACTGGTGCCTGGTGGTCAGATACTGCCGGGTGGCGGCGAAGGCGGCGGTGGCCAACCCCAGGATCTCGGCGGTGATGGCCAGAGCGGCCTCCTCGCGCACCCGCTCCAGCGCGGCCTCCGTCGGCCGCCCCGGCTCACCGAGAGCGGCCGATGCGGGCACCGCCACATCATCGAGCACAAGCTCGCCGGCCCGGCCGCCATCGGTCGTCCGATAACCGACCACCGTCACCCCCGGACTTTCGCGGGGCACCAGAAAGAGCTGGAGCCCCTCACCTCCCTCTTCCCCCTCAAGACGGGCAAGTACCACAAAGGTGTCCGCCGTCGGCGCCGCCAGCACGACCGCCTTGCGTCCGGCAAGAACATGACCGTCCGTCACCCGCCGCGCTGTCGTGACGATCGCGGAAAGGTCGCCGCGGCTGTCCGCCTCCTCCGCGGCAAGAGCATAGATGCGCTCACCGGCCAGCAGCGGCGCCAGCAGCGCGGTCGCCTCTTCCCGAGGCGCCGTCTCGGCGATCGCACGGCCGGCCAGCAGGATCGCCGGCAGATAGGGTTCAAGCACAAGTCCCCGGCCGAAGGCCTCCATCAGCAGCATCACCTCGACCGCCGTGCCGCCCAGTCCCCCCAGCTCTTCGGGAAAAGGCAGAGCCAGCCAGCCGAGCTCGGCAAATTGACGCCAGTTCTCGCGCGCAAACCCCTCCTCGCCGGCCGCAAGCCGCCTCCTTGTTTCGAAATCGTAACGATCCGCCACGAACCTGGCGGCGCTTTCCGCGATCAGCCGCTGTTCATCCGAGAGTGCGAATTCCATCGCCCATCTTCCTCTCAGCCGTGCCGCCCCTTCTCATGTCTCTTGCGCATACTGGCGCCGGGATCGGGCATCGTCACCTGCCGGAACCAGCAAGCAAAGCCGCCTCACAGCCTTCGCACGACTGCCCGCACCGCCTCCAGCAGCCGCGCAAGATCGGCCTCGGGGATGGTCAGCGCGGGGGTCAGATAGATCACGCGCTCAAGCGGGCGCAACCACACGCCCCGCGCCAGAAAGGCCCGGGTGATCTGATCGCGCGTCCATGCCAGATCGCCTGCCAGTTCCACCGCCGCGATGGCGCCCCTGATGCGCAGATCGACGACCGGTGGCGCAGCCGCAAGATCGGACAGCATCTCCCGAAAGGCCGCCTCGATCGCCCGCGCCTGCGCCAGGCGGTCGGCGCCGGCGAACAGGTCAAGGGAGGCATTGGCGGCGGCCGCACCCAATGCGTAGGCCATGTAGGTGGGCCCGTGCATCAGCGCCTTGTCCGGATCCTCATCCAGAAAGGCCGCGAAGACATGCCGCCGCGCGATCGCGGCCGAAAGCGGCGCGTGCCCCCCGGTCAGCGCCTTGGAGACGGTCATGATGTCCGGCACGATGCCGGCCTGCTCGCAGGCGAACATCGTTCCCGTACGACCGAAGCCGGTAAAGATTTCATCCGCGATCAGCAGCAGTCCGTGACGATCCGCGGCCGAACGGATTCGCTGCAGGGTCTCGGGCGCATGCATGCGCATGCCTGACGCACCCTGGACCAGCGGCTCCACCACGATTGCCGCCAGTTGCGGAGCATGGCGCTCCAGGAGGGAATCCAGGGCCGCGGTGCCTGCCTCGTCCACCGGCAGCTCGGCCAGAACATGCTCTTCCAGCATGCCGGCAAAAAGCCGGTGCATGCCCTCCTCGGGATCCGAGATGGCCATGGTCGCGAAGGTGTCGCCATGATAGGCTCCGCGGAAGAACAGAAGCTTCGGCCGCTTTTCCCCCTGATTCAGCCAGTACTGGCGCGCCATCTTGATGGCGACCTCTACCGCCACCGATCCCGATTCGGCAAAGAACACATGCTCCAGATCCCCCGGCGCAAGAGCGGCCAGCCGCGCAGCCAGGCGCGCCGCCGGCTCATGGGTGAGCCCGCCGAACATCACATGCGGCATGACTTCGAGCTGGCGCTTCATGGCGGCCAGGATATGCGGGTGGTTGTAGCCGTGCACTGCCGTCCACCAGCTGGCGATCCCGTCAACGAGTTCACGCCCGTCGGCAAGATGGATGCGGCTGCCGCGGGTTGCCACCACCGGCAGGGGCGGCGCTGCCGTCTTCATCTGGGTATAGGGGCGCCAGCAGTGCCGCAGCGCCGCGGCGTACCAGGCGGGCTCGGTGGCGGACTCGGGAGAGGCTGTCATCTGTCTATCCTGCGATCCTTGCCGTGTGGATGGCCCCTCTCTTGTCCCGGGCAGGGGCGCTTCCCAGCTAGAATGAGGACGCAGACGAGACAAGAGCGCTCGTGACCGCAGGACGCAGGATGATGCCGCAGCAACAGAAGGAAGCCGCCCCGATCCGCGACCTGCCCGCCAATACGGCCGGGCGCGACTTCTTTCTCGGTGATCTTCATGGCGAGACCGGCAAGCTGGCCGCGGCGCTGGAATCGGTGGGCTTCGATCCCGGGCGTGACCGGGTGATCGCCGTTGGCGATCTCATCGATCGCGGCCCGGACAGCCTGCAGGCCCTCGCCCTGGCCGAGGAGCCCTGGTTTTTCACCGTCCGTGGCAATCACGAGCAGATGATGGCCGATGCCCTGGCCGCTGGGGCGGACAGTCCCGCCTTCGCCCACTGGATGATCAATGGCGGCGCATGGATCAAGAGGGTGGACCCCGCGGTCTGGCCCGATCTGAGGGCGCGGGTGCTGGCCATGCCGATCGCGATCACCCTGCGCAGAAGCCGGGGCGCCCCGATCGGCGTCGTGCATGCCGAATATCCGCTTCCACGCTGGGACCTGCTCGATACGGCTCTTGCGGATCCGCCCTTGCGCGAGCGGCTGCTGTGGGGGCGTCGGATCCTGCGTGCGGGCGCGCCCCATATCACGGAAGACGTGGCTGCCACCGTCCACGGCCACACCCCCATTCCCCGGCCGGCGGTGCTGGGCAATGCGGTCTTCATCGACACCGGCGCCGTCTATGGGGGACCGCTCACCCTGATGCCTCTTGATACCCTTCTGGATCTGGTGGCCGATGCCCGATCGGCGACCGGCGGCTTGCGTGCATGAGGGGCTTCACGCTAAGAGGCCGTCTCAGGCAGACAAGCTCTGACAGAAAGAATTGCCTGATCGATGCCGGGATCCGACAAGCCGGATGCGGCCGCAAGCGGGGCCGGGCGGAGCGCGCAGACCGCCAGTGCGGGTTCTCCCGATCCTTTCCCCCATCGCCATCTGCTCGGCATTGCCGGGCTGGAGCCGCCGGAGATTCTCTATCTCCTCGATCAGGCCGAACGCTTTGTCGACACGCGCTGCGTGCCCGCGGATGCGCGGCGCGACGGCCTTACCCAGATCAATCTGTTCTTCGAGGCTTCGACGCGCACGCTGATGTCGTTCGAAATCGCGGGCAAGCGGCTCGGAATGGATACGGTTTCCTTTGCGGTGGCCGCCTCCTCGATCAAGAAGGGCGAAACGCTGCTTGATACGGCGCAGACGCTCAATGCCATGCGCCCGGACGTGCTGGTCGTGCGTCACGCAAGCTCCGGCGCCGCCCATCTGCTGGCGGCCAAGGTCAACTGCGCCGTGATCAATGCGGGGGACGGCCGCCACGAACATCCCACCCAGGCCCTGCTCGATGCCCTCACCATCCGCCGCCGCAAGGGACGGATCGCCGGTCTGGTGGTGGCGATCTGCGGGGATATCCTGCATTCGCGGGTAGCGCGCTCCAATCTCCTGCTGCTCTCCCGGCTGGGGGCCGAGGTGCGGCTGGTGGCGCCACCGACACTGCTTCCTCCCGCAGCCGACCGGCTTGGCGCGCAGGTCTTCGAGGACATGGAAGAAGGCATCCGGGATGCGGACGTCGTCATGATGCTGCGATTGCAGAAGGAACGCATGGCCGGCGCCTATCTGCCCAGCGAGAAGGAGTTCTTTCACTTCTACGGGCTGAGCGCGGAAAAGCTGGCCCGTGCGCGGCCGGATGCGCTCGTCATGCATCCCGGTCCCATGAACCGGGGTGTGGAGATTGCGACCGCCGTCGCCGACGACCTTGCCCATTCCGCAATCGAGGAGCAGGTCGCCATGGGCGTGGCCGTGCGGATGGCGTGTCTTGCCGTGCTCACGCGCAGGCGTCTGGAGACGGCCTCATGACGATGCACAATGCACCGCCCCCTCCCCTGCTGATCCGCCATGCGCGTCTGCTCGATCCGGAAGAGGGCGAAAGCGAAGGTGCCGTGCTTGTCGCCGAAGGCCGCATCCAGGCTCTCGGGGCGGACGCCGAGGGCGAGCGCAGAGGCTGCCGGGTAATCGATGCGGACGGGCTGATGCTGGCACCGGGGATCATCGATACGGCAAGCTGGGCGATCGATCCCCGGGCGGCGCTCGCGGGCGGCATTACGACCGTGCTGGTGATGCCCGATGCCGTCTCACCGGTGATCGATCATGCGGCGATGGTGGCCCTGCTCACGAACGACCATCCGCCTCACGGACCACGCGTGCATCCTGTCGGCGCCTTGAGCCGGGGACTGGCCGGCGAGGCTCTGGCCGAGCTCGGGCTGATGGCCGAGGCGGGCGCGATCGCTTTCTCGGATGGTCGCCGGCCGGTGCGTTCCGCCCAGCTCATGCGCCGGGCGCTCACCTACGCCCGCCGCTTCGCACGACCGGTCATCTCCCTGCCGCTGGAGCCGGAGCTTGCCGCAGGTGGCGTGATGCATGAGGGCGAGATGGCGGCCATCCTGGGTCTTCCCGGCATTCCCGCAGAGGCCGAATGCATCCAGATCGAACGGGATGCGCGACTCGCCCGGCTGGCCGGAGAACCCGTTCACCTCTTTCCGCTGACCACGGCCGAAGGCGTGCGCGCCCTCGCCCGCTTGCAGGAAGACGGCGCACCGGTCACCGCCGGCACGACCCCGGCCTATTTCCATCTCAACGACATGGCCGTCGGCGAATACCGCAGCTTCGCCCGCCTTGATCCCCCCTTGCGCAGCGAGGACGACCGGCTTGCCGTCCAGGCGGCCGTGGCCGAAGGCACCATCGCGGTGATCGCCTCCGCCCACACCCCTCTTGGGGAGGATGACAAGCGTCTGCCCTTCGAAGAGGCGGCTCCCGGCGCCATCGGCTATGAGACGCTGCTGCCGCTCAGCCTGGCCCTCACGCGCGAAGGGCTTCTCGATCTTGCCGGTCTCTGGCGGCGCCTGACGACCCATCCGGCCCGCATCTTCGGCCTGGAAAGGCCGCGGTTGAGTGTGGGGGCACCGGCCGATCTCGTGCTCTTCGACCCGGACGAGCCCTGGCGCGTGGAAGCCGCAAGCCTGGTGGCCGAAACCGACAATACGCCGTTTGACGGCCTGCCCGTCATGGGACGGACCGTCTTGACGATGGTCGGCGGCATCGTCCAGTTTGACCGCCGCGGTCTTGCGGCCCCGAAGGGGTGAGGACCGGGGAGGAAGCACCATGGACGGTTCCCTGCTTACAGCCGCGTTTGTCGCGCTCGCCGGCTATCTGCTGGGTGCGATTCCCTTCGGGCTGATCTTCACGCGCCTGGCCGGCGGCCCGGACATCCGGCGCATCGGGTCGGGCAACATCGGGGCCACCAACGTGCTGCGCACCGGTCACAAGGGGCTCGCGCTGCTGACCCTGATTGCGGATGCCGCCAAGGGAGCCGTCGCCTACTGGATCGGGCTGCAGCTGGCCCCGCAATGGGCGGTGCTGGCCGGAGCGGCCGCCTTTGCCGGCCATCTCTATCCGGTCTGGCTGGGCTTCAAGGGGGGAAAGGGGGTGGCGACCTTCCTCGGCCTGATGGCGGCCATCTCCTGGCCGGTCGGGCTGGCCTCCGCCCTCACCTGGCTCGTGGTGGCGATCCTGTTCCGGATCTCCTCCCTGTCCGCCCTGGTGATGGCGGCATTCACTCCGCTTTACGCCTATCTGTGGGGACCGCGCGGACTGCCGCTGCTCGCCTTCGCGATGGCGGTGGTGATCTATTGGAAGCATGTGGACAATATTCGTCGTCTCCTGGCGGGGACCGAACCCCGCATCGGCCAGCGGGCGGGCGAGGACAAGCCATCCGCGAACGAAGACTAGGGGGCAGGCACGCCACGGGGGCCATGAAGAAAGGGGGGCACCACGATGCGCAAGAACCCGTCATCCGATCGTCACGCCGTGCCGCTTGCTCCGGAAGAGCGGCTGGCCCGGCTGCGCCTGGCACATACGGAAACGGTCGGCCCGATCGGCTTCCGGACGCTGATCGCGCGCTTCGGCTCGGCGCGTGCGGCTCTCGACGCCCTGCCGGAGCTTGCCCGTCGCGGTGGGCGGGAGCGGCCGCTCAAGATCCCGTCACGGCGCCAGGCCGAGCGGATCGAGGCGGAAGCTGCGCGCGAGGGGATTGCACTCGTCGTCCTGGGCGATGCGGACTATCCCGCCCCCCTGGCCGCGATCGAGGATGCGCCGGCGGTCCTGTTTGCAAAGGGCCACCGGCATCTGCTGCATCGTCCGACGGTTGCGATCGTCGGTGCCCGCAATGCCAGCGCCGCGGGGCGCGAACAGGCCCGGCGCATGGCGGTGGCGCTGGGCGAGGCGGGGTATGTGATCGTCTCGGGCCTTGCCCGCGGAATCGATGCTGCGGCCCATGAGGCGGCTCTTGCCCGCGGCACCATCGGTGTCGCGGCCGGCGGTCTTGATGTGCCCTACCCGAAAGAGAATACCGCGCTCATCCACCGCATCGGTGCAGAGGGTCTGTTGCTGAGCGAGGCGCTTCTCGGAACACGGCCGACCGCCCGGCATTTCCCCCGCCGCAACCGCATCGTTTCCGGCCTGGCCCTGGGCGTGGTGGTGATCGAGGCGGCTGCGCGCTCGGGCTCGCTGATCACGGCGCGGCTGGCGGGCGAACAGGGACGCGAGGTGTTCGCCGTGCCCGGTTCGCCCCTCGACCCCAGGGCCGCCGGCACCAATCGCCTCATCAAGCAGGGCGCGCATCTGGCTGAAAGCGCAGCCGATGTCATCTCCGTGCTGGCGGACATCCACCCTCCGGCCGCCGAGCCGGAGCGCGAGGGGCCGTTCTCCATCGCAGGCCCGCAGGAGCCGAAGGCCGCCCCCGAGCGCGTGCGGGCGGCCGTCCGCGCCCTTGTCGGCTTTACCCCGGTCACCCTTGACACCCTCGTGCGCGAGACGGGAGCCGATCCGGCGGAGGTGGCCGCCGCGGTTCTGGAGCTGGAGATCGCCGGCCTTCTCGAACGCCTGCCGGGCGGCCGGGTCGTCCGCAAGGCCGAGTGAACCCGGCCCTCCCGTCATTGACAGGCGGCATGCGGCCCATTAGCTCCAATCGCAAGAAGCGTGGCCGGGCAGGGTGCCGCGGGCAGGAGCCGCCACCGGCCGCAGGCGCGATCATCGCATGATTGGAGCGCAATGGACGTCGTTGTCGTCGAATCCCCGACAAAGGCCAAAACCATCAACAAATATCTGGGACGCGGGACCAAGGTACTCGCGTCCTTCGGCCATGTGCGCGATCTGCCGGCCAAGGACGGGTCGGTGGATCCCGAGCATGACTTCAAGATGACCTGGCGGATCGACCCAAAGGCCCAGAAGCATGTTCGCGCCATCGCCGAGGAGACGAAAAAGGCTGACCGCCTCATTCTCGCCACCGACCCCGATCGCGAAGGCGAGGCCATCTCCTGGCATGTCCTCGAAATCCTCAAAAAGCGGGGTGCCTTGAAGGGCAAGGATGTCCAGCGCGTCGTCTTTCATGAAATCACGCCCAGGGCCATTCGCGAAGCGATGGCCAACCCGCGCGGGATCGACGAGCAGCTGGTCAACGCCTATCTTGCACGTCGGGCGCTGGATTATCTCGTCGGCTTCACCCTTTCTCCCGTTCTCTGGCGCAAGCTTCCCGGTGCGCGCTCGGCCGGGCGCGTGCAGTCGGTCGCCTTGCGTCTGATCTGCGAGCGCGAGATCGAAATCGAGCAATTCCGCCCGCGCGACTACTGGACGGTCGAGGCCGTCCTCGCTCCTGCCGGCAGCGAGGAAAGTTTCCGTGCCAGGCTGGTGGCGGTGGATGGACGCAAGCTCGAAAAATTCGCTCTGGAAGACGAGGCTGCCGCGAAGGCTCTTCTCGCCCGCCTCAAGGAAGCCGACCTTCATGTCCGTTCGGTGGACAGGCGCCCCGTGCGCCGCATGCCGCCACCGCCCTTTACGACCTCGACCCTCCAGCAGGAGGCCGCGCGCAAACTGGGATTTGGCGCAAAGGAGACGATGCGCATCGCCCAGTCTCTTTACGAGGGCAAGACCGTCGCAGGCGAGACGATCGGTCTGATCACCTACATGCGCACCGACTCCGTGGCCATGGCCGCCGAAGCGATCGCCGCCATCCGCAGCCATCTGGCGGAACGCTGGGGTCGCGAATATGTGCCCGAGCATCCCCACCGCTTTCGCGCCCGGGCCAAGAATGCCCAGGAAGCGCACGAGGCGATCCGGCCCACCAACCCCGCGCTGACACCCGAGGCCGTGCGCCCCTTCCTCGACCCCAGGGAGGCGGCCCTCTACGAGCTCATCTGGAAACGGGCGATCGCCTCCCAGACGGCTGCCGCCGAGCTGGAGCAGACGAAGGTCACCATCACCAGCCGGGACGGCTCTCTGGAGCTGGCGGCCAGCGGGCAGGTCCTGCGCTTTGCCGGTTTCTTGCGCATCTACGAGGAAGGCCGTGACGAGAATGGCGAGGAGGAAGGCGGTGAAGACGGCCGTCTGCCGTCTCTCGCACCGGAGATGCCCCTTGCTCTTGTTGACGCCCATGCCGACAGGCACACCACCAAGCCGCCGCCGCGCTATACGGAGGCAAGTCTCGTCAAAAAGCTCGAAGAGCTCGGCATCGGCCGCCCCTCGACCTATGCGACCATTCTTTCGGTCCTGCAGGAGCGCAACTATGTGCGGCTTGAAAGGCGCCGCTTCGTGCCGGAGGACAAGGGCCGGCTGGTGACCGCCTTTCTTGAGAGCTTCTTCGACCGCTATGTGGAATACGACTTTACCGCCGAGCTCGAAGAGGCGCTGGATGCCATCAGCCGCGGGGAAAAGGACTGGCGGCAGGTGCTGGCGGATTTCTGGCGGGATTTTTCGCGCCGCACCGACGAGGTGATGAAGATCCGCACGGCCGAGATTCTGGAGCGGCTGAACGACTATCTTGCGCCCATGCTCTTTCCGCCCCGCGAGGACGGGGGTGATCCGCGCGCCTGTCCGGAATGCGGCACGGGGCGGCTGTCGCTCAAGGTCGGGCGCTTTGGCGCATTCATCGGCTGCTCGCATTATCCCGAATGTCGCTACACGCGTCGCTTCGCCGATGGAAACGGCGCCCCGGCCGCCGATCAGGAGTCCGAATCGGGCGAGCGCCTGCTGGGGACGGATCCCGAGACCGGCCGCGAGATCTGGCTCAAGACGGGCCGCTTCGGCCCCTATGTGGAGCGGGCGGGCGAAGATGGAAACAAGCCGGCGCGTGTGAGCCTGCCGAAGGGTATCGACCCGGCCGATGTGGATCTTGCCCTCGCCTGTCGGCTGCTTGCCCTGCCGCGGGAAATCGGCCGGCACCCTGAAACCGGCGAGCCCGTGATCGCGGGAATCGGCCGTTATGGCCCCTATGTCGCCCATCAGGGCGTCTATGCGAATCTGGCGGATGTGGAAGAGGTGTTCACCATCGGGATGAACCGCGCCCTTCAGCTGATCGCCGAGAAGACGGCCCGCCGTTCCGGGCGCGGGGGCGTCATCCGGGTGCTGGGCGAACATCCGGAAAGCGGCGAGCCGGTGGAGCTGCGATCCGGCCGCTATGGCCCCTATGTCAAGCAGGGCCGCATCAATGCGAGTCTGCCGAAGGACATGGATCCCGAGACCATCGGTCTGGATGAGGCGCTCGCTCTGCTGGAGGCCAAACGCCGGCAGGCGACCGGCAGCGGGCGCCGGACGGGAAGCAGACGGGGGCAATGAGCAGGTCGTCTTCATCCGGATCGCCATCCGCCTCCCGCAGCCGCCGGCCGGCACGTCCCCGCAAGCCTGTGCGCAAGGGGGCCGTTCCGACGCGTGAGGAATTGCTCGCCTATCTGGAAACCGCCGAGGGCAAGGTCACCAAGCGCGAGATCGCCCGCGCCTTTCGCCTGAAAGGCGCGGCGCGGGTACAGCTCAAGGGTCTGTTGCGCCAGCTGGAGGAGGAAGGGGTGGTCACCCGCGACGCAGGCCGGGCGGTCCGGCTGGCTCACCGGCTGCCGCATGTGATGGTGGTGGAGGTGACGGGTATCGACGAGCTCGGCGATCTTGCGGCCCGGCCCGTTCACTGGGAGCGGCCCGAACCGCCCCCGTCCATCCATCTCGCCCCGCCGAAGGGCCGGGCGGGACCGGCGGTAGGCGTGGGCGAGCGGGTGCTGGTGCGCCTGCGGCCTGCCGAAGGCGAGCCCGGCTATGTGGGGCGCATCGTCAAGGTCCTCGAAGGTGCGCCGAAGACCGTACTCGGCGTCTTTCACGGCAGCGAGCTGGGCGGACGGGTCATATCGGTCGCCCGCAAGCAGCGCACCGAATTCGTCGTCGGGCCGGAGGACACCGGCGGCGCCCGCGATGGCGAGCTGGTCCTGGCCGAAATTCTCCCCCAGCGACGGGGACGCTACCATGGCCTCAAGCGGGCCCGGATCCGGGAGCGCTATGGCGATGTCAGCGATCCCCGCCACATTTCGCTGATCGCGATACATCAATACGGCCTGCGCACCAGCTTTCCGCCTGCCGTCCTGCGGGAGGCCGAGCGTGCCCGCCCCTTCACGCTGGAAGGGCGGGAAGATCTGCGGAATGTCCCGCTGATCACCATCGATCCGGCCGATGCCCGCGACCATGACGATGCCGTCTTCGCCGAGCCCGATCCCGATCATCCCGGCGGCTGGCATCTCATTGTCGCCATTGCCGACGTTGCGCATTACGTGCGTCCCGGATCGGCTCTGGACGAAGAGGCCTATGCGCGCGGCAATTCGGCCTATTTCCCCGATCGTGTTCTGCCCATGCTGCCCGAGGCGCTTTCGGCCGATCTGTGCTCCCTGATGCCGGGTGTGGACCGCCCCTGTCTGGCCGTGCACATCTGGATCGACGCCCAGGGGCGCAAGCGCCGTCATCGTTTCGTGCGCGCCGTGATGCGCTCGGCCGCCAATCTGGCATACGAGCAGGTCGAGGCGGCCGTGATCGACGGCCGGCCGGATATCGTCGATCGCGCCTTCTGCGATCGCGTGCTGCATCCGCTTTATGCCGCCCATCAGGCGCTCGCGCGCGAACGCCACAGGCGGGGTGCCCTGGAGATCGAATCGGATGAGCGCGAGATCATTCTGGGTGAGGACGGACGGGTGGCGGATGTCCGACCACGCGCCCGGCTCAAGGCCCATCGCGTGATCGAAGACATGATGATTGCGGCCAATGTGGCGGCCGCAGAAGAGCTGGAGCGCCACGGCCTGCCGCTGATCTACCGCGTGCACGAACCGCCGGCGCCCGAGAAGGTCGAGGCTTTGCGCGAATTCCTGGAGTCCCTCGACTATCACTGGCCCCGGGCCGGCACGATCACGCCCAGGATGTTCAACCGCGTGCTGCGGCATTTTCGCGGCACCCCGCATGAGCGGCTTGTCAATGAGGTGGTGCTGCGCACGCAGATGCAGGCCCGCTATGATCCCGAAAACCAGGGCCATTTCGGGCTGGCGCTCAAACGCTACACCCACTTCACCTCCCCGATCCGGCGATATGCCGACCTTGTGATCCATCGGGCCCTGCTGCACGCCCTGGGCTTTGCGGATGCCGGCTTTACGAAGATGCCGCTCGATCGGCTGGACGAGATTGCCGCCCACATCTCCTCCACCGAGCGGATCGCGGAAGCCGCCGAGCGCGACAGTCAGGACCGCTATCTTGCCGCCTATCTGGAAGGACAGGTGGGAGCCGTCCTGCGTGGCCGGATCACGGGCGTGACGCGCTTCGGCCTGTTCGTGACATTGGAGCCTTCCGGTGGCACCGGCCTCATCCCCATCTCCGCTCTGGGAGCCGACTGGTATGCCTTCGATGAAAAACGCCATCTGCTGGAGGGGCGGCGAATGGGGCAGGTCTTCCGGCTGGGCGATGCCCTCAAGGTCCGGCTTCTTGAAGCCGAACCCATCACCGGCGCGATCCGGCTCGCCCTCGTCGAGAAGGAGGAAGCGCCTTCCTCCGAGCGCCGCTCAAGCCGGCGGCGCGTGAAGGCGAAAGCCCGCAACAGGCGAGAGACCACAGGTCATTTGACATGACTCCCTCCCCGCGGATAAACCTGTCCGCACACAGGCTCTGTTCCCAAAAATGAATTGTCATCAAGAGAGTTCATTTACCATGAATGATACCAGGAAAGGATTGCGAGAGCATGTTCTACGAGGATGAACGTATTGCCGTATTCATTGACGGTTCCAATCTTTATCTTACTGCGCGTAATCTGGGATTGGAAATAGATTATCGCAAGCTCAAGGAATTCTTCTCGGAACGCGGGCGGCTTCTGCGAGCATTCTATTACACGGCCATTGCCGACGATCAGGACTACTCGCCCATCCGTCCCTTGATCGACTGGCTCGACTACAATGGCTACACGGTGGTCACCAAGCCGCTTAAGGAATTCACCGACGAGAATGGCCGCCGCCGGGTAAAGGGCAACATGGATGTGGAGATCGCCGTGGACATGCTCAATCTGGCCGAGCACGTCGATCATGTGGTGCTGTTTTCAGGCGATGGTGATTTCCGCCGGGTGATCGAATCCGTCCAGCGGCGCGGCGTGCGGGTGACGGTGGTCTCGTCTACGGCCACCCAACCGCCGATGATCGCCGATGAATTGCGCCGGCAGGCCGATCACTTCCTCGAACTCAAGACGCTTGGAGACGCCTTTTTGCGTCCGCGTCGTCCCGCCCGCGCATTGGAGGATGACGATCACGAGCAGCTGGAAATGGACGAGTCTGCCGAGGACATGGCGGACGAGCTGGCAGGCGAGTTCCCGGAAGAAGAGTGAAGGCGGCGGCTCCCTCCGACGGCAGGGGGTGAAGACCGCAGCTTGCACATAAGCAGGAAACGGCTTGGGGAGATGACGGTGGAAGGCACGGTGGCGGCCGCAGAAGACGGGGTTCCGGCAAAAGGTCACAAGGTCAGCGAGCCGGGAGCGCGTCCGGAGCCGCCCGCCGATTGCGGTCGCTGTCCGCGGCTGGTGGCCTATCGGCATGAGAATCGCCGGCGCTTTCCCGATTTCTTCAACGGCGCCGTGCCAAGCTTCGGGGATGAGGATGCCCGGCTTCTGATCGTCGGCCTTGCCCCCGGGCTGAAGGGTGCAAATCGCACCGGTCGCCCATTCACGGGTGATGCCGCCGGCAGCGTGCTTTACCCGGCTCTTCTTGCTCTCGGGCTGGCCTGCGGACATTACGACGAAAACGGGCATGACGACCTGCGCCTGACCGGCGTGATGATCACCAATGCCCTGCGCTGCGTGCCCCCGGCCAACAAACCGACCGCTGCGGAAATCCGCCGCTGCAATCCGTATCTGCGGGCACGCATTGCCTCCCTGTCCCGATTGGGTGTCATCCTGGCCCTGGGGCGCATCGCTCATGATGCCGTTCTGCGTGCCCTCGGTGTGCGGCTGGCCGCCCATCCCTTTGCTCATGGCACGACCCATGTGCTGGGACGCTACCGGCTCGTCGATTCCTACCACTGCTCACGCTACAACATGAACACCGGCCGTCTGAGCGAAGAAGCCTTCCGGGCC
Source organism: uncultured Sphingomonadales bacterium (assembly GCA_964471405.1). Lineage (GTDB taxonomy): Bacteria > Pseudomonadota > Alphaproteobacteria > Sphingomonadales > Rhodothalassiaceae > J084. The sequence goes on along the minus strand of CAYYGH010000001.1, from coordinate 29,363 downwards.
GTGCTCGCCCGGGCCAGGGCGCTCGCCTTTCCCGCAAACGGCGGCTGAGACGGTGGCGGCCATGGCGGAATGAACTACGGGCACAGGCATCCCGGGCCTGAATTTCCCTGTGCGCCGACATTTCCTACACGGAAAATGGAGACACGGGCCGACCACACCGGTGGCCGGCCCGTCCGCCTCATGAGCTCCCGTTTGCGATCCGGAACGATCAGGCTCCCGCTGCCGCCGGCCAGTCCCTGCCGGGCCGGGAGTCGGCCCTCTCTTCCGCCCGCCAGTGCTTCCTTCGCATGCGTCCTCCCGCCGGGAGACGGTTTTCTCCTGCCTCCTGGAGGCAGCGCCTAGGCGGCGCGGATGCGGGCCAGGAACTGCTCCACCTGTTCGCGCAGGGTCTGGGACTCCTGGGCCAGTTTCTCGGCCGACCCCAGCACCTGATTGGCGGCTGCGCCCGTGGTGGCCGCACCCTCGTTCAAGGTGTGCATGTCGCGGGCGATGTCCTGCGCACCGGCTGAAACCTCGGCGACATTGCGGGCGATTTCCTGTGTGGAGGCATCCTGCTGCTCGACGGCACTCGCGATCGAGACCGCCGTCTCGTCGATATCCGCGATGATCTTCTGGATCGCCTCCATCGCCTGAACGGCCTTGTTGGTGGCGGCCTGCATGTCGGAAATCTGGGCGGAGATGTCGCTGGTGGCCTTGGCCGTCTGATTGGCGAGGGACTTCACCTCGCTGGCGACCACGGCAAAGCCCTTGCCCGCCTCGCCGGCCCGCGCCGCCTCGATCGTGGCGTTGAGAGCAAGCAGATTGGTCTGCTCGGCGATGTCATTGATCAGATTGACGACTTCGCCGATGCGCTGGGCGGCTTCCACCAGCTCCCGCACATCCTTGGCCGCCGCCTCGGTGCGCTGCACCGCATCCTTGGCCGCCTTGCTGGACTGGGTCGTCTGCTGGGCGATTTCACGCACGGAGGCCGACAGCTCTTCCGCCGCGCTGGCCACCATCTGAAGCGCATTGGTGGCCTGCTCGGCGGTGGTGGCGACGACGGAAGACTTGGCGGTGGTATCCTCGGCCGTCTCCGTCAGCTCGCGGGCGGCCCGCTCCATGTCGTTCGAGGCAGCAGACAGGCTGTCCACCACATGCATGACCGATTCTTCGAACTGGGCGGCCAGCTGCAGCATCTCCTCGCGCCGGCGCCGGCGTTCGGCCTCCTCGCGCTCGGCCTCGCGGCGACGCTGCTCTTCCTCCATCTCGCGCTGACGACGCTCGGCCTCCTCGCGCTCCCGGCGGCGCTGCTCCTCGGCCCGCTTCTGCTCTTCCTCCAGACGGATCTTCTCGATGGCGTTCTCCTTGAACACCTGAACGGAGCGCGCCATCTCGCCGATCTCGTCATGGCGGTCGAGCCCGACGACCTCGACGTCAAGATCGCCGGCAGCCAGCGCCTTCATGTTCTCGGTCAACTGCCCGATCGGCCGCACGACCCGCCATGTCACCGTCCAGAAGGCAAGCCCGCCGATGCCGAGCGTGATCACGAGCAGAATGACATCCTGCCAGAAATAGCGCTGCTGGGTCGAGACATTCGCCTCCGCCACGATGGCGGCACTCTCCCCCGCCTTGCTCGCCAAGGCCGCCAGAGGTTTCAGGGCCTCGCGGGCCTTCTGGACCCACTCCATGGCCGAAAAGGGATAGGGCTCCTCGACCTCGGCTGCGGCATAGACCTGGTCGCGCACATCGGCGAAATCGACGAAATAGGTGTTCTCGACATCATCCAGCAGCCCTTCCACATCATCGGACACATAGTCCGAACTCGCAATCGCCTTCACATCCCCCCAGGCGGACTGCACATAGCCGCCGTATGTGGACAGCAGCTGGAGCTGCAGGCTGTTGAGCGGCTTGCCCGCCGCCATGACATTGCCCACCGTGGCCCAGTCACGCGCGGAATATTCCGCCATGCGCGCAAGCAGGAATTCCAGCTGGAAATTGGCCGCCACATCAGGCTTGACCGGTGGGAAATTGTTCTGAAGGGCGGACCACAGCTTCAACAGGCTTTCGATCGCATCGGTGGTGGCCGAGAAAAACTTGCGATCAGCCCGCCGCGGCCGATTGTCGGCCGTGGTGGACATCGCGGCATCCACCTGCGGACGCAATTCCTCAACAGCCGCGATCTTCTCCTTTACGGCACCGATGATCTCCTGCTCATGGGGAAAGGCCGGCAGCTCTTCAATGAGAGACTGAAGACTCGCATAGTGGGCCGAGAATGCCGCGCGGGCCTCCTTGGCCATGCTCGCAAACTGCGGATCCGGAACGTCGGAAAAACCGAGCCCCACATTGATTACGCCCCGCTCCATGGCCAGAGCCTGGGCGGCATTGGAGATGTTCTCGTAGATCTTGCCCAATGTCGTCTGCAGTTCGGCCTCATGTTCGGCCCGGCGCGCATCGAGCGCCGCCACGGCCCCGTAGAAGACGACGAGAATCACCAGAAACCCGACGATTCCCAGCAGGGCATTGCGGACGGTGATGGCCCGGACCACCCGCTCGCGAAGCTGTGACCATCTGTTGTCGTTGTTCGTCACGATCCCGCTCCTTTTGAAGCTGCCCTCTTGCACGACCATGCTGCACCCCCGACCCGAGGATGCCCGTTGCGGATTGCTCCAATACGGGACGCTAGGAAAGAAGCGTTAATGAACAGCTAAAGCGGCGGGAATGGGTGTCGCCCTGCGACAATACGCTCATTCCCCGGACTTGAGCGCGGCAATGAAGGCATCATGCGGAATGTCGACCTTCCCGAAGGCCCGCATGCGCTTCTTGCCCTCCTTCTGGCGTTCCAGCAGCTTGCGCTTACGGGTGACATCGCCGCCATAGCATTTCGCGGTCACATCCTTTCTGAGCGCCGGGATGGTCTCGCGGGCGATGATCTTGCCGCCGATGGCCGCCTGGATCGGGATCTTGAAGAGATGGCGGGGGATGAGCTCTTTGAGCCGCTCGACCAGCGCCCGCCCGCGGCGCTCGGCCTGGGAGCGGTGCACGAGCAGCGAAAGCGCATCCACCGGTTCACCATTGACCAGAATCGTGAGCTTGACCAGATCGCTCTCGCGGTAGCCGGCCATCTGGTAGTCGAAGCTCGCATAGCCGCGCGAGACGGATTTCAGCCGGTCATAGAAGTCGTAGACGACCTCGTTCAAGGGCAGCTCGTAGACGACCATCGCCCGCGTGCCCGCATAGGTGAGATTCTTCTGCACGCCGCGCCGGTCCTCGCACAGCTTCAGCACGGCACCCAGATATTCGTCCGGCACCAGGATGGTGGCCTCGATCCAGGGCTCCTCGATCTTCGCGATCTTGACGGGATCGGGCATGTCGGCCGGATTGTGAAGTTCCCTGACCGTCCCGTCGGTCATGTGCACGCGGTAGACGACCGAGGGACTCGTGGTCACGAGATCGAGATCGAATTCGCGCCGCAGCCGCTCCTGGACGATTTCCAGATGCAGCATGCCGAGAAAGCCGCAGCGGAAGCCGAAGCCGAGCGCAGCCGAGGTCTCGGGTTCATAGCTGAAGGCGGCATCATTGAGTCTGAGCTTGGCAAGTGCCTCGCGCAGGCGCTCGAAGTCCGCCGAATCGGCCGGGAACAGCCCGCAGAAGACGACAGGGCGCGTCGGACGGAAGCCGGGAAGCGGCTCGGGCGTGGGATTGCGGGCATCGGTGATCGTGTCGCCCACCTGGGTGTCGGCCACCTCCTTGATGCCGGCGATGATGTAGCCGATCTCGCCGGCTGAAAGCCGGTCCACCTTCACCTTCTTCGGCGTGAAGACACCCACCTGGTCGACCGTGTATTCGGCACCGCTGGCCATCATCTTGATGCGCATGCCGGGTGTGAGCGCACCGTCGAAGACGCGCACCAGCACGATGACGCCGAGATAGGGGTCATACCAGCTGTCCACCAGCAGCGCCTTCAAGGGCGCGGTCTCGTCGCCTTCGGGCGGCGGCAGGCGCTGGACGATCGCCTCCAGCAGCGCGTCGATGCCTTCGCCGGTCTTGGCGGAGACCATGAGCGCATCCTCGGCATCCAGCCCGATGACATCCTCGATCTGGCGCCGGACTCGCTCGGGTTCGGCAGCCGGCAGATCGATCTTGTTGAGGACGGGCAGGATCTCGTGGTCCGCCTCGATCGCCTGATAGACATTGGCGAGCGTCTGGGCCTCCACCCCCTGGGTCGCGTCCACCACAAGCAGCGACCCCTCGACCGCGGACAGCGCGCGCGAGACCTCGTAGCTGAAATCTACATGCCCCGGCGTGTCGATGATATTGAAGACGTATTCCCCACCGTCGGCGGCCTTGTAGACGAGGCGCACGGTCTGGGCCTTGATGGTGATGCCGCGCTCGCGCTCGATGTCCATGGAGTCCAGCACCTGCTCGCGCATCTCCCGGTCGGAAAGCGCGCCGGTGCGCTGGATCAGGCGGTCGGCCAATGTCGACTTCCCGTGATCGATATGCGCGATGATCGCGAAATTGCGGATATGGCTCTTTTTGCTCATGGCGCGCTCCATAGCGGAGCACGGCCGCATGGGCCAAGAGGGAATCGGATGCGCCGGCCCTTTCTTCAGGGAATGCCTATGAGCTTGTGCGTCTGCAATGACAGGCGCCAGCGCGGATGCGCCCGGCAGTAGGCGATGGCGGCGGCGGTGTTCTCGGCGCGCCGCGGCCCGTCCATGGGCTGCAGGAAGAAGTGGCGGAAGGGCAGATCCAGGAAGGCTGCCGGGTCCATCCCCTCCTGCGGGAAGACGAGCTTCAGCTCGTCACCTGAACGCTGGACGAAGGGAGCGCCGGCCTTGGGGCTGACGGTGAGCCAGTCGATGCCTGCGGGGGCTGCGATGGTGCCGTTGGTCTCGACCGCGATCGCAAAACCGCGGGCATGCAGTGCGGCGATCAGGGCCTCGTCAAGCTGCAGCAGGGGCTCGCCCCCCGTCATCACGACAAGCGGCTCGGCCTCTCCTCCCGCTGCGCAGTCCTCTTCCCAGCAGCGGGCGATGGCCGCGGCCAGCGCCTGGGGTGAGGCGAAGCGCCCGCCGCCGGCTCCGTCGGTACCGACGAAATCCGTGTCGCAGAAGCGGCAGACGGCGGACGACCGGTCCGCCTCGCGGCCCGACCACAGGTTGCAGCCGGCAAAGCGGCAGAAGACGGCCACACGCCCGGTCTGGGCGCCTTCGCCCTGGAGCGTCTTGTAGATCTCCTTGACCGTGTAGCTGCGGGCCATCTCGATCCGTCCCGATCAGTCGCGATAGCGGGTGGGATCCGGGATGCCGGCCTCACGAAAGCCCTCGCGTCGCAGGATGCAGGCATCACACGCCCCGCAGGCGCGTCCGGCCTCATCAGCCTCGTAGCAGGATACGGTCAGGCCGTAGTCGATGCCGAGCTCGGTGCCGGTGCGGATGATCTCCGCCTTCGTCATGGCGATCAGCGGCGTGTGGATGCGGATGCTGCCGGGGTGCTCGCGACCCATGCGGGTGGCAAGATTGGCCGTCATCTCGAAGGCGCCGATGAAATCGGGGCGGCAGTCCGGATAGCCGGAAAAGTCCACCGCATTGACACCGATGAAGATGTCGCCGATCCCGCGCACCTCCGCCAGCGCCAGCGCATAGGCCAGGAAGACGGTATTGCGGGCCGGCACATAGGTGACCGGGATGCCGGACGCCATCTCCTCCGGCTGGCGGCCCTTCGGCACGGCGATGGCGGGATCGGTCAGCGCACTGCCTCCGAAGGCGGCGAGATCGATGTCGATCACGAGATGCTCGGCGACACCGAGATGCTCCGCCACCCGGGCCGCCGCCGCCAGCTCGGCCGCATGGCGCTGGCCGTAGCGGAAGCTCAAGGCATGGAGCGTGAAACCCGCATCCTGCGCAATCGCCCCGCAGGTCGCCGAATCGAGGCCGCCGGACAGCAGGAGCACGGCACCCCTGTCCGCAGCCCGTTCACGCGCCTTCTTCCTGTCCCGTGCAGCCGTTGCCATCATCGCCTTTCCCGGCCGCCCTTGCCGGCCGCTTTCCCCTAGCCTCCGGATGCGGTTGCTGGCAAGGCGCAAGCTCTGGCATCATGGGGCCGTCCCGGGCAGAATGCGAACAGGTCACCCATGCAGCAGAACCACCAGCCGCCACCGGATCCCGACACCGGCCAGACCCCGGATGATCTGGGGGCACGCATTGCCGCGCTCAAGGCCGCCCGCGAAGGCCGGGGGCGGATGCGGCTGCGCGCCGGGCGGGGCGGCCGCATGCTGGGCCTGCAGATGGCGCTGCGTCTGAGCGCGGATGTCGCCTCCGGTTTTGCGGTCGGCGGCGTGATCGGCTACATGATCGACCAGCTGGCCCGGACCACGCCTCTGTTCCTGTTCATCATGCTCATCTTCGGCGGCGCGACCGGGGTGCGGGAAGCCATCCGGAGCATGCGCCGGATCGAGGCCGAAATGGCGGCCTCTTCTCCCGAGGAGGACAGGAAAGACTGAGCGCGGCCCGAGCCTCCGCATTCCCCATCCGCCCGGGGTGGGCGAAGATGGACCGCCCGCTCACGAAATTGTGAAGAGACGTGGCCGGTCCGCCCCTTCAAACCGCTTCCTGCCTTCGATAGGCTTGGACGTGATCATCATGCGCACCGTTCGCCATGGAAAGATGGCGGAAGACGGTGGTGGTGCGGGCAAGAGGAAAGGAATGCGGATGGGTGCGGATGGCAGTGCCACGCCGGCGGTCCCGGAAGCTGCGCGGCCGGAAACCGCCGCGCAGGATCGCCGGGAGCTCGTGCAGGAATATTATGGCAAGACTCTCCAGACCAGCGCCGACCTGAAGACGAGTGCCTGCTGCCCGACGGATGCCATGCCACGGTATCTGCAGGCCCTGCTCGCCCATGTTCATGAAGAGGTTCAGGCCCGCTTTTATGGCTGCGGCTCGCCGATTCCGCCGCTTCTTGAGGGCTGCACGGTTGTCGATCTGGGCTGTGGCGCGGGCCGTGACTCCTATCTGCTCGCCCAGCTGGTCGGTCCCGACGGGCGGGTGATCGGCATCGACATGACGGATTCCCAGCTCCAGGTGGCCAATCACTATGTCGCCTGGCACATGGATCGCTTCGGCTATGCGACACCCAATGTGCGCTTCGTGAAGGGGCTGATCGAGGATCTGGCCGCCGCCGGTATCGCGGATGACAGTGTCGATGTCGTGGTCTCGAACTGCGTGATCAATCTGTCTGCCGACAAGCGCGCCGTCTTTTCCGAAATCTTCCGCGTGCTCAAGCCCGGTGGCGAGCTGTATTTTGCGGACATCTTCGCCGGCCGGCGGCTGCCCGAGTCCCTGGCCAAGGATCCCGTCCTGGTGGGAGAGTGTCTGGGAGGTGCCCTTTATCTGGAGGATTTCCGTCGGCTGCTGGCGGAGCTCGGCTGTGCGGACTATCGTGTGGTCAATGCCCGGCCGGTGACCATCGAGGATCCGGAGCTGGCGGAGCGCCTGGGGCCGATTCCCTTCTTTTCGATGACAATCCGCGCCTTCAAGCTCCCGCTTGAGGATCGCTGTGAAGACTATGGCCAGGTCGCCCGCTATCACGGCAGCATTCCCCATCATCCTCATGCCTTCATGCTGGATGATCACCATCTCTTCGAGACGGGGCGGGCGGTTCCCGTCTGCGGGAACACGGCGGCCATGCTGGCCGAGACCCGTTATGCTCCCCACTTCACGGTGATCGGGGATCGCAGCCGCCACTACGGTCTGTTTCCCTGTCGGGAGGCCGATCGCTCACCATCCGCCGACGAGGCGCCAGGTGGCTGCTGCTGACCACCCGCCCGGGTCGGGCCGTTTGCGGCCGGACTCCGCGAACATGGAAGCCGCATCCGTGCATCCTTGCGAGCTGACGGTGATCGTCCCGGTCGCACCGGGTGACGAGCAGGCCTTCCGGCGGCTCCGGGAGCGGTTGCAGGCGATCTCGCCCGATCTGACCGTCATGGGCCGTGCGGAGGGCTCGCGCGCCCGCAGCCTCAATGCCGGCGCCCGGGCGGCCCGCACGCCCCTGCTGTGGTTCCTGCATGCGGACTGCACGGTCGAGGCCACCCATCTTCGGCATCTGCTCGCCGCCTTTGCGCGCGCGCCGGCAAGTCTGTTCTTCTTCGATCTGGCCTTCGGCCGTGACGGTCCGGCGCTCATGCGGCTCAACGCCTGGGGCGGGAATGCACGCGCGCGGCTGCTCGGCCTTCCCTTCGGCGATCAGGGGCTGGCCGTTTCCCGGGCGATCTGGGCGCAGCTTGGCGGATTTCCGGAAGACGTCGCTTATGGGGAGGATCATGTCTTCGTCTGGCGGGCCCATCTGGCCGGCATCCCCGTGCGGCGCATTCCGGTCCCTCTCGTGACCAGCGCGCGGGGCTATCGTGAGCGGGGCTGGCTGCGGCTGACGGCATGGCGGCAGTATCTGTGGATCCGGCAGGCCCTGCCCTTCGCCTGGAGCCTGCTGGGCCGGCGGCTGGGTCTGGTCCGGGCGGGAGCATGATCACCATGAGCGGCGGCGTGATTGCCATCTTCGTCAAGACGCCGGGGCTGTCCGCTGTCAAAAGCCGGCTTGCCGGCGAGATCGGTGCCGAGAAGGCCCTGGCCTTCTATCGGCAGGCCGTGCGCGCCACGGCTGAAACCGTGCACGGCTTTCTGGCCGCCCATCCCCACTGGCAGGCGCGCTTCGTGGTGGCGGAGCGTGCCGGGTGCGGCAATCCCCTGTGGCGGGATTTTCCCGCCCGCTACAGTGGCGGCGGGAATCTGGCGCAGCGTCTTCACCGGGTCCTGCAGGCGCTGGTGACCGTTCACGGGCGCGCGCTGATGATCGGAGCCGACAGCCCCCAGATCACCAGGGCCGATCTGGAGGCGGCCGCCGCGGCCCTCCACCGTCGGGACTGGGTGATCGGACCGGCGGCCGATGGCGGTTTCTGGTGTCTGGGAAGCCGGATCGTGCTGCCACCTGCCGTCTGGCAGGCCGCTCCCTTCGATCGCCACCATGACGGGGGATCAGGGCGCGTTCGGGAAGCCCTCATCACGGCGGCGGCCCGTGCCGGCATCCCGGCTCCCGCCCTGCTGCGCACGCTCCATGACGTCGATCATGCGGCCGATCTGGAGGCCGTGGAGGCCGAATGGCCCGAGACCGCCCGGCAGACGGCCGCCCAGCGGGCCCTGCGGTTATGGATGAAGGCGGTGCTCCATGGTGAGGATCATCCGGCCCGCCGGCCCTCGCCGGTTGACTGATGCCGCCTTCCCCGAACCACACCATGCTTGTTCGCTCTTCCCCCTTGGTTTACATGAGGGCGACCGGCAGCAGATCGGGAAAGGGTTCCGCGTGTCTGAGGAGGGTCTGCCAGATTCATCCGCCTTGACACGGGGCGAGGAGGAGGAGCTCGTCACGCGGCTTCTGGCCATGCTCCGCCAGCTGGTGGAGACGGCCGACTACCTCTCACCCGCCCGTCGGCAGGCCCTGGCCGCGGCCCTCGATACGCTTCCTTCTCCTGATGCCATCACGCTGCCACCGGACGAGGCGCCGGAAAAACGATCTCCGGCCTGGCAGAGCCCCCTCGGCCGGCAGGCGGAGCGGATCGGCCGGCTTGCCGAGCATCTTGCCATCCTGCTCAGCGACAAGAGCGGGGTGCCGATCGACATGACGGGATATCTGGCCAGCGAGGCGCGTGCCCGCGTGGTTCTCTCGCTGCTGGAAGCGGCCGATGATGACGCCCTTCTCGCCTATTTCACAGAACGCAAGACCCACGGCCTGCTCGATGCCGACACGCTGCTCAATCATGCGGCTCTGGGCAGTTCGCGGGTCTTTTTCGCAGCCCTGGCGGCTGCCGTTGACCTTGCTGTCGACATCGAAATGGTCGCCGCCTTCATCGAAGATGGCGGAATCACCATTCTTGAGCGGCTGCTGCTGCGTACGGAAATCTCGGAAACGGCCCGCGAGGCCATCATGCAGGCCTATCGCAGCGCCTGCGGCGAGCCGTGAACCGGATCCGGAAGCGCGGAGATCCGCCCGGCTGCGCGCAAGAGCAGTCATGATCCGCCTGCGGCCCTCCCGATCGAGGAAGGGGGATCCATCCTCCTGCAAGAGGGGGAGGAAGGGCAAAGCCGCGGCTGTGCCGCCTGCCTCCTTTTCCCGGATGACTTCACCGCATCTGCCGGCGGATGACGAGAGGAAGGATCCGCCACCAGCCCTGCAAATGCCGAAGGACGGACGCGGAGCGCTCAGACGCCCTCCCGTCGAGGAATGAATGGGCGCACCCTGCCTGCAAGAAGCTGTCCCGCAAGGGGCGCACCTTCCCTCTCGCCCACGGTCATGGGGGGGCAGAAAGATTCGCCCACGCCGTTGCTCCCCAGCTCCTTTGCCAAGGCATGAGAGGCGTGCGCACCTCCCAATCCTCGCGGGAAGGAGAGCAGGCGCAGCAATACCCTCCACGCAGATGCCTTCCCGGCATCCGCGTGCCTCATCCGCCTGCTCGCGATGGACGCCTGGTCAGGCCGCGGCGATCTCGACCAGCTCGATATCAAAAACGAGAGTCTTGCCGGCCAGAGGGTGGTTGGCGTCCAGCGTGACCGCGTCGTCCGCCAATTTCACCACCGTCATGTCGATCTGCTGGCCGGACTGGGTCGTCGCCGTGACCCGCAAGCCTTCTTCCAGCGTCATGTCCTCGGGAAACTGGGTCCGCGGCACGGTGAACACCAGATCGTCGCGGTGTTCGCCATAGGCCTGGTCGGGATCGAGGGTCACCGTCTTGCGTTCGCCGGGCGCCATGCCGACGACGGCTTCCTCGAAACCGGGAATCACCTGTCCCGCACCGAGCTGAAAGGCGATGGGCTCGCCACCGGCCGATGAGTCGAAGGTCTGCCCGTCTTCCAGTTTGCCGGTATAATGGACGCGGACCGTGTCCCCGGGTGATGCAGTCGTCAAGGATAGTCTCCGTATTCGGGTTGCTAGGAAAGGCAAGTATCCGGCAATTTGGAATGCCGGTCAACCACGGACCACCGGGAGGCTGCGAAAAAGTCAGGCGGCGGCCGGACGCCGTCTGCGGGGATCCTCCGGCCAGGGCTCGCCGGCGGGGGGTTCGCGCCCGAGGATCAGGTCGGCCGCCTTCTCGCCGATCATGATTGCGGGAGCATTGGTATTGCCGGAGACCAGCCGCGGCATGATCGAGGCGTCCGCAACCCGCAGGCCGGCCACGCCCTTGACCTTGAGATCGGGGGTGAGAACGCTCATCTCGTCCTCGGCCCGGCCCATCGCGCAGGTGCCCACGGGATGGTAGATCGTGGTGCCCATGCGCCGGGCGAGTGCGAGCAGCTCCTCGTCACTGCGTGCCTGGGCTCCCGGTTCGCGCTCATGATCGATGTAGGGCGTGATCGCCGGCATCGAAAACACCCGACGCAGAAGCTTGAGGCCGGCGACAGTGGCCGTCCCGTCGCTTTCCGCAGCCAGGTAGTTGGGGCGGATCTCGGGATAGACCTCCGGGTCCGCACTGACGGCGTGAATGCTGCCCCGCGATTCCGGCCGCAACACGCAGACCGCCACCGTCACCCCCGGCTCCTTGTGGAAGACGAGCTCGTTGCGCTGATAGGCTTCGGCGTCCAGACTGGCCGGTGTTGCGTGGTATTGCACGTCCGGCCACAGCAGATCCTCGCGCGTGCGGGCGAAGGCCGTCACATGGGCCGGCCCCACCGCCATGACCCCGTCATGGCGCAGCAGATAGCGGATCATGGCGCGCAAGAGCCCCAGACCGCGGACATCCGCATTGATGGAGGGGGTTCCAGGCTTCAACGCCCAGGACAGGCCCACGCTGAAGTGATCCTGCAGATTCTCTCCCACCCCCGGCAGGTGCCGGACGACGGGAATGCCCAGCGCCTGCAGCCGCTCGGCATCGCCGATTCCGGAAAGCTCCAGCAGCTGGGGAGAATTGACGGCACCACCGCAGAGAATCACCTCACCCTCGGCCCGCGCCAGATGGCGCCGGCCCTTGCGCTGATACTCCACCCCCACGGCCCGGCCGTTCTCGATCACCACCCGCCGGGCCAGGGCCTCGGTCACGATCGCCAGATTGGGCCGGCCGCGCGCCTGCTTGAGGTATGTCTGCGCGGTAGAGGCCCGCCGGCCGCGCGCAATGGTGAACTGGCACAAGCCGGCGCCTTCCTGCTCGCCCACATTGAAATCATCGCGACGCGGAATGCCCGCCTGGGCGAAGGCTTCCAGAATAACGGGCGAGAAGGGATGCACATAGGCCGGCTCGCGCACGGGCAGCGGCCCGCCTACGCCGTGACCGGGCACGGCTCCATGCTCATAGTCTTCCGCGCGCTTGAAATAGGGCAGCACATCCTCGGCCCCCCAGCCCACGCAACCGAGCTGGCGCCAGGCGTCATAGTCACCGGGGTTGCCCCGGATGTAGATCATCGCATTGATCGAGGAGGACCCGCCAAGGGCCTTGCCCCGGGGCCATTTGTGAACGCGCCCTTGCGTGCCCGGATCGGGTGCGGTGGGAAATTGCCAGTTGTAGCGGGTGGACTTGAGCGTTTCGGCATAGCCCAGCGGCATGTGAAAGAAGGGACTGCGGTCAGCCGGCCCTGCCTCCAGGAGCAGCACGCGGTTGTCCGGCTTCTCGGACAGGCGAGCTGCGATCACCGCACCGGCCGAGCCCGCGCCGACGATGATGTAGTCGAAGCGGCCGGCCTCCACCGCCTCCATGTTGCGATCCGCCATCTTCATCTCCTCCCAGATGCCGCCGGCATGCGGCCGCGCACAAGGATGGGCCGCAGCCGTCCGCCATTTTAGGCCTTCCGCACCACGGCCGCCAGCAACGAAACCGGCAGGAGGAGAACAGGAAAACCACGAGCATGAGCCGGCACGCATCCGTGAGCAGACAGATACCGGCCGGAGGACCGGCGCAGCCCCCCTGCTCTTTCCGGCCCCTGCCACGGCCATGGCCATCGTCCGCAGACCGGAAGAAGGAAGATGGGGCTGCCGCGCGGCATGGGGCATCCGGCGCTCTTCCGGCCATCCCGGGCAAAGACGGCCGATGCCCTGCCGCCGGGCAAGAGGGGCCTTGCGCCTTGGCGGATCCTGCGTGCTAGCGGATGTAGCCGAAGGGGCGGGAAGCCTTGAGATCGCGATAGCGATCCCGAAGCTCCGTCTGCCGCGAGACCATCGGCATGAGCTGACCGGCGATCACCACCGCCTCCGGCCGGGTCGTGACTTCCAGGGGATCACCGTCCCAGACCACGACATCGCCGATCTTGCCGGCCTCCAGCGAACCCAGATCCTTGTCCACCCCGAAAATGACGGCCGGGTTGCGGGTGATCGCCCGGATCGCGCCCGCCCAGCTGAGACCATTGGCCACCGCATTGCCCGCATACTGGGGAATGAGACGCGGGTTGTGGGCGTCGGCCTCGGTATCCGCGATCGCAAACAGCACACCCGCCCGTTCCAGCCGGCCGGCATTCATCTGGGTTGCGGCCAGCATCGAGAAATTGCGCGGCAGATTGGCGAAGGGGTGCAGGATCACCGGAATCTTCGCCTTCGCCAACTCGTCGGCAACCAGCCAGGCCTCCTCCCCGCCCGCGATCACGAGATCGAGGGTCGGGATTTCGGTCTTCAGACGAATGAGCTGGGTGATGTCGCTGGCGCGCGAGACATGGACGACAAGCGGCACCTCGCCCCGCACCACCGGCCCCAGGGCCTCGGCATCCACGCGGGGAATGATGCCATCGAAGACGGCCTCGGCCGGCAGCTTCGCATAGCGCCGGGCATCCTTCAGCGCGGTCACCAGATAGACCACCGCACCACCGCGCGCGCCGCCGGCAACCTCGGCTCCCGCATCACCCAGATAGGCGACGGCGAAAGCCTTTCTTCTCGTGACGATGTCGTCGGCGATCCCCAGATGAATCAGCGCCCCGAAACCGGCGAAGACATTGTCGCCCCTTGCCGGCGAGACGGCAGCCCGGGTGATTCCGGCAATGCGGTTGATGGCGATACTGGTCGCCCGCGGATTGACGCCCCAGGAAATGTCGAAGGCGGCATGAAGGGGCCCTCCTTCGACATTGTCGTCATTGGCTGAGCGGGCAAGCGAGATTTCCACCACACCCAACCGGCTGAAGGCGGCGAAGATTCCGGGTGTCACCCATTTGCCACGGGCATTGATCCGCATGTAGCCGCGCGGAATGGTCCGGGGCGTGCCCGCAATCACCTTCTCGATCCGGCCGGTCCTGCCGATGAACACGCTGCCTTCCTCGATCACGCCCTGCGGGCCGACGGTGACGATCCGCCCTCCCAGAATCGCCACCCCGCGCCCGCGCGCCGGGACATCCCGGGCCAGAACCGGCTCCGCCAGCCCCAGGATGAACAGAAGTGCGGCCATCAGAACCATGCCCCCACGGCCGCACGGGCGCGTCATCATCTTCGTGCCTGTCTCCCGCCTCATTTCGCGTCTCCCTCCCCGGGCTGGCCAAGCTCGAAGTCACTGACCGGCTGATAGCCAGGATCGCTCAGATCCCATTGCTTGACGCCATCGATGTAGACCTGGGCCGCCTTGGTGTAGACGGAGAAGGGGTCACCGTTCCACAGCACAAGATCAGCGGCCATGCCCGGTGCAAGACTGCCTGTCACATCCGCAATGCCCAAAGAGCGCGCAGGATTGTAGCTGAGCCATTTCCAGGCTTCGGCCTTCGAGATCGTCACCCCTGCGCGCCGGCCGTCGGCCCAGGCCTTGGCCGCCTCCTGATTGAGGCGCTGGATGCCGATGGCGGAATCGGAATGGACGATCGCGCAGGCTCCGGCCTTGTGCACGAAGGGGATGTTCTCGCGGATGCCGTCATAGGCCTCGAGCTTGAACCCCCACCAGTCCGCCCACATGGCGGCGCAGACATCATCGGCGGCCAGCAGGTCGGCAATCTTGTAGGCCTCGACCGCGTGATGAAATGCCGAGACATGGTAGCCGAACTCGCGTGCCATATCGAGCACCTGCGCCATCTCGTCGCCACGGTAGCAGTGCATGTGGACGAGGATCTTCCCCTCGAGCACGCCGGCCAGCGTCTCAAGTTCGAGATCCCGCCTGGGCGGCTTGGCCTTTTCGCCCCTGGCAAGCTTCCGGCGATACGCATCCCACTGACGCTTGTATTCTTGCGCCTTGATCCAGGCGCTGCGGTAGCCGGCAAAATTGCCCATGCGCGTGGACGGCTTGCGCCCCTTCGAGCCATACAGCCGCTTCGGATTTTCCCCACAGGCCATCTTCAGCCCATAGGGAGCGCCCGGAAACTTCATCTCCTGGACGGTGCGTGCCCGGACATTCTTGAGCACCACCGAGCGCCCGCCGAACAGATTGGCGGAGCCGGGCAGGATCTGCAGCGTCGTCACCCCGCCGGCCAGCGCCCGGATGAAGCCCGGGTCCTGCGGCCAGACGGAATGCTCGGCCCAGACTTCGGCGGTATTGGGATCGGTCATCTCGTTGCCGTCGGATGTCGCCCGAAGCGCAGGCGAGGGGTAGACGCCCAGATGGCTGTGCACATCGATGATTCCCGGCGTGAGATAGCCGCCCGCCCCATCGATCACCTTCACGCCATCGGGAACACGGACTTCGCTTTCGGGGCCGACAGCGACGATGCGGTGGTCGCGGACATAGATCGCCCCCTTCTTCCATTCATGCCCGCGTCCATCCCAGATG
The DNA here is from genome assembly GCA_964471405.1 of uncultured Sphingomonadales bacterium. GTDB lineage: Bacteria > Pseudomonadota > Alphaproteobacteria > Sphingomonadales > Rhodothalassiaceae > J084. The sequence goes on along the minus strand of CAYYGH010000001.1, from coordinate 13,681 downwards.
GTAACGTTGCGGATCACGAAGGGGGCGTGCTCGGCCGGCCGATAGCGGGAGGGATAGGGATCTTCCGGCGGCATCTCCGCCGCCCGCCTTTCCTGCCCGCCGGCTTTGCCTTGCGCTACGGGAGCCTGCGTGGCGATGTTGACCTCCGCCGCACAGGCCGCCAGCACCAGCGCGAGGGCGGCACTGACCACCACCTGCGCTCTGCCCAGGACATTCATCTGCCTCATCCTCCCTTCGCCCTGCACCCGGCCGCGGCGACTGCACGGCCCCGCCTTCCGGCATGGGCCCACGCCGTCGCACCGCATCTTGACGGCAGGAAAGCGCGCGCCGCCCCTCCAGACAACTAAACCATCGCTGAAGGGGCGGGGCAAGGCCGGCCGCATCGGCCATCCCCCTTCTCCGGCGTGGGAAACGGGGGTGCGGCGCATGCCGCAGGCCTGCTCTCCCTGCCGGGTGGTGCGACCGGGGGCGGAACGCCCCCAAGTCCGTTTCAGTTCACGCCATGCATCATCCGGCGGATGAGGGGCGAGATCAGGAACAGGAACACCCCGATCACCACCGCCACCAGGCCGATCGTCCAGAACACGTCCAGATAGGTGGCCAATGCCTTGCCGGGATCCAGCACCTCACCTCCCACCGTCTCAACGGCCGACAGCTTGGCGATCAGCCCGGCCGCATACTGGGCAAGCGAGCTGGACAGGAACCAGACGCCCATCATCAGCCCCACAAGCCGCGGCACCGACAGCTTGGTGATCATCGACAGGCCGACGGGCGACAGGCACAGCTCGCCGGTGGTGTGCAGCAGATAGGCCAGCGCCAGCCAGATCAGCGGCACCTTGAAATCCGGTCCCACCGACATCTGGCTGCCCCAGACCAGCACGAGAAATCCGAGGCCCACCTGCATCAGGCCGAGCGAAAACTTGACCGGGGTCGAGGGCTCGCGCCCCTTTGCGGCAAGCCGCGTCCACATCACGCTGAACGGCACCGCCAGCAGCACCACGAACAGCGGGTTGAAGACCTGCACCTGCCCGGCCGGCATCTCGTAGGTCCAGCCGAAGATCTCGATCACGCGATCGGTGTTGCGTTCGGCAAAGAGGGTAAGCGAGGAGCCCGCCTGCTCGAACAGCGCCCAGAACAGGATCGAGAACATGGTCAAAATGACGGCCACCAGCATCCGGTCCCGCTCGACCCGCGAACAGTAGATGAAGGAGTATCCGACCACGCCGATGAAGGCCACGATGGTGGAGCCGATCAGGAAGGTGCCCGCAATCTTCTGATACTGAACAAGCAGCCAGACGAAGCCCACCGAAAGCAGCGCCAGCAGGTAGATCGTCCATTCCCGGTTCAAGCCCAGAAACAGGGGCCGCTTGAGCAGCTCCGGATCGGGCGGCGCGCCGAGGTCGCCGAGCTTTCTGGTCGAGATCTCGTTGATGATCCAGGAGAGCGCCATGCCGATCGCGGCCGACAGAAAGCCGTAGGCGAACCCGAACTGGACGGCGATCAGCGGGCTGAGGATCGTCGAGAAGATCGAGCCCAGATTGATCCCCATGTAGAAGATCGTAAATCCGCCATCCCGACGGCCGTCTCCCGGCCCGTAGAGCGCCCCCACCATGGTCGAGATGTTGGGCTTGAAGAAGCCGTTGCCGATGATGACGATCGCCAGCGCCAGAAACATCATGTCCACCCAGAAGGGATCGCGCTTGGCATCGAAGCGGTAGCTGCCCTTCTCAAGCTCCGCGGGCAGCACGCTGCCGTCCGAATTCTCGACGATGATGGCCCCGTCCGAATTGGGACGCAGGGCATGGCGGCCATCCTCCAGCAGCACATAGCGCTGGACGTGGTCGCCCTCTTCCACGATCTCCATGGGATAGCTGTGCCCGTCATGGACCAGGACGGGCTGGGGAGCCGGGCCACCGTAGGACAGCAGGAAATATCCGACCGCCATCAGGATCGCGCCGAAGCCGACGGCCTTGCGCTGGCCGAGATACTTGTCCGCCAGCAGACCGCCCACGAGCGGGGTCAGATAGACGAGCGAGGTGAAGGCACCGTAGAGCCCGTAGGAAAACTCGTCACTGAAGAAGAAGAATTTGGTCAGATACAGAACCAGCAGCGCCCGCATGCCGTAATAGGCGAAGCGCTCCCACATCTCGATGGTGAACAGCCACCACAGCCCTCGCGGATGGCCCAGGATGTCGCCATTTCTCGCGTCCGTCCCTGTCGCGGTCCCCATGGTCCCGTTCTCTCCCCTTCGGTTTCTCTTCCCTGACGGCCCGGACGGCAGGATGCCCGGCCCTCCCGGGGCCCGTCCTCTCCGGAGCCGGAGAGGAGGTAAACCACAAGAATGCCCCTCTTGCCTAGAGACAAATGCGGCCATCCGCCCCGGGCGGCCGGCAAGAGTGAGGTGATCGGGCGGCATCCGGCCGGCAGATCGGCTTCCTCACGCGATTGTGAACGGCCGCGAGAGAGATGTGATGCGACAGATGTCCACAACTTGAGTAGGATCGCCTGCGAGTGCATGGGCAATGTGATCGGCCAACAGGCCGGCAGCGACTTTGGGCTGAAGGAACCACGACGTTCCCCCTGTTCCGACCCACTTGCCTTGGAGCCTTCAGCCTGGAGCCCCCGCGGACCATTCCCGGTTCGCGGGGGATCTTCATTTTCGCGGCATGCATGGGCAGGCGGATGGCACTGGCGGCTGCGGCCGAAGGACTGCTCTTGAGGCCCCCGGCCCGAGGCGGGCCTTTCCCCGCCCGGCAACGGCTGGTGCCCGCCGAGGCCGCTCTTCGGCAAAAGCCCTCTTTCTTTGTCGAACTTTGTCGAAGACGTCCACCAAGGCGCCGCCGGCGCTGCGGGAGGAAAGACGGTCGGCTGCAAGCGCTCTGCTGCCTGCCCGGGCAGCACGCGCGGCACCTTTCCGGCAGGCCCGCCCGGGCAGGCGGGGGGATGCTTCCGCGCGCGCATCCCCCATTGTCGCACAGCGCCGCCCTTCATCCGGGCGGCCGGCCCATCGGGGTGCGGTTTGCATGAGGTCTGGCTGGGGCGGCAGGATTCGAACCTGCGATCACGGGACCAAAACCCGTTGCCTTACCGCTTGGCTACGCCCCATCCGCCGGCAGGAAGAGGGGCTGCCCACCTTCCGAAACGAGCCCTGCCCTGCCTGCCGCGGCGCCACATAGCGACAAGCCGCAGGCCATGTAAAGCCCGGCCAATGCGCGCAATGCAAGAGCACGCCCCGGCCGGGCGGAGCCGCCATGGCACCCCAGGCAGAAGACGGTCGCAGTGCCAGTCTGCTCCCGCCTCCCATCCAGCAGAGCGCAACATGGGCAGAGCCACCCGCTAGCCTTCCTCCGACCGGTATCCCCGCCCCGCCCTTTTCCCACGGCCCCAAAGGATGGAGCAGAAAAGCGCCCCCAAACGGCTGCCGGCCCGTGGGGTCCCGAAAAAACGGAACATCTGCCCCCGGCTGACTGCTTGACCCGGAATTTCCCCGCCAGCTAAACGGGCTTCGGGTGGGAAGGAACGGCTGGTGGAGGGGTCTGGCCATGACACTGCGCCATCTTCAGAAAACTGATGGAAGCTGGGACCAGCTCGTGCGGCAATGGCAGGATGCCTGTGTCAGCTTCGGCGAAGAGTTCGAAGATTATGCATGTGATGCTCTGCCGGTTCTGGAGGAGTTGATAGAAGAAGCACCCCCTGCAGACCGGGCACGAGTTGTTTCCCTCTTTCTTGATGGTCATTACCAGGCCGTCTGTCAGGTCAATCGAACCCACTTGCCCGGCTATGACGGAATGGTTCTGCGTGTCCGCCATCTGGTGCTCTCACCACGACTGGATTTTGGGGACAGACCGCTTGAGGACTATGAAAGAGTTCTCACCGAGCTCCTTGACGGAATTTTGAAGCTTTCAGAAACGGAGATGGTCGCCCCCCACATCAAGTTCCACTTCCGGAGTCCGGCCGATCGCCAGTTTTTCAAAACCTTGCGTGACTCTCTTGAACGGAGAGGAGTCTTCAGGATTCTGGAAATGCGTGGCGCCTGGCTTTACATCACGAAATGAGCAAGCGGTTTGCTTGCCGTGACCGAGGAAATCTGGAAACGGCATGTGACACGAAATTCCCAGCAATTGCCCTTGCACAGGAACAGGGAAATCATCTATTAATCCCTTGATGCTAGTGCATGAGAGTTGGCACTGCTGCGTTATGCAGTATCGCAAATGAGGCCTTGGCCATGATCAGGGACAAGAACAAGCTGAAAGCGCTTCTTCAGGAAGCAGTGCGCGAAGCGCTTGAGACAATGGGGCTGGAGGAATTCAGGAAAACCTCCTTCTTCGGCTCGAATCAGCGGCGTGGCTGCAAGAAGACGCGAGAGGATCGTGCGCTGCCACGTGCAGCCTGAGCGGCCGGCCCGAATGCGTGCCCTGCTCCCCGTCCAGTCCATGATGGGGAGAGGTTTTTTTTCAGCTTCCGATCTCCTTTCTTACCGATTTCCCCCTTCGGCATGAAGATCCGCTTTCGGAACCGGCAGCTGGCCTTTCGATGCGGCCCGGTTTATGCCGGACTCCGACAGGCCCGGACATCTTCGACTCTTCACCGGGCGATCATGATCCGCGTTGATCTTCTCGATCGGGAAAGGTTCCGACATGTCTGAAACGGCGAAGGTATGGGTGATCGCGAAGCGGCCGGGCGGCGGGCCCGTGGGCGAGGAGCATTTCCGCCTCGAAGAGCGCGCGGTGGGCGAGCCGGGCCCGGGCGAGGTGAAGGTCCGCGTGCGCTGGCTCGGTTTCGATCCGGCCCAGCGCTCCTGGATGGACAATCTGGCCGACTATGTCGCACCCACCGAGGTCGGCGGCGTGATGCCGGGCAACGCGGTCGCGGAGGTGGTGGCCAGCGGTGATCCGCGCTTCGCCCCGGGCGATCTCGTCGTCGGCCTCATCGGCTGGCAGACGCTGGCGGTGGTGCCGGCGCGAATCTTGCGCAAGATCCCGCAGGGCGTGCCGCCGACGGCAACCCTCGGCATTCTCGGGATCACGGGGCTGACCGCCTATTTCGGTCTGATGCGGATCGGCCGGCCGGCCGCCGGCGAGACGCTCGTGGTCTCGGCGGCCGCCGGATCGACGGGCTCGACCGTCGTCCAGCTCGGCCGGATCATGGGGCTGAAGGTCATCGGCATCGCCGGCGGGCCCGAGAAATGCGCCTTCCTGCGCGAGGAGCTGAAGGCCGACGGCGTCATCGACTACAAAAACGAGGACGTGGGCGCCCGCCTCGACGAGCTCGCGCCCGAGGGCATCGACATCTTCTATGACAATGTCGGCGGCCCGATCCTGGATGCGGTGCTGGCACGCATCGCCCATCATGCCCGGATCGTGGTCTGCGGCGCGATCTCGCAGTACAACACCCGCGACACCTATGGCCCGAAGCGCTATCTCAACCTCATTCTGCGCCGGGCGCGCATGGAGGGCTTCATCGTCACGGATTTCGCCGCCGAGTTCGACAAGGTCCAGCGCCGGCTCGCCCGCTGGATCGCCGACGGCCGCCTCGTCTATCGCGAGGACGTGATGGAGGGCTTCGAAAACGCGCCACGGGCCTTCCTGCGCCTGTTCACGGGCGAAAACCGCGGCAAGCAGATCCTCAAGGTCTGAGAGGGGCCGGGGGCAGCCGGCGCTCGCCGATCCCCGCTCGCCGGCTCCCGCCACCGCTCGTCAGGAGGCAGCATCGGTTCCCGGTCTTTTAACCCACGGATCAAAAAGCGGTCGGTCGATCAGCCCAACCGCCCCCCTCTCTCCAAACGCCACCCGCCGGCAGAGGAAGCCACGCCTGCCGGTGACGCCTTCCCCCTTGGCGTCATTCGCCGGTTCAACCGGCGAATCCAGCAGGCGGATGTAACAGTCTCCGATGCATGAGGCTGACCCCACTTTCCGATGGAGCTGCCGGGCAGGGTATCCCTGGCGGCAGGTGCTGTCTCCGCCTTTCGCTGGATCCTCCGGTCTTGGCCGGCGGATGACGATGAGAAGAACGCAGCGGATGACAAGAAAGGAAAGGGCGGCGGGTGACGCGAAAAAAGAGCGCGCGCCGGAATGTCAAGCCGGCGGGTGAAGGAGGAAAATGTGCCGGCGCGTCATGCTTTCTTTCTCGTCATTCGCCGCGAAAGCGGCGAATCCAGCCGCCATGCGTGACGGCTCCGACATCTGCGGCTGCTTCGCCTCCCGCTGGATCCGCCGTCAAATCGGCGGATGACGTGAGGACGGGGCAGACCTGCTGATGGGGCCGCCGGCGCGCCCCTGCCGGCAACTTTCCATCGATCCGCGATCACCGGTGACCGGTGACCGGAAAAAGGCCCGGCCGGATGGTTCCGACCGGGCCCCGGGATGCGTCCTGGCGGCCGCCTTGGGCCGCCCCGTGCCGCCGCCTCAGGATGCGGCGTGCGCGAGGAAGGCGATCAGCAGCAGTGCCACGATGTTCGTGATCTTGATCATCGGGTTGACCGCCGGACCCGCCGTATCCTTGTAGGGATCGCCGACGGTATCCCCCGTCACCGCGGCCTTGTGGGCCTCCGAGCCCTTGCCGCCGAACTGACCGTCCTCGATGAACTTCTTGGCGTTGTCCCAGGCACCGCCGCCGGCCGTCATGGAGATCGCAACGAACAGCCCCGAGACGATCACACCGAGCAGCAGCGCACCGAGGGCAGCAAAGGCTGCCGCGCGCCCGGCCACGAAATCGATCACGAAGAACACGACGATCGGCGCCAGCACCGGCAGCAGGCTGGGCGTGATCATCTCGCGGATGGCGGCTTTGGTCAGCAGGTCCACGGCACGGGCATAGTCGGGCTTCACCTTGCCCTCCATGATGCCCGGGTTCTCCCGGAACTGGCGCCGCACCTCCTCGACCACGGCACCGCCGGCCCGGCCCACCGAGGTCATCGCCAGCGCGCCGAAGAGATAGGGCAGCAGCGCGCCGAGGAAGAGACCCACCACCACATAGGGGTTGGCGAGCGAGAAGTCGATCTCAAGCCCCGAGAAGAAGGTCTTCAGATCCGCGGTGTAGGCCGAGAACAGCACGAGAGCCGCCAGCCCCGCCGACGAGATCGCATAGCCCTTGGTCACCGCCTTGGTGGTATTGCCGACGGCATCCAGCGCATCCGTGCGGTTGCGGACCTCATCCGGCAGCTCGGCCATCTCGGCAATACCGCCGGCATTGTCGGTCACCGGACCGTAGGCGTCGAGCGCCACCACGACGCCCGCCAGCGCCAGCATCGCCGTCGCCGCAAAGGCGATGCCGATGACACCGGCCAGCATGTAGGTGACGATGATGCCGGCCGAGATGATGAGCACCGGGATCGCCGTCGATTCCAGCGAGATGGCGAGCCCCTGGATGATGTTGGTCGCATGGCCCGTGACGGAGGCGCGCGCGATGGTGCGCACCGGGCGATAGAAGGTGCTGGTGTAGTATTCGGTCACCAGAATGATGAGCCCGGTGATCACGAGGCCGGTGATGACGCACCAGTAAAGATCCCAGCCGGTAAAGGTGATGCCTGCCGCATCGAGGGTGAAGCTGCGGTCAAGATCGCCCAGCACCCAGTCCATCGCAAAGGGGATGGCGATCAGCGACAGCACGGCGGTGGCGATGAAGCCCTTGTAGAGCGCGCCCATGATGTTCTGCTTCGCCCCCAGGCGCACGAAGAATGTCCCGATCACGGAGGCGACGATGCAGATGCCGCCGATGAGCAGCGGCAGTACCATCAGCTCGCCGGCCTGCGCACCGAAATACATGGCCGCCAGCACCATGGTGGCGCCGACGGTGACCACATAGGTCTCGAACAGGTCGGCGGCCATGCCCGCACAGTCACCCACATTGTCACCGACATTGTCCGCAATCACCGCGGGATTGCGCGGATCGTCCTCCGGGATGCCGGCCTCGACCTTGCCGACGAGATCGGCCCCCACATCCGCACCCTTCGTGAAGATGCCGCCGCCGAGCCGCGCAAAGATCGAAATCAGGGAGCCACCGAAGCCCAGCGCCACAAGAGCGTCGATCACGTCACGATCGTTGCTCTCCAGGCCAAGCCCGAGGGTGAGGAAGGCATAGTAGCCGGCCACCGCCAGCAGAGCGAGCCCGGCAACCAGCATGCCGGTCACCGCACCGGCCCGGAAGGCGGTGGACAGCCCCTGCTGCAGGCCCTGGCGCGCGGCCTCGGCCGTGCGGACATTCGCGCGCACCGAGATCAGCATGCCGATGTAGCCGGCCGCACCCGAGAGCACCGCGCCGATCACGAAGCCGAGCGCGGCCCAGAGCTTGAGGGTGAAGAAGAGGATCGCCGCCACGACGATCCCCACCAGCGCGATGGTGCGATACTGGCGGTTGAGATAGGCGGCCGCCGCCTCCTGAATGTAGCCGGCGATCTGCCGCATGCGCTCATTGCCGGCCGGAAGCGCCAGCACGGAACGCGTGGCCCAGATGCCGTAGAGCACGGCCAGCAGGCCGGCCGCGATCGCCACATAGACTGCCGTCGTTGTCATCTGCCGTGTTCCCTTGTCCCTGTTCTGCCGGAACCGGAGCATCCCCTGCCGCACGCCGACGGGCCCGGCCCCGCTCGATTTTTTCCGAATCCTCCCGCCACCGGCCTGCCGAGCGCGCAGGCGGCACCGGGCGCGCGCGGACTTTAGAAACGGCCTTGCCGCATTGCAAGAGCAACAAGCCCCGCATCCGGCAGATTTCCCGCTTCCTGCCGGTCCTTTTCTCCTGCCGGCGGACGATCCCGGCCCGCAGGACACCGCCTCCAGCCCGTCCCGGCGGGGCGCCGCTTTCCTCCACACGCGGCAAGCGGCTGCCGAACGCGATGCTTGTGGCCGATTCGCATCCCGCCTTGCCTTTGTCCCGCCCCCCCGATGCCAAATCCGCCCGATGCCCCCTGCAGGCCGCTGCCCGCATTTTGTGCACCGCATCATCCCGGACGCGCCTTCCAGGCACCGGACGGGCGGGATCCGCACATGCTCTGCTCCTTTCCCCCGCCAGCGCGGCGATGCCGCCGGAATACGCAATGTGACCAAGAAACAGTCAGACATATATTTCTCAATAACTACTTGATCCAACACGAATATGTCTGCTCACATTTCCTCGCTCGATCATTCTTGTCCGGTTTTGGGAGACTGGTGATGACATGGCATCCCGACTGCTGCATTCAGCCCGCATCCCGTTTCTTTCTGCGGTCCGTTTTCCCCCTTCCCCATTCCATGCGCGGAGAAGAATTGTGCGTCGCAAACAGAGGTCTCCGGCAGGCGGTACGGGAAGGAGGACGGTGGAGACGGTGGGGATCACCGGCAGCCGCTCTCGCGCTGATCGCTGTCGTGCTCATGCTGGCGGTTTCCCCCGCCCCCGCCGCGCAGGAGGACGGGCCGTCCGTCTCGGGCGCCCTGTCCTGGGTGAGCGACTATCGCTTCCGGGGGCTTTCGCTCAACGGCAAGGATTTCGCTCTTCAGGGCGAAGCGGCTCTGTCATGGGGCGGCTGGCATGTTTCGGGCTGGGCGTCCTCGCAGCGGGCGGTGCCGGGGGCGGATGTGGAAACGGATGTGACCGTGGGCCGCAGCTTCGGCTGGGCGGGGCTGGACTGGGATCTCGGCGGCATCGTCTATCTGTTTCCGGGCAGTCGGGATTCCGTCTATGGCGAGCTCTACGCCGCAGCAGGGCGCGAGCAGGGCCCCGTCGGCTGGACGGCACGGGTGCACTATGTGCCCGCCCAGCCCAACAGCAATGACCGGGACAACATCTATCTCGCCGGTGACCTCAGCTATGCCCTGCCGGCCCTCGCCGATGGCCGGGTCGCTCTGTCCTGGACCGGTCATGCGGGCTTTGAGGACGGGGCGTTCGCCACGAACAAGTGGGACTTTGAGACCGGCCTTGCCGCCAGCTGGCGCGCCTTCCGGCTGTCCATCGGCTATGTGGCGAGCGTCAATGGGGGGCCTCTTGGCGATGATGCGGTAATCCTGCGGATCGGTGCGGCCTTCTAGATCCGCCCTGCCGCCGGTCCTGCCCCCCATCTCGGGCAGGTGGTTGCGTGCGGTCCGTGGTCCATTCTATGGACCGCGGGGCGCCGTCCCGGCATACCGGCGGGCGAGAGAACCGTTGGGGAAGGCGATGATGGAGCAGAACACCGACATCCTTGCGGTCATCAATGCGCATCTTCAGGCCGTGCCCCATGTGGCGGAAATGGGCATCCGGCTCGTCGCGATCGGCCGGGACTGGGCGGAGCTCGCGCTGCCCTACGACGAGCGCTTCGTGGCCTATGAGGAGACCGGCGTGCTGGCCGGCGGCGCCGTGTTCTCGCTGGTCGATACCGCCGCCGGCATGGCCGTCTTCGCGCGGATGAGGCAGTTCGAGCCGATCGCAACCCTGGACCTCAGGCTCGACTATCTGCGTGCCGCCGAACGCGACCGGCCGCTCATGGCGCGCATGGAATGCTACCGGATGACCCGCTCCATCGCCTTCGTGCGGGGCAGCGCCCATCATCCGGACGGTCCCGTCATCGCCCATGCGACCGGCACCTTCATGCGCGCAGCCCCCCCGCCCGGCCGGAAGGAGGCAGCGGAGCAGGAAGGGAAGCGGCCATGACCCCGGATCCCTTCCTGCGCCTGGCCGAGATGATCGCAAACCCTTCCCCCGAATCGACGGGGCCGGCGATCGTGCCGCTCGACGGTTTCCCCTATGGCCGCTTCATGGGCCTGCAGGCGGAACTGGCCGCAGATGGCGGCGGGGATCTTGTGATCCGGGCACCTTTTAGGAATGGATTCATCGGCGCACCCGGCCGTTTTCATGGCGGCGTGCTGGGGGCGGTGCTGGAGATCGCCGGGATGAGCGAGTGGATCTGGCGGGCGGGGCACCGCGATGGCCGCTTTCCCACCGCGCTGCCCAAACCGATCTCGCTGACCGTAGACTATCTGCGCCCGGCAGGCGAGCAGGATCTGCTTGCCGCCGCGCGGCTGATGCGCTGGGGCCGGCGCGTCGTGGTCGCAGCGGCCGAGGCCTGGCAGGAGGACCGCGGCCGGCCCGTCGCCAGCGCCATCATTCACTTCCTGCTGCCGCATGCTGATCGCGCCTGACGGGCTGGGCGGCACGCAGGACCCGCCGGCCGAAAGGGCAGGCCGCCTGTTTGCGCCCCTTCCTATTTGCGCCTGTTCATGCAGGCGGCCTCGTCCTTGCGCATGGTGAAGCTGCCGTCCGCACGCCGGTAGTGGATGGCCTGGACCACCATCTTCGTCGGCGACCACAGCCGGTAGCGCTGGCATCCCTGCTCATCCGGCTCGCCGACCGGCACCGCATAGACGTCCTCGCCGATCGGGATTGCGCCCGGCGGCGGTGCCTTCGCCTCCTCGTCCGGGCTGCCGTCATGCATGATCCGGTCTCCTCCGCTCCTGGACGGTGCCTGCCCGCCCGGCGGGCTGCAGGCCATGAGAAGAAGCAGCATTGCCATTCCCGCAAGATGCCGCATGATCACCTCCTTCGCCGGCCGACCTCGCATCAGTAGCGCCAGCCGAGTCTGATGCCGCCTTCCATGCCCCAGCCGGCACCCGCCACATGGCCGGGATGCGCAAGCGCCCGGACGCCAAGATCGAGTCTGAGGCCGCCGCCGAGCGGGAGACCATAGGCGAGCTCCAGATCCCGTTCGCGTCGCGCCGGTGCCAGCCGCACGGAGCGGTTTTCGAACAGAAAGCGGTCCGCCGCATAGTCGCGGCCCGTCGGCAGGCGGAACAGCGCCGCTCCGTGGCGCACGGCGAGGGGGGCGAGATAGCCGAGCCGCAATTCGTCTCCGGCCGCGAGCAGATTGCGGCGCGCAAGCCCGCCGCCGTAGGAGGTGGCGACGAGCGCGCTCGCACCCGCGAGCAGCGGATTGTCCGCAGCCGCAAGCCGGCTGCGGATGACCGAGGCGGTCGCAAACAGCGCCCATTCCCCGAGGTGCCAGCGCGCGGCAAGCCTCATCCCCAGATGCCGGCCTGCCCCCAGCCCCAGCGCGCCGCCACCACGGGCATCGAAAACGAGCCCCTCTTCGCGCACATGCGAGAAGCTCGCCGCCACCGCAAGCCGCCGGCCGACATGCGCAAGCGTGATCTCGCTGCGTTGGCGGCGCAGGCGATCAGTGGCCGAAGCAGTCCCGGGCACCGTGCCGTCCGCGCGCGCAAGCTCGCTGCCGATGGCAAGCTGCCAGCGGGTGCCGAGCGCAAGCCCCAGACGCAGCGCGACGCTCTCTTCCAGCGCGTCCTGAAGTGGACCGCGCCAGGCCCGCGCGAACAGGCCCCGGTCGGCGGCCGGATCCGCCGGCAGGTCGCTCACCTCCGCCAGTGCGATGTTGCGGGCGAGCGTGAAGGTGATCCCGCCGGGAAGCGTGCCCTCCACCGCCATGAAGGGCCGCCGGTCAAGGGCACTCGTGCGCGCGAGCTCGCCCAGTCCCGCCGCCACGTCCGCAGCCGTCGGCACACGGGCGCCGAGCGTAAGCCGCATGCGTCCCACATGCCGGCCGGTCGCCTCGGTGCGCCGGCCGAAGGCGATCGTATCAGTAAGCGAGAAGGCCGGGCGCGCACGGGCCACGCCGGATCCGAGGTCGACCAGATAGCTGCGCCGGTAGCGGTCGATCATGATGACGCCGTCAAGCCCGCCCTCGGTCAGCGCATCCCCGAACACCGAGCCCGGATCGAAGAAGCTGCCTCCCGTTTCGACGCGCACGGAGGCGTCGGCGCTGGCCGGCACGGCGGTGGTCCCGATCGGCTGGACGGCCGCCTCCAGATTGAGCAGACCGTGACCATAGACCGCATCCACGCCCGGATCTCCCAGATCGGTCGCGGAGGTCAGCAGAATATCGACGACATCGCGAGCCGTCAGATTGGGGAAGAGCTGCAGCAGCAGGGCGGCCGCTCCGGCCACATGCGGGGCGGCAAAGGAAGTGCCGTCGCCGATCGCCAGCTGATCATCCGGCCAGGTGGAACGCAGATCGACACCGGGCGCCACCAGATAGATGTCCTTCATGTCGCCGGCCCGATTCGAAAAATCGGCAATCACATCGTTCTGATCCGTCGCACCGACGACGATGGCGGTGCCCAGCACCACATTGTCGGCAGCCACATGCGCAAAGCCGCTGGGATCGGGCAGCGAATCATTGCCGGCTGCAATCACGGTGATCACGCCGCTGTTGGCGGCATTGCGCACGGCGTTGAGCACGGTAAATCCGAATCCGTCGCCGCCCAGCGACATGTTGATCACCTTCGCCCCCTTGGCGATGGCGTCATTGATGCCGGCCGAGATCGCGGTGTCGGAGAACTTGCACTCGTCATCGCAGGAATCGATGGTATCCGCGCGTTCCATCAGGATTGTCGCCCGGAACGCCACCCCGTGCATGCCGAGCCCGTTCTTTTCGGCCGCGATGATGCCGGAGACGAAGGTGCCATGGCCGTCGGGATCATCGGCGGTGGCATCCGATCCGGAGCGCACCACGTCGCGGCTGCGCGGGTCGATGTTGTTCTTCAGATCGATGTGATCGAGGTCGACGCCCGTGTCGATGACGCCGACGATGATGCCCTCACCTGTCGCCCCGGCTTCGTAGGCCGCGATCGCCTTGATGTTGTCGAGCCCCGTGGAGGCCCGAAACTCCGCCGTGTCGAAATTCTCCGTCGGCGGCGGAGGAGGCGGTGGCGGGGGTGGTGGT